>NZ_CP160328.2:1200000-1800000 GCF_040741455.2 Snodgrassella alvi
CAGCACAAAAAATATCAGTAATCGTTTAAAATCCATAGTGTATTCCGTGTGTATTCGCTAAGGAAGTGGGTCATGACCGCAACCACCCCAAGGATGACAGCGGCAAATGCGCTTGATTGCCAGCCAGCCACCCTTGAATACCCCGTATTTTTGCAGAGCGAGTACTGCATATTGCGAACAGGTCGGGCTATAGCGGCAACGGGGCGGTAAAAGCGGGCTGATGGCATACTGGTAAAACCGAATCAGACCCAGCAATAAATATTTCATTGCGACTTTGCTTTACACCCGTCAGCTGCCACAAGCAACTGTTGTAAAGTCTTGATTACACCAGCATAATCCGCATGCCGGAAGGGCTGGCGTACACGAATGATTATATCTGCCGGCGGCAATTCATGCCGGTGCAGGCGAAACCATTCTCTTAATACACGTTTCATATAATTGCGCCGATTGGCTCGTTTGGCCACTTTTTTGGCCACTACCAAACCCAGACGCGGAAAACCAAGTGTATTGCGTGCATGAAACACCTGAATCCAAGCACGGCTTTTCTGGCAACGTAACGCAAAAACGGATGAAAAATCATCCGTTTTTAAAAGGCGATATTTTTTGCCAAAATGATAATCCATTCTTGTGCTTACACAGCCAAACGTTTACGACCCTTGGCACGACGGGCAGCCAGTACAGCACGTCCACCGCGTGTTTTGCTGCGAACCAGAAAGCCATGAGTGCGTTTGCGACGGGTAACGGATGGTTGATAAGTACGTTTCATAATTTATTCCCGAATTAACTTTAAATAAAACGTAGCATTACACAACAAGAACAGCACTTTGTCAATCAATATAATCTACAGAAAACCCAGACTGCAAACGGGTTAACACAGAGTGCAAATCGTGGTCATAAAGTTCTTTATTGCGTATAATTAGCATAATAGGCGATACCTGTTTCCATTACTTAAGCCATGTCCCATTGGCAGACAAAATAAGCTTCACGCATGACCCTAACAGAATTTTGGCCGCAGTGCCTGTTACAACTTAAACAAAACCTACCGCCCCAGCAATACCAAATGTGGATTGCTCCCCTAACCGTAGGTGAAGAAAATGGCAATTGGGTAATATTCGCGCGCAATACCTTTGCATTCAACCATATACGTGAGCGTTTCTGGCCAGCTGTGGAAAACGCCCGTCAGGCCATACTCCCACACGGACAAACTCCTTTAATCCTCAAAATTGGTCAGGGGCAATCTTTACAAGCAGCTACACAGGCTCAGGCAATTACCAATACCATTAATTCTGTGAAAGCTGAAAGCGGCACTCCGGTTCAGGTGGAGACTGAAAACCTTAATAAACATGAACCCTTAAACACAACCCCTGCACCTGAAGAAGCCAAACCGCGTTCAACAACTAAACGCACAGAATCAGCTCAGGACATTATTGCCAAAAGGTTAAAAAATAATCAGTCTAAAAGTGATAGCAATACGGCTGAAAGCAGTGAAGTCAACCCTAGCAAACCAAGCAAAGTAGATAAAAAAGAAACATCTATACCTAAAACTGAGTCTGATAATGTACTGACAAACAGTAAAAAATCACGCTATACCGACACTAATCTCAATCCTGAACACACCTTCGCTGCACTGGTACAAGGCAAAGGTAACCGGCTGGCTCATGCGGCCGCCCTCTCTATAGCTGAAAACCCAGGCAATAGCATGTACAACCCGTTTTTTGTTTACGGCAGCACCGGTTTGGGTAAGACTCACTTAGTACAGGCCATTGGTAACCAGCTCTTTGCTGCAGATGCCAAAGTCAAAATCCGTTATATACATGCCGATGAATTCATCCGTGGCATCATGAACGCTTTCCATGCTAAATCTTTCGATGCCATGCGTCAGCAATACCAACAGGTGGACTTGCTGATTATGGATGATGTTCAGTTTATTGCTGGCAAAGACCGCACCATGGAAGAGTTTTTTTACGTCTACAACCATTTAATTGACGAAAAAAAACAGGTTATTCTTACATGTGATACCTTGCCTACTCATATTGATGGCATGGACGATCGCTTAAAATCACGCTTTTCATGGGGACTAAGTCTAGAGCTGGAACCACCTGAACTGGAAATGCGTGTTGCCATTCTGCAGAAAAAAGCCGAGCTGGCTCAGGTAAAACTTGAAGACGAAGCTGCGTTCTTTATTGCCAAACATATCCGCAGTAATGTGCGCGAACTAGAAGGCGCTTTCAAGCGCGTTGTGGCTCAAAGCCGTTTTGCCAGCCGGCCGATTGATGTCGGTTTAGCCACAGAAGCACTACAGGATATTCTGGCCGTCAATCACAAACCAATGACACTGGAACACATCCAAAACACCGTAGCCAAATTCTATGGCATCACCATCAGTGATATGGTAGGCAAAAAACGTACACGTAATCTGGCACGTCCGCGTCAGATGGCCATGACCTTGGCTAAAGAACTCACCCCACTTAGTTTACCCGCTATTGGCAGCGGATTTGGTGGCCGTGACCACACCACAGTCATGCATGCGGTAAAAAGCATCTCCAAACTCCGTAAATCAGATGCCGAGACAACCAAAGCGTACGAAACCTTAATGATGATTTTGCGAGATTAAACCAAGGAAAACAACATGCTGATTCTACAAGCAGAACGTGATAGTTTACTTAAACCTCTGCAAGCCGTAACCGGCATTGTCGAGCGTCGCCATACCTTGCCGATCCTGTCTAACGTATTACTGGAGAACCATCAGGGGCAAATCAAAATTTTAGCCACCGATCTGGAAATTCAGATTGATACCATAGGCCCAAAAAGCGAAGCTGAAGATTTCCGCATTACCACCAATGCCAAAAAACTACAGGATATTCTGCGCGCCCTACCAGCTGGCGCCATGGTTTCACTAGACTGGAACAATAACCGTCTGGTCCTAAAAGCCGGGAAAAGCCGCTTTAATCTACAAACCTTGCCGGCGGAAGACTTTCCACTGATGAGTGTAGGAGAAGACGTAAATGCCAGCTTCTCCCTTCCTCAGGAAACTTTCCGTGAAATGCTGTCACAGGTCCAATACAGCATGGCTATTCAGGACATTCGATATTATCTAAACGGCTTACTGATGCAGACCGAAGGCAATCAGCTGCGTTTAGTAGCCACAGACGGGCACCGCTTGGCCTATGCCGCCTGTAGTCTCGATACAGATTTACCTAAAGCAGAAGTGATTCTGCCCCGCAAAACGGTACTGGAACTATTCAAGTTGCTTACATTCCCTGAGCAACCGATTACTATAGAACTATTGAATAATCAGGTTCGCTTCCGTTGCAACGATACCATTATCGTTTCCAAAGTAGTAGACGGCAAATTCCCAGACTACAACCGCGTGATTCCACTAGATAATGACAAAATCTTCCTTGCCAATCGTAGCGAATTACTTGGCGCTTTAGAACGTGCTGCTATTCTGGCCAATGAAAAATTCCGCGGTGCGCGTTTGCAAATCCAGCCGGGGCTACTCAGCGTCACCTGTAACAATAATGAACAAGAAGAAGCACGTGAAGAATTGGAAATTGCTTATCAGGGTGACACACTGGAAGTCGGATTCAACATCAATTATCTGATGGATGTATTACGCAATTTACATGCCGATGACTTGCAACTGGCATTCGGCGATGCCAATCGTTCAACGTTATTTACCATCCCCAACAATCCCGATTTTAAATACATAGTCATGCCGATGAGAATATAAATATCTCTTATACAAAGACTTAGCAACTGCCCTGAATCAGAATAAATGATTCCCTCATCCATATCTGATTCAGGGCAGTTTTTTCTTTACATTCAACATGATTATCATTCAATAAAAAATCCGATAAAACATCACCTTAAACATATCAACCGGCTGAAAAAAAACTTAATTTCTGCTATAATAATTATCTAATGAATTATTCGATTCAGCCCTGTAAATATGGCAAAATTGAGCATCCTTAATATTCTTTTCTGCCTACAGGCATCATATTAAAAGCATAACCGCTGCCCCAGATTTATAAAGAATTCTTATGACAGATCAACACCCTGAAGATTACAGCGCCGACAGTATCAAAGTATTAAAAGGCTTGGATGCCGTTCGCAAGCGTCCCGGCATGTATATTGGTGATACCCAGGATGGTACTGGTTTACACCACATGGTATTCGAAGTTCTGGACAATGCGATTGATGAAGCGCTGGCCGGCTATTGTGATCATATCACCGTAGCAATAAACGCTGACAACTCCATTACCATTGAAGACAATGGCCGTGGCATTCCCACCGACATGCATCCCGAAGAACACCGCTCTGCGGCTGAAGTTATTATGACCATCCTGCATGCTGGCGGTAAATTTGATAACAATAGTTATAAAATTTCTGGTGGTCTGCATGGCGTAGGTGTATCTGTAGTGAATGCTTTATCCGATTGGCTGCGCCTGACTATCTACCGTAATCACAAAGAACATTTTGTAGAGTTTAATCACGGCGACGCCATCGCACCACTATCCGTAGTAGGCGACACCGATAAACAAGGTACGCGCGTACAGTTTCTCGCCAGCACCGAAACATTCGGCAATATTGAATATCACTTTGACATTCTGGCCAAACGTATCCGTGAATTGTCTTTCCTGAATAATGGCGTCAGCATTGAACTTTTTGACAAGCGTGACGGCAAACATGAAAATTTTGCTTTTAGTGGTGGCGTGGCTGGTTTTGTGCAATACATGAACCGCAATAAAACTGCGCTACATAACAAAGTTTTCTACGCCAGCGGCGAAAAAGACGGCATGAGCGTAGAATGCGCCATGCAGTGGAACGATAGCTATCAGGAAAACGTGCAGTGTTTTACTAATAATATTCCTCAGCGTGATGGCGGCTCCCATCTGACTGCTTTACGTCAGGTCATGACCCGTACCATCAACAATTATATCGAAGCCAATGAAGTAGCCAAAAAGGCCAAGGTAGACACCAACGGCGACGATATGCGCGAAGGTCTTACCTGCGTTTTGTCCGTGAAACTGCCTGACCCGAAATTCTCATCACAAACCAAAGACAAACTCGTTTCCAGCGAAATTGGACCGGTGGTCAATGAAGTTTTAAGCAAAGGTTTGTCTGAATTTCTGGAAGAAAACCCTACGGAAGCCAAAATCATCACCGGTAAAATCGCAGATGCTGCCCGTGCCCGTGAAGCCGCACGCAAAGCACGTGAAATTACCCGCCGCAAAGGCGTTATGGATGGATTAGGTCTGCCGGGTAAACTGGCCGACTGTCAGGAAAAAGACCCCGCATTGTCTGAGTTGTATCTGGTCGAAGGGGATTCGGCCGGCGGTTCTGCCAAGCAGGGTCGTGACCGCAAATTTCAGGCCATCTTACCGCTTAAAGGTAAAATTCTGAATGTCGAAAAAGCCCGCTTTGAAAAAATGTTGGCTAGTCAGGAAGTGGCCACCCTGATTACTGCACTGGGTGCCGGCATTGGCAAAGAGGAATTCAATCCGGAAAAACTGCGCTACCATCGCATCATCATCATGACCGATGCCGACGTAGACGGTGCCCATATCCGTACCTTACTACTGACTTTCTTTTACCGGCAAATGCCTGAACTGGTAGAACGCGGCTATGTATACATTGCCCAGCCTCCGCTTTACAAAGCCAAGCATGGCAAACAGGAACGCTACCTGAAAGATGAGTTTGAAAAAGACCAGTTCCTGCTAAGTCTTGCTCTGGACAAAGCACGCCTGAATATTGGCGAAACCATCCTTGAAGGAAATGCACTGGCGGAGATTGCCAAACAGTTCATTTTAGCGCAAAGCATGATTATGCGTGAAAGCCGCATTATCGACAGCGCCGTATTAAATGCCCTACTCTACTGGAATGAAAATCTGGATTTAAGCAATGTAGCCAGTGCAGAAAAGGCCACACAAGCCTTAACTAATCTCATCAATGATGAAAACCTCACACTGGAACGCATTGGTGCCGAAGACGAAGTGCAAATGATTAAAATCACCCGTCAATTGCATGGCAATCAGATGGTGAGCTACCTAGAACAGAAATTTGCCGAAAGCCGCGCTTATCAGATTATCCGCCAGACCGCTGCAACCTTAAGCGGTATTGTGGATGCCCCGATTGAAGTAGTGAAAGGCGAAACAAAAACCGCAGTAACCGGCTTTGCGCAAGCATTGGATTTACTGATGACCACAGCACAAAAAGGGCTGACTATTCAGCGTTATAAAGGGCTGGGCGAGATGAATCCAGAGCAACTATGGGAAACCACCATGGATCCAACCGTACGCCGCCTGCTGAAAGTTAAAATTGAAGATGCGATGGCGGCGGATGATGTATTTGTTACCCTGATGGGTGATGAAGTTGAACCACGGCGGGCATTCATTGAAAACAATGCGTTGAATGCGCAGGTGGATATTTAAGCAAGTTTTCTCTAATCAAAAAAGGATGGCTGTTGCCATCCTCTTTTAAAAAAATAAAAATGTATTTTATTCTTCAGCTCAAATTGATTACTAATGAGTCTTACCAATTTCAATATAGTAAAAATAAAAGCGTTTGGCAGTAACTTTAGAAAAATAGAAAATACTAATTATTTATGAGTTCAATCCGAATTATTTATCTAATATATTAGATAGTTGTTCAAATTTTTCAGTTTCAAAATCATCAAAACTATTTTTTATATTATCATTTTCTTCAGCTTCATAATAATCAATAATTTTTTGCGGTGCACCATAATCACTGGCTAATCGTCCTTTTTCAGTCACTGCGTTATATTCAAGTTTTATTAAAAGTCTATCTATTCCAACCTCTGTATCTATTGATGAATTATTTAGGATGGATTGATGGTATTTATACATTATATTAAAAACACCAAGATATTTAACTAGCTGAAATTTAAATATATTAAAGATTAAATCTGCAGTTTTTCTGATTGCGTTATCAATATTTTCTCTTTTTTGTTCTAACTGATATCTTACACATCCTAGAAAACCTGTCTTAATATATGTTGATAACATATATATAATAATAGGATAAGAGTTGCCTTGTTTTGTTGGATGTTCTTTATCTATTATATTTTTAAGCGCAAAATTAGCGATAATAGGTTTTATTATATACAAAATAATTTTTAATCCATCATAATCTATAGATAATTTAGTAAAATTAATATTTTTAATTAATAATTTTATTTGATTTATTTCCTCTGAATTTAGCCTTTTAATTTTTCTATAAATATTTAATTTATCGTGAAAAGATACAGTTTTAAACATTGATATAATTTCATTTGGTATATTTTCACTTTTTATTTCTGCTAAAATATCCAACTTGCGAATTTTGTCTTTGGCGTTTAAATATTTATCATCTGTTATAAATAAATCAATTTCTTCTTTTTTTGTCGCCTCATCATAGTTTTTGTACTTTATTACATCGCCTTTGCTCTCAAATATTTCTTTAAACTTCGAATCTAAAATCAAAACTCTACCACTGTAATGGTGTAAAAACCGCCCAGCTCTACCAACTATATTTTTAGCATCAAACGATTTTAATACCTTTTTCCCTTTATAATGACTTAAAACAACAAGATTTTTTGCTGATGTGTTTACACCTTCAGTAATGGTTGTAGTTGATATCAACACATTCAAAGAACCTTGATTAAAAAGCTCTACAATTTCTTTTTGAATATATTTTGGAATACGCCCATGATGTATTCCTATCCTGTTTTTTAAAGCATTAATTAATATCCAAGTATTATTATCTTTATCCCTAATATTAAAGTTTTTTTCTAAATGTTGAATAAATTTTTTAAGTTGGGTAGATAAATTTTTTGAATTCACTAATGGTTCTAAATTCAAAATTTTTTTAATGGTGTTTTCTGCAGTTGTAGTACCTTTAGTATATAAAAGAACATTTTCTGATATATGCAATAACGCAGATATTACTTTATGTAGCTTATTTATGTCTTTATCTAAATTTTCAAAAGTTATTTTTATATTATCAGAAATCTCATTTACTCCATTTTCTAATAAAATAATTTTTTTAGAAACAATTTCATACTTGTTAAAATTAATTTTTTCAAATTTATTTTCGTTTAAAAAAATATTAAATGATTGATTAATTGTTGTATCTTCTTTTTCTGGAAACTCAATATAAGGACCTACTAATAAAATATCTCTAGCCTTTGATAAGATTTCATGTAAAGTTATGCGATAAGCCGTATCTCTTTCATTTTCTTTATTTTCTGAATCTATTAAATATTCATTATCTATTTTATAGATTTCATCAATAAAAACAAAATCTAAAGAAATATGTTTATGTTTATCAATAAAAGACAAATACCGTTCAGGTGTATAGATAAATAGATTATATTCACCTAAAATAGGAACATCGCTAAGTGTATGGATAGAAAATTTATTAAAATATTTGTACTCAGAGCTCGAAATTAGCTTTTGAAAGTTTTCTGATAATAAGGCTATTGTTGGAAATATTAATGCAATATTTTTATATTCAAGTTTTCGTATTATTTCATAAACTAAAAAAGTCTTTCCGAAAGATGTTGTTGCCGATAAGAAATACCGGTTTTTCTTATCTGGTGAAAATTGATTTAAGATTTCTTTTTGGTACCTATGTATTTTAAGATTTTCGTCGACATGTAATGTCGATTCATAAATCAGAGAGGATATTGTATTAAGACTTATATTTGATAAACTATTATTTCTCTCAAATTTATTTAATAAATCATAATAATGTGGTATACCAACAGCATTGGATATATATTTCAAAAACTCTAAATCAGATGCTGATAAAGGTTCATCTTTAATATAATCAAAATAGTTACATACTTCTGAAATAAACTTATATTCTTCTAACTTATTAGATTTATAATTATTGAGGCTTCTAATTAAATTAGCGGTTTTTTCGATTCGATGCATTCAATTACCCTTTGTTTAATAACTTTTATGTCTTCAAGAGGCATTAATATAAAAAACAATCTATAATCAATTGACAATGAAATTTTTGTATTATTGCTATGATTATTAATACATTCAATAGCCTTAATGATTTTTTGTTCAAAATCAGGTGAATTATATGAATAAATTAATAAAATAGGATAAACAAGGGTCATTTCATATTTTTTTACTTCATCAATGATATTGATACTTGGATTTTCACTCCAACTATTTAAAATAGATTCAATTTTAGAACCCTTGATAGAAAATCTATCTGTAAATTCTTCAAGTGCTAAAATATTACGAGATAAATAATTATCTGAAAGTGCTTTATTTAAACCATTTAAGGCACTTGTTACACACGAATTTAATGATACTTTAAATTTGACTTCTCCAAACCATAAATAAACTTTATTATTATGTTGAGCTAAATGATAAGAGTCATAACCTGAAGTTTCTGATTTTGAAAGAGGACTATAAAAATATCCCCTTGAAATGAGCGGCTTTGCTTGAAAAAAATAGTACAAAATTGAGTACAACAAAACTTCACCATAAAAACCGTATTTAATTTTGTTATCTAAACCTTGTTCTTGAGAATATTTTATCTTTTGCTGTAAAGCCTTACTCATAAGGTTATCGACTGAATATTTATCTATATCAAACTGATTAAAAGAATAGTCAATTATAGAGTTATAAATTACATCAATTAATAACTCATTAGAATGACAGATAAAAACATGATCATTATGATTACTGATATCTATTTTTTTAAAACCAAGACTTTCATCAGGTAACTTACATTTGCTTTCTAAAGTTTTTTTAATTAAATTTTGTAATTGCTCTCTCAAGATACCCCCTATGTAAAATATGAACTTTTTCACGCAAAGATAATATCAGTTTTTTCTTTTTTTGGTCAGATTTTAAAATTTATGTAATATTTTTTGTAGCATCGAGCACAATTATACTTCAATATCTTTAAAATACTACGTAAAAACTCAAAAAACAAAGACAATAACACTTTCAAACAATATACTTGTTTTATTTGGGTACAATTTTATCCAGTTTATTTTACTTGGCCTACACAACATCTGAATCTTTATATAATTAAGCAACTATTTTAAATGGCTTTATTTTACATAAAATTGTAACTAATAAAAGATAAGAATTTTGAAACACAATTTATTGATAGCTAAGATATTTTTCTTTCAATAAATTGTTGAATTTACCGCAAAATGCTTTAGTAGAAGTATCAAATATATTATGAATAACAATTTAGCCGAAATAGCAGAATTTTGTTGGACAAATTATAATTCTACAAAATTTTATTCATTCCTGATTGTTTCAATTTTGTATGCACAATCACTACATAAGCCTTCAAATACTATTTCATCTAAAGTTAATTTTTCGTAACAAATTTTACATTCTTCATATCCTAGACTATAGTGACATGCTAGGCAACGCTTCTCAACAAGCGAATAGGAATCATAAAAACACATTGGGCAAAGGCCTGTTTGAGATTCCTCAACACCAGTAGCAATTTCATAATAACAGTTTAAAGCATTAGCAATTGATGAACCTATCATATCCTTATATGTAGAAGTTTTACCACAAGCTTTACAACAAATATCTGAGTCTTCTTTTTTGTGGACATCAACTGCTAGAATTAATTCTGAATAACAATTTGGACATCTTAATTTATTAATACTATTTCTAACTTGTTCATACTCCCATGAAACTGTTTTCAAATTTTCTAAACACTTTTGCCTTTCTTCATCATAAATTGTTGAAACGTTAAGCATAATTTTCCAGTAATCTTGACCTAATAACATATCTGGTTCATGTTCAATATAATGGCAAAATTGGTAAATTAGATGAAAAACCTTTGTAATAACTTCTTTTACATCATTATCCTTTAGTTCTGTATAATAATGTTCAATATTATTGCGAACTTCTCTCAATGAATCTAAAAGTTCCGTATCAATAGATATCTTAAAAGACTCAAAGTATTCTTTTATCTGCTTTACATTAACTGTAGTTTTTCCTTTTCCTATTTCTATCAATTTATTAAACTCAGTTTTGGTATTATTTTTTGAAGTATAATGTTCTTTTAATAATAATTCGTTTGAATTAACTTGACTTAATTGCTGTAATTTATATTTATAGAGAAGTAAAACACCCGCGTAAACATTTCTTGTTGATGATAATTTTCTACGTGGATCTTTATCTATATCTTGATAATCTTTCAGGCCAATTTGGATAGATTCAACTGCATTCTTTAATAATGGATTTTTAAATGTAGACATACTACCTCTTTCAAAATGATTATTCACAATATTTTTTATTGAGTTACTACTTAATTGGAAAATTTTCTTCTCTGTACAATATTTACTCTCCGAATAATTTTATTTGTGTAGATTCTGCACAAACATAACAAATAAGATAACGTTATATTTTACCTTATTATCCAATAACTTATTATAAATAGCTTTTATAATAAGATTTTATATATAAGCAAAACCTTGCTTGCATCAGGATATCTATTAACAGTATCAAGGTTAGTGTTATTTGATATTTTATTGATATAGATGATTTCTCCTCGATGCGTTTTACCCTTTTACACACACTACCTGCCGTAATTGATGCACGATTTCCACCAGTTCATTTTGGGCGGTCATGACGGCATCGATATCTTTGTAAGCCATTGGTATTTCGTCGATTATGCTTTTGTCTTTACAGCATTCAACATGGGCGGTGGCTTTGATTTGGTCGTCTATGGTAAATTGCTTTTTTGCATCGGTTCGGCTCATTATTCTTCCTGCGCCATGTGAACAAGAACAAAAACTTTCTTCATTACCTAGTCCCCGCACGATATAGCTTTTGGTGCCCATTGAACCGGGGATGATGCCCAGTTCTCCTTTGCGTGCTGATACTGCGCCTTTGCGGGTTATAAATATTTTTTCTCCAAAATGCTGTTCTTTTTGCACGTAGTTGTGGTGACAGTTAACAGCGGATAGGTGTGTAGTAAATGGTTTGGTAATGATTTTGCGCATTGCTGCGATAACGTTATGCATCATGGCTTCACGGTTTAGCCTCGCAAATTCCTGTGCCCAATGTACTGCTTGAACATAGTCCTGAAAATGCTCTGTCCCTTCCTGAAGATAAGCCAGATCTATATCGGGTAGATTTCTGATATGCACTTCCATATCTTTTTTAGCCAATTCGATAAAAAAGTTGCCGATAGTATTGCCTATGCCTCGTGAACCGCTATGCAACATTAACCACACGCTATCGGTTTCATCGAGACAGATTTCGATAAAATGGTTGCCGGTACCCAGTGTTCCTAGATGTTTGTGATTCTTGGTTTTTAAGAAGCGTGGATATTTTGCGGTTATTTTTTCAAAACCCGGTAACAGTTGCTGCCAGTATTGATTGACAATTGGTGGTGGATTTTGCCAGCTACCGTTATCTCGTCCACGGTATTTGGGGGTCATGCCATGTGGCACGGCTTTTTCGATAACTTGACGCAAAGGCAATAAATTATCGGGCAAATCAGTTGCGACTAAAGAGGTTTGCACGGCAATCATGCCGCAGCCGATATCTACGCCCACGGCAGCCGGAATAATTGCACCCATGGTTGGGATAACACTTCCGATTGTTGAACCTTTACCGATATGGACATCGGGCATGACGGCAATATGTTTAAAGATAAATGGTAATTGGGCTGTTTTGATTAGCTGGTTTTTGGCTTCATCTTCGACCGATACGCCTTGTGTCCACATTTTGATTGGTTTTGCATTTTCCGCTTGCAACAAATTATATTGAGTCATTTTTATTCCATGGTTTTATCATGCCATGGTTGATGGCATGATTTTGTGTTTTTGTTTTTTATATTTTTGGTTGGATATTGATTAATCCATGCAATATCTGATCCAGTCCGCCAACTACGGAAATTTTGTTAATGCGTTCGGCGATGCGTTCGAGTGTTTCCATTTCTTTTAAACGCAAGGCCACTGGATTGTTTTCCATTACGCGGGCGGTATTGAGCAGGGAGCGGGTGGCGGAAGTTTCTTCACGCCGGCGAATGACATTGGCCTGTGCCGCTTTTTCTGCTTCCACTACCTGCGAAAGTATGATTTTCATGTCTCCCGGCAGTATGATGTCTTTGACGCCGACACTAACGGTTTCGATGCCATAGCCAGCCATATTGGTTTGCATATGAGCGTTGATTACTTCATCGATTACAGTTTTGTTTTCCAGTAATTCATCCAGTGTGCGTGTGCCAATCGCTTCGCGCAGTGCAAATTGCAGTTGTCGGTACAACAGATCCGTCGGCTGTGCAACTTTGGCATAGGCGGTTAATACATCGGTGTAGCACCAGTTGGCCACTAGATTGATACGCAGATTGACTTTGTCGCGGGTGAGTATTTCCTGACCGGATATTTCTTTGGTCTGCAAGCGTGTATCGACGATGTCAACGCTGATTTCACGGTTGAAACGCCAGTAGGCGGTGATACCCACATCTAGCAGTTTTTCCACTTTGCCATTTACTTTCAGTACACCAAGGTGATAGTCCGGTACTTGGGCAATCAGTACGCTGCTGTCTCCCTGCACTTCTTTTTGGCGCAATTTGGGCTGTAATAGCTGCTGCACCATATGTTCAGACAATTGATAGCCATCGCTTAGTTCTATGGTCTGCATGTGTTGCTTGCAGTTATTCTGCCAATATAGGCGTTTAGTACCTGGTGGCAGGATTTCTACCAATAAATCATCTTCGAATCGTAAGCCGGCCTGATTGGCGCCCACCTGCATCTGCACGCAAAATTGTGCCATTTGTGCTGGTGCGTTCTGCTCTATCGATGCTGCCAGTACGTCGTTAATGCGGCTATCCTGTAATTTGAATTTGCCCAGTATCAGTTTATGTTTAAATTCATATATGCCAAATATGGATTTGGGTGGAATAATCTGCACAAATTGGTTATCCACAAACAGGGTACCTATTTCTTCGTCGGTAAAATTATGCAGGGTTAGATTGTTTAAGCCTTTTATTATTTTGCCGGTATTTTTAGCCTGTATCAGCTCTTGGGCTATTTCATCCGGCAAGCGGTAACCTTGTTGCAAGGTAACTTTTTTTAGTAATTGTGGTTTATAACTCTGCCAGTATACTGTTTTGGTAGTGGGCATTATTATTTCTACCAGTTTGTCTTCTTCATAGCGCAGGCCTATTTCATCCGCTGCTAGGCTGACGTGATGGCAATATTTTTCTACCAGTTGTGGATAAAAATTGATGAGTTTGTTGGCGGTGTCCGGCTCGATTTGTGTATCAGCCAAATCTACCTGTGTAAAGGTTAGTACGGAAAAGGGATTCCAAAAAAAATGACGGCCTGCGGTGATGATGTTATCAATCTCTCCGCGTTTTCTGACTATGGCTAGTTCACCCTTTTTTACATTTATGATGGTCAACATTTTAATTCTCCTGTTGAGGCAGCCAGCAAACAGGATGAACACATTCAAACGGATTAAGTAACGAAATAACAGGGGAAAGATTAAGCTGCATAAGCTAGAAACTGCCTGTTTATGCTTTTTTAATTTTTTGCCTGCTATCCGGTTTTTTTATCCGGATAAATCATCTTCAGCTGATTTTGTCCGGTTAAGCGGTTTTTCCTGTGCCTAAGCTTTAACTACTAGCTTATTGCTGTTTACTGGCTGGTATTGCTTTTTACAACAAAGTTTTATGACAAGGATTTGAAACAGGAATCGAACCTGCTACAAATTGGATCTGGTCCAATTGCTCTACCACTGAGCTATTCAAATATTCTCCGTTGTGAGGAGTTGTCTGTTCTACGCAGGAATACATGTTGATAATGTAATTGAGCTGGTTTGTACCTGTACTGGCTACATTCGCTATGCACCTGACTGCCCTATCAGACAGTCTGTATGACAGACACCATTCTTATTGCAATTTCTGTACCAAGTGGAAATTTTTTTGAAATAAAATTTATAAGTAATTATTTTTAATATTTAAATAAATATCTTTTAAGTTTTTATGCTCATTTTTATCGTATAAAATACATCCTTTTTTTATATTTTTATATATAATTTTATGTATATTTATAAATGATAAGAAAGATGAGATGAATAAGAGAAACGTTGTTTTTGGCTTTTTGGGTAATGTTCTAGACCAGCGCGGCAAGGGGAGAAAACGCTGGGAGCGTTGGCGGCCTACGGTAGATGTCTGCAATCATCCAGAATTGCCGGTTTCACGCCTTGAGCTGTTGTATATAGCCTGTGATAAGAGATTACTGACTGAAATTGTGCAGGATATTCACACTATTGCGCCGCTGACTCAGGTAAATCCGGTTGAGGTACGGATAAGCGACCCGTGGGATTTCGAAGAGGTGTATACCTGTTTATTGGATTTAGCCAAAAGTTATCAGTTTGATGCTGAAGCGGAGAATTATTTTTTAAATATCACGACTGGTACGCATGTGATGCAGATTTGCTGGTTTTTGCTGGCTGAATCACGCTTTTATCCGGCTAGATTGTTGCAATCTTCCCCACCTGAAAAAAATACAGCCAAGGCGGAAAATGTGTTGTCTGAAGCTGAAGAACACCAGCATCTGTGCAGTAGAGGGCAAGTTAATATTATTGATTTGAATCTGCACCGCTACGACCAGATTCTGACGCGTTTCCAGCAGTATGCCAGTCAGGCGACTGAGTTACTTAAATCAGGCATTGCCACCCGAAATCAACATTACAATCAGTTAATTACTGAAATAGAACAGGTAGCCAGCCGTTCGCATGCGCCCATTCTGCTGTGTGGCCCTACTGGTGCAGGTAAATCATTTCTGGCTAAGCAAATTTACCAGCTTAAGCTGAATCAGCATCAACTAAGCGGGCAGTTTGTGGAAATTAATTGTGCCACGCTGTGTGGTGATAATGCTATGTCCACTCTGTTTGGTCACCACAAAGGGGCATTTACCGGCGCCATTACGGCCAGAAGCGGCTTACTGAAACAGGCGGATAATGGTTTGCTGTTTCTGGATGAAATTGGCGAACTGGGGCTGGATGAGCAGGCTATTCTGCTGAAAGCGATTGAGGAAAAACAATTTTATCCGCTCGGTTCGGATAAGCTGGTATCCAGTCAGTTTCAGTTGATTGCCGGTACCAATAGAGATTTAAAGCAGGCTATTGCAGAAGGCAAGTTTAGGGAAGATTTGTACGCGCGCATTAATTTATGGAGCTATCAATTGCCTGGTCTGGCGGAACGTAAGGAAGATATAGAGCCAAATATCGATTTTGAGCTGGCGCGCTTTGCACAGGAATATGGCACCATGCCACGGTTTAATCAGCAATCAAGAAGCCGTTATGTGAATTTTGCCACGTCGGCTACTGCTCTGTGGACAGGCAATTTCCGCGAGCTTACAGCTTCCATTACGCGCATGGCGACGTTAGCCACCCAAGGAAATATTACTTTGGTACAGGTTGAAGATGAAATTCAGCGATTACAGCAGCACTGGCAGCAACGCACAACTAACGATGCGCTGATTCCGGCTAAATTAGATGAATTTGACCGCTATCAATTAGAAAAAGTGCTGGAAATATGCCGCAAAAGCCGAACTTTATCTGAAGCTGGCCGCTATCTGTTTGCTGTGTCACGAGCGCAGAAACAGCGTGCCAATGATGCTGACAGACTGAAAAAATATCTGGCTAAATATGATATAAGTTGGGAACAAATAAAAAACTGATCTTGTTAAAACCTTTTAGCTACCGGAATTTAGAAATAGATATTTACTCTGACTGGTGTCTGAATTAATTACGTGATTATCATAACCGGCCAAGGAACAAAACCTGATACAGGCCGGCTCTTGAAATAATTAACAAACCATTTGTTGCAATAGCTTCCGGAAATCTTCTCCAACTAAAGGATGTTTCAAACCATAAGCTACGGTAGCCTCAAGATAACCAAGCTTATCACCACAGTCATAGCGCGTGCCTGAGAATGCATAGGCAATCATTTTCTGTTCGGTCAGCAGGCGGGCAATTGCGTCCGTAAGCTGAATTTCACCTTCAGCACCACGCGGTAAATTAGTTAGAAAATCAAATACCCGTGCAGACAAAATATAGCGCCCTACTACACCTAGATGTGAAGGTGCATCATCAGGATGCGGTTTTTCGACTATGCTCTGGATATAATCATCCGTATCTTCGCGGGCGATTTCCACGATGCCATATGCACCAGTCTGCTGTGGGTCAATATTTTCCACGCCCAGTACATTACAGCCTGTACGATAATAAACCTCCATCATCTGGCTTAATGCTCCCGGCTGGGCATCTATCAGGTCATCAGCCAGAACTACGGCGAAATTCTCTTTACCGATGGCCGCACGGCTGCATAATACAGCGTGTCCCAGCCCTAGTGCTAAGGGCTGACGGATATACAGACAGGTAACATTGGGTGGCAAAATATCCTGCACAAAATCTAGTAGTTTATTTTGGTTACGATATGCCAGCTCGGTTTCTAACTCATACGCTTTGTCGAAATGGTCTTCAATACAGCGTTTATTACGGCCGGTAATAAAAACCAGCTCGGTACAGCCGGCTGCCACTGCTTCTTCAACGGCATACTGAATCAGTGGTTTATCTACAATCGGTAGCATTTCTTTAGGGCTGGCTTTAGTAGCCGGTAAAAAGCGGGTACCCATCCCCGCCACCGGAAATACACATTTACGAATTGGTTGTATTTTCATCAGTTCTATTCTTTTATTCCCAACATGGTCATCAATGCGCTTTGATCTAATATGGTAACACCAAGTGCTTCCGCTTTGGCCAGCTTACTGCCCGCATCTGCTCCAGCCACTACAAAATCGGTTTTCTTTGACACACTGCCACTTACTTTTCCGCCACATTCTTCAATATGCTGCTGTGCCACATCGCGCGACCAGCTAGGTAAAGTACCAGTAAGCACAAAGGTTTTACCGGCTATGGCTTCATTGGCTGCTGATGTAATTTGTTCCGGCTGAACGGCAAGCAACTGCTCACATAAGGTTATGGTTTGTTTTAATAATTCATGATTTTGTGGTTCAGCACACCACAGCTGCCAGCTTTCGGGTAAAGCTTTATCGGTAAAAAGCTTAGCCCAGTCCATACCGGCCAGTTGCCATAATTTCTGTGCTCTCGACTCAGTCAGATTTGCTCCTGGTAAACGCGCGAGTATACGCTCAGGAATAAAATAATCTTGCAGTGGCAAACGACGGGTTTCCGGCTGAGGTTGCACACCAGCAGCAAGCAATTCCTTTAACTGGCTGGTTTGATCTTTCTGACTGAAAAAATAAGCCACAGAATGTGCTACTACACTGCCTATATCTGGCAAACAGGCCAATAAAGGCTCGGTAGCCTGTGTTAGTGTAGTCAGATCACCAAAAGCCTGTGCCAATTGTTTGGCTGTACGTTCGCCCACATGAAAAATACCTAAAGCATAGATAAGATTAGCAAGCGGGCGCTGACGGCTAGCCTGAATGCCTGCGAGAATATTTTCAGCCCATTTGGAAGGCTGCTGCTTGGCCGCTTTACCGGTTGTAGATAAGGCAAGCTCATCTGCCGCAGACTCTTCACTATTGGCCGCTTCCTGTTTAGCCTGCTGCTTCATCGCCAGTAAATCATCTAGTTGCAGATGATAGACATCAGCAAAATGGTGAACGCGTTTCTGAGCTACCAGCAATTCAATTTGGCGCTCGCCCAGATTTTCGATATCCATGGCACGGCGTGATGCAAAGTGAATCAGCGCCTGTACCCGCTGTGCCTGACACAGCATGCCGCCACTACAGCGCGCTACTGCTTCGCCCTCTTCGCGCACAATTTCATGACCACAAACTGGACAATGCTCCGGCATACGAAATGGCGGATACTTTGGTACTGCTTCTGCAGGTGTGATTAAATCGGTTTGTTGTTCCACCATCGGCCGCTGTGCCAGCACCACCGATACAATTTCCGGTATTACATCACCGGCACGGCGCACTATTACGGTATCCCCCTCGCGCACATCTTTGCGCTGAGCCTCACCTTCATTATGTAATGTAGCATTTGTCACGGTCACACCGCCGACAAATACCGGCATTAATCGCGCCACCGGTGTTACCGCACCGGTTCTTCCCACCTGTACATCGATAGCTTCTACCGTAGTCAACATTTCCTCAGCTGGAAATTTTTGCGCAATAGCAAAGCGCGGCGCGCGTGCCACATAGCCCAGTTTGTCCTGCTGTGCCAGATTATCAACCTTAATCACCACACCATCGATACCAAATGGTAAATCAGCACGCACCTGATAAATATGTTCATAAAAGGCAAGTATTTTTTCGATATTGGCGTGATAACATAAAGTATCTTGCGGCGGAATGGTTAAGCCCAACCGAGCCATTAAAGCTAATTCTTCACTGTGACTTGCTACGGCAAAGCGTTCATCCAGTTGTGCCACACCATAAGCATAGAAATGCAGGCGTCGTTGCGCGGTAATTTTTGGGTCAAGCTGGCGCAAACTTCCGGCGGCGGCATTACGCGGATTGGCGAAAGTTTTCAGATTTTCTGCCTGCTGGTGCGCATTGAGCCGCTCAAAATCTGCTTTCAGCATCAGTACCTCACCCCGCACTTCGAGCACACTGGGTACATCCTCTCCTTGCAGGCGTAAAGGAATATTGATTATGGTGCGTACGTTTTCGGTTACGTCTTCGCCTGTATAGCCATCGCCACGGGTTGAAGCCTGTATCAGTAAGCCATCCCGATAAAGCAGACTGATGGCCAGACCATCAAATTTCGGTTCCACAATATAATCAGGCTCAGCACCCAGACCATCACGCACACGTTTATCAAAAGCGTACATTTCGCTGTGGTCAAACTTATTATTATCGTCTAGCGGTGAAAATGCATTATTCAGCGACAACATAGGAATCTGATGCACCACTGCAGTAAATTTTTGCTGCGCCTGCCCACCCACACGTCTGCTTGGGCTGTCTGGTTGGCGCCATTGCGGATACTGTTCTTCCCATGCTTGTAACTGTCGAAACAGCCGGTCATATTCAGCATCTGGGACAGTAGGCGCATCCAAATCATAGTACTCATGGGCATAGCGATTAAGCAGTGCAGTTAAATCAATTATTTGCTGTTCGCTTACTGAATCCATAGCAGTCTTTCCTTAAAGCAGCTAAAAAAAATGGCAAACCCCATTCTGCGGCTTGCCATCTCTTCTTTAATTAAAATCTCAGGCAATATCAGGAAAACAGTCTTTTTGCCAGTTCACTTCCGGGTTCCAGCTCAACTTGCTTCATTTCTTTCTGCCGGTCAATCACATAACGGCGCACTTCTCGCAGCCATTCAGTGGATAATTCTTCCACTTTATCATTAACCAGATCCAGACCCAGCTGACTAGAAAGCTTAACTGCCATATCCATAAACTGATCAAAACATTTTTCGCCGTTCGGTATATGTACTATATCAAATAACATACTGAATCCACGATAATTTTGATTTGCTAACAAAGTGGATGTAAACGGCGTGTTATCCAAGGTAACAATATTAAACAAAGGTTCACCATCACTACCGGCATAAAAGAACGCCCCATCGTGCCCAAGCTCAAATCCCTGTTTTTCCACCGCCGTGCGCAATTCCATTCCACTAACATTGCTACGCGATACTAGATGAATGGCAATGGTCTGATCAACACGGGCGCACAGCTCATCGAGCGGCCGCGCTACATCGAGGAAAGTGTTAATATCAGTTAACAATAACTGACCATCCATCTGCTCAGCGAAGCGATTTGCCTGTTCACCAAAATGCGCCAGCTCTTCATGGGTCAGCAGACCGCTACGACTGATTGCCTGTAAACCAACCACAAATCCCTGATAGTAAACACTAGGAATCGGCTCAGCTATCTGATACCGGTCGTCCATGGTGCAGCCCACCAGCCTAAAACGGGAACGGCTGCTCAAGCGCGGCATAGCATGCAATTCTTTCGGTTCGTACAAAGCAATATAAGCCAGATAATCAAAACGAACATCAAACCATGGCAGTGGCTGTTTGGACATATCGTGTACGTCCAGCAAAGTTTTACGTCCTTTTACTGCAATAGTACGTGATAAAGGCACCATCGGGGCACGTTCAGATGTATTCCCTGCTGCAATCTCTTCAGAATCCGCTGCCGGCACAGGCTCTACCGCCTCACTGATTTCTTCTTCCGCTACCAGCTCTTCAGAGGCTTCGGGCACGACGTTTTCACCGGTAAATATGGTTTCAGCCTGCGCCGCCACAGCATCTGCAGCTTTATCCGCCTCAGGCTCTGGCACCATGGCTTTGGTATTCAGCACCGACTGTGCTTCTGCACCATCGCGTACTGAATTTACCTGACTGTCCAGTAAAGCATCTTTATTGGCATGACCAAACTGATCACGCAACTGCTTGCGGTATTGGCTTTCCTGATAAATATTATAGGCCAGTACTGCCAGAATAATGGCTGCACCCACCACCAGCACAATCAATACAGAATCACTCATTACATTCCTACTAGACAATTTGCGAAAGCCGCAATTTAATTAACAGTTAACCGGAATTATAACCAAAAATACCACCCACAGGCAGCTTTAAGCTACAAAGGCCATTGATAATCCGTTATTACTGGCAAATGATGCTTACAGAGCCGCTGCCACTGAAAAAAATGCCCTGGGTCAGACTTACGTCCCGGCGCCACATGCTGATGACCAGTAATTGCGCGTATCGGATAACGGACACATAATGCTTGCAATAACTCAATTAGCTGTGCATATTGAAACTCTGTAAACGGCTCAAAATCGCAGCCTTCAAGCTCAATACCAATCGAAAACGCATTACAGCCTTCTCGCCCCTCAAACCGCGATACGCCCGCCTGATATGCTGCATCATCACAGGATACAAACTGCACTAAAGCACCACTGCGCTCAATCAAGAAATGACTGGATACGCGCAAAGCAGTAAGCGAGCGCATAAAATCATCCGGTTCATCCGCTTTAATCTGATTGGTAAACAGCCGCTGTACTGCTTCCTGTCCGTATTCAAAGGGTGGCAGGGAAATATTATGTAACACAATTAGCGATATATCGGCCGGCTGCGGGCGGGGACTAAAATTCGGCGACGGTGTATGCGTACATTGCTGCCACCAGCCATTTAACCATTGCGGCTTATCTTCGCCCTGCATCTGTTTCGCCTTTGTGATAAAAATGCTTACCTTAATACAGCTCCGTTTACCCGTCCACTATTAACCAAAAACCAGATCTAGAAAGCATTTAGAGTGGAGCTTTGGCTGCCAATATAGCAGGCAAAATGTCATGAATCAGATTTTTCTGTTACAGAAACAATCATATAAACAACCAAACCAATAAAATACTTGCCAAGCACGCTAATATCTGGTTTAATGCGCACTCTTCCCCGATGGCCAGATAGCTCAGTCGGTAGAGCAACGGACTGAAAATCCGTGTGTCGGCAGTTCGATCCTGCCTCTGGCCACCATTAATAACCGCCAAGAGCGGTTATTTTTTTGTATTCAATAAAACAATTTTTATTCAAATATAAATCAATCTTTGATCATAATTGTGGCAAATTTTTCTATAATTTGGGGAAACAATGATTGGCAATATCAGCCAATTGCCATATAAATGATGTTGGTATAATTAACATTTTAAGTCTACTATAGTTAAAGTAAACCGAAGAAAACTTAGTTTTAAACTTTCAACAGGGCTAAAAGCATCTGATGGAAGCGGTTTTTATTTTTCCCTAATGCCGCGAAAAACTGCTGGTCTATGTGCTCGACTAGAGGCACGGTTTGATTGGCCTTGTCGAAGCCGGCTGGTGTGAGGGTAATGGATTTGGCACGACTGTCTCTGCTGGAAACGCTGCGGATGATATAGTCTTTTTTTTCTAAATTTTCCAGTATCTGTGAGATGGTCATGACGTCGATATTGGTTTTATCGGCGAGTAAGACTTGTGTGATTTCTTGCTCATATTGTGACAAATAGGCAAGTGTGGCTAGTACGATAAACTGGGGATGGGTGATGTGCTGCTGTTTGAGACAATTTTTTATTTGGTTGTGCCAGGACGAATAAGTTTTCATGAAAACAAAACCAATTGAATCGCTATCTTTGGTAAATTGTGTATGAAATTTATTGTCCTGACTCATTTTTTAGTTCTCGACGAGATGTTTCAATGCGTATGCTTTGTCCATAATATCATCAGAGATTTGTTTTAGAAAATCACGCGTTGCGGCATTATCAAGTTTTTCATCAGGAATGAGCGCAATTTCAGCTTTTAGGGCATATTGGTCTTTTGATAGCTGCACGATCTGATGGGAAAAATATAATAAGCCGATATCGGGCATATTAAATTCTTCGGTAAATTCCTGATTGGTTATGACTTTTGAAAGTGTTACAGGCATTGCAGGCATATGCTGAATTTTAAACATGCCCTGTACGCCGGTTTTGAGTTCGCCTGTGAGGTGAAATTCTTCTAGATCGGTTTCCCACTGCTGTCTCAATGCGATTTCAGTGTAGTAAGGCCAGATTTTTTCTGGTGTAGCTGTGGTTGGCAGAGTGAAAGTGATTGCTATTTTGTCCATTGTTTTCCCTTTTTGATAAGTAAACTTATTATATGTGTACTTATAATAAGGAGCAACAAAAATATTGTTGTGATTTATTCCTGCTAAATGTTTGCGGCTGTTTATGTTTTATACAAATCTGCTCTTTCAGCCAATTTGTCCCTACTTTTCTGCGGCTGGCAATTATTACCTGCTGAGTTTGACAAAATATATCTGACAATCAGATACGATTAGAAAAATATCTATAAATCATATTTATATTTATAAATGAAAATAATTATTATTATCTTTTAAAAAGCGTTAATCATGTATAGAATGTGTTTGTCAGCAGGCAGTTAACTGTGCGGGCAATGCTTGATGGCTGCCGCTGTGTTATCACGATAATGGGAGAAATTGATATGCAATCTGACCAAGCCGCGCTACAGCAACCCTACCCTTCTGCATCAGATGACTATGTACCGGACGGATTGCATACAGAAGGCACAGGGGAGCAGGTATTTGATTTTTTGGAACGTATCCGGCGTAATTTATTTGCAGGTGCGGTGGATAAAACGGCACTCTTTTATGCTGGTCAGGCCATTAGTTATCCACAGATGGGTGAACAGGTGGCCAGATTCATGCAGGCATTGCAACAAAAAGATTTACAAGCTGGCGCGGTGGTGGCAGTGTGTCTGCCTAAAAGCGCGGAGCATGTGTATGCGGTGGTGGCATGCGCGCTGCTGGGCATTATTTGGTTACCGGTGGATATGGACGCACCACCGGCACGGCGTATGTATTTGCTCGACAATAGTGAGGTTGATGTCGTGATTGCACAAGCGCATATTGCTGGCCGGCAATGTATTGTGCTGGATGAGCTACCGGCAGTTTCGTTAATGCCGGTGCCGGAATGCCGCTACCGGCTGGACAGAAGTGCGGCTTATTATTTGTATACTTCCGGAAGTACGGGGGTGCCGAAATGTGTGGTTCTGAATAATCAGGCTACCGCGAATGTGCTCGAACACACAATCGACAGGTGGCAAGTGCGGCAGAAAGATGTGTTGATGGCGGTAACGCCATTTCATCATGATATGTCGGTATTCGATGTGTTTGCGGCGATGGCTCAGGGAGCAACGCTGGTAGTACCGACAATAATGCAAGTGAAGGATGCGTGTGCATGGGCTGAGCTGGTGGCCGAACACAAGATTACAGTGTGGGTGAGTGTGCCGGCAATTGTGGATATGCTGTGCAGTGTGGCGCGGCCGGAGCAATTACAATCGTTGCGGCTGGTGGCACAGGGAGGTGATTATATTAAGCCTGCTCTGATTGAGTATTTACGCCAGCAAGTACCACAGGCTCGTCTGTTTTCGCTGGGGGGGCCGACGGAAACCA
Source organism: Snodgrassella alvi (assembly GCF_040741455.2). Lineage (NCBI taxonomy): Bacteria > Pseudomonadati > Pseudomonadota > Betaproteobacteria > Neisseriales > Neisseriaceae > Snodgrassella > Snodgrassella alvi. The sequence goes on from NZ_CP160328.2 coordinate 1,224,934, forward strand.
CTATCTGGAGTATCTGGCATGAAATAACAGCACAAGATGTGGATGTGATTCCTTATGGTCAGGCTTTGCCACACAACCGCTACTATATTCTGGACGAAGCATTGCAGCCGTGTGCGCTTGGTGAGGTGGGGCAAATGTATATGTCAGGTGTGAATCTATCCAATGGTTATCTGCTTAATGGGCAGATGCTGACCAATGATTTTGTGCCGCTGGACTGCGCAGGCGGAAAAGTTGCATTACGTATGAGTGATCTGGGATATGTCCGTGAGGATGGCAATATTATCTTTGCGGGACGTACGCAAGGTTATTTGAAGATTAAGGGGGTACGGATTTCGGCGGCGGAGGTGGAAGCGGTGCTGGCTAAATCCGACGGCCTAGCCGATAGTGTGGTGGTGGGCTGTACGCATCCGGTAACAGCGATGCAGGAACTGGTGGCCGTGTATAAGCTGCCGGCAGGGATGGAGGATGTGGATATTTTGGCGTTGAAAGAACGTTTATTGTTGAGCCTGCCTAAATCACATATTCCGACACGCTGGCTGGCGGTTGCGGAAATTCCGCTAACACGCAATGTGAAAATTGACCGCAAGCTGGTTCAGCAAATGGCACAGGAACAATTGTATCCCTCTGCACCGCAGGCTGAGACCATTTCCGTGCAGGAGCAGACACTGGCTGCGGATATTGTGGCGATTTTCCGCAATTTCCACTCGCAATCGGCTGCCAGTACCGAAAATATCACTGGACACACTGAGATTCTAGCAATGGGCATGCGACTGAAACAATTGATGCAGGTGGCTGGCCGAATTAAAGAGCGGTTTAATATTAAGCTTGAGGCGCCGTTGCTGCTGCGTTGTAAGACGATACAGGATGTGGTGCGACAGGTGCAGCAGAAGATGCGGCATTAGTGTTAGAAAATAATATCAATAAAGTGCTTAAAGTAGATTTAAGCACTTTATTGTTTTTGGGACTTTGGTTTAGCGACCAGCTTTGATGACAGCCTGAGCGGCCAATTGCAGCAATAGCTGTTGTATTTCAGCGGCAATGCGTTGGACTAATGCACTCGGGAAGCGGTGTGCCTGATAGGTGATGATCATGTTCAGGCTGGGCTGGTTGTTGATGAGGTTTTCCATGATTTCGAAATGCAGGCCAAACATGGATTCGTTGCGTTCGGGCAGTATTTGCCGGTAGGAAATCGTACCCTGTGGAGTGTTGAGCTGGCCGTTGAGGGCGTTGCCGGAGTGGATGTGGATGTATACGTCAAACATTAAGCCCTGATTATCGGGGATGCCGATGGCCTGCTGGATGTAGTTTATCGGGATATCGGCATATTCCATGGATTCGTTGATTTGCTGGCTGGTGGCAGCCAGCAGGGAATCGAATGTCTGCTGCGGACTAAAATGAATACGGTGAGCCACCATGGTGGTGAAGTAGCCGACGGTGTCAAAGTAATTTGGGTCGGTACGGCCGGAAGCGGAGGTGCCGATAACGATTTCCTGTAAATTGCCCTCTTTTTGCAGCACGCTGGCGATGGCGGTGTAAAACACGCTGAAAATTGAGGCGTGGTGGGTTCTGGCAAAGGCAGAAATTTGTTGATGGAAGGTGTGGTCGAAACTGAGTTGCAGCCATTCTACCTGTGGGACGCTGTTGCTGGTTGCGGGTACGGCTGTTTTTAGGTTCAGGCCGGTCACGGCTCCTTGCAGACGGCTGCGCCAGTATTCGAGGTGTTGCGGGTCGATGCCGTGCAAACGCTGCTGGCGTGCAAATTCATGAATACTCGGTACGCTATTTGGCCATTCAGGCGCTTTACCTTGCAGGCGCGCGGCGTAGGCAGTGTTTAAATCGGCCATGATGGTATTTAGAGACCATTCGTCGATGACCATGTGATGCACGAGAAAGGAAAGAATGGTGTGGCCGTTTTTGGCTTTTAATAACCGAATTCTGAGTGGCAGTTCGCGGGTCAGATCAAACTGGTAGGCTGCTTCGCTGGCTAATGTGGAACCGGTGCTGTCGCTGCTTGGCCAGAACCAGTGGTATTGCTTTAGTTCGGCTACAGGCACGGTGTATTGTATGGTTTGCTTTCCATCACTGCGAAATAGTGTACGCAAACCAACGTGGCGGATGATTAAATCCTGAAAAGCCTGATGTAAAGCTTCTTCATTGATTGGCTGCTGAAATTCTACAGCAAAGGGTAAGTTATATATGGGACTAAAGTTGAAAGCGCGATAGGCCTGCCATAGAAAATCCTGTGCCAGTGTTAGGGGTGCCTGCTCATCTGGTTGTGCTTCAGTGGTGTTGGCTGGTGCCTGCTCTTGCCGTGCGACGGTAGCCAGTGCACGGGCGGTGGGTGATTTGAAGAAGTCGTTGAAGGTGAGTTTGATGCCGTGATTGTTTTGTAGGTTGCCAATGACGCGGGTAGCCAGCAGTGAATGGCCACCTAAGTCGAAGAAGTCATCGTCCGCTGACATATCAGGCTCGGCCAGTGTGTTTCTGAACTCGGTCAGAATAAGGTCAGAAATGGCACTGTCAGCGTGTGCCTGAGCCATGGTGTTGAGGCCGTCTAGATTAATGGGAATCAGCTCGGGCGGGCGGGTAGAATGACTCAGCCTGGTGTAGTCAGCCATTATTTCTTCACATAGTTCTTCGGTTGTGAATAATTGTGAGAGTACTGGATGAAGGCGAAAAACTAGTGTACCGCCAGTGCTGGTGCTGATGATATCGGCCAAAAACGGGGGCATGCTTTCTGGTTGCCATTGAAGCTGCGCCAGAGTGGTTAATAAGCCGGCAACGCTGTCTGAGTCTGTCTGCTCATGATGTATGCAGGCTGTCCAGTCTGTGTCTGGATATTTGTATAAATCGCCATCATCGGTGAATTCGTAACGGGTATTTAAATCGGGATGGTTGCTGAGCAGATTTTGAATGCTTTGTTGCAGGATGGCAGTATCCGGAGCAGGATGCATCTGCCATGCTGTGAGCTGATATTTTATCTGCTCCGGTTCCTGCAATTGCTGCATCCAGATATATTCTTCATGTTCGGTAGCGGGTGATGGTGCTGTTTGGGTGTTGAGCATGCTGTTTAACCTCTCTTGTCCTGACTATGCTAAGTGAGTAAATGTTAATTGATGGCCGTTTATTGGTATAAAAAGCCAATAAATTAACTTTTATTAACTATTTGATGGGCTTGTGTCGGTGTTATTCTGCTTTTGAAGCTAGATTGTTTTTATTGTATTAATAAGACTTTACATATAATTTAGCAATATAATACAATTGATTCTCATTTCCATCAATAATAATCGGTGTTATCTATTTTTGGCATATGTTTTGAATCATGTGCTCATGAGATAAGAATTCAATACACCTTCTTGAGGAGAATCAATGCGCGGGCAGTTTCAGCCAGAGCAGGCGCAGAATTTATCCTGCGGGCTTGCGGTTTTTCTTATTTTCAATTCAATGTCGATAGCAAGGTGCTGTTGTCACGCTGATAAGGCTTTAGGCTGATGTATCGCGCGCTGACAGCTGTGTTTATCAGTTTGTGCATTGTGTCTTTGCTGGTAGGCTCAGATCCGGTGTCATGGTCGGGTTTACTGGCCGGTACCGAGGGTGACTGGCTGACGCTACGCGCCAGCCGTCTGCCGCGCCTGATAGCCATTATTCTGACGGGTATGGGGCTGTCTGTTAGCGGGGTGATTTTGCAACAGATTGTCCGCAATAAATTTGTGGAGCCGGAAACAGCTGGCGGGCTGGATGCGGCTAAGCTGGGCATTCTGGTATCGCTGGTGCTGCTGCCTTCAGCCGGTGTGTTCAGCAAAATGCTGACAGCACTGCTGTTCTGCTTTGTAGCCGGTGTGATTTATATTTTGATTGTTGCCAGAATCCGTTTTCAACAAGTTGTGCTGATTCCGGTTATCGGGCTGATGTATGGCTGTGTGCTCAGTGCCGCAGCTGAATTCTATGCTTATAAATATAATCTTCTCCAAAATGTGCAAGGTTGGCTACTGGGTGATTTTGCCCGTGTGGTACAGGGGCATTATGAGCTGCTGTATGTGCTGATTCCGGTGCTTGTGCTGAGCTTTGTGTTTGCTCAGCGGTTTACAGTGGTGGGCATGGGGCCGGAAATGGCCACTAGTCTGGGTGTGGGCTACCGGCGTACGGTGGCGCTGGGGTTGCTGCTGGTGTCGATAACGGTGGCAGCCACGGTGATTACGGTGGGGTCGATTCCGTTTATTGGGCTGGTGATTCCAAATTTGGTAGCGCTGAAATATGGTGAACATTTGGCCAGAACACTGCCTCTGGTGGCGCTTGGTGGTGCCTGTTTGCTGCTGTTGTGTGATATCTGCGGCCGTCTGCTGATTTATCCGTTCGAAGTACCGATTGGGCTAACAGCTGGAGCGGTGGGCGGCATTGTGTTTCTGTTGCTGATTTTGCGGGGGTTACGCTGATGAACCGTCGCTTCTGGATACTATGTGCCTGCATTGTCGGACTAGCGGTTTTTTTTATGCTGTATGACTCCGGCTTTGATGTTGATTATGTACTGCCCAAACGCCTGTTGCGGCTGGGAACGATTCTGCTGGCGGGTATGTGCATTGCGGTGTCATCGGTGGTATTTCAGACATTGGTGACCAACCGTGTTCTCACGCCAGCAGTGATGGGCTATGAATCGGTGTATCTGTTTTGGCAGGTGCTGCTGCTGTTTTTTCTCGGACAGAGTGGTTTGGGGCTGCTGGGACTCAATGGCAATTTCTTTGCTTCAATGGGTCTGATGCTGTTGTATTCATGGCTGATTCATCATTTTCTGCTGCCACGCGCACGGCAGAATCTGTGGTTATTGCTGTTGTTTGGACTGGTGCTGACGATGGTGATTACGACGCTGACGCAGTTTATTGAGCTGAAAATTAGCCCAGGTGAATTTTCGGTGTTTCAGGGTATTAATTATGCTTCGTTTAATCATTCGGAAATTCAGACTCTAATTTATGCAGCAGTAGCGATGCTGGTTGTGGGCAGCTTGGGCTACCCGTATCTATCCACGCTGGATGTGATGGCACTGGGTGAAGAACAGGCTGTAGCGCTGGGAGTAGATTACGCACGTTTTGTGCGCTGGGGATTTGGTCTGATTGCGGTGCTGGTAGCGGTATCGACTAGTCTGGTAGGGCCGACGGCATTTATGGGTGTATTTATTGCCAATATGGCTTATGCCTTTGCCGGCCATTTTCAGCATAAACGCATTCTATGGTTTGCCAGTGCGGTGGCGGTGGCGGTGTTTCTGGTGGCGCAGATTCTGGTGGAGCATGTGTTCAATTATAAGACCACGGTCAGTATTTTAATTAACCTGATTTGCGGGGTGTATTTCCTGCTGCTGATTGTGCGTCATCGGGGAATGGCATGATTGATATTCGGAATATTTGTAAAAGTTATGGCCATAAGCCGGTGCTGAAGGATATTAATCTGCAGCTGCCGCTGCATCAGGTAACGGCATTGATTGGGCCGAATGGGGCGGGTAAATCCACACTGCTCATGATTCTGGCACGTTTACTATCCCCTACTTCGGGCACGATTCTGCTGGACAAGCAGGATATCGCTGCCATCCGGACTGCTGAATATGCCCGTCTGGTGGCAACGCTGCGCCAGTCGACCTATTTCGGCCTGCGCCTAACGGTAAAGGAGCTGGTGTCTTTCGGCCGTTTTCCGTATGGGCACGGGGTGCTGTCTGCACGCGACCATCAGGTGATAAATGAGGCCATTGATTTTTTGGGGCTGGGCGCGCTGCGCGATGTGTATATCGATGAATTAAGTGGCGGTCTGCGCCAAATGGCTTTTTTAGCAATGACGATTGCACAGGAAACACCGATTCTGCTGCTGGATGAGCCGCTAAACAATCTGGATATGAATCATGCGGTACAGATTATGTCAGCGGTGCGGCGGCTGTGTGAGGAGCAACAAAAAACGGTGATTATGGTGGTGCATGATATTAATTTTACGGCCAATTATTCTGATTATATTGTGGCCTTAAAACAGGGACAGGTGTATTTCAGCGGGGCTACTCATGAAGTCATAACAGAAGAGCGTTTGAGCGGGCTATATGAACTGGAATTTGAAATCAGTCAGGGTAAGCATGGTTATGTGTGTCAGTATTTTCATACGTTGAAAGGATAAATATGAACGGGAAACTCAGAAAAAGTGCACTCGGTGTGCTGGGACTGACGGCGGTGATGTCTCTGCTGGCGGTGAGTGGATGTGATAAGCAGGCGGCACCGACAACCGCCACACCGGTACAAATGCGTGCCCAACCACTGGTTATCAAACACCAGCTGGGTACCACCACAATTAATGATGTGCCACAGCGGGTGGCGGCGCTGGATATGAATGAAGCAGACTTTCTGGATCAGCTCAATGTGCCGATTGCCGGCATGCCTAAGGATTTTATTCCGCATTTTCTGAAAAAATACCAAAACAATCATGACGATATTGCGGATCTGGGCGGTATTGTGCAGCCAAATATGGAGCGCATCCATACATTGAAACCAGACCTGATTTTGATGACCCCGATTCAGAAAGACCATTATCAGGAGCTGAGTGAGATTGCGCCCACGCTGTATTATGAAATTAATTTCAATAACAGTGAACACGGACATCTAGACACAATTAAAAACCATTTGCTGACGCTGGGTAAGATTTTCAACCGTGAAGAGCTGGCAAGCACTAAGGTGGCGCAGTTGGATGCAGAGGTGAATAAAGTACGCGCGGTAACAAAAGGACGGCCGGAAAAGGCGCTGGTGGTGCTGTACAACAATGGCTCTTTTAGCAATTACGGGGTGGATTCCCGTTACGGCTTTATTTTCAGCGATCTGGGGGTAAAGCCGGCCAGCAATGACACCAGCACCACGCTGCATGGGCAGCCAATTTCCAGTGAGTTTATCAAACGGGCTGACCCAGACATTCTATATATTATCGACCGCACTTCGGTAATGGAACATCAGCCAGTGATTACGGAGGCTCAGGTAACCAATCCGTTATTGCGCGCCACCAAAGCATGGAAGAATAAGCGCGTGGTTTTTGTGGATGCCGATGCCTGGTATACCACTGGTGCCAGCCCTACTTCGATGCGTTTGCTGATGCAGGATGTGATGAAAGGTTATCAATAATACTGATAACGATTTCACAACCAAACCCTTATCAGCCTACAGGAATCAACTACTGCCAATAAATTTAAACATTTTTGTAGACTGAATTTTCAGGAGAAATTGATGGGTAAACACACGCATCACCGCAGGCAGGATGGCCTGTCTGCGCCCCAGAAACGCGATAGCCGTGGCTTACAAGCTGCTGCTTTTGCACCCAAAGCACTGCTACTGAGTATGGCCAGTGCCATGCTGATGTATGCGCCGGTGCTGTATGCTCAACCGGCTGATGATGAGGCTAAAGCAGCGGTGAGGAAAGCTTCTACTACTAAGGCACAGCCTTCCGGTGAAGCCAACCTGGCCGAAGTGGTGGTTGAGGCAGGACAAAGTAGCACTTACCCCGGCGGCCATGTGTCTAAAAACAGTCGTATTGGTTTTCTTGGCAATAAAACAGCAATGGAAACGCCGTTTAATACGGTGAGCTATACGGATAAATTTGTTGAAGACAGTCAGGCACGCAATATTACAGATGTGATTGCAGCTACCGACCCATCTGTTTTTACCAATGGGGCAATTGGCGGCTGGAGTGAAAATTACTATATTCGTGGTTTTCAGTCTGATACCAATGATATGTCGATGAACGGGTTATTCGGTATTGCGCCATATTACCGTACACCACCGGCCATGTTTTCACGGATTGAGGTGCTGAAAGGACCTTCTGCGCTGCTGAATGGTATGCCGCCGTCCGGTTCGGTGGCGGGTACGGTTAATCTGGTATCTAAACGCGCCGGAGATGAGCCGCTGCTGCGAATATCACCTACCTATATGTCTGATTCGCAATGGGGCGGCACGATTGATGCCAGCCGTCGGTTTGGTCAGGACAAACAGTTTGGTATCCGTGTCAACGGTGTGTATCAGGATGGTTCCGGACCGGTGAGACAGCAGGATCTGAAAACGCAGCTTGGTTCGATTGGAATGGACTGGCGTGGCCACCGAGCCAGAGTTTCAGCCGATGTGTATATGGCGAATGACCGTGTGGATGGCGTAGTAAGGGGGATCAATCTGGGCAAGATAAAGGATGTTCCTGCACCGCCAAACCCGAAAACGCTGGTCAATCCCGACTGGTCTTATGTCAGCAATAAAGACCGCGGTGCAATGATGCGGGCTGAATATGATTTTAACGATAACATCACGGCTTATGCAGCGTTTGGGCGCAGTAAAACCAAATATGAATACAACGGTGCCACTTCTTCTGAGCTGCTGGACAATAAAGGCACCATCAATACGATGATTGGCCAGCTAGCATTCGATGTGGATAAAAAATCCGCAGACGTGGGTTTGAAAGGTCAATTCAATACCGGCCCAGTGTCGCATCAGTGGGTAATGAATACCACTTATTACAAACATGATGAGCATGATTATGGGGTGAGAAGAGTAGCCGGTGCTGACTGGATTACCAATATGTATCACCCAAAATGGGGCAAAACGGTACCGTTCAATAAACCACCAATTTCAGTCAGTACGCTTGAGCTCACCAGCTATGGAGCGGCCGATATCATGTCTTTTCTGGATGAAAGACTGCAACTAACACTGGGGCTGCGCTATCAGGAGGTAAAAAGCGATATGTTCTCTCCCGGCTATAAAACGCTGATGACTCATTACAAAAAACATGCTTTAACGCCCGGTACGGCGCTGCTCTTTAAAGCCACTGACCATATATCGCTGTATGGTAATTATATACAAGGGCTGACTAAGGGTGATTCGGCGCCAATTACGGCGGCCAACTACCCGAAAGTATTTGCACCGTATAAAACCAAGCAGGCTGAGCTGGGGATTAAATTTGATTACGACAAGCTGTCACAAACAATCAGCCTGTTCACCATTAAAAAACCCAGCAGCTATACGGATGTAGTCACCAATATGTTTACCTCTGGCGGCCAGCAGCGCAACCGTGGTATTGAGTGGAGCTTTATTGCCACGCCGATTGAAAATGTTCGGCTGATGGGGGGTGCCAGCTACATTAAACCGGAGCTCACTCGGCTAGCCAAACGAGATAATGAAGGCAATATGGCCACTGGTGTGGCCAAGGTTCAGGGCAAGCTGGGTGCAGAATGGGATATCCGTGCCGCTGCTGGTGTCGTGACCCTATCTGCCAACGCCACTGCTGTATCCAAGCAATACCTAAATCAGGAAAATACCTTATCTGTGGGCGGGCATACTGTCTATGATGTGGGCGCCCGCTATAACGCTAAAGTATCCGGCCATCCGTTTACGGTACGCGCAGAAGTGAAGAATCTTACCAATAAAGCTTATTGGGGCATGCCGCGCCTGTCGAATCTGTCGCTGGGGGCACCACGCACATTCTATGTATCTGGTTCCTACGATTTCTGATTTCCTACCAGCCATCAAAAAAATCGCCCGCAGGCGATTTTTTTGGCTATGAATTTTATTCTGGTAAACCATAGCGCTGAAAAGCTGAATATTCAGGTACCTGATAGTAGTTTTTACCCAGGAGTTGATTGACAATTACGCCATTACGGGTAGCGCCCATACCTAAATCAGGCGACCCAACACCCTGTTTGGCAATTTCAGCATTCTGAATAAAAATTCGGCCTTTGCCACCATCGCAGCGAACAGCGGTAAAGTCTTCGTTGATTAAATAATCATTCTGGTCATCTGTTTGCAGCACCGTACCTTTTAAATCTTCAAACCATTGCGGCCATTGATGGCTGTAGCCGGTGGCGGCAACGATAGCATCGGTTTGGATGGTTTTGTGCTGATTCAGCTGGGTGTGCAGGCAAGTCATGTTTATCACGCCGGACGGCTGTACTTCCACCGATTGCACATCACAATTGGAATATAGGCTTAGGCCAGCAGGCGCACCAGCGATGGTGCGTTCATACAGCAAATTATAAATGTCGCCAATGGTAGTAAAGCTGATGCCCTTGTATAGTTGTCCCTGATTGGCGCTGATTTCCCGCCGTTTCTGTGCGGTCAGCGTCTGGAAATACTGCATATACACCGGTGTGAAGCATTCCTGTCCTAGCTTAGAAAATTCCATCGGATGAAAGCCGGCAGAGCGGGTAATCCAGCGGATAGAGGCACCGGCTTTGATTTGCTCCGGCTGCAAGGCGCGATACAGTGCCAGCACGCATTCTGCGGCACTCTGCCCTGCTCCTACCACAGTAACTTGCTTACATTGCTGCAACTGCTCCTGCATGCTAAGAAAGTGGGCGGAATGTTGAATTAAAGGATGGTTGGATTGTTTCAACCAGTCTGGTTCATAAGGCCGAGTACCCACGCCGATAGCAATATCCTGACTACAATACGTTTGTTTTTCGCCTGCGGCAGATTCACTTTCAATAATAAATTTTTGCTGTTGACGGTCGTAATTAACCGCGGTAACACAAGCATCGAAATGGCAGGACGGTAGCTGGCTGACCGCCCAGCGGCAGTAATCATCATATTCCTGTCGCGGAATCAGGAAGCGGTCGTAATAGCAAAACAGATACAGCCGTTGCTGCTGATGCAGATAGTTGAGATAGCTTAAGGGATGGCACGGATCGGCCATGGTCACTAAATCGGCCAGAAACGGCACTTGCAAGGTGGTACCGGGTATTAATAGTCCCGCATGCCAGTGAAAGGTGGGGGTTTTATCCAAAAACACTGCGTTGACTTCAGTATGACGTGACAATAAAGCAGCCAACCCCAGATTAAAAGGGCCGATGCCAATACCAGCCAGATCGGTTTGTTTCATATCCATGTTTATTTCATCCCTATGTTAACTAGACAATATTCAAATGTTTACTGCGGGTATTATCTTTACGCCATGGCCATGGCTGTATTAATCAGTTGCGCCACTTCCTCAATGTTGCGGCAGCCAATGAGCTGACGTGGATTCAAAGCCAGTGCGAATGTCTGATTTATCTGGCCGGTAATGGCTTTCACATGAGCCGGACGCAATCCCAGCTGGGTGAATGGTTGCGAGATTTGTATAACGCACTCTGGAGCAATATTCAGAGTTTCACGATAGATATGCATCAGTTGCTGATGCTGCGCGGAGATAACAGCTGATTGTTGTGCATTCAGAAAATGCGGTGGCGGCAAAATGGATTCGATGTTTTCCAGCCCACTAGCTGCCACCTGAGTGCAAACACTAACTAATGCTTCCAGATAGTCTCGGACAACTGCATCACTGATGGCTTCCTGAGCATAGTCAACGTTAAACACCAATGCGCCATTTGCGCCAAGCATAAAACGGATATCCATGGCTACTTGTGGTGTTTGGGTCAGACCATTGACAAAGTGAAGCGGAATATCTGCCGGTAGCGTTGGCCATGACAGACCATTAGTAATCACTACCGGCAAAACCGGTGCCTGTCCATGCTGCTCAAACAGCATACGCGCCAGCTCCACACCAGAAAACGCCAGATGCTGCAAACCCTCGAGCGTATCGGATTGTAATTTTTTGGCCTGTTCGATGAATCCGGCTTCTGCTTCCCAAGTGGAGACAATAAATGTGGACTGATTAGACAATTCACCCTCATATAAGGGCAACACCGGTACCGCCACAGACAGCAATTCTGCTGTTTGTTGGCCTCGTGACAGTACCGCCAGTATCAGCGCCGTCAGTAAGGAATTCTTAAACAGCCCCTGCTGAGCGCCCATGCGGCATAAGGCGCGAAAGACGGGTTCGGATACAGCTGCACTCCGGCGCGCATAGCGTGAAGTCACCAGTGTGGCCAAAGGCTGTTTCCATGGTAGTTGCGCAATTGAGTGGATAGCTTGCAGGCGCTGCTGCCAGTAGGCTGCGTCCTGAGCCACCATGTGTTTATCAGGCAGCGCTACACTTTCTGACATGCCAGTAGCCGGCAAGGGCGTCGTGGTAAATAATTCCCGCATCAATTCAGCAATGGCTCGTCCATCCAGAATCAATGCATCAAAGCGCGCAAACAGCACAAACTGCTCATGTTTTAACTGAAACAGAGTGATATCCCATGGTGACTCATTTAAATCAAATATGGCCTGCTGATAGTGCTGGCGCAAGGCATCGATTTTTGCTGTAGCCTCTGCTGGCTCGTCTTCACACAAATTGATTTCAGTGAGATTTATCACTGCCAGCTGGCTGACTCGCTGGACACAACGGCTGGCATCGATATAGGTGCGTAGACTGGCATGATGCTGCACCATATCAGCCAGACGCTGCCGAAAGCGCGGTAAATTTAGCTTACCGGTGTATTCACGAAATTCCTGCATAGCCACACCACCCAGCGCAAATGTGGTGCTGCGACCCAGTAAATAGGCTTTTTGCAAAGGATTCAGAGCAATGACATTCTCATTCTTTTCATCTGGATACAGCAGCTGATTGAGTGCTGGCAACGGCTGGGTAAAGCGCTCTGGCTCCGCAATCAAGGTATTTAGCAGAGTTAAACAGCGCATAAATAGTTCATTTACCCAGTCTTCCGGCAAGGCATCTAAACGCACATCCCAGTTTATCAGCAGCTTATCCTGTATTTGGACAAACTGAGCGTCTAGCGCTACCTGTGGCCCTTGAGAAATACACCAGTCCATGCTGCCAAACAGCTCATGTACACGGCTGGAAAACAGATTTTTTTCAGGCATATCCACTGCGGCAGTAAATACGACCGGTGACATTTGCGGCGTGGTGTGATGGCGCGACAGACGCCGCATCACATTCACGCCGCTAAACTGCCGGTGATCCAGACACTGACGCCATTCTGCTGCCACCTGCCGGCAGAATGCAGACAAACTGGTGTCAGAAGTCATATCAATGTTCAGCAACACCATATCGGCAAAATCACCGATGGTGCGTTCAATATCAGGCACGATGGGTTCGCGCCAGAAAAATGGCACATTCAGCCGGTAAGCTAAATCTTTGGTTTTCTTGCCCAGTGTATAGGCAAAAATCCCAAGCATCAGTGCCGAAAAAGTCAACTCATGTTGACGCGCCAGTTGCCGTAACTGTAGATTCTTCGCTGCGTCCAGGGTGGCACTCAGCCGCGTACTCTGCGCCGCTGCCTCAGCAGCTTCTTTCAACGGCAAAGTCGGTGCCGGTGCCAGTGCAGCTATGCGCGCTTGCCACCATGCACGGGCACGCTGCTGCTGTTGCTGTTCATACCAGTCTTGCTGCAACTTATAACGCCAATCGTAAAAAGACGCGGGCGGCGGCAACACTGCTCCGCCATCTGCATACAACTGCGCCATATCTTCCATCAGAACACGAAAACTGGACGGGTCTACCGCAATCATATCGGTATCGATATGCAGACGGAACGCATCGGCACCCAGCAGACTGAGCGAAAAGCGCGCTGTCTGCGCTTTTGCCAGATTCAGCTGCTGATGTGTCCAAAGCCGGCGTTTGTGTTTCAGCATTTGTTGCTGTTGTGCCGCAGATAAATGTAAAAAATCATCTATTTCTAAAAGATTTTCTGGCGGCTCATCCCGGAAACTAACCTCTCCAGCCGCATTAAGTTGCAGACACAGCAGCTCATGTCGCCGGTACAGATTTTCGATAGCATGCCTGAGTTTATCTGCATCGATATGGCTGCCATTGAATTCGGTATACAAATGAGCAGCTACACCACCCAGCATGGCACCATGCGCCCGCCCAAACCAGCATGCAGCCTGCATTGAAGTAAGTTCACGCATTATTTCTTTACTCTGTTGACAAATTTACGATTTTTGACGATGATACATGTAAATGAAAATGATTACCAGTTTCATTTGTTTAATTAAAAACAAAAGTAAACTCATCAACAGAAACCGCTGAGCAGACAATCAACAGAACGTTGCAGCAGCAATAAAGTAACAATAAATCAACACTCTTTGCCTGCTTTAGCCGGTTAAGCACAAAAGGCTGATAAATGATTAGCTTCACACACTGGCCGGAAGAATTTGCCCGCCGTTACCGAGACCAAGGATACTGGCTGGATCAACCGTTAACTCGTGTACTGACCCGAACGGCAGAAAGGTCTCCATTAGCCACCGCCATTATCTGCGCAGAGCGCCGCATCAACTATCAGGAACTCAATCATTATTCAGATACCCTGGCCGCCAGACTGATGGAACAAGGATTAGCCAGTGGTGACACAGCGCTGGTGCAGCTGCCGAACTGCGCCGAATTTTATATTGTGTTTTTCGCACTGCTTAAAGCTGGCATCGTCCCGTTGAATGCTCTGTACAACCATCGCCAACATGAACTGGGCAGTTTTTGCCACCAGATAAAACCCAAACTACTGATTGCCTCCCGCCGACATGAAGTATTCAACAACAACGAGTTTCTTCAACACTTGTCCGCTCAACACCTGTCTCCCGAACTGGTGCTGATGCAGGACGCGCTTGAGAGTGACCAGAATTTAGCCGATTGGTACAGCAATCCGCCCGCCTCCTACAGCCAATTTGCCCCCACGCCGGCGGATGAAGTTGCCTTTTTCCAGCTCTCTGGAGGCAGCACTGGTACGCCAAAGCTCATTCCGCGCACCCATAATGATTACGATTACAGCGTTCGCGCCAGTGCCGAAATCTGCCGCCTGAGCGCACACACACGTTTTCTGTGTGCCATGCCGGCTCCGCACAACTACATCCTCAGCTCACCCGGCGCTCTAGGCGTATTTCATGCCGGCGGCTGCGTGGTGATGGCGCCCAGTCCCGAACCGGCCAACTGCTTTGCACTGATTGAGCAGCATCAGATTAACATGGTCGCCCTTGTGCCCAGTGCCATATCCCTGTGGATGCAGCAGCCAGAACAAGAACGGCTGAAAACCCGTTCATTGCAGCTCATTCAGGTAGGCGGAGCCAGCTTTCCAGAGTCTGTGGCACGGCAGGTATTACATGTATTTGGCTGCCAGTTGCAACAAGTATTCGGTATGGCCGAAGGATTAGTAAATTACACACGTTTGGATGACACCGAGGAGCTGATTGTCAGCACACAGGGGCGTCCCATCAGTCCAGATGATGAAGTACGAGTAGTGGATGCAGACGGCAACGACGTGCCGGACGGTGAAACCGGTATGCTCAAAACACGTGGTCCCTATACTTTTCGTGGCTATTATCAGAGTCCAGAACACAACGCTCAGGCTTTTGATGCAGAAGGTTTTTACTACTCAGGTGACTTAGTGCAACGTTACAGTAATGGCTATATAAAAGTGGTCGGACGCGTAAAAGACCAAATTAACCGCGGTGGCGAAAAAATAGCCGCCGAAGAAATCGAAAAACTGCTGATTACCCATCCCGATGTCAGCGCCGCGGCACTGGTGGCCGTCAGCGATGAGCGTTTTGGTGAAAAAAGCTGTGCCTTTATCGTGTCACACAATCCGCAGTTATCCGCACTCAGCCTGAAACGCCATCTGCTCAATCTGGGCATTGCCCACTACAAACTGCCCGATCAGGTGTGCATGATAGACAGCCTGCCGCTCACAGCCGTGGGTAAAACCGATAAAAAACGCCTGCGCGAAAGCCTACAACATCATCCAGCCTGATGATTTAATCCTGAGAGAACGAGAGAAACAGTATGACGATTAGACAAATTACCGATTATCCCATGCCGGAAGTCACCCAATTGCCGCAGAATAAAACTACCTGGGTGCCAGACAGCTCCCGCGCGGTGCTATTAATCCACGACATGCAAAAATATTTTCTGAATTTCTATCAGCCTGACAGTCCGCTGATACAGACAATGATTCAGAACTTACACCGTCTGCGCAGCTGGGCGGCACAACAGCAGATACCCGTAGTCTATACCGCCCAGCCGCACCAACAGAGCCCGCAGGAGCGTGCGCTTCTCACCGATGTCTGGGGGCTGGGTATCACCACCGCCGCGGCAGAAGAACAGCACATCGTGGCGGCACTCACGCCACTGCCGAAAGATACCGTACTGACCAAATGGCGCTATAGCGCCTTTCAGCGTACCGAATTACATACTCTGATGCAGCAATGGCAGCGCGACCAGCTGATTATCGGTGGTGTATACGCGCATATCGGCTGCATGATTACTGCTGCCGAAGCCTTTATGCAGGATATTCAGCCTTTTTTTGTAGCTGATGCCTTAGCTGATTTTTCCCTGCAACAACACCTCTATGCACTGGAATATGTAGCTGGTTGCTGCGGGCAGGTGACCACCACTGCTGCCTTACTACCCGAAACCGACGGACTGACACGTGCATGGTTGACACACAGAATCCAGACCTTGCTCGAAACAGCGTCCGAACCGATAGACCCCGAAGAAAACTTAATTCTGTATGGACTGGATTCATTACGCATCATGCAGTTTGCCGCCGAACTCAAACAGCACAACATCCATATCGGCTTCGAAGCACTGGGACAGCAGCCCACACTAAACAACTGGTGGCGCCTGATTGAAGCAGAGCAAACCGCAGCCATGGTCTAAAACCACTAGCCACACAAGCAAAACACTGGCATACAGCCATAGGAAACCAAATCATGAATGATTCATACCTGTCTGGCCACGATGCGCCCCCTAATCTGGCTCAGCAATGGCGCGTTGCCTTACCCGGTCTCATTGGTGGTACCGCCATCGCGGTGATGGCTGGTATTGCCATGCTGGCTGCATTATGGTTTGTGGTGAAATTCATCGGCAATAGCCGCTGGCTCTGGCTCGAATACGCACTGCTATGCTGGGCAGCAGGTGCCGTACTAACAGCTTGGTCTGCCTGGATAGCCCATCAAGCAGAAAGCCGCTTTGCCGCTGTCTTACGCCGCATTGTCGCGCAGCATCTGATCCGCCTACCCATAAATACATTGGCCAGACAGAACGAGCAGACACTCAAACAATTGATGACCAACGACGTTGGCAGCCTGCACCATATGCTTGCGCATCTGCCGGCTGAAATTGCAGTTTTTACCGTTATCCCGTTGTTATCCATTATGGTTCTGTTTTACTTTAACGGCCTGTCTGCCATCTGGGTACTGCTGCCCGGTGTCATCGCCTCCCTGTATTATCTACTTCTGCTGCCCTACATGACCCGTCGTGATGGACACGCCCGCATGCAAGTCATGCTGGATATCATCAACAAAGCCGATGAATATGTACGCGGCATTCCCGTATACCGCATCTACGGCCAGCACTCCAGCGCCCTTACGGCTTATACACAATCCACCGAACGCTTCACCCAGGACATGGTACGCTGGGTCGCAAAAGTCGCTACACCGGCTGCCATCGCTGTGGCTCTGCTTCAGGCCGTAGCTACTTTTGCCATTGCCTATTGGGTCAGCTACACCTCGGATACCACCACAATGGCAGCCACCCTACTATTCAGTCTGGCTATCGTCACTCCGGTATTACGCCTCGGACATAGCGTCGACTATATCCGCACTGGACGTGCTGCTGCCGGACGTCTAAAAGAATTTCTGCAACAGCCATTGTTGCCGCGCGGCAAAATCCACGCCATTAAAAACCCGCCCATACTACTTATTAACCATGCCACCCTACTCCAGCAAGACCAGCCAGTATGGCAGGATCTTAGCCATACCTTTGCCGCCGGTGCCCTTACCGCCATCACTGGCCCCAGTGGCGCCGGAAAAACCAGCTTATTAAATGCATTGGCTGGACTGGTCACCCTGAGTGCCGGTTCCGTTCAACTGGGTCAGACCGATATTACTGCCCTACATGAAACAACCATTCACCAACACATACTGCTGATTCCGCAAGGCTACGACGTACTCAACAGCAGTGTGCACACCAACTTAGCACTGACCGCACCGCAAGCCAGCCAAAAAGCCATGCAACAGGCATTAGCCAAAGCACAGCTGAGTACAGATTTAGCCACACCAGCCAGCAGTCTATCTGGAGGAGAAAAACAACGTCTGAATATAGCTCGTGCCTTTCTCAGCTCAGCCAGCGTTATTCTATTGGATGAGCCCACAAGCGCACTTGATGAGCAACATGCACAAGCAGTTTTTCAATCATTGTGCGAACTGGCACACAGCACACACAAAACCATCGTTGTGGTCACCCATCAGCAAGCACTGGCTGAACAGGCAGATGCACAACTGGTATTACCTCATGGCAGGAGCGCGGCATGAACACCACCACTACGCAGCAACCACATCTACTAGAAGTGATTCCCGCGGCCACCAGACCTCGCCTGCTGATTGTCAGCATCGGCTGGATATTGGCTGCCGCCGCAGAAGCTTACGCCTATACCTTACTGGCACTGGCCATCGTTAACCAGCAATCGCCTAAATGGGTACTTTGCAGCGCTCTGCTGGCCAGCATCATCACCATCGTAGTCACCCGCAACGGTTTTCTAACCGGCGTACGGCTAGCCGGTGATTTATTTGCTGCACTGGGACAAGCCCTGTCTAGCGCCAAACTGTCCTGGTTTAACGACCAGCGCCGTGCCATGCTCAGCAAAACCGCCGGACAGGAAATTCCCAACTTCATGAGCATACCGGCGCACCAGCTACAAACATTTTTGCATGCCCCCTGTCTGCCCCTATTTATCTGCATCGGGCTGGCTTTCGTAGCCGATGCCGGCACCATGCTGGTTGCATTAACCATGATTGCCATCGCTTTTGCTATTCAGTTGTGGGCACAGTATGACCTAAACAAAACTGATGCCCGCCGCCATCAGACCGAGCTAGAAAGCACCACCGCCACCATCGAATTGGTTGAGCACCTCACCCTGCTGCGCACCGCCGCCAGCCCAGCCCGTGCACTCGATTCCATTCAGCAAAAATGGACACAACAGGAAAACCTACTGAATAAAATCAACCGCAGCGCCGCATGGGCCAGCCTGATAGCCACTATTGCCAACGTCCTGCCCATGGCCGGCATGGCACTGTATTGCATCCTGTCCGGCATCAGTGATGAGCACCTGATACTGGCCACCATACTGCTGATGGGACGCGCCGGCGCACCATTAAGCGAACTGGCCACAGCCGGATTAAGTATCAACGACTTAATCGCCACGCTACGCCATTTCCAGCAGCTTACTCATCCGCCAGTACTGCCTGAAGCAGCCGAAACCCGCACACCACACCAGCCCCGCCTCAGCCTGCACAACATCGTTGCTACCCCCAGTTCCACAGCTGTGACTACAGATATACCAGCCGGCGCGCGCCTACATGTAGCCGGTATCAGCGGCAGCGGCAAAAGCACCTTGCTGCAACTGTGCATGAGATTTGACGATC
The DNA here is from genome assembly GCF_040741455.2 of Snodgrassella alvi. Lineage (NCBI taxonomy): Bacteria > Pseudomonadati > Pseudomonadota > Betaproteobacteria > Neisseriales > Neisseriaceae > Snodgrassella > Snodgrassella alvi. The sequence continues at coordinate 1,244,214 of NZ_CP160328.2, forward strand.
CCACACAGGGCGAAATCCGGTTGGACGGCATCCCCCTGCCACAACTAACCTTTCAAACACTGGTAAATAACATGGCTTATGTTGCCCAAAACCCAATCATCTTTACCGGCACACTGGCAGAAAACATCCGCATCGGCCGCTTTGAAGCCAGCGATGCCGAAATCGAAGCCATTGCCAGAAAATGCCAGCTGGGCGCCGTGATAGACCGTGCCGAAACCGGCATTAATCAAAGCGTTGGTCAACAAGGCTCAGCCCTGTCTGGCGGCGAGCAGCAGCGCGTGGCCATTGCCCGCGCTCTGATTAAAAACGCTCCTATACTGATACTCGACGAGGCCACCTCAGCTCTGGATGAACATACTGAACAGCAACTGATAAACACCATACTTGAACAATGCACTACCCTAATATTAGTGTCTCATCGCAGCTCTGCCCCGTGGCAGCCTACACAGACACTGAATATGTCCTGATAGCGATGGATGAAATAGGCTTTAAAAAAGCAGCGCCGATTAACATCCAGCAAAGCTGAGCCCTATGCACATAGAAGAAAATACTTTCAGCAACACAAATGCGTCCGGAAGGAACACCTCTGCCACGATAAAGTTCAGCCATCGCACCTTAAACATCGGCCACAGTGTCATCCATCAGATTCGCATATCCTTTTTGGATACAACGGTACTGCATGAGCTATGCCAGTCACACAGCATTTTATTGCCTGAACCCATCCGCCACAGCCGACCCAAACGCCAACTCGAATTCGTGGCTGGACGGCTGGCGGCACAATATGCATTACAGCCATTTGGCTATCGTCATATCACCCTTGCCACTGGTACCTGCGGAGAACCGCTTTTTCCTGAATCACTCCAAGGCAGTATCAGCCACAGCATTTATGCCCAGCACTGCACAGCCGTAGCCAGCGTACAAAAAATACAGCCTGCACAGCCCTATATGGGTATCGACATCGAACACCAGCAACATCAACACAACCTAGATACTCGCCCAAATAGGCTGAATCTTTTTCTGCATCCGCGCGAACAGCAGCTCATTGCCACGCAGATTAGCCCACAGCAGGCACTACTAATCTTTTCGGCCAAAGAAAGCATCATCAAAGCTTGGTTTCACCGATATCAGCACCTCATCAGTTTCAGTGCCATTACTTACCAAACCGCCGATAGCCACAAGCTTATTTTTCAGGTACACGCACAGCCAGCAGCACCGCAACTGGCTATTGTCCATTACCGCTTCAGCCAACAGGAAATCATCACCCTCGCCTGCATTTGACACCAACCTGTGGCAGTTTTTCTTCAAACACAATCAAACCAGCTAAATAAACACATATCAATTGATAATGATAATTGTTTGCATTAATATAACAAAACTTACATAGCTTGATTTTTCTGAATTTTTAATTACAGCACGGTCAGTATCAACCCCACAGGTAACCCAAATGACGACACAAAAATCCAGCGCTTCCCAGTCCCTGATTTCAAATTATCAGAATCAACTGGCCTGTTTCGCCAGCAGAAATCACCACATCTATGCACAGCATCTGATTCACCAAATCCATATGCCCGTGAATTCCGATACCCCTTTTAACCAGCAGATAACTGACTGTTTCAATTTCATCAAAGCCCAAGGGTATCCCCACCCCATTCTTATCGGTGCCATCCCCTTTGACACCAACCAAAATGCCACCCTTAATTTCTACAGCGAATTTGAGCAGACCACACCAAACTCAGCTCAACAACCAGCACACACAGCAGCACCCAACACCATGTTGCATCAGAAAAAACTGGTTGAACGTCCGGTATTTGAACACAGCGTCAAGCTAGCCTTAAAAGCCATGAACAGCGGGAATATGCAGAAAATTGTGTTATCACAGGCCACAGAATTCGAATTCAACCAACAGCACAGCCCTGAACAACTGTTCACCACCCTAACGCGGCAAAATCCCGATGCCTATAGCTTTTTGATACCTGTTGAAGATAACCAGTACATCTTTGGCGCCAGCCCCGAACTCCTGCTTTCACGCCAGCAGCAACAAGTTCGCAGCAACCCACTGGCCGGCTCTCGTCCGCGCAGCAGCAATACAGAAGAAAACAACCGCATCCGTAATGAGTTGTATCACTCAGCCAAAGATCGGTACGAGCACCAGTTTGTCATCGACAACATTCGCCATCAGCTCAGCAAATACTGCAATGAATACAGCGCCTCAGAAACGCCAGACATTCTTACCACCTCCACCATGTTTCACCTGTCGTCCGTATTTCAGGGACAGCTGCAACCCAGCGCCCCTGATGCCCTGAATCTTGCACTGCATCTGCATCCCACACCGGCAGTCTGTGGTACACCCACCCCAGTAGCCAAACAATTTATCCTCAGCCATGAAGGCTACAACCGTCATTACTACAGCGGGCTCAATGGATGGATGGATGCCGAAGGCAACGGCGAATGGGTCGTCACCATCCGTAATGGCCTGCTCAACCAAAACAAAATTCGCCTTTATGCCGGAGCCGGTATCGTAGTGGGCTCCGATGCCGCCACCGAATGGCTTGAAACCGAAGCCAAAATGCAAACCATGCTCAACGTATTTCAGTTTTAATAACTCGAGGAGAACCACATGCAGCCAACCATTATCGTCACCGGTGCCGCACAAGGCATCGGTGCAGCCGTAGCCCTCCGGCTTCTTCAGCAAAACTACAAAGTAATCGGTATCGACAAACAGCCCGTGCCAGCAAGCTGGCCGATACAGCAAATGATTGAACCGCCCTATGAACCCGGCTGGATTGGTATAAGTCAAGATATCAGCGCCTGTGAAGAAACCCTGATCCTACTCAACACCCTCATCGTCCAACACCACATCACCGGACTCGTCAACTGTGCCGGCATGCTCATTCTCACATCACTGCTCAACGCCACACAGGCACAATGGCAAACCAGCTTGAATGTCAACCTGCTTGGCCCCGTATCCATCAGCCAGCATATGGCACGCCATTTCTATCAGCAGCAGCAAGGCAGCATCGTCACCATCAGCTCCAACAGCGCACGCATGCCTCGTACCCAGCTCGGTCTGTATGCCACCACCAAAGCCGCGCTCAGCCATTTTTGTCGCAATCTGGCACTCGAAGTCGCCCCTTACGTCCGCGTTAATATCGTCTCCCCTGGTTCCACCCTCACCGCCATGCAGCAGCAACTCTGGCCAGATAACCAGCCACCGGCCAGCATTATTGATGGCGATTTAAGCCAATATCGCCTCGGTATTCCGCTCAGAAAGCTAGCTCAGCCCGCAGACATAGCCAATACCGTATCTTTCCTGCTTTCCGACGAAGCAGCTCAGATAACCATGCAGGAAATTGTGGTAGATGGCGGAGCCACACTAGGTGTTTAGCTGCAAAATACAGCGCCAGCAGAAAGCAAAACTGCTGGCATAACATCTACTAATATCTATCCTGTAGTGTTCAACAACAAAACAATTAAATACCATCATATTTTGCCAAAAGCAGATCGACGCAGATAACCTACTACACAGAATACTTTATAGAACACCGTTCCTAACAAAAACAAGCTAACAACTAAAATAAAACCAATTCACAAAACAGTAATAAATTATACTTTTGACATAAAACAACTCATACATTAAATCATTTATAAAAAATCTAAAATATTTAAGAATACAACACCAAAACACGCAAAAAACATAACTTATGTTTAGAATATTTATTTTTAGAAGTGATATTTTTTTACAAACATTCATATAGATAGTCTGCAAAATCAAAAATTAATCAAATTCAGCATAACCACCTGTGCTTCAGCTATTCTAATTTCTCTTTTTAAATATCCACATTTGTTAATTAATTAATTTAAATATTAAAATTAGGTCTGAATTAATACCATTATATTAAATAGTTACAACATTAGGTTAAATCAACCATTCTTCCGAAAATATAAATAATTAAAAATTAAGAACTTATAAGCATCTTTTTTTCAAGCGTAATCTGCCATCAAAGCTGCCATTAATTATTAATTAATGATTAATGGATAGCAATACAGGCAATTTGTTTTCAGATTTACAGTTTTATTTGTAGGTATCAACAGAACACCGCAGAAAAAGAAATTTAAATAAGAGGTTTAGTTTGTTTGTTAGTTAATTAATCAAAATCAGGAGTCACCTATGAACAAGGTATATCGTAATGTCTGGAATGAACACACACAAACATGGGTAGCAGCATCAGAATTAGCAAATAGCCATACAAAATCGAATATCGTCTCTGATCTTCCCTTGTGTAAAAGATTACTGAATAAATGTGGACTGAAAAAAATTGTCAGCTTTACGCTTACCGCACTTATGCTGCAATTGCATCTCATTACACCAGCTATAGCAGCAAACGTAGCCATTACAGGTGGGTTAAATCCAAGTAGTAGCGCCGCAACTGAATTATATTCAAATGGAAGCCATGGTAGCGTTGTTCTTGCAGGCGATGATGACTGGTGTGGTGCAGACAAAGTGAATGGCCGTAGAAATATAGGTCAAACTGGCATCTCAGCGCAAGAAGAGTACCTGCGTTTTGTACAAAATTCATCCTTTACCGGCAAAACCGTGTTAGGAGGTACTGTAACCACTAATCCTTACGGCACGAGTAACGGTCAACAAAACTGGAATGGTGACGGCGTAACAAACGGAACAACAAGCGGTTCAAGCGGTTTTATGGGTACACCTACCGGAGGAGACTCTAATGTTATGCCCGTAGCTTACGGCGTCTATTCTTTTGCAACTGGCTGCGGATCTTATGCCACAGGTAACTACTCTACCGCTTTCGGGAATAATGCCACTGCTACAGCCGGTGGCGCACAGGCATATGGAGTCGCTGCTCTGGCGTCTGGAATAACCTCAATAGCAATGGGCGTTGGTTCACAGGCTACCGGCACTTCAGCAGTCGCACTGGGGTCACTAGCAACTTCCGATGGTATCGGCAGTGTAGCAGTTGGTTTGAGCAGTGTGGCACAGAAAGACAGCGCAACTGCTGTAGGTGCCAATGCCAATGCCACTCTAGAAAAATCTGTGGCATTGGGTAGTGATTCTCTGGCCAATACTGATGCCGGTGTTGTCGGCTTTGACCCCTCTGGAAAAAATACTAATACCACTAATCAGTCTGCAACATGGAAAAGTACTGCAGCTGCGGTTGCCATCGGTAATTCAACTTCTCAGATTACCCGCCAGATTAACGGTCTGGCAGCTGGTACAGCCGATACAGATGCGGTTAACGTTGCCCAATTAAAAAATCTTGCAAACTATACTTCTGACGGGTTCACCAGTCTGTCTACTGCAATCAATGCAGCATCCGATTTAACCCCTTTGAATAATAGCGTCAGCACGCTTAGCACAAATGTATCCGGTCTGCAGAAAGATGCACTCCAATGGAATGGTTCTGCCTATGATGCCAGCCATGGTACGAATGCTGCTCAGCAAATTACTAATGTTGCTGCCGGGTCTGTCACATCATCTTCCACAGATGCTGTCAACGGCGGACAACTCTATACTTTGTCTTCCTCTGCATCTACCAGCCTAAGCTCAGCTTACAATAGTATTTCTACTTTAAACACCGGAATGACCAGTGCTAATACCAGCATTAGCACCCTGAACACCAATATTAGTGGTTTACAAAAAGATGCTTTACAGTGGAATGGCTCTGCCTATGATGCCAGCCATGGTACGGACGCTGCTCAGAAAATTACTAATGTTGCTGCCGGGTCTGTCACATCATCTTCCACAGATGCTGTCAACGGCGGACAACTCTATACTTTGTCTTCCTCTGCATCTACCAGCCTAAGCTCAGCTTACAATAGTATTTCTACTTTAAACACCGGAATGACCAGTGCTAATACCAGCATTAGCACCCTGAACACCAATATTAGTGGTTTACAAAAAGATTCTTTACAGTGGAATGGCTCTGCCTATGATGCCAGCCATGGTACGGACGCTGCTCAGAAAATTACTAATGTTGCTGCCGGGTCTGTCACATCATCTTCCACAGATGCAGTTAACGGCGGACAACTCTATACTTTGTCTTCCTCTGCATCTACCAGCCTAAGCTCAGCTTACAATAGTATTTCTACTTTAAACACCGGAATGACTAGTGCTAATACCAGCATTAGCACCCTGAATACGAATGTTAGTGGTTTACAAAAAGATGCTTTACAGTGGAATGGTTCTGCCTATGATGCCAGTCATGGTACAAACATCGCTCAGAAAATTACCAATGTCGCTGCAGCCGAACTAGTAGCCAATTCTACTGAAGCAGTCAACGCTGGTCAGCTTTACAGTATTTCATCATCTACTTCCACAACGCTGAATTCGCTGTCTACAACCTTGGGTAAAGTCGGTGACCTGACTAATATCAATACCAATATCAGCTCCATAACCAACAATATTTCCGGTCTGAAGCAAGATGCCCTACAGTGGAACGGCAATGCTTATGATGCCAGTCATGGCACTACTTCAGCTCAGAAAATTACTAATGTTGCTGCTGGTTCTGTAGCCTTTAATTCTACAGATGCGATCAATGGAACACAATTTTATACTCTATCTACATCAACCTCGACGGGCATAAGTACCCTTTCCTCAGTATTAGAGCGAGCCGGAGATTTAAGCAATGTTAATTCCAACATTGGCATTTTAAGCAACAGCGTCATATCTTTAGGCACTAATTTAAGTTCCGCTAACACAAGCATTAGTACACTAAACAATAAAATTACAAACCTACAAAAAGATGCTTTGCAATGGAATGGCTCTTCTTATGATGCGAGTCACGGTTCGGGCACCGCTCAAAAAATTACGAATATTGCTGCTTCCGACCTGGCAGCCAATTCTACTGATGCAGTTAATGCCGGACAGCTTTACAGTATTTCTACCTTAACTTCTACCACACTGAATTCTTTCTCTACTACCTTAAGCAAAGCAGGTGACCTTAGTAACGTCAATAACAACATCAACACATTAAATACCAATGTTTCTGCTTTACAAAAAGATGCCCTGCAATGGAATGGTAGTGCGTATGATGCCAGCCATGGTTCCGGTACACCGCAAAAAATCACCAATGTTGCAGCCGGTTCATTATTAGCCGGTTCTACAGACGCAGTAACCGGCAGTCAGCTGTCTACAACCAACTCCATCCTTACTTCATTATCATCATCTGCAAATAATGTATCTACAACTGTTAATAATTTGCAGACAGATGCCTTGCAGTGGAAGCGCTATCAGGATGGAACGGTTGGATATGACGCCAGCCACGGCGTCCAAGGTGCTAGATACAAAATCACCAATTTAGCAAACGGAGCCCTGAATGTAGATTCTTCAGATGCAGTTACCGGAAACCAGTTATATACCACTAACTTAAGTCTATCTACAGTTAGCGACTCCTTAAATATAGTTACTGCTTCGGCAAACAAATTACAAAATAATGCCTTACAGTGGAACGACTTAATGTCTGCATATGATGCAAGTCATAATTCAGGAGCCCCACAAAGGATTACTAATGTAGCTCCCGGACAGCTAGCAGCTAATTCCTATGAAGCAGTTAATGCTGGCCAGCTTTACACCACTAATTCTATTTTGTCTTCGGTTTCTACATCCAATTTTAACAATTACAATAACATAATCAACATTTCAAGCAGTCTAAGCACATTGCAGACTTCTGCTCTTAAGTGGAATGGGGCGGCCTATGATGCAAGCCATGATTCTGGTACACCACAGAAGATTACCAATGTGAGTAATGGTACTTTGGGCGCAAATTCTACCGATGCTGTCAATGCTTCGCAGTTATATACAACCAATGCAACCTTGGAAAAGGCAAATAATTCCATTGCCACATTTGGTGCCAGTCTGAATACATTGCAGTCTTCTGCACTAAAATGGAATGGTATAGCCTATGACGCCAGTCACGATAGCGGTTCACCACAACGAATTACCAATATTGCAACTGGTATTCTGGCCCCCAATTCTACCGACGCTGTCAATGCTGGCCAGATATTCCAATTGTCTAGCTCGGCTTCAACAGGTATCAGCTCTTTGTCTACTACAATCAGCACTGTCCGGAATACCACGAGCAAAATCGATGGTCTGGCAGATAATATCGATGCCTTAAACAAAGGCCTAAGCACTACTAATAATAATCTCAGTACACTCAAAAACAATTCTATTCAATGGAATACTGATTACGGTGCTTACGATCTGCTGCGAGATGGTAAACCACAGAGACTGATAAACGTTGATAATGGAGATGTATCACCTACTTCAACGCAAGCTATTAATGGTAGTCAGCTTTATGAAACCAATACAAAAATAACTACTATCACAAACTCGATGGCTGATTTAACCAACAGCTTGAACAACAATGCTATACGAATCAATAGTATCGCAGATTCTACTTCCAGAATTTCCGGCAGTTTATCCACTGCAACGGACAAAATTAATAGCCTGCAGCAAAATGCTTTACTAATTAACGGTGACAATTATGATGCTAAATATACAAAAATCACCAATCTGGCTATTGGAAAAATTGATAGAGATTCCAGCGATGCAGTAACCGGTGGACAACTCTACAATACCAACCTCAGCGTAAGCTCAATCATCAGCTCCGTCGGCAATTTGACCGGAAAACTAAATGGTGCGATTAATCGTATCGACACACTTAGTGGTACAACTACTATGTTGTCAAACAATCTAAGTACTGTTAATACCAGCATCAGCACCCTGCAGGAAAATGCATTACAGTGGAAAGATGGCAATTTCACGGCCAGCCGTGGTATGGATGGTCCGCAGAAAATCACTAATCTTGCCCTAGGTGATATCAATCAGAATTCTACCGATGCTGTGAATGGTAGTCAGTTGTATAGCACCAATAGCTCCCTAAGTACGGTGTCCACTTCGGTAAATAATCTTACCGGAGCACTAAATAACACCAACTTACAGATTAATGCTCTTTCCAATTCCACCAGCCAGATTCAGACTAATCTATCCAGTGTCATAAACAATATCACTGACATACAGAAAAATGCGCTGCAATGGAATAATGATGCTTATGATGCCAGTCACGGTACTGGCAATGCACAAAAAATCACCATGGTAGCAGCAGGTAAAGAGACTAGAGAATCAACCGATGCCGTAAATGGCGGACAATTGTTTTCTCTTTCCAGCACCGTTTCTGGTAATCTGAGTACAGTAATCTCTCGCATTGATAATTTATCTCAGTCCACCACAGCAATTGTCGGTAATCTGTCTACTGCCAACAACAGCATTACTATTTTGCAAAAAGATGCTCTGCAATGGAACGGTGCTGCTTATGATGCCAGCCATGGTTCATCGGTTGCACAGAAAATTACCAAAGTCGCTAGCGGTGATGTAAGTCTGGGTTCTACTGATGCAGTCAATGGCGGACAGCTATATTCTCTTTCCACTACGGTTAGCAACAGCATCAATAACATAACAGGCGGTAATATTGGAAATATCAACAATACAATCGATCAGCTAAGTACATCTTTAATTGCCACTCAAGGACGAATTGACACAATATCTCAGTCCACTTCAACTATTGCCAGGAGCCTTTCTTCTGCCGCCAATAGTATCGGCAACTTACAAAAAGATGCCTTACAGTGGAATGGTTCCGCCTTCGATGCTAGCCATGGTTCTGGTAATCCACAGAAGATTACAAACGTAGCTGCTGGTGATGTGACCGATACATCCTCTGATGCCGTTAATGGTGCCCAGCTGCATTCTCTTTCCAGTTCTACTTCTAGCGGTCTGGGGCAAGTCAATAATGCAGTGAATACTCTTACCACCAGCCTGAATACAGCTAGTAACCGTATTGACACAGTATCTCAGTCCACAACAACCATTGCTGGCAATCTGTCTTCTGCCGTAAACAGCATCAGTACCCTGCAAAAAAATGCGTTACTGTGGAATGGTACCGCCTTTGATGCTGGCCATAACTCTGGTACTGCTCAAAGAATCATTAATGTGGCTGCCGGCGACATCAACCAAGATTCAACCGATGCAGTAAACGGTGGACAGCTTTACTCTTTGTCTACGTCTACCAATACCGATATAGATAATCTTGCTTATAGTTTTAGTAACAGCCTTTCTACCGGCCTTGGCTATGCTAAAACCCGCATTGATATGATATCGCAGTCCACTTCAACCATTGCCGGAAATTTATCTACTGCCGTGAGCAACATCAGTACCCTGCAGAAAAATGCTCTGCAGTGGAATGGCAACGCTTATGATGCCAGCCACGGCACAGACTCTCCACAAAAGATTACCAAAGTGGCAACGGGTGACGTCAATGGTAATTCTACTGATGCCATAAACGGCAGCCAGCTGTATTCACTGTCATCATCATTCAATGATAGTCTGACCAGCATGGCAGCTGGAAACAGTAATGATCTAAACACCACTAACAACAACCTCTCCAAACTAAGTTCAAGTGTTAGTAGTGCTGCTAATAACATTAGCATATTACAAAGAGATGCTTTACAGTGGAATGGTGCTGCTTATGATGCCAGCCACGGCACTGGCAATGCACAAAGGATTGTTAACGTAGCAGCTGGTGATATAAGCGAAAATTCCACCAATGCTGTAAATGCCGGACAGTTATATTCTCTTTCCACAGCTACCATCAGTGGAATGGATAATCTGTCTAATACCTTATCTAATACCTTCTCCACCGGTCTGAGTACAACCAATTTACGCATTGATAATGTATTCAAATCCACCTCGACACTGGCCGATAGTCTGTCTACCGCAGCAAACAACATCAATTCATTGCAGAAAGATGCCTTGCAATGGAAAGGTAATGCTTACGATGCCAGCCATGGTTCAGACAGTGCCCAAAGGATTACCAATGTAGCAGCCGGAGGAGTCGGCAAAGATTCTACTGATGCTGTCAACGGTAGCCAGCTATTCTCGCTTTCATCTTCTTTCAGTGAAAGCCTGTCCAGCATTGCATCTGGAAACAGCACTGACCTCACCAATATCAGCAATAGCATCTCAAGTCTGGCTACAGGATTGAGCACCACATCCAACAGCCTCAGTACTTTGCAAAAAGACGCCTTAATGTGGAATGGTTCAGGTTACGATGCCAGCCATGGCTCCGGTACTGCACAGAAAATTCTCCAAGTGGCTTCAGGTGATGTTAATCAAAACTCAACAGATGCCGTCAACGGCGGACAGCTATTCAGCCTGTCAACTTCTATCCTGAGTTCAGTATCTTCCTCTGTGGAAAATATTGCCAGTCAGAACAAATTGAATCTGGATGAAGTCAACAAAAAAATGCAGACCGTTCAGGGCTTAATTTCCACCACTCAGGAAAATATGGCCACAGCATCCAAACAAATTGCATCTGTAAGTTCAGATCTCTCTAATACCAAATCTGAACTGGAATATGTAAAAAAACACGCCGTAATGTACGATGACGAGATCAATAGCCTCTATTCATTGACACGAGCCGGAAATGAAAAAACCATCAGCAACGTTGCAGATGGCACCATATCTGCTGACTCAAATCAGGCAGTAAATGGACGGCAGTTATACTCCCTGTCTACAAGCACATCAACTAGCCTCTCCAGCCTTCAGGATCAGCTAGCTATTGCTACAGGCAACGTACCGGCAGGATTATCCACTTCACTGGAAACATTGCAGAAAAACGCATTACAGTGGAATGGTACCGTATACGATGCAGGTCGTGGCTCGTCTAGCGGTCAGAAAATTACCAATGTAGCAGTTGGTGATGAAAATAAGGACTCCAAAGACGCCGTTAATGGCAGCCAGTTGTGGAAGATGCGAAATGACTTTAAGGACGATATTCAATCCCTGTCGACAGCATTTGACCAGAAGCTAACCAATCAGGGCGGCAGCGGCAATAATGCAGCCATCGCGGAAGCCACCAATAAAGCCAACAAAGCGATTGCAGACACCGAAAAATTGTCTACTTCAACAGCAGATGCACTGACTGCCGTGGCTGCCAGCTTGGGAGGCAATGCCAGCTACAGTCCGGTTACACGTGCCGGTAACGGCGGCTTCAATGCGCCAAGCTACAGCACCACAGCCGCAGATGGCAGCACAATAACTGCCAATAATGTCGGTGATGCCTTAACCAATCTGTACAACGGAGGCAGCAAATACGCCAAAGTTAACTCCACCCTGAGCGTCGCTTCAGCCAGTGGCACCAACTCAGTTGCCATCGGTGGCGCAGCCTCAGCTAGTGGTAATGACGCCATAGCCATTGGGTCACAAGCATCAGCTGGCACAGCTGGCGGCGTGGCCATCGGCAACCATGCCAGTGTCACACAGGCGGGCGGTATCGCACTGGGAGCCAACTCAGTAGCCAGCACAGCCGGCGGCATTAGCGGTTATATACCCGTAACGGCTACCGGACAGCAGGCTAGAGCCATTATGGCCACCACCAGCACCGAAGCAGCAGTGTCCGTAGGAGATGCATCTAAAGGCGTTTACCGCCAGATTACTGGCGTGGCTGCCGGTACAGCAGACACCGATGCAGTCAACGTTGCCCAGCTTAAAGGTGTCAATTCCCAGATGGAAAACATCAACCGTAATCTGAGCTACGTCAACGATCGTGTTCAGCATGTTGAACGTCGCGCTTACTCTGGTACCGCACTGGCCATGGCCTTGTCCGGCGCCTATCTGCCACAGCTTAATGCAGGTGAACAGACCGTAGGCGTAGGTATGGGTTCATACCATGGCTATACCGCTGTCGGCATCAACTACAAAGCCACCAATAACACCGGTAAATTCTCATGGGGTGCAGGCGTATCCACCACCGGCCATGAAACTGGTTTCAACGCTGGTGTTGGCTATAAATGGTAACAGCTGAATTATCAGCATAAGCCTCGGGCATACATTAGTATGCCCGATTTTTTATAAAAAAATTCTGATCAACATATAACATACACTTCACTGTTATTCACTCAACATTTTGATAAAACCCAATTATCTACAAGTAAAAAAGCCTTCAGTCATTTCCATCCCATCATACCTGGAGCCCAAAAAATAATACCATCATCATATTGATAGCAACACAAAACTTAAGTTACTAAGTTGGTTTTAATCATGACAAAAAGATAGATATTTACTATACCAAAACTCATAAATTATGCTGATAACCTCAGCACCATCCATATAAACTTTAAAGTAGCCGACAAGCTTACATTTCAAACAGACATAATAAAGAATGATCAAACAAAAAAAAGCCTGAAAAAGCACTGACTTTTCTCAGCAACCAATTCAGACATTACTATCATTTCAATATCAATCATGGGTAACTTAATCAGATAATTAAACTAACCAACCAGCTACTCTAGATGATTACCCCTTTTTCATATAAATAATCAATAATATTTAAATATCGTGTCCCCGTACAAATCACAACCCTAATCTACAACTTTTATTTAGATTTACGAATACCCCTTTGCAACCAATAAACAACACTTTAAATAAAATATTGTCATAAATTGCACAACTAACTTTATACAGTCTGTCTGCACAGCAACATTCCTCAAATACAACAATACTCATCAGTAATGTCGCATTTCCGTCGAATTTATAGTCCGCAACTATCAAAGCTTGTTCAGGTACCTTCAGAAAAAAAATTAAGGGGTATACTCATCATATAACAGTAAATCAGTCAGTTTACTCTTTGTACATACCGTTTAAAGAACGGTATTCAGCCCAACATGCCGGCAAATCAAAAAACCTTAAAGGGGATAATTATGGTTACCAAGGAGACAAAAGAAAAACGGTAAAAACTCCTCTTTTACCCCGATTGAAAACACGCAGCAAACAACCGGAACATCTGGTACACGGCAATATTTGACAGTACCAAGCTTTAACGGCAAGATAAAGACGTTGCGTTCAATAGCGCAACCAGCTTTGACAGGCTGATCAAAGAGGCAGACATCCTGCTACTCACCCACGGAGTAGCTTTTTTGTCTGTAAATATCCATTGCCTCCTCCTCATTCATGGTGGACAGTGGCAGGGAGGCTTCGCGCCTGCCGGTTCTCTTTGTCGGTCTGTCAACCCTGCCATTTGTCTGCCGCCATCTGTGTTTGACAGCACATTTGCGGCTTCTGGACCAAAGAGAAAGGCAATAATATGAACATCTACAAAGCGAATCTCCCCCATCACAATCTGCCACATCACCTGTTTGCGCAAGCACACCACACAATCAGATATCGTCAAGACACACAGATATATTACATGACAAATACAAATAATGTATTTGACATAAACCATGCACAGGGAGACAGACAATGAAACTTCTTGCACCAGACAAGAACACACTGTCCACTGCACTGCACGACAACATACAATTGCAGCATCCCTATGCCCTTTACTATCTACAACAAACCACACCAATCGGCAGTCCATGGCTCAATGAACCAGATGAAGCAGCCGAATATACCGCCTATATCCTGTCGCCCTATATCGTCAGAGCCGATTCAGACTGGCAGGACAGCGGATTGCTGGTATTCAGGCCCTGTAAAAGTATCCTCAGTGCCGAAACCATGGTGTTTTCATTTTGCAAACAGCGCAATTGGAATCCTTTGCTGTGGAATGGCATCGAACCCATCGCGCAACAAATCTGGCAAGTATTACAAAAATCCTAGTCACATCCTGCCTATGGTGACCACACCATAGGCAGCCACATCAGACTGCACAGATTTCAGCCAGAACATATTTCCGAAAGTTAAACCACAAATATGATCTATAGACGCTACCGGCAAATCCTTCACCGGCACCCTATCCGGCCGAAGCGATAATTTAACATTACTTAACTTATATATCAATAGCTTGTGTACACTGCAACAATAATTATTTATACCATTTCACCACAAAATCACAATTTCACACCAACGCCGGTTAAACAGAGACTGCTGAAAGCTCCGAAAGATAAATGATTCAGCACAAATCATTCATTTATCAATCAAATCATCATACAGAGAGTTATTCAGCAATATACAGAAACCAGCCCAGTCTAATAAAAAACCATCAAAAATCAGACATTTCAGCATAGCAATAAATAACACTAAACCAGCGCAAAAAAACACAATTTAATGGTTTTCTAACATTCGTAAAAAGAGTATATTGATAATACTTATCAATTTAATCTAGTCATGCTGTTTCATACCGATTCAGCATGACTATAAATAGGAAAACCAGACATGCTGTTACAAAAAATTGCGATTGCCAGCGCAGCCCTAGTGTCCATGGCTGCCTTTGCTCAAGAATATCCGATGGGTAAACCCATTATCAAAAATGGAATGGAAATTTCCGGTGTCTACCTACCCCCCATCACCATGGATACTGATGGAATGGATCACAGCAATATGCATCTGCCGGCCAGCAAATCCGATGTCCACATGGAAGCCGACATTCATGCCACAGAAGGCAACCCCAATGGCTTTGCTGAAGGAGACTGGATTCCCAACCTAAATGTAGAGTATGCCGTCACCAAGCTGAACAAAGGCAAATTCGAACATTCAGGTAAATTTATGTCTATGGTGGCCAATGACGGTCCACATTATGGCGACAACATCAAACTGGATGGTCATGGTAAATACCGTGTTACCTACCGCATCTCCCCACCTACTGCCAATCAAATGGCACGTCATATTGATAAAGAAACCGGCGTAGCACCATGGTTCAAACCATTTGAAGTTAGCTGGGATTTTGATTACACCGGTGTAGGCCGCAAAGGCAGCTATTGATAAATTAAGTCGTACGGACGGGGTTATTCTGGTCCTAACCGGCAGAATAATCCCTTCCTGCTTTTCATCAGCACACCATAGCCACAAGCGCAAACATCATGAAAAAAATTTTTCTTATTGTGCTCAGTTCAGTCTGCCTCATGCTTTCCTGTTTAGCCAGCGCTGAAGACAAAGTCACACTGGAATTAAAAATGAAAGATGGCGACATGATGCCTCTCACCCTCAATGCACCGGCCAATAAAATAATCCGCATCAAGGTCACCAACATTGGCAAAGGACCGGTAGAATTTGAAAGCACCCAGCTAGTTAAAGAAAAAGTACTGGCACCCGGCGCCTCTTCAGTAGTAGTCATATCGCCTAAAAAACCCGGCACCTATATCTTTTTCGACGACTTTCATCTGAATAAGCCCAAAGGGCAGCTAATCGTAAAATAACAACAGGATATATAATGGGACAAGTCATCTTTGTTGTCTGGCGCGAATGTTTCGAAGCACTGCTCGTAGTCGGCATTATTTATTCATGGATTAACCGCAACCCCGACAGAAGTAACGGCATGCGCTATCTGTTTGGGGGCATAGGGCTTGGTGTACTGATATCAGTCATACTCGCTTTAATTATCAATGGCGTCTTCAAAGAGCTCAGCGATGACCATCAGACCCTGTTTATGATGGCCATGTCCGCAATAGCCAGCATACTAATTGTACAAATGGTGTACTGGATGAACCGCCATGCCAAAAGTATGAAATCCACACTCGAACAAGAAATGGCACAGCAGGTAGCACGCAACTCATGGTGGGGAGCACTCTTCATCATTGCCATCGCTATTGCCCGTGAAGGCAGTGAAATAGTCGTTTTTCTATCCGGTCAGATTATGCAGCTCAATAGCCACAATTACACCGGCTTCTTCATGGCCGTACTAATCGGCATCATTGTATCCGCATTTACCTTTTATGTATTTATCCTCACCAGCCGCTTCATCCAATGGAAAAAATTCTTTACCATCACCGGTGTTGTGCTGTTATTTCTCTCCGTTTCACTATTATTGAAAGCTGTTGAAGACGGGACCAATATGTTACTCGAACACGACGTATCCATCCCTGATTTTCTCATCAATCCGGCTTGGGATACCTCTCATGTCATTGACGATAGCGGCCTTTTCGGTAGCTTTGCATCATCACTGTTTGCCTATCGTTCGCAGCCTATGTGGATCAGCGTGATCACCTTTGGTTTATTCTGGCTAATAATGGCTCTTTTGTTCTTAAGGAAAAAAACCAAATGACACGGCGTCTGTTTCACACTCTTTGTCTGTGTGCCTTGTTACTGCCGTCTCTTTCTCAGGCACATGGATTATTAGCCCCCATTATCGACGATAGCAATGCCGTTGCAGCCAAAGGCGACATTCCCACCCCGCAAAAATATCATGCGTCCATTCAGGCTTATCAGCAACAGGTCGTTACACAGCTGAAAACTACCCAGCAATACCTTGACGCCATCGTCGCAGCCTGCCGTAACAAACAATTGGCACAGGCTCAGCTGGATTATGTCCGTGCACACCAAAGTTACGAACAGATCCGAATTATTGTTAGATTATTTGGCAATGCCGATGAAAACATCAACTCGCGTGCCGATTATTATCTGCAAGGCATTAACGACCCTGCTTTTAGCGGTTTTCATCGTCTGGAATATGATTTATTTGTGCTTAAAGACGTGCAACAGGCACAGGCTGAAGCTGCCAATCTGCAATACGAAATCATCGACCTACAAAAACGCGTAGCTGCCGATGAACTGGATATCGCCAAAATTGTCCAGTCCTCAGCCGATTTTCTAGAAATGATTTTGCAAACCAAGCTGGCCGGTAAAGAAAATCAATACAGTCACAGCGATCTGGCCGATATTCAGGCCAATGTAACTGGCTCAGCACAAATCGTTCAATATCTGACTCCCTTTATTTCAACACAACAACGCATGTCACTTGATAGTGGATATCAGCAGATTTTTGCCGTCCTACAGCACTATCAATTACCCAATAATCAGTTTCAGAGCTTCAGTCAGCTGAGCCAAACAGACCACGACCGCCTCTATTCTCTGCTCAGCCTCCAGAGCAGCAGGCTGGCACAATTACGTGCGCAGCTGGGCGTAAAGGTTTACTACAAATATCCTCATTGATATCAGTTATGAACAAAAATACCTTAACTCACCAATCTGAAACAGCTACCACAGCAAATGACAATCCGGCTAGTCCTGCCCGTCGCCATGGCATGAAAATGTTGCTGGCCGGCAGCTTAGGAATGACAGGATTAGGTATCAGCAACACAGCTAGCGCTGCTGGAACCTGTAGCCACGATTACAATCAAGCCGTAGACTATTGGGGCAGACATCAGGCCGGTGTGATTACACCAGATACCAAAGAGGCTATTTTTGTCGCTTTTAACGTTACCGCACGAGACAAAACTCAGCTACAACAATTACTCCAGCTTATTTCTCAGCGCATTGCCTTTCTTACTCGTCCTCAGAGCTTAAGCGCAGACAAAACAGACCAGCTTCCTCCGCCCGAGTCCGGTCTGCTTGGACACAATATCGCACCCGATTCCCTCACTATCACTGTTGCCGTTGGCGCCAGCCTATTCGATCAACGCTTCGGTCTGGCTCAGCAGAAACCAAAAAAACTGATTCCCATGCCACGATTCCCCAACGACCGGCTGGAGAAATCTTGGTGTGGCGGTGATTTATCAATCCAGTTCTGCGCCAACAGCCGTGAAAGTGTCATCTATGCTCTGCGCGACATCATCCATCACTGTAATCGATACATGGTACCGCTTTGGAAAATGGACGGATTTTTACCGGCAAGGGATATTGACCATCACAGCACCGCCATCAATCTGTTTGGCTTTAAAGACGGCACCGGCAATGCAGCCATTACCGATAGCAAACTGATGGACGAGCTGGTATGGGTCACTGCTAATAATCACGAACCAGCATGGTGTCTGGGTGGTAGTTATCAGGCCATCCGCCTGATTCGCTTCAATCTGGAATTTTGGGATAGAACACCGCTAGAAGATCAGGAAAACGATTTTGGCCGCTACAAATCCAGCGGTGCCCCTATCGGCATGAAGCATGAGATGGATGATCCGCAAATGAAACGAGACCCGCATGGCGACCGTATCTTATTTGATTCACATATGCGTCGTGCCGAACCACGTATTCCCGAGCGGCACGTAGCCAAACTGCGCCGACGCAGCTTCAGCTATTCACTTGGCGTTTTACCCAGCGGTCAGCTAGACATGGGACTGATTTTCGTAGCCTATCAGAACGACCTGAAAAAAGGCTTTATCGATACCCAAAACCGCCTGAACGGAGAACCCCTCGAACGGTATATCAAACCTTTTGGTGGAGGCTTTTACTTTGTCCTGCCTGGCATGGCCAGAGACAACGACTATCTGGGCAAACAGCTACTGGAAAGCTGATGCCTTACACTCAAATCCAGCGTAATTTATGGTTCAGTTGTTTATACACCAATAATAAAGAGCACTACTGTTCAGCAGTAGTGCTCTGAAAAAATATACAGCAGCAAAATAAATTTACATATTTCAGCTATGCAAAATTTTATCTACAATCTCACGGCTGTCTTTAGATAAACCCTCATGTTTCTGAATGCGCTGCAATTGTTCAGCCATCAACGTTTTGCGCCGGGGCTCTAGCCGGTCATACAGATTAAATGCCTGCACAAGCCGCGAAGCCACTTGCGGATTAAATTCATCAATACGCAGAATATAATCCGCCAAGAAACGGTAGCCGCTACCGTCAGCAGCATGGAAATGAGGGATATTACGACTGAAACTGCCTAATAATGAGCGCACTTTATTCGGATTTTCCAAACTGAAAGCCGGATGCTGCAAAGCCTTTTCAACCTGCTGCAATGTGTCTGGACGCTGACTACTACCGATAAGGATAAAATACTTATCCATTACCAGATCGTCTTGCGCATGCCGCCGGCCAAACTGATTCAGCAAGTCATTGCGTTTATCATCAGACAAATGATTTATGGCTGCAAGCATTCCGTATTCATGAGTCATATTGGTAGCACGCTGGCTGAATTCGTTTACTATGTTGTGTAGCAAATCTGCATTGGCCAATACACCCCATTGCAGTAATGTATTACGCAAACTACGAACACCAGCCAGATCAGGATGATACTCCTGCGGTGCCTGATGCCGGCTGGTACGCTCCTGTTCATCCGCCCATTCACGCCAGTGTGTCAGCGTATCCTGCATACAGCTGGCCAGACTCTGCAACAAAGCCTGACGCGCACATACATATTGCTCAGGGTTAATTGAAGACACATCTTCCCATAGTTCTGCTTCTGTCGGTACCTGCAGCAAAACCGCTTTATACGCTGGATCAATATCAGCATTCAAAGCTGAAGTTAGCGCTTGTGCCAGTTCGGCATGTTGCGGAAGCGGCTGGCCAGAAGCCAGTGCATCCAGATTGGAAGCAAATGCACGACGATACAAAGTTTGTGCCGCTTCCCAGCGCGCAAAAGAATCGCTGTCATGTGCCAGCAGCAACATCAAATCGGCATCGCTGTAAGGATAGTCTAGTCGTACCGGTGCACTGAATCCGCGCAGCAATGAAGGTACGACTTCCTTTGCTACATCATGAAATACAAACGTTTGTTCTGTTTGATTGAATACCAGAACCGTTTCCTCTGTTTTATCTGCGGTACCGGCCATTTTAAAAGCGACAGATGCACCATTTTTGTCTAGCAAGCCAATTTTTACCGGAATCACCATCGGCTGTTTATCGGCCATATCCGGAGTAGGCGGAATGAATTGCTGCAGATGCAGGCTGAAAGTTTGATTGTGTGCATCATATTCGCCATGCGCTTTAATCTGCGGTGTGCCAGCTTGACTGTACCATAATGCAAACTGGTCTAAATTCACACCATTGGCATCCGCCATCGCCGCACGAAAATCATCACAAGTCACGGCCTGACCGTCATGCCGCTGAAAATAAAGCTGCATACCTTTCTGAAAACCTTCTTCGCCCAGCAAAGTATGATACATGCGTACGACTTCAGCGCCTTTTTCATATACTGTGAGCGTATAAAAATTGTTCATTTCCTCATACGAAACCGGCCGTACCGGATGCGCCATTGGGCCGGCATCCTCAGCAAACTGCATACTGCGCAATACCCTAACATTGTGAATACGACGCACCGCTCTGCTAGCGCGGTCAGCAGAGAATTCCTGATCACGGAAAACAGTCAGCCCTTCTTTCAGAGAGAGCTGAAACCAGTCGCGACAGGTGACACGATTACCGGTCCAGTTATGAAAGTATTCATGACCGATTACCCCTTCAATGGCTTCAAAATCAGCATCGGTTGCCGTATCACTGCTAGCCAGCACATATTTAGTATTAAATATATTCAGGCCTTTGTTTTCCATGGCACCCATATTGAAATCGCTCACAGCCACGACCATAAATATATTTAAATCATATTCCAGATTAAAGCGGTCTTCGTCCCATTGCATGGCGTGTTTCAAAGATTCCAGCGCAAAACCTGCTTTTTCCCGATCTTCTGGACGGGTATAAAATTTCAATGCCACTTCTTTCCCACTGCGAGTGGTAAAATTACCTTCCAACACCGCCAATTTTCCGGCAACCAGAGCAAAGAGATAGCTGGGTTTAGCAAACGGGTCACGCCAGCAAACCCAGTGCCGGTCGTTATCCAATTCACCACTGTCAATCAGATTACCGTTGGACAACATTACCGGATAGCGCCGCTTATCACCGATAATGGTAGTGGTAAACTGACTCATCACATCCGGCCGGTCAAAATAATAAGTAATCTTACGGAAACCCTCCGGTTCATTCTGGGTATACAGATTATCGCCAGATTCATACAACCCCATCAGCGTTTTATTCTGCGTTGGATACAATTTAGTGGTAATTTCAAGCTCAAACTGAGTATCCGGTACCGTATGTATTGTCAGTTTTTCATCGGCTATCGCATATTCATGCGGAGAAAGACATTTTCCATTCAGCACAATTTGCAATAATTCAGCACTGCCATCCAGCACACATGGTCTACCTACCTCATGCGGAACAATCATCATGCGATTGCGCACAAGGGTATAAGCTTCCTCTATCGTAAAGGTCAAATCAATTTCTGCCACTGCAAAATCGGGAGCCTGATAATCTTTCAGGTAATGAACCACTTTATTTTCACTCATTGTCTACACTCTTACTATTTAAATCTGTTGTGTCTATTTTACGGCTAACAAGGCCACAATCAAGACTGTCTCATTCCAGACAGGAACTATTATTCGTATTTAACTTGAAACCGACTATCATTCCCAGAGCCTGTACCGGCATCTGGATTATTTTTCATAATCGATAGAAGTAAAGACGCTCCTGCTGATAAGGCCAGCCATACCGCAACAAAACAGATAACCGGAAAATAGCTACCACAATAAACCCGCAGCAAACTGCCCAGCCATGCTGTAAGCAAACCACTTAGCTGATGAATTAGGAAGAAGGCACCAAAAATAAATCCTTTATAGCGGTATCCAAAAATAGTACCGGCCAGACGCGAGATAATAATCACGGTACCCATATAGGTAATGCCGAAAAATATACCAAACAACGGCACCATCACTGGTTCAGGCCACAATACCAACGCCATCAGTGTGGCACAGCGCAGTAGAAACAACATACCCAAGAGCAATGGCAGCGATACTTTTTTCGACACTATATAGCCAATCAGCAAACTTCCCAGTGCCTCAGACAAACCAAGCAGACTAAGCGAAAAACCGGTCAGCAGATTAGCAGCGGTACGATGCTGCAATATTTCCTGAATAGCGGGCACATAATGCACATCTATAAAAATCATCGACGTACCACAACCTGAAAAAGCCAGAGCAGCCAGTAAGAATCTGCGGTCGAAATACCAGTAGCGCGGCAGAGACGCAAGCGTGGTCTGTTTGACAACATGTGCATTTGGCTGGGTTAAAGGAGCTGTTACAGCACGTAATGCTACTGGTATTTTCACCGGAGTCCGTCCGAGACAGTTCAGCAATGCTGGTATAACAGCCAGAGAGGCAAATATTGCAGCCAGCACTGAGCACAGCATGGGCCATGAAAGATAGCCTTCCAGATAAATCCAAATCGGCGAAAGAACCATCAGCCCTACGGCTATACCATTTGTGGCCAGCACATAGGCTAGCTGACGCCGTTCTGGCATCACATACATATCAATCAGAATACTGACTGGTACAAAAGTCAAAGCCGCCATTGCATATGCGGCGAACAGTAGAAAACCGAGCAAAAAAGTCAAAAAACTATTATCAGAAGAAAACAACAAAAATGCACACGCAGCAGACAGCATGCCGGACAGCAGTACATAGCTGGCACCACAACGGTCACACAGCTTCCCGACCATTGCTGAAAACACCCCTTGCGCCAAACCAAAGAAACCGCCAGCCAGAGCCATTGCCTCAATACCAACATCATAATGATGCACCAGACCGGTAAAATTAATTTGGTAGACACCCTTTATAGCCGTACTGATAAACATCACCATAAAGCCGTAGCCTACCACCAATCCAGTCAGGATCGCGCGCATGGAGTATTTCTCCCTAAAATTAGTTTAATTATTATTTTTAAAGTTAACCTGAAACGCATACAATATACCTTGAAACCACAACATTAATACAACATCTTTCCATATACAACCACTACATTGAGATATTGCCAGCAACTGTAAAAAACTGTGATACAGTAATGGACATCAGGCTGTCTATGCTACCCAATCATTGGGTGCTGTATCCTACAAATAACGTACTGCTACGGCTGTGATACAGCCTGTTAGTGATGAAAATACATCCGCTTAAGATAACCCGTTACTCTACATTCATCCGTCAAAATCACACCATGAGTTTACTTCCTGTTTTCAAGTTTATAGAGGATAAAACATGAACCGGCCGCCCGAATTAAAACGAACTCTGAAAAACAGACATTTACAATTGATTGCCATCGGCGGAGCAATCGGCACCGGCTTGTTTATGGGATCCGGGCGCACCATCAGTCTGGCCGGCCCTTCCGTACTGTTTACCTATATCATCATCGGTACATTTCTGTTTTTTGTCATGCGGGCCATGGGTGAATTACTCTTGCATAACCTGCAATACAAATCTTTCGTTGATTTCACAACGGATATCCTCAACCCTACTGTTGGATATTATGTTGGGTGGTCTTACTGGTTTTGCTGGGTGGTGATTGGCATGGCCGATATTGTCGCTATTACCGGCTACACCCAATTCTGGTGGCCGGAGGTACCCCTGTGGCTACCCGGTATAATCTGCATCATCATTCTGCTAACGCTCAATCTGCTATCAGTGAAGCTTTTTGGCGAGCTGGAATTTTGGTTTGCGCTGATTAAAATTCTGGCCATTCTTGCTTTAATTGGTTGTGGCGGTTATCTGCTCATAACCAGTTTTGTCAGCACCAACGGTATTCAAGCCAGAATCAGCAATCTGTGGTCGTACGGAGGCTGGATGCCTCATGGTTGGTCTGGTTTCTTTGCTGCCTTTCAAATTGCAATATTTGCCTTTGTTGGTATAGAGCTTGTTGGTACCGCTTCAGCAGAGACTGACGATCCCACCACTACACTACCAGCAGCCATCAATAAAATACCGGTACGTGTGATTGTTTTCTACGTATTGGCTCTGACTATCATCATGACCGTCACACCATGGAGTATGGTGGCACCAGACCGCAGCCCGTTTGTTAACATGTTTACGCTCATTGGCATCAGCGCGGCCGCTACAATTATTAATTTTGTTGTACTGACTTCCGCGCTTTCTTCAGCCAACAGCGGTATGTACTCCACTGGCCGCATGTTGTACGGTCTATCTCGCAACGGGGTAGGTCCGAAGGTATTTGCCCGTTTGTCAGCCTCCGGCGTACCGCAAAACGGTTTGTTATATTCTTGTGCACTATTGCTGATCGGCGTCTTTCTGCTTTATGCCGAAGGTGATGTCATGAAAGTATTTACCATTGTTACCACTGTTTCCAGCATCTGCTTCATCTTTGTCTGGGCAGTAATCCTAATTGCCTATTTACGCTATCGTCGCCTTTTCCCAGAAGCACATGCGCGCTCCGTTTATAAAATGCCGTTTGGCATTCCGATGTGTTATGTGTGTCTGATATTTTTTGCGTTTGTGCTGTATTTGTTTAGTCAGGACAAAGATACGCTTACCGGACTGGTAGCCACTCCAGTCTGGTTTATCCTGCTAACCCTGTTTCTGCCTCTGTATCGGCAGCAATTGAAAAAACGCATTTCCTATACCGATTCAAAGCACAACCATTAACGACAAAAAATCTGTCCTGTTTTAATGCAGCCACTACACCAAAACAGGACAGAATAATAAAATAACGTGCGTACACACTTTATTTTTAATCGTTATAGTCAGGATAATGCCAGAAAGGTTGACCTAGTTGTGGCGTAGAAGCCTGTGCATTATGCCGCGGTACAACCGGCGTCGCTTCATAAGCCAGTCTGCCGGCCTTTACCGCCTGAGCAAAAGCTTCTGCCATCAACACCGGAGCACCACTGCGTGAAACGGCAGTATTCAGCAGCACCCCATCAAAACCCCATTCCATTACAGCTGCCGCATGTGAAGGCAATCCCAGCCCCGCATCCACAAGTAATGGAGTATCAGGTAAATGTTCACGCAGCACATGCAGGGCATATTCATGCACGGGTCCCAGTCCGGTGCCAATCGGTGCTGCCCAGGGCATCAAAGCCTGACAGCCGGCATCAAGTAAACGGCGGCAAGCTATCAGATCTTCCGTACAGTAGGGCAATACCTTAAAGCCATCTTTAATCAGGATATCTGCCGCCTGTACCAACTGAAACACGTCCGGCTGTAAAGTATGGTCATCGCCAATCAGCTCCAGCTTAATCCAGTCTGTGGCAAAAACTTCGCGTGCCATCTGCGCTGTTGTTACTGCCTCTTGCACACTCAGGCAGCCGGCTGTATTAGGCAAAATAGGCAAATCTAGTTCCTGTAGTAATCCCCACAGACCCTGACCATGCTCTGCCGAAGTAGCACCCTGCCGGCGCAAAGCCACTGTTATCATTGCCGGCTGAGATTTTCTAACTGCTGCCCGCAGTATTTCCGGATTGGGATAAGCAGCGGTTCCCAGCAGCAAACGACTTTCAAACTGCTCATTATATAGTTGTAAAGCCATCAGCTCTCTTTCCGCAAAACAGTAATATCGAATATTGTCCAAACAGCCGCCAAGCACTGTCCAGAAGAAGAAAGACTAGATTTTATAACCAGAACAATATCTTTGCATCTGATTTCAATTAATAGGAAAAATCAGTTAGTACAAAATGAAAAAGCAGGCAGTAGATTGAGTATTTATCTTATTTTCATAATTCATTATGAATAAAATAATCAAGCTTGGAAATAAACCGCACAACAGAGCAGAGGTCAGACACAAATATAAAAATGCCCATGACACTTATCCAGTATCAAGCGTCACACTGACACTTCATTATATGGATAAACATGGGCAAAAACAAAAAACTATCTCTGCTGATAGCCGGAATATCAAGAAATTCAGCATCCGGCCATCATTACTCTAGTCTACTGAAATTCTGGGTCTGGTTTTTTAGTCAGACGGTTACGCAAATCGCGGCGAAAAATTTCAATAGTCCACATCCACAGCAAGGTACCAATCAGCTCAGAAAAGAGCTCATCAAAAGGCAGATTCCACGGAGCAGGCGACAAATTCATGACTGGCAGCATAATACCGTGGAACAAAATAGTTACCCCAATACCAAAGGCCATACCCTGCCATAATTTTACTTTAGGAAAAATTTCTGCTGCCATGCAGTAAATGACAGCCCAGACAATAGAAAACAGGATGTGTATCAGACTGCCACCCCAGTTCACTACTTGGTCGGAATAAGTGTAAACCATATTGTGAATATCAATGCCCATATCCTGAATCATCTGAATCGGAGGCGGCACACGGTCTGGTGTGCGCGGTGGCATGATACCTTCGGTACCAGATTTCACAAAAGCCGAAATCAGCCCCCCCATAATACCGGCAAAAAAAGCCACCCCAAAACTGCGGCTGGCCGGTTCGGTACGAGCAAACAGATTAGACATAATTAACGCCCTTTTGATATGTTAACAACAACTATTGATTTGTATTATTCATGTAAAACAGGGGCGCAAGTGTAAATGTAGATTAAAGGCAAAATCAAGCAAATTTACCCTTCTGCGTTCTCCAAAACAGTATATATGACAAAATCAATTATTATACTGGCATTAAAGATTATTCAGCATATTGATATTACCGACAAATAAAATACGATTACTTTTATGGAATATTTAGCCTGAAATTTACTGCTTTATTTAAAAGTGAACAAATTACCCACTTCAGCTTTAGCCAGCACGGGCAAAGACGAGCAACAAAAAACCCTGTATGCATACAGGGTTTGCTTACAACCATTTTGCTACCGTACTAACCGCCCACTACCGGACTCACAATGTCCACTTTATCCTGCTCCTGCAAGACATAGCCACCATATTCCTTACGGGCAACAAAAGCAGTGTTTACGGCCACTGCAAAAGGTGTTTCAGGATTAATATGCACAACCAGTTCCCCTAGCGTGCGACCATCAAACTCTATTACCTCATCATTAACGCATAATTTCATTCTATTGATTCTCCATTCTGGCTTACCGGCACAGCATCTATGTGATAGCGCGCGTCTGCATCTGGAAGTGGCTGCTGTTGCATCAACGCCTGAATAACCCGCACAGTAGCCAGACTGACAGTAGGTGAAATCATAAATCCATGCCTAAACAAACCATTAACAGCCACCAATCGATTATCTATATCATAGCGTATTTCTGGATTTTCATGATTGAGCGTTGGCCGTAGCTGCGCCAGACTTTCCAGAATCCGTCCTTCACCAAAAGCCGGATGAACGCAATGCAAAGCAGACATGAGCTCCAATCCGCTACGCACACTCAGCGGGCTGTCATCTTCACTTTCAATCTGAGTAGCACCAATTACAAACAAATGGTTCTGTTTCGGCGCAATATAAATAGGATAGCGTGGATGCAGCACCCGTACCGGCCGGTGAAGCGTCACATCTGAAGCATGAATACGCAGCACTTCTCCCCGAACACCGCGCAGACGGCTATTTGCCTTATTGTTCCAGCTTTTTTTACCGCCAAAACCGCGACAATCCAGCGTCCATTCAGCCAATTTTGCACATTCAGCCGGCTCACTTTCGCGTTCCCAATAACAGGTTACCTGCCGGCGCTCAAGCATATCTGCCAGTGCCAGCAGTGTCTGACGATTATCCAACTGGCCTTCTGTTGGTAAAAACAGTCCTTGCTGAAAACGGCCAGCCAGCTGCGGTTCTTGTGCATCGATTTGCTGACTGTGCCAATGCTGACAGCGGCTGCTATCCTGATGAGCCCGTTGCAAATCTCGTGTAAACTGCTGAGCCAGCTCTCGATCCTGCGGATGCCAGACAATTAATGATCCATTCTGCTGCATGAATACAGGAGTTGGAAATATGTCCACCCACTTACGCCAGATTGGCAAACTGGAATATCCCAACTGAACCACCAGCGGCGTGGCTTCCACCGCTTCAGCTGTAGGCGCCAGCATCGCTGCTGCCGCAAATGCAGCGCTGCCTTCTCCATTTCGATTACCGGCATTGAACAGCACCACTTTAGAGCCCTGCTCTGCCAGTAACCACGCAGTCAGACGTCCCAGCAACCCACCGCCCAAAACGGCAACATCATATTGTTTCATTGCGCACCTGTCATATTAAACCGAATCTTTATCTGTTCCTGAATCAAGCATATTTTGTTTTGGTAAAAATATTTTCCCGACAAAACATTACACAGCACCCAGTCCTCCTCCGCTTGAACAAACCGGCTTCAGCGGGTATAACCGCAGATATTCCCCAACAATAGACTTTACTATGGCCAAGGTTTTCCCTCTGCATCCTAAACACCCCGAACGAATCTGCTGGGGCTGTGATAAATACTGTCGTGCAGATGATTTACAATGCGGCAATGGTAGTATCCGCATTCCACATCCGTGCGAGGATTTCGGTGCACAATGGTATCTTGAGGGTGATTGGTCCGGCTTGCTGTCGGAAACACAACGCAAACAAATTACCGCTTCTAACCAGCCATCAGCAAAAGAAATCAAACCGCACAAACCGCATATCAAACTAACGTTAAAAAAATAATCTTATCCTGATATCACTGCAACTAGTCCAGATTGACAAAACTTATCTTCAACACAGACCAATAGCCAAAACCTACTCAAACCTGATTTATTTCGTCCATCGTTAGCAGAATAAATTAAAGAGCATCGCAGGCACTGGCTAAGCTCCAAGCTGTTTCAATCATACAAAATATCAAGTTAAATATTATTGTAAAAACATTACTTTAATTTGAGAATTATTTTACAGAAATAAAACATAAAAAGATACGCTGATCCACTCAGGTACCAGCATTAGTGAATGCGATAAGTTTTATCGTTATCTCACCCGACCAACTCAATCCAGAGTTGGAAACAACAAAACATAAAAAAGAAAGATAAAGCTCATGCTTTAAAAAGCCAGCCAATATCGCAGTAGTGTTTAAAGCCTTAAAAAAATAAACCGCCTGCAAAAAAACTGCAGGCGAGTATATTACTGCATAATACCTCTAATTTAAGATTATCCCTTTGTATTCTTGGCTATTTTATCAGACGTTATGTCCAGTTACAGACTGTAATTTATTAACACAGATTTGGCAATAGTTCGTAAAGTTATCGTATCAAAAGACAATAATCATGCCATTTATAATAAACATTTAATTTTAAATTGCTTCAAAAAAATAAAATAATTAATTTTATTGCCATAAAATACAAAACAGGCAGATGATTGTCATATCATCTGCCTGTCTATCAGCAGTAATAATCTGCCGAAGAATAATATGGGCTAGCCCATCTGTACTGCCTGAATAGCCGTTAAAGCAATGGTGTACACAATATCTTCAATTAGTGCACCACGCGACAAATCGTTTACCGGCTTATTCAGACCCTGCAACATTGGCCCCACACTCAGCACATGCGCACTGCGTTGTACAGCCTTATAAGTAGTATTACCGGTATTTAAGTCCGGGAATACAAACACAGTAGCCTGCCCAGCAACCTTGCTGTCCGGCGCCTTCTGTCTGCCCACACTAGGCACACTGGCCGCATCATATTGCAATGGCCCATCAATATGCAGATCAGGACGTTTTTGCTGTGCCAACTTAGTAGCTGCTGACACCGTCTCCACATCAGCACCACTGCCGGATGAACCGGTAGAATAAGAAATCATCGCCACTTTAGGCTCAATACCAAATGCTTTAGCAGAATCGGCAGACTGAATGGCAATATCTGCCAGCTGCTCGGCAGTAGGATTCGGATTAACAGCACAGTCACCATATACCAGCACCTGATCCGGCATCAGCATAAAGAATACGCTGGATACCAGACTGGCACCCGGAGCTGTTTTAATTAATTGCAGAGCCGGACGAATGGTATTGGCCGTAGTATGTACTGCGCCAGACACCAGACCATCCACATCACCGGTTGCCAGCATCATCGTGCCCAACACTACCGTATCCTGCAATTGCTCAGTGGCCTGTTCAGGTGTCAGACCTTTGCTTTTTCTCAGTTCTACCATCGGTGCAACATAGCGTTCACGGATTGTGTCTGGATCAATGATTTCCAGTGAAGCCGGTAATTGAATATTTTTTTCCCGTGCTACTGCTTCCACTTCTTCTTTTTTAGCCAGCAACACACAGCGCGCAATTCCTTTATTTTCACAAATGGCCGCTGCGGCAACCGTGCGCGGTTCACTGCCCTCCGGCAGCACAATACGTTTATTGGCCGCACGGGCACGCGCCATCATCTGAAAGCGAAATGCTGCCGGCGCAAGATGCTCTGTCAATGGTTTAGCCTGTGCTGCACTCAATAGCTGAGCATTCAATTGCGCAGCCACTGCACTGGCTACATCCTCAGCCTGAGCCACATCAATTTCAGCCGGAAGAGCAGTTACCACACCCAGACAATCAATTTTGCAGCCATGTGCGGTCAGTTCAGACTGTACCTCGGCAGCAAACCCAGCTGCAGGAGCATGCTCGGCATCAGCAGTCAGAATAAAGCCACTGATTTCTGTGTGGCCATGCGCATAATCATGCGCAGCCAGCAACAACTGCGCTGCAACCAAAGCAGGAGTACGATTTGCAATCGCTGCCACAAGAATTACCCGTGCGTTCAGCGCTGCCGCAATTTTCACATTTTGTGCTGGCAGATAAGTGCGACCCGCTTCCGGAACCGCACCTTCAATCACCACCACATCATGTTTTGCCTCAGCCAGCTGATGAAAAGCAGCAACAAACTCTTCCACAGCATCATCTGCTTGTCCCTGATATACCCGCTCATCCAAAGCATTCAGCGACTGTGGTTCAGGCAAAGTTTGCTGCAATACCGCCTGCACCAGTGAACCGGTATTATCCGCAGCTGTACTTGCGGTAACTGGTTTATAGTACAGCGGCACCTGTCCGGCTTGTAAAAATATCTGCGCCACACCCAGACCCACACCGGTCAAACCAGCCTGTGATCCAGTAGGCACCAGCAAAAATTGCGACATAAAAATCCCTTTCGTTGAACTAACACCAGCAGCAAACGCCGCATTTATTTTATCGCTAACGATTATAATTTACTTCGCTGCACTGCATACCGAGATACATCAATTTTTGCATGAAAAAACATAAGTCAGCCGAATATACATCATAAGCATAATAACACTTGATTTATCAGGCATGGCAGCAGTAACACAACTATCGCGACAACAGCACTTTAGAACCAAGCAAACTGTACATACTGCCAGCATAGCCATGCCTAATACTGTGTTAACCAGTCGAACTTTTATATATGCTCTTCCGGCACAATGCGCTTCCAATCCTGATATTTATTTCATATCGCTAATTTCGTATTTCTGTATTTCCTGATTTTTAAGTACGCTTAATTCAGCAATCGCATCTTTAAATTATTTATTCACATAAACCATAGGAGACATTAAAAACTAAATAATCAAAAAAGACTCTACCGTCAGACAAAAACAGAATGATGCACTTCGGACTGAAAAGCAATGATCAACTGCCTGATGGAAAACACTGATAACAGCCGAATCTTTACGCACTTTAATAAAATACTGCCCATCCACTATTCATTCAGCTCACACTAGGGTACACATGTTGAAAAAAAAATTTTTCTATGCAATGGCTTTTGTTTTTCTTACATTATGCACACTATATTTATACGGAAGGAATAATATGGCCAGATTAACAACCGAGCAAACCAGCGCACGCACCACTGAAGGATTAACGACCATTAGCTCTTCTTTCAATGCCCCCACAGGAATTGCCTTCGACACTAAAGGCGCAATGTACGTTACAAACTGGTCAGGTAACTCAATCACTAAAATAAACACCAACGGCAAACGTGATACTATTTATGCCGATATTGAAGCACCAGCTGGTATTGTGATTGATGCACAAGATAATATCTATGTATCATCCTACGATGGAGATTACATTTTAAAAATCAATGCCAAAGGTAAAGCTGAAAAAATTTCAGATGGCTACCATACCCCTACAGGTATTGCTTTTTCCAATACTGGCAAATTGTTGGTTACCAACCGTTCCACTGGAGAAATCGTATCACTGGATTTAAACAGCGGCCGCAAAGAAATCATTGCCCGGGGTTTAACCACACCAGTGGGCGTCACCCAATTACCGGATAACAGCTTAGTTGTTTCCCAGTATAGCGGTCGCCTCACCCTAATCTCACCAGATGGCAGCCAGACAGAATTGGGTCAAGAATTCAACCGTCCAGGCGTAGGCATTGTTACCGTTTCTCCAAACGTCGTTGCTGTGATTGACAACGGAGCTGACATGGTGCGTACAGTAAATGTCAAAACAAAAACCGTAAACACTTTAGTTACCTCAATACCAGGAGCTGTGGCATTAGCCTATCACCAGAATCGCTACTATATAGGCGCTTGGCAAAACAGCACCGTCTACGCATATACGCCACGAAACTAAACTGAAACAACAGCCAGCAACAAAACTTCTGAAAATCAAGGCATCGAATCTGGCTAACTGGTCAAAAAAAAACCTGAATTGTTAACAGCCAGTTCAGGTTTTCTTACATCATTCCTGTTCAATTATCCAAAGCTAGTCAGATCTATTAATAAAATATTTTTTCTCCTAAAAAAGCGTTGAAAAAAGTCAGGGTGCTTAGAGCTTTCCATTCACTACACAGCAATAGCCAGATAAATAGAATAAAAGCATATCAATATCATTTCAAATTTGCATAATTGGTAGACTTATAATTCCTTACGCTTCTGTATTGATAATGTTAATATGCTGATTCTATATCGTATCTTTTTTTTGTTTACGTAGCCGAGGAAAGAAATAAATGAGAAAAATACTATTGGCTTTTCTGTGTCTGATATTGGCAAGCTGTGTAGTATCTGTAAAACCGGAAGATAAATTTAAATCCGGTGATTATATCGGGGGAGTAAAAATTCTGGCTAATAACTTCAATGCAAAAAGCCAAAAGCTGCAACAGAAAAATAAACCATGGAAAGATAAAGACATATTATATTTACAAGCAACAGTAGCAAAACTGACTGTAATGGCTCAGAAAAACATTCAGCAGGCAGCACCAACCGATTATGAAAAACGAATAAAAAATTATCAGCTACTGCTGGCATTAAAAACCGAGCTCGGAGATAAAAGCTATAGTCCATATATAGAAAAATATCTCAGCCTGTACACAATAAATGGAATAAAAGAATCACTGGCTCAACAGTTTTATCAGCAGGCCAACGAAATTGTACCTGCCTACAGTGATGATTATCTGCGCAAAGCAAAACTATACCGTCAGGGTTATGAATATTTTAATTATCAAGATATTCTCAAACGTGCTGAAGATAATCAGAAAATGTACTATAAAACCGCAGCACAGGAATTTTATGCAGAGGCACAGGACGGTGTACGAGAACGCAATTATAAACAGGCAGCCGCAAACTTCCGCAAAGCACATGAAGTATATCTGCCTTTAGGCAATTATAAAGACAGCGCCAAACAAGCAGACATTTATGAAAAAAAATGGCGCACCATTGAAGCAGAAAAACATTACCAGCAGGCACAAACCATAATTCGCCGCGCAAAGCGTCTGAGTGAATATCGCGAAGCTGCTACCTTATACCGTGCTGCCAGCGAGGTATACAGCCCATATGGCAATACCTATAAAAATTCCACCAAACTGGCAAGTATGTATGCGCAAAAAGGACAAATACAGATTTTCGTCCGCGGCAACAGCTATCTGGCTGATAACATACGTTCCGCATTACAAAAAAATTATGTTAATTTTGTCGATAATGCCAGTGCCGCCAATTTAGTGATTGATGTAAGCATGAACCACGGCCAGTTTCAACAGTATAAAGAAAATATTGAAACCCAAAACCTCCATGAAAATCTGCGTGTAGGATCAAAACAGGTGGCAGATGAACACGGTAATATGGTCAATCAAGATGTGTATAAAGATTTCTATTTCAAAAAATATAGTGTCAAAACTGTAAATGAAGCAGAAATGATGGCTGAAGTACACACCAGAGGTCTGTACGCCCTAAATCGCAATTACCGTGCAAAAACAACTTCATCGCAGACTTATTACTGGTTTGATGGAAACGTACCCAAAAAATATACCGCATATACCGAAGGTAAACTGCTTGCTCGCGAAGAACAATTTAATCAAACACGCCAAAAACTATGGTCACAGATGAGTGGTGATTTTTATGAAATGAACAGAATACTGGCCACTCAATAACTTTCACCACTTAAAGCAGCGATTTATTTCAGTGCTTGTAGCACCAGCAGAGCAAGCACTGATTTAAGTTCTACCTGTAATAAGGGCATTATGGTACAAACAGTGTTGGACTGGCATAAAGAAGGCAAATAATGCTATTTAAAAGAAAAAACCCCTACTACAATCCAAATAAACCGCATCATACACCTTACGGATTCTGTAATTTAGAACCAACAACCATCAAACAGCTTGACGTCTATCGCTGGAGCTTAGAAAGACACATCCACCATCTGCCCAAGCCACCACAGCAAGGTTATGCACATTTTGCCCGTGAGTGGATGCAGTCACCAGATTTCACCCTCTCCGGCAATCGCCTATGGTGGATTAGTCATGCCACATTGCTCATACGCCTAAATCAATGCATGATTATTACCGACCCTGTATTCTCGCAACGGGTATCGCCTGTATCTTTTGCCGGACCAAAACGCCGTACACAGCCAGCTGCAAGCATTGCTGAGCTACCTCATATAGATGTCATTGCCATTTCTCACAACCATTACGACCACTTAGACACAGCCAGTATTCGTAAACTGGCCGCACGTTTTCCCAATATCAATGCAGTCGTCCCCTTAGGACTAAAACGAAAACTACAGCAATTGGGCATTAACAACATAACAGAACTAGACTGGTGGGAACAAACAAACATTCATAATATCCGCTTTCATGCCGTACCGGCACATCACTGGAGCCAGCGCAGCCTGTTAGACCGCAATCACACTTTATGGTGTGGCTGGATGATGCAAACACCTGAAGGCAGCAATACTTATTTCAGTGGGGACACCGGTTTCAGTGAAATCATGTTCCGCCAGATTGCCGAGCACTTTACCTCCACAGACATGGCAGCTATCCAGATCGGAGCCTATGCACCTCGCTGGTTTATGCATAATCAGCACATTGATCCCGAACAAGCTGTAACCATATTTAATATTCTGCGTTGCCGTCAGGCCATAGGCATGCACTGGGGCGCTTTCGAACTGGCCGATGAACCGCTGGATGAACCACCCCAACTACTGGCCGCAGCCAGAGTTCGGCATGGAGTATTACCCGAATGTTTTGAAAGCATCAAAATGGGGGACAGCCGCCCGATCACCTCTTCCTAACCCCCAATAACAGAAACCGTTTCATGCTTCTGAAAAATTTCACTGGCCACAGCAAATAAAACACTAAAACTAAGTTTCGGATAATATAAAAAAATCAACCCCATTCTTCCGAATGGGGTTGATTTTATCTTATATGTGATTGCGCAAATCAGCCATCATCCGGTTAAATTCTTCCCGATAGGCCGGCGCTACATACGGACGAAGCAAAGTCAACGTCTGATGAGTACCGCGGTATTTAGAGTCCTCAGTTAGCTTACGTTCATACAGCGCACTGTCATAATCACACCAATATTTTGTAATTAGCCAGATATTTACAGCCATTTCCTTACGAGCAATTTCATCCGTCTGAATAAAGCCGGTATCTGTCAGCTGCTGCAACAAATTTTGCAGCAGCGGTGACACCCTTACACGGGTAAAATTATTGTGCTCACCCAGAAGCTCAGCACTTCGCGACAGCATTGCATTCAAATCACTAAATAAAAAACGGTATCGCCACATTACATCATACACACCAAACATATAATTCTTAATGGCATTCGTATCCTGCGGCGTCTCCACCTGCTGCAGATAGCACAGCAATTCCTCACTATAGCGCTTAAAAAGCTGCATAATGATTTCATCTTTATTGCGAAAATGATAATACAAATTGCCCGGGCTAATGCCCAAATAAGAAGCAATATGATTCGTACTGATGTTGCGTTCACCCTCCTCATTAAACAGCTTCAGACTAGCATCAATAATACGATTATAAGTATTAGGGCGTGATTCTTTCACCATATTCATTTCTTTCAGATTATGCTGTCTCTTACCGCACAAATCATACTAACGGCATTTTTATCAGACTACTGGTCGCCGTTACTGAGGCTGCCATATGGGCTCAGGCTCCAGCCGCACCTGAAAACGCTGTGCCACACAATTCTGCACATATTCAGACAGCGCTACCACATCAGCGGCAGAGGCATGATCTTTATTTACCAGAACCAGCGCCTGCCGCTCATGTACCGCAGCACCACCCAACTGAAATCCTTTCAGGCCACACTGGTCTATCAGCCAGCCAGCTGCCAGTTTCACTTGTCCGTCCGGCTGCGGGTAATGCGGTAGAGACGGATATTGCTTCAAAAGGCTAGAAGCCAGTGTAGCTGGCACAACTGGATTTTTAAAGAAACTGCCGGCACTCCCAAGCACCTGCGGGTCAGGCAGCTTTTGCTTGCGGATATGGCACACAGCCTGTGCCACTATACTGGCGGTCAAAGCTTGTCCCTGTGCCAGTTCCGACGCCACCTGTGCCAAATCACCATAACGCAGCTGCGCTTTAAACACATGCGATAGCACAAACCGCACCGCCACAATCAGATAACGTCCCTCAGCATGTTTAAAAATACTGTCGCGATAAGCAAAACCGCACTCATCACAGTCAAGCCAGCACAGCTCATTCGTTTTAAAGTCGTAAACCTGCACCGCGTCAATACACGACTGCACCTCAACACCGTAGGCGCCAATATTCTGTACCGGTGCTGCACCCACCGTACCGGGGATCAGGCTTAGATTCTCCAGTCCGCACCAACCCTGAGCCAGCGTATATTGTACAAAATCATGCCAGTTTTCACCCGCGGCTGCTTCAACCACTACACGGTCTCCATCATCCGCCACCAGCTTAATACCATGATTGGCTACACGCACCACTAGTCCCGGATAATCAGCACAGAATAGAATATTACTCCCACCGCCCAGCCATAGCACGCGCTCGGGTTCAAATTGGGGTAAAGCCATGATTCTCGGCAACTGTTCAACATCAGTCAGAGATACCAACCAGCGTGCGCGTACCGGCAACGCAAAAGTATGCAGCGGCTGTAAATCAGCATATTCTGTCACATCCATCATGATTCCTTTTTCGCCTGCATCAGCGCAAATCGCTCACTCTGCCGGTGCAAATACCATACCAGAGCCACCGCAGCACCGGTTAGCGCTAGCACCAAAGCCAGCCAGAAACCATACAAAGCCATACCGAAATACAAGCCAAACAGACATCCAAAACCCAGACCCAAACCCCAAAAACTAAACGCATGAATCAGCATCGGAATCTTGGTCAGCTTATAGCCGCGCAGGGCGTACGAAGCAATCGTCTGCGTAGCATCGGATAACTGAAAAACGGCTGCAAAAATCAGCAGTGTGCCGCCCAGCAATACTACCTCCTGATCAGCTGTGTACAAACCCACCCAGAAGTGCCGAAACAATAACAACAGCACACCGGTAAAGCACGCACCCAGCAGTCCCATACTCAGACCCACACCAGAAACAAAACGGGCGCGTTGCCATTTGCGCGCACCTACTGCCTGTCCCACACACACCGCCAGCGCAATACCAACACTTTGCGGCAACATATAAATCAGCGACGTAATACTGATTACCACCTGCTGAGCCGCCACCTGAGTTACACCAAAACGCGCAATCAGCAAGCTGATAAATGTAAACAGGCTCACTTCAAGGAAAAACGACATCCCAATCGGAATACCCAATCTCAATAGCGAAGCCTGTACACGCCAGCGCGGACGTTCAAATCGAGCAAACAGCGCAAACGGTGCAAAATACCGCTGACGAACCACATAAATGCCCAGCACAATAGCATTAAACCAAAAACAAATAGCCGAAGCCAGACCACAGCCTGCCCCTCCCAACTCCGGCATTCCATACTTGCCATAAACAAAAATATAATTCAGTGGAATATTCAACAGCAGCGCAATCAAGCTCACCACCATAATCGGTTTTGGTCGGTTTAAAGAAGATGCAAATGCATAAAAAGCTCGATGAATCATCGCTGCCGGCATACCCAAGGCAATAAAGAACACAAACTGACCAAATACACCATCCACATAGGTGCCCATATTCAGCCAGTGCTGCATCGGCTTAATCAGCGCCCACAGCAGCAACATGCCCAATATGCCCAGAAACAAACCGAACCACAGTCCTTGTCGACCCTGCTCACCGATTTCTGTGGTTTTACCTGCGCCATACAACTGTGCCAGAATCGGCTGCAAAGCCGTCATCACCCCCAGAAACGTAATATAAAGCGTAATGAACACATTCGAGCCCAGAGCCACCCCAGCCAAATCATTGGCACTGGCATGTCCAGCCATTACCGTATCCACTACCCCCACACCCACCTGCGCTGCCTGTGCCACAAGAATCGGCAACGCCAGACGCAACAACCTGCGGCATTCAGCCCACAATTCACCACGTCCATGCAGATTCAGTTCAAACAACATCTTTCACCTACAAACTTAAACAATACAAACAACAAAAGACAGCAAACCATCACAGCCATCAAGCAGTCTGTTACCGCGCAGTAAACAATAAAACAGGCTGCCTGAATTTCTCCAGACAGCCTGCCAGCCAGAAAATCAGTTAGGCGCGTTTGCGGAATTCAAAAGTACGCGAATCGATTTCCACCTTATCGCCATTTTCAATATAAGCAGCTACCTGAATCTCGGCTCCACCTACCAAACGGGCATTCTTCATCACTTTACCAGAAGTATCACCTTTTACCGCAGGCTCCGTGTATTCCACTTCACGCACGATAATAGTTGGCAGCTCCACTGAAATAGCACGGCCGTCATAGAAAGTCACTTCACATTTTTCTTCCATGCCATCCACAATAAACTTGATGGCATCACCGATGTTTTCAGCTTCCACTTCATACTGATTAAATTCATCATCCATGAAAACATACATCGGGTCAGCAAAATAGCTATAAGTACACTGCTTACGATCCAGTACCACTACATCAAACTTCTCATCGGCTTTATAAACCGTTTCCGTAGCAGCACCAGTCAGCAAATTTTTCAGTTTCATTTTCACCACGGCAGCATTACGACCGGATTTATTGTATTCGGACTTCTGCACCACCATTGGATCATTGCCCACCATAAATACATTACCCGGGCGCAATTCTTGTGCGGTTTTCATCTTTAATCTAACTTCCAAAAATGTTCAGCAAATAATAAGTACATCATTTTAGCGGAAGATGGCAGAATCTGGCTAGTTTTTCAAGCGCATTGTCCTGCGCATGCAGCATTTCAGACCACGCCGCTGCCGCTTTTACCCAACTTTGCCAATTGCCACACAAATTCTGCCACGCCACCACACGGCTTAACTCATCCAGCTTGCCAGCTCCATTTAAATCATCCGACAAAGCCATAAACGCCCTTTGCAGCTCTACTGGCCACCCTGTCGTAGCCTTTGCCCAGAAAGCATGCAGTTTTTGCACATGCGCATTCTCGTTCTGCCGATAAATATG
Organism: Snodgrassella alvi; assembly: GCF_040741455.2. Taxonomy (NCBI): domain Bacteria; kingdom Pseudomonadati; phylum Pseudomonadota; class Betaproteobacteria; order Neisseriales; family Neisseriaceae; genus Snodgrassella; species Snodgrassella alvi. Next base: position 1,284,405 of record NZ_CP160328.2, read on the forward strand.
CCAGAAAAAAGGTAAACCGGCCCATAAAGCACGCACAAAACTGTCTTCTCCCCGCACAATTGCCGCATCAGCCAGCCACAGTAGCTGATCAAACGCCGCCTGTGGTACAAACGGAATACGCACCATTGTGACATTATCCAACTCATATATGGCACCATCTTCACGCAAGGCATCTGTCGGCACAATCGAAGCCGCACGCAAACTTTCCACCACCTGCCCACCAGCCAGCCACAACGTCACCGGTGTACCACCCTGCTGCCACATGTTCAACCATTGTGGCCAGCACACTGAAGCATAGGCAAATACTAGCCACAACTGGCCTTTATGCTGCTCAGGCAAACCATACTGTTGTCGGAATGCCTGCTGTAACTGTGGCTGCTGCCTAAATACAGCACGTTTTGTCAGATAATCTTTTTCACGCAGCAGGCCGCCACTGGCTGCATCCATACCCATAAACCAAAAGTACTTTTTCAGTCCGTCAGCCTGTAAGGACGGCATAGCATGCAAATCCAACGCCCAGTCTTCAGCCGTCAGATATTCCCAGTTTAGCCACAAAGGCTGACACCGGCTCATTCGTGCCCGCACTGCGTCAGGTAACGTACAACCAAAAGTTTCTATTACCAATACCGGATCAATAGCCTCAGCCAGCTGTCGCTGCATCAGCAGCTCATCCTGCCAGACTTCTACCATTACATGGGGCAAATACCCTTCCCGCTCCGGTACCAGCGTATCCAGAGCTTTCACATCATCAATCCACAGACGCACCCGTAGACACAAATACTCTGCCAGCAGACAGCTTAAACGCCAGCCCACGCCCACATCACCAAAATTATCAATTACTCGGACAAATACCCACGCCTCAGTAACCAAATCATCCGGAAGCGTATTTGCAGATTGATTCTTACTACACATTAAAAAATCCTTACCCAAGGTCTGGATTCATCGCAGAAAATCGCCAATTTCCCATCTGTCAAGATAAAAACAGACTTGACAAAACGATTTTATCCACATGAATTAAACCAGTCATGCTAAAGTCTGTAAAAAATCCGAATGGCTTTAATTTTTACAAACATATTTTTTAAATATATGATTTTAAAAGAAATTTATTTTAGGCTTATTTTTTAGGCAAGCCCATGCAAGTCTTGATTTATAGGCAATTATGCAAGCCAGACTTTCATTTTCCACAGATTTATCCACAAATATTGTGGGCATATCTTTAAACCCTTTAACAACAAGGTTTTTTACAGCAAAACAACTCCAAAAAGAAAAATAGTCAGAAACCATTAGCCGCTATGGTAAAATAAACAATGCTCTCTATAGTAATAAAGCCATTATGTCAGATGCACTTTTTGCCAAAGAAACCATAGCAGTATCTCTAGAAGAAGAAATGCGCCGTTCCTATCTCGATTACGCCATGAGCGTAATTGTAGGACGAGCCCTTCCCGATGTACGCGATGGCCTCAAACCGGTTCACCGCCGCGTTCTTTACGCTATGCACGAACTCAACAACGACTGGAACCGTGCCTACAAAAAATCAGCACGTATCGTCGGCGATGTTATCGGTAAATACCACCCGCACGGTGATACCGCTGTTTACGACACCATCGTCCGCATGGCACAAGATTTCTCTATGCGTTACATGCTGGTGGATGGACAAGGTAATTTTGGTTCCGTGGATGGCGACAGTGCCGCTGCCATGCGTTACACCGAAATCCGCATGGCAAAAATTGCGCACGAACTACTGGCTGATATCGATCAGGAAACCGTCGATTTTATTCCAAACTACGACGGCAGCGAAAACGAGCCGGCTGTACTGCCTACCCGGATTCCAGCCTTATTGGTGAACGGTTCATCGGGCATCGCCGTTGGCATGGCCACCAACATCCCGCCTCACAACATCAACGAAGTAATCGGCGGCGCCAAAGCCTTGCTGGCCAACGAAAACCTCAGCGTTGACGAACTGATCGACCTGATTCCCGCACCGGATTTTCCTACCGGCGGCATCATCTACGGCCTTTCCGGCGTACGTGAGGGCTACCGTACAGGCCGTGGCCGCGTCATCATGCGCGGCAAAACCCACATCGAGCCCATTGGTAAGCACGACGACCGTGAAGCCATCATCATTGATGAAATTCCCTATCAGGTCAATAAAGCCAGACTCGTTGAAAAAATCGGCGAACTCGTACACAACAAAGTGCTTGAAGGTATCTCTGATTTGCGCGACGAATCCGATAAATCCGGCATGCGCGTGGTAATTGAGCTGAAACGCAACGAAAACGCTGAAGTCGTTCTTAACCAGCTGTACAAATTAACTCAGCTACAAGACAGTTTCGGCATCAACATGGTAGCGCTCGTAGACGGCCAGCCACGACTGCTCAATCTCAAACAGATACTGAGCGAATTCCTGCGTCACCGTCGCGAAGTCGTTACTCGTCGTACCCTGTTTGCCCTGCGCAAAGCTCGCGAACGTGGACATATCCTTGAGGGACAGGCCGTTGCTTTATCTAATGTTGACGAAATCATCGCCCTCATTAAAGCTTCTGCCACACCACCTGAAGCCAAAGCAGCCTTAACCTCACGTCCGTGGCGTTCCGGCCTCGTAGCCGACATGCTGGCTCGCAGCGACATCGATGTGCAGCTGGTGAAACCAGAGGATGCACCCGACAATACCGGACTAATTGGCAATGATTACTTCCTGTCTGATGCACAGGCACAAGCCATCCTGGATTTGCGTCTGCAACGCCTTACCGGACTAGAACAGGATAAAATTGTTGATGAATACAGAAGTGTACTCGATAACATACTAGATTTGCTTGACATTCTGGCCAAGCCAGCACGTATCAACCAAATCATTCATGACGAACTGACCGCCATTCAGCAACAGTTTGGAGACGAGCGCCGCAGCGAAATCAACGCTTTCGGTGGCGACATCGCTGATGAAGACCTGATACCGCAGCGCGACATGGTGGTTACCCTCACCCACGGCGGCTACATCAAAACTCAGCAGGCAGACGATTATCAGGCACAACGACGCGGCGGCCGTGGCAAACAGGCCACTGCCACCAAAGATGAAGACTTCATCGAAACCCTGTTTGTTGCCAATACCCATGATTACCTGCTGTGCTTTACCAGCCTAGGCAAATGCCACTGGATAAAGGTGTACAAACTGCCTGAAGGCGGCCGCAACAGCCGCGGACGTCCGGTTAACAACGTAATTCAGCTGGAAGAAGGCGAAAAAATCAACACCATACTGCCGGTACGTGAATTTAGCGAAAACGAATACGTTTTCATGTGTACCGAACAGGGTATCGTTAAAAAAACCCCGCTTATCGATTTCTCCCGTCCGCGTACCGCCGGCATCATTGCCCTCGGACTCGACGAAGGCGACCACCTTATCGGTGCCGTTAAAACTGCCGGCAAACACGATATCATGCTGTTTTCCAACGGTGGTAAAGCCGTACGTTTCAGCGAAGACAACGTCCGCCCAATGGGGCGTAGCGCTCGCGGTGTACGCGGCATGAAACTGGCCGAAAACAATCAGGTGATCAGCTTATTGGCCTACGATGCCGAAGAAGATGGCAACAAACTGGTACTCACCGCCACTGCCAATGGTTATGGTAAGCGCACCATTGTAGACGACTACCGCCGCTCTGGCCGAGGTACTCAGGGCGTAATTGCCATCGATACCGGCGAACGAAATGGCGACATGGTTGCCGCTACCCTCGTAGCCGACAGCGACGATCTGATGCTCATTACCAGCGGTGGCGTACTCATCCGTACCAAAGTAGATCAGATACGCGCTACTGGCCGTGCTGCTGCCGGCGTCAAACTCATCAACCTCGATGAAGGCGAAAAACTGGTTAGCCTCGAGCGGATTGCCGAAGCAGAAGAAAACAGCAATACCGAAATAGATACACTGGATACGCACGACAACTGATGATTCCAGTGAACCAAAATAAAGCCGACTTTTAAAGTCGGCTTTATTTTACCTGTCCAAATAAATTCAGAATTAATAATTCATTGCCACACATTACTTGATAATAATAATGAAATCCACTATCATCTTTATCCACAAAAAGAAGTCACACTCAAAGGAAAAAACTATGTATGTTTGTCTGTGCAATGCCATCACTGATCGCCAGATAAAAGAAACTGTCGCTGCCGGTGCAAGCAGCCTGACTGACTTACAAGCACAACTTGGTGTCGCTACCTGCTGCGGCTGCTGCGCAGACTTGGCCAGCTCATTCCTATCCTGCCATCATGAAAATCAGACCAATTGCAGCAAACCCAACTCTAAATAAACAGCCACACCTCAGAATTACCCTAATTTCATCAATTAGCAGTACAAAAAAATAGCACCTGACAAAAAACTAAAAAAAACTCAAACCATCCAGATTAATCTAAAACTACTCTTCACTCTCTTTGCATATCCATACAGTAACAAAACAGATAGCCAGCATCAAAAATAAAACAATTCAGAGAACCATTCCCGCCAACTAAACTAACTGCCGTCACCCCAGACCACAGCACAGTAAACGTATTTACATTATTTCAACTGCTTATTCAACGTCCATGCCGAAGGATGAGCAGAAAACCCAATATGACCATAGTAATCAACTGCCTGTGGCGCTGCAATCAACACAACCTGCGCATCAGCCCGCGTATGCTGCTGAACTTCACGAATCAATTGTTTACCGATTCCCTGCTTCTGATATCGTTCGTCCACCGCCAGATCAGCCATATAAGTCACATAAACAAAATCGGTTAGGCAACGAGCAATCCCCACCAGCCTGTCCTTGTCCCATGCTGTAATAATCAGATTAGCATTATCCAGCATCAACTGAAAACGCTCCTCATCACCAATCGGCCGCCGCCCGCCCAACGTACAGTGACTATAGAGCTCAGTAGCTTCAGCCAGTGACGGCTTAACATCATTACGGTAAACAATATCAGTCATTATTATAACCATTTAAATTTTTATAATTTTATCTATCAGATTCCGATACATCCAGTCAATAATCAGCTTCTTACCTTTCATCCTCATTCAAACAAACATTCAAAGATGATGACCAATATTGCTTAAATATTCTGCAAAGCTTACCTGCTCACCCAGAGCACCTCGCTTACGTTGCTGATACCAGTCAATCTTATCATTTAAAATCCGTACATGCTGCTCCAGCTCAGCCTGCTGCTGCATAAACGCCGCACGTGTCTGCAATAACAATTCCAAGCGCTCTGAAATCGTTTCATCTCCTTGACTGCGCAAAAACACATACTGCTGCAACTGCGCCATACTCATACCCGTATTCTTCAAATGCAGCACAAACCGCATCCACTCAACATCCTTCTGCGTAAAATACCGACGTTTATTCGTACCTCGCTGAGGAGAAATCAACCCCAAACTCTCATAATACCGCACAGTCGCCGGAGTTAATCCAAACAAATTAGCAAAAGTGCGAATACTGAATTGCCGGCTATTAGAAGTAATCTTATCCATGACCAACACCATTCTTATTTATACATAATATCAAACATGATAAAATGTAATGTAATGTTAATTTAACAGTGCATTTTACAGTTTATTGTAAACAACAAACAAAGCATCGAACTCAAAAAACAAACACAGCAATACACATCTATATTTTCATCAAGGGGCTTAACGAATGGGCAATGCGTATTGGGCCGCCCGCGAAGGGGACATCCTATTACACACCTCGATGCTCGCAGACATCGTTGGTGCGGCTGTAGAAATAGCATGCTATGCAGCCATCACCGCCGCAGTAGGTTTTGCCATTTTCGGCACCATCACCACCGGCGGACTACTCCTAAGTGTCCTTGTCGGCGTACTCATGGCCATTTCAGGTGGTGATACCATCGTATCCAACCTCTCCAACTGGGTCAGTAGCCTCTTTCCGCCCTCCGAAGATGGCAAAATCAAAACCGGCTCGCCCAATACCCGCACCAATGGCAAAGCTTCCGCCCGCGCCGCAGGTGCCATAGATCAAAGCATTGAACTAAGTGACAGCAGCGAAGAACCACAGCAGCCCGAAAACTTCGCCGATATAGCAGGTATACTTATCGCAGCCGGAGAAATCGCCCAGGAATTTATTCGGCCAACAGTCGCCTCACCCGATCCCAGAGCAGAACCCAGAGATGACGACAAAATACTTTGCCGCAAACATCCGCATCCGTTCGGCACAGATGAATATCTGGCCGAAGGTTCCAGTAAGGTCTACATCAACAGCCAGCCGGCCGTACGCAGCAACGACCGCAGCACCTGCGAAGCCAAAGTCACCGACGACCATACCGGCGGCGTCAAAGTATCCAGCAACGTACGCATCGGTGGTGAGCCCATCGTCGTGCGTGAAATCAGAAGCGGCAAACACCCCGTTGCCCAGCTTATTGGTGTGGTTTCAGCCTTAAGACGTCCCCGCAAAATCTGTTCCAAAATCAAATGTCTTGTCCTGGCCATCGCCAGTAATGCAGGCACCAGCTTAGCCTCTGCCAAAATAGCACAAGCATTTACCCGCGGCCACCCCGTCCACCTCCCCACCGGTGCCAAACTCCTCTTCGACACCGAAGAGCTCGACTTCACCCTCCCCGCCCATCTGCCCCTCCAATGGCAACGCTTCTACAGCAGCGTCGACACCCGTACCCACAACATGTTCGGCGCCGGATGGAGCGTCAGCTTCGAAGTCGAAATCGAAATCTCCCCCCAGCCCGATGGCTCCTGTGCCGCCGTCTATATCAACGAACAAGGCCGCCGCCTCGAAATCGACCCCTTACAACCCGGCGAAGGCATGCGCGGCATCAACGAAAACCTCACCATCCGCCGTGGCCAGCACAACCGCTGGGTCATCGAAGACGACGACGGCCTTTACCGCCTCTTCGAGCCCGACCCCAACCAACCCCACCGCCTCTACCTCACCGCACTTCAAGATCGCAACGACAACCGCCTCCTTCTTTACCGCGACAGCCACAGCCGCATCATCGAAATCACCGACAACGACCGCAGCACCCGCCTCTCCCTGCACTATCAGCATCCCCAGCACCCACAACGCGTCACCACCATCAAACAGCAACTGGCCAATGGCCACAGCCGGGTACTGGCACAATACCAGTACACCGCACAGGGCGACCTCCAACACGTCATCGATGCCGAACAGCGGCACACCCGCACCTTTGCCTACGACACCGGCCGACGCCTCATCTACCACCGCCTGCCCACCGGCCTGCACTGCCACTACCAGTGGGATTACTTTGCCGATGCCGCCGAAACCGCCTGGCGCGTCACCCATCACTGGACCGAAGCAGATGGCCAGCGACAAGAAGACTATCACTTTCACTACGATATTGAGCAACGCCTCACCACCGTCAAAGACAGCCTGGGACGCATCAGCCAGCATTACTGGAACGAAGTCTACCAAATCACCCGCTACATCGACCCCCTTGGTCACACCACCGCATTTGAATGGAACGACAACCAACAACTCATCAGCGTCACCGACGCCCAAGGTGGACAATGGCGCTACAGCTATGACGAACAAGGACGCGAAACCGCCGAAACCGACCCACTGGGACGCACCACCCAGACCCAGTGGTTACCCCACTGGGCCTTACCCACCATCAGCGTCGACCCCGACGGCAGCACCTGGCGCTACTACTATGATGAACGCGGCAACCTGCTGACCGTCATCGACCCCTTAAAACAACGCACCCGCTACCAATACGACCAGCACGGCCAAATAACCAGAATCACCGATGCCAGAGGTGGGCACAAATACCTGCGCTGGAACCCGAACGGCCAGCTTATCCAACATACCGACTGCTCCGGCTCCCTGACCCAGCTTGGCTACGACCGCCATGGCAACCTGACCGACATCACCAACGCCATCGGCAACAGCAGCCGCTACCAGTACAACGCCGCCGGCGACCTTATCAGCGCCACCTTGCCCGATGGCCGCCAAGAACACTTCAGCGTCAATGCAGCAGGACAATTACTGACCTATACCGACCCCGCCGGCCACACCACCCATTACCATCGGGACCCGCGCGGACTGGTGCACCGACGCACCGATAGCGCCGGACGCAGCATCCGCTTTCACTATGATACCTATAGCCGGCTGACTACATTAACCAACGAAAACGGCGAGCATTACCAATTCACCTACGACGCCGGCGACCGCCTAACCGAACAGACCGATCTGGGCGGACGTAAACAAAAGCTGACTTACGATCAGCTGGATAACGTCAGTGCCGTTCACTTTGCTGCCGGCAGCCCCGCCGAAATCACCCACCGCTTCACACGCGATGCCATCGGCCGACTGATTGGCAAACACACCCCCGATGGCAACACCGCCTACCAGTACGACCCCGCCGACAACCTCATCAAAGTCGGCTACAAAAAAGCCGGCTTACCGACCGAGGCCGAAGCAGACATCATCACCTTTCGCTACGACATCATCGGCAACCTGCTGAGCGAAACCACCGCACAAGGCACCCTCAGCCATCAGTACGACCAACTGGGCAACCGCATCGCCACCACCTTGCCCGATGGCCGTACCCTCAACAACCTCTATTACGGTTCCGGCCATCTGCACCAAATCAACCTCGACGGCACCACCATCACCGACATCGAACGCGACCGCCTACATCGCGAAGTCCTGCGTAGCCAGGGACAACTGAACACCGAATTCAGATACGACCGCAACAGCCGCCTGCAACACAAACAGACCCGGCGTGGCCACAACACCATCCTGCCCGACATCCTTACCGACCGCCGCTACCAGTACGACAACCTCGACCGGCTGGTGAGTAAAAAACATACCCGGCAAGGACAGACCGATTACCACTATGACCGCACCGGCCGTATCGAAAGCTGCCGCAACCAGGCCTACTGGGAAACCCTGCAATACGATGCCGCTGCCAACCTGCTGGATAAAAGACGCAACGAAGACAGCAGTACCGACAACCAGAACCTGATACGCTTTAACCAGCTACTCCACTTTCGTGGCCTGCAATACACCTACGACGCACACGGCCGTACCCACAGCAAACAGACCGCCAGCGGTACTCAGTATTACCACTACGATGCCGAACACCGCCTGACCGAAGTGCGTATCGAAAAATTAAACTGTACCGAACGTTACGGCTATGTCTACGATGCCTTAGGCCGACGTATCGAAAAACACCAGATAGACCGGGCGGGCAAAGCCTGCAACCGTACCCGTTTCCTGTGGGACGGGCTGAGAATGATTCAGGAAACCCGTACTGACAGAAGCAAAAGCGTCTATATCTACACTGATGAAAGCGGCTATGAACCCTTAGCCAGAGTAGAGACCACCACCGGTACGGAACAGAAAGTGCTGTACTACCACACCGATGTCAACGGTGCCCCGGAAGAACTTACTGATGAAGACGGTCACATTGTATGGGCATGCAGTTATCAGCTGTGGGGCAAACCGATACAGGAAATCGAACACAGCCAGATACAACAGAACCTGAGGTATCAGGGGCAGTATTTAGACAGAGAAACGGGCTTACATTACAATACTTTCAGGTACTATGACCCGGATATAGGCAGATTCACGCAGCCGGACCCGATTGGGTTGCTGGGTGGGTTTAATCTGTATCAGTATGCGCCTAACTCACTGATGTGGATTGATCCGTGGGGGTTAAATGTAAAGCAATTTTCGTGCTTTAAAAGTATAAAATCTTTACAAGAAGGACCTCAAGGAACTGTAATAACTGTAAAATCAAAGAAAGAGGCTAATAATTTATTATTACAAGCATTTCCAAACGCGCAAAAAGTAAGAGGTATCGGTTCACAAGACGCTTCTGGAATTAGAAAAAAGCATAAAATTGAACAATTTAAGAAAAAAGATGGAAAAGTACGTTATAGAAAAGATTATCCAATCGATTCCAAAACTGGTAGAGTATACGGCCATGATGATCCAAAAGGAACTGGACATGGATCTTTACCACACATAAATATTAAACGTAAGGATGGAACAATGGTAAGGATAGATATTGATGAATAACGTTTCAATAGAAAAAATAATTGCTGCTATAGAGCAAGGTAAGGTTAGAGGTTTTGATGAAATAAAGGAGGTAGAAGGTGAGCGATTTTTTTTTCAATATGCACTGAAAAAGAAAAATGGTTTATATAATACCTATATTTTTCATATCATGGAAAAAAAAATAGAAATTATTGAAGATTATGGTGAAGAAGAAATTAAGGAATTTATAAATATATCAGATGCATTAAATTATTTTAAATCATTGGGTATAAATGTACAAAAATTCTCTAGTATAAAGGGAGTTCTACCATTTTAAATGATATAAAAATTAAAACATCATTTATTATTAAACGTAGAATCAAAAATTTAGTTTCGGTCTCCGCTATACCTACGACGAACACTGACGTACCGACCACAAACAGACCGCCAGCGGTACCCAGTATTACCACTACGATGCCGAACACCACCTGACCGAAGTGCGTATCGAAAAATTAAACTGTACCGAACGCTACGGCTATGTCTACGATGCCTTAGGCCGACGTATCGAAAAACACCAGATAGACCGGGCGGGCAAAGCATGCAACCGTACCCGTTTCCTGTGGGACGGGCTGAGAATGATTCAGGAAACCCGTACTGACAGAAGCAAAAGCGTCTATATCTACACTGATGAAAGCGGCTATGAACCCTTAGCCAGAGTAGAGACCACTACCGGTACGGAACAGAAAGTGCTGTACTACCACACCGATGTCAACGGTGCCCCGGAAGAACTTACTGATGAAGATGGTCATATTGTATGGGCGTGCAGCTATCAGCTGTGGGGCAAGCCGATACAGGAAATCGAACACAGCCAGATACAACAGAACCTAAGGTATCAGGGGCAGTATTTAGACAGAGAAACGGGCTTACATTACAATACTTTCAGGTATTATGACCCTGATATAGGCAGATTCACACAGCCGGACCCGATTGGGTTGCTGGGTGGGTTTAATCTGTATCAGTATGCGCCTAATGGGTTGATGTGGATTGATCCGTGGGGCTGGAGTTGTGCTAATACAAAAACTAAAAAAACGTCGTACAATGGTAAAAGTCGGAGAGATGCATTTCGACAAGCTAAGCGCGATGCTAATATTCCTATGAATCAACAACCTAAAAGTATCACCACTCCCTTTTTAAAGGATGGTTATGGCAATCTTATTATTGGTAAAAATGGACAGCCAATCAAAACTCGACAATACGAATTTATTGACAAAAACAAAAATTCAATTTTTATTCAGGAGCATAGCTTAGGACATATTAAAGCTACAAAAGGACATGGAGCAGAGCCACACTTTAATATTAGATCTTCAGATAATCTAAATACGGGGTATGTTCCAAGAACTCATGGTCATTAAAATTTTTAAAAGGGTATCAATATGTGGTACAAAAATGCAATAGGTAAAGAAAAAATTCAATTTATGTTTAATAATGAATTCGACATTGAATTATTTGAACTTTATAGTATTTCATTGGAAAAAAATTCAGAATTAAAATGTAATTTAATATGCAAAGGAATTCCAAAAACTCATCCAAAAAAATGGGATAAATTAGAGTTTAATGCATTGAATTTAACAATTATTTTTAATGAGATTATTCAAATGAATATATCTGGAACAAAAATTGGATTTTTTTGTTTACCAAAAATCAATTCTTCAATCGATTATTCTGAAATAACAATTAAACATGGCGAATTCCAACTTTACTGTAAATCCAAATTTTTAACAATAGATAATATAACTCCTTATATAGATATACGATGGGATTAGAACTTAAATTCTATTAGATTTTATTTATATATATAACTTTAGCTATTTCATTTTTTTCAAATAATGATTATATCATATAACAAATAATAATTAATTTTTATACGCATTTATAAATACGCAGAAAGTAAGTCTTATTAATTCTCAAGAAGCTTCGGGTTTTAGAAATTTAAACCACTGATATGGATAATTATCACCACCGGCACGGAACAAAAAGTGCTGTACTACCACACCGATGTCAACGGTGCCCCAGAAGAACTTACTGATGAAGACGGTCACATTGTATGGGCATGCAGCTATCAGCTGTGGGATAAATCTACGCAATTATTAAGATACGCTTAGACAATATAAAAACATCTTAGAAATTGGAAGTACATCAACACATTGAAATGTGCTGTTGCCTACTAATATGTTTAGATTAAAAATGGTGATTAATCATGAAATATTTGCTCAATAAAAAATACTTGAATTAAAGTGAACTTGAAGTTTTATACTTAATCATCAAAACATTTCAAGATAAACACCATGAATTCATCATTTAAACAAATCTTTCCACTAGGTGAAGAAAATATCAACTATGCTCAATATTTTATTGGTCAGAGCTATTTAGCTAATCTGGCCGCTATTGATGACAATGTCGATGTAGACGTTAGCAATGTTACTTTCGAGCCAGGCTGCCACAACCATTGGCACAAACATTTAAATGGCTATCAAATATTACTTGCTACTGCCGGTCAGGGTTGGTATCAAGAAGCAGGCAAACCGGCACAATTACTTAATCCTGGCGATGTTGTGGTTATTCATGCGGGAGTCAAACATTGGCATGGAGCAACGAAAGATAGTTGGTTCAGTCATGTGGCCATTACCAAAGGTCAAAGCGAATGGCTGGAACCCGTAGCAAGCAGCGATTACAACGCTCTGTAATTTTTAATCTACAGGAGTACAGCAATGAAAAAACAGACAGCAGGTCATGAACTTTTAGGCGAATTTGCACCTCAGTTTGCTCATTTTAATGATGATGTTTTATTTGGTGAAGTTTGGTCACGAGAACAACAATTGCCAGCACATCAGCGCAGCATGATTACTATTTCAGCATTAATCTGTGCCGGTAATTTCGAGCAATTAAGTGCCCATCTGAATATTGGCAGACAAAATGGCATCACCAAAGATGAAATTGTTGAAATTATTACTCATTTGTCCTTTTATGTGGGCTGGCCGAAGGCTTGGTCTGCATTTAATCTAGCCAAGCAAATTTATCAAGACAATGAAAAGTAATTTGCGCTAAACTTCAAATGTATTCAGATATTTGATAATTTTGAAATTTTTCCCTGGTCAAACTTAAGCTCAGACACTATAGCTAATTTGCCAGCTAATATTTATATACTTGTCATTTAATCTTATCAAAACAGCAATCGGTGTTTGAGCACTAAACGGAACTAATCAAAGGAGTAAAACATGGCAGTTCAAAATAAAGTAGTCATCATAACCGGTGCATCATCAGGTATTGGCGCAGCAACTGCACGCTTACTAGCTCAAAACGGAGCAAAAGTCGTACTTGCTGCGCGCCGCGAATCACAGCTTCAACAACTACAACAACAGATTACTCAGTCTGGCGGTGAGGCCGTTTATCAAGTTACAGATGTGCGCCAGCCGGAAGAGATGCATGCATTAGTTGAGCTGGCTAAAAAACATTTTCAGGGTGTAGATGTGATATTTAATAACGCCGGTATTATGCCTAACTCCCCTATCAGTGCTCTTCAGACAAACGATTGGAATAATATGATTGATATTAATCTGAAGGGTGTGCTAAATGGAATTGCTGCGGTCATGCCTATTTTCGCGAAACAGAAATCTGGCCATATCATTACTACCTCTTCAATTGCTGGCTTGAAAAGCTTCATGGGCTGTGGTGTTTATGGCGCAACTAAATTTGCCGTACGTAATCTGATGGAAGTTATCCGGCAGGAAAGTGCCACTGAACAAACCAATATCCGTACTACTACTTTGTATCCTGCAGCGATCAATACAGAGCTGTTACAAAGTATTTCTGATGCAAATGTGCTGCAAAGTATGACTCAATTATACAATCAGGTTGGCATCAGCCCTGAAGCCATTGCTCGTGCTGTTAACTTTGCCATTGAGCAGCCGGAAGATACCAATATTAGTGAGCTGACTATCTATCCAACTAAACAAGCTTAATCAAATTATCTGGAATACAATATTTGTAGTAAATACGAAAGCAAAAGCTTTATGCTTTTGCTTTTTGTATATCAATTTAATTTGTTACTGCAGAAATCAACAATAATTACTGAATTAGTTTAACTTATTATTTAATAGTGCATTTTACAGATCAATACCATATCAATAAGCTTTTAAAAAGTTTATAGTATTTTTATTACAATTAAATATTTGTTTACTGGTCTCAATGATTCTTTTGATGCATCAGCTCTTATCATTAATTTGTAAATGACATATACTTTGAAGTTTAAAACATTATACTGAGAAATATTTTCTCATGGTTGAACTTAAGTAATAGAAAAGCCCGAGCAATGCTCGGGCTTAAAACATTTTTTATTATAATCAGATTATTTATCTGATTATATAAATCAATGTTATTTTCGATGAGTGCGCAGGTAATCCAGAGTTTTCAGTTGAGCAATCGCCGCAGCTAAAGCCACATGAGCTTTGGCCAGTGAAACATCATCCTTGGCCTCATGGATACCGGATTCGGCTGCTTTTTTGGCTTCTTCGGCACGCTGCTGATCCATTTCTTCACTGCGAACGGCCACATCTGCCAAAAGCGTAAGCTTATTCGGCTGTACTTCCAGAACACCGCCTGATACTGCTACCAGAATTTCTTCTTTCTGGTCAGGTACGGTCAAACGAAGAGCACCAGGACGCACCAAGCTCATAATGGGTTCATGGCGAGGGTAAATACCTAGCTCACCTTCCAGAGTCGGCACAACAACAAAGCTGGCTTCACCTGAATAGATGTTTTCTTCGTTACTCACCACTTCCACTTGCATGGTACTCATCAAGCGCTCCTTAGTTTAGGGTTTTCGCTTTTTCAGCAGCTTCTTCAATATTGCCTACCATGTAAAAAGCTTGTTCAGGCAGGTGATCGTACTCACCATTCAGAATAGCTTTAAAGCCGGCAATGGTATCACGCAGTGAAACATATTTACCCGGCGCACCGGTAAACACTTCTGCTACGTGGAATGGCTGTGATAAAAAGCGCTGGATCTTACGTGCGCGGTTTACGGTTAGTTTGTCTTCATCAGACAATTCATCCATACCCAGAATCGCAATGATATCGTTCAACTCTTTGTATTTTTGCAAAGTAGTCTGTACACCACGTGCAACGTCATAATGTTCCTGACCAATTACAGCGGGGTCTAGCTGGCGTGAAGTAGAGTCCAGCGGATCCACTGCCGGATAAATACCTAAAGAAGCAATATCACGGCTTAACACCACAGTTGCATCCAAGTGGGCAAATGTTGTGGCCGGAGATGGGTCAGTCAGGTCATCTGCAGGTACATACACGGCTTGGATAGAAGTAATGGAACCAGTTTTAGTAGAAGCAATTCGCTCCTGTAGACGACCCATTTCTTCAGCCAGTGTTGGCTGATAACCCACAGCAGACGGCATACGCCCTAGCAAAGCTGATACTTCAGTACCGGCCAGTGTGTAACGGTAAATGTTGTCGATGAACAGCAGTACGTCACGGCCTTTACCGTTTTCATCTTTTTCATCACGGAAGTATTCCGCCATGGTCAGACCAGTTAAAGCTACACGCAGACGGTTACCAGGTGGTTCGTTCATCTGACCATACACCATGGCCACTTTATCCAGTACGTTGGAGTCTTTCATCTCGTGATAGAAGTCATTACCTTCACGAGTACGTTCTCCTACACCGGCAAACACAGACAAACCACTGTGTGCTTTGGCAATGTTGTTAATCAGTTCCATCATGTTAACGGTTTTACCAACGCCGGCACCACCAAACAAGCCAACTTTACCGCCTTTGGCAAAAGGACACAGCAGGTCAATCACCTTGATACCCGTTTCCAGCAATTCAGTTGAGCTGGAAAGCTCATCAAATTTCGGTGCCTGTTGGTGAATGGAGCGGGTAGTACTGGTCTGAATTTCGCCAGCTTCATCCACCGGATGACCCAAAACGTCCATAATCCGACCCAATGTAGCTGTACCAACCGGTACAGTAATCGGTGCGCCGGTATTAACTACGGCCATACCGCGTTTCAGACCATCGGAAGTACCCATAGGGATGGTACGCACGATACCATCACCCAGTAACTGTTCAACTTCAAGAGTCAAATCAGTATCAACCAGTTTAAGAGCGTCATACACATTGGGTATGGAATCATGTGGGAATTCTACGTCCACTACCGCACCAATGATTTGTACGATTTTGCCTTGGCTCATTATCGCATCCTAAGTTTATTTGACCTGTACTGCTTAAACAGCAGCAGCACCGGCCACAATTTCTGACAACTCTGTGGTAATCGCTGCCTGACGCGATTTGTTATACACCAGACGCAATTCTTTAATGGCATTGCTTGCATTATCGGTAGCAGCTTTCATCGCTACCATACGCGCAGCCTGCTCGGCAGCCATATTTTCAGATAAGGCCTGATAAACCACAGACTCTAAATAACGGCGGACTAAAAATTCCAGCACCTGTTGTGGCGAGGGTTCGTATACATATTCCCAGCTGTATTCCTTACTTTCAGATACCTGATCCAGAACATTCTGCCCGATGGGCAGCAGTGTTTCCAGACGTGGTTCCTGACGCATGGTATTGATAAAGCCGGCATAAACCAGATAAATGGCATCCAGTTTACCTTCTGCATAACGCTGAAAAATTTCCGTTAACGGACCCAGCAATGTAGCCACTCTAGGTGTATCACCTAGACCCACAGCACTGGCAATGACATTCAAACCCACTCGGTTACAGGCGGCCAGTCCTTTACTGCCGAGACATACAACTTCGGCCTCAAGCCCCTGCTGATTGCATTCTTGCACTTTACTGAAGAATGCTTTAAGGATATTGGCATTCAGACCACCACATAGTCCTTTATCAGTCGTAATAACAATAAATCCTACTCGCTTACTGTCATTATTACTACGCAACAGCGGGACGTTGTGATTAGAATGGGTTTGTGCCAGATGGCTCATCACCAGACGAATTTTATCGGCATACGGACGCGCCTGACGCATCCGTTCCTGAGTCTTCCGCATTTTAGAGGTTGACACCATCTGCATCGCTTTAGTGATCTTTTGGGTATTTTGAACACTGCGAATTCGGGTGAGAATCTCTTTTCCTACTGCCATTTCAGACTCCTTTCAATGACACGTTTACGCCTGATAGCCGTAAGACGATTTGAAGGTCTTCATGGCGTTGTCCAATGCTTTGGCATTGTCATCGCTTAATGCACCGGTGGCATCGATGTCCTGTAATACATTTGGACACTGAGTACGCACATAGCCCAAAAATTCTGACTCAAAATTCAATGCCTTGGACACAGGAACATCATCATATGAGCCATTATTGATTGCCCACAGAGTTAGTGCCATTTCACCTGTACTCAACGTGCTGAACTGTTTCTGTTTCATCAGTTCGGTCACAACTTCACCATGACGCAACTGTTTGCGTGTTGCTTCGTCCAAATCAGAAGCAAACTGAGAAAACGCCGCAAGTTCTCGATACTGAGCCAATGCCAGACGAATACCACCACCCAGTTTTTTGATAACTTTAGTCTGAGCAGCACCACCTACGCGGGATACAGAGATACCAGCATTAATGGCCGGACGAATACCGGAGTTAAACAGGTCGGTTTCTAGGAATATCTGTCCGTCAGTAATGGAAATTACATTGGTCGGTACAAATGCAGAAACGTCACCAGCCTGTGTTTCAATAATTGGCAATGCAGTTAATGAACCGGTTTTGCCTTTTACTGCACCTTTGGTCAGTTCTTCTACTTCATGTGCGTTAATACGGGAAGCACGTTCTAGCAGACGTGAGTGCAGATAGAATACGTCACCCGGATAAGCTTCGCGGCCAGGTGGACGGCGCAATAGCAGGGAAATTTGACGATAGGCTACGGCCTGTTTGGACAAGTCATCATAGACAATCAGGGCATCTTCACCATTATCACGGAAGAATTCACCCATACTACAACCAGCATACGGAGCGATATATTGCAGCGCAGCTGCTTCAGAGGCAGTAGCTGCTACAATAATGGTATGATCCATCGCACCATGTTCTTCCAGTTTGCGCACTACGCTAGCAATGGAAGAAGCTTTCTGGCCGATGGCTACATAAATACAGATTACGCCGGTATCTTTCTGGTTAACAATAGCATCCAGAGCCACGGCTGTTTTACCTGTCTGGCGGTCACCGATAATTAATTCACGCTGTCCGCGGCCAATAGGCACCATTGAATCAATGGCTTTCAGACCGGTTTGCATTGGCTGATCAACAGATTGACGTGCAATTACACCCGGAGCAATTTTTTCTACCGGAGCAGTATGTGTAGCATTAATCGGTCCCTTACCATCAATGGGGCGACCCAGTGCATCTACGACGCGGCCTACCAGCTCACGGCCTACTGGCACTTCCAGAATGCGACCAGTACAGGTAACTTCGTCACCTTCTTTAATGTGTTCGGATTCGCCCAGAATCACGGCACCTACAGAATCGCGCTCCAGGTTCATGGCGAGACCAAATGTATTGCCGGGAAACTCGAGCATTTCACCTTGCATCACGTCTGACAAGCCATGTACGCGCACAATCCCGTCAGTTACAGACATTACGGTACCACGGGTACGTAATTCTGTATCTACGTTCAGGTTTGCGATTTTAGCTTTAATCAAATCGCTAATTTCAGCAGGATTAAGCTGCATGAAAACTCTCCTAATTCATCAATGCCGTATGCAGGCTGTTTAATCTACCCTGCACCGACAAATCCAATACTCGGTCACCAACTTCTACTTTTATGCCACCAATTAATTCTGGGGCAACCACCTGATGCGCTTTCAACCGTGTGTTGAAATGGGCTTCCAGATCCACTACTACTTGTGCAAACTGCGCTTTATCAATAGGGTAGGCTGTGTATACGGTGGCTTCTTTTATGTCGTTAAGGGACAAAGCATAGTCTTGGAATAACGTATAAATTTCTGGCAAAACTGTTAAGCGTTTGTTCTGCGCCAGCACAAAAATGAAGTTTTTCAAATCTTCTGCGGGCGTAAAATCCACTAAAGACAGGATTTCTTTTGCCTTTTCAGTGTATTCGCATTCCGGCTCATCTATTAGTAACTGCACTTTCGGTTGCAGTATGATTTCAGCCAGTGTTTTCAGTTCGTCCAACCAAGACTCAATCTGATTCTGTTCTTGCGCCAGACTAAACAATGCCTTGGCATAAGGTCTGGCTATGGTTGCGAACTCAGCCATGGGATTACAGCTCCTGTTTCAGGTTCGCCAGTAAATCAGCGTGACGTGAAGGATTAACTTCACTGCGCAGGATAGATTCGGCACCTTTTACAACCAAATCTGCTACCTGCTGCCGCAGTGCTTCACGGGCCCGGTTAGCTTCCTGCTCTACATCAGCTTTTGCCTGAGCCATGATACGGGCAGCTTCTTCGGATGCCTGAGTTTTGGCATCCTCAACAATCTGCGCGGCACGCTTTTCCGCATTGGCCACCATTTCGGAGACCTGACTGCGACCCTCGGCCAAGATATCAGCAACACGTTTTTCCGCCTGAGCAAAATCGTTTTTTCCACGTTCGGCAGCAGCCAAACCTTCGGCAATTTTGTCGGCACGGGCATCAAGTACTTTGACGATGGGTGGCCATACGAATTTCATCGTAAATAGCACAAACATGACAAAAACAAGTACTTGTGCAATTAGGGTTGCGTTGATATTCACGATTAAACCTTTAGAATTTGTGTTTATTAATTAATACAGTTAACAACCAGCAAATCTAAGTTTATCAGCCGCCGATTTTGGCGAAGTACAAGAATGATACGCCCAGAGAAATAATGAACGCAGCATCAATCATACCCATGATAATGAAGAATTTACCCAGCAATGAGTTCATTAATTCTGGCTGACGGGCAGAAGATTCCATGTATTTTGCGCCCAGCATACCGATACCGATAGATGCACCCATGGCAGAAATACCAATCATCAAACCACAAGCGATAGCGATTAAACCACCCATTTACTTCACTCCTTAAATAAAAGAAAAGAATACTACAATAAATAAATTACCCTTAATGGGAATCGTGAGCCTGACCCAAATATACGAAGGTCAGCACCATAAAGAGATATGCCTGTAAAGCAATGACCAAAATGTGGAATATGGCCCAAGCCAAACCTGCAATAATCTGGAGAATGAATAAAACCACATCGCTTACGCCTGCAGCACCGGACATACCCCAGGCACCACCCATTAGAGCGATCACCATAAATAAAATTTCACCGGCATACATGTTACCAAATAGTCGCATACCATGAGACAGGGTCTTGGAGAAAAATTCGATGATATTCATCAGAAAATTGGGGATGAACAACCAAATTTTGTTACCAAACGGTGCACTGAATAATTCGTGTATCCAGCCACCCAATCCTTTGATTTTGATATTGTAAACGATACACAGAAACAATACAGAAATCGCCATTGCCATGGTGGTATTCAGGTCTGCCGTGGGAACAACGCGCAGAAACGCATGATGGTCACCCGTAGCATGCTGCCATGCCCAAGGCAACAAATCTACAGGTAGCAGATCCATAATATTCATGAAGAGAATCCACATGAATACAGTCAAGCCCAGAGGAGCAATGGTTTTTCGAGATTTCTCATTGTGAACCATATCTTTGCAGATACCACCCACAAATTCAATTAGTAGTTCGACGGCGGCTTGAAAACGGGTAGGCACACCTACTCTCATACGACGAGCTGCTACAAACAGAATAGCTGAGGCGATGATGCCAGTCAGTATGGAAAAAAATAGGGTATCCAGATTAAGAAAGGAGAAATCAACCATATTGGTCTGGTAATCTGGTGATTTCTGAGTGTAATTGATTAAGTGATGGCTGATATATTCGCCCGGAGTCATCTCTGTGCCGCTCATAGTAACAATCTTTTTCTAAATGTGAACAATCCAGCCTGACTGACCAGTATAAGTCCTGTCAGGAAAGCAAACCAGTTAACTGCGGAATAGCACACGTAAACCAGCAACATCATTAGGCATATCATGAGAATTTTGCTGATTTCGGCCATTAATAGTGTTGCCGGTAATAGCGCCGGTAATTTTTTGGCGGCGATGATGGTTAGCATCGCCAATAATGTAGGTATCAGGTAACTCAGTCCACCCAATACTGCCGACCAGATAGCAGAATATTTCCACAACCATGCGGACACACAAACTGCGGCAAACAACATGACTGTTTGCCAGAACATGATCCACCTCATTCTGTTACCTTAAAAAAACACTGCGGTAAGCTGCGCTAATATAATCAACTAATACTATATCGTCAAGTAATTTTGTGAAATTTTGTTAAATAAATTTCAGCTAATTTATTAATTTTTCTATATATTTCTTTAACATTGCCGAATTTGATAACTGAATTAAACAATTTTGCCACAATTAATCTGTGATTGCAGGATTTATTCCAGTCCCATTTTTTGTAATAAATGACTCAAGGTTTCGGGATTATCAAATTGTAAGATGATACGGCCGCTGCGCTGGTTGCGGCTTTGTACTTTGACTGGTACGCTAAAACGTCGCTCCAGCGCAGCTTCTATTGATTGAACTTCGCTGCTTTTTTCAGCCGGATGGGGAGTGGCGGTTTCTGGTTTGACCTGTACTTGCTGGCAACGGCGTTCCACTTCGCGCACTGACCAACCATTCTGAGCTGCTTTCTGAGCCAGATCAATCTGCTGGATAACAGGTAAAGTCAATAAGGCACGGGCATGACCCATTTCTAACTGCCGGCTGTACATTAAGTCTTGTACTGGTTGCGGTAGATTGAGTAAGCGCAGACTATTGGAAATGCTACTGCGGCTGCGTCCTACAGCTTTGGCCACTGTTTCATGAGTGAGTCCAAATTCATCTACCAGTCGCTTCAGGCCTTGTGCTTCTTCAATCGGATTGAGATTTTCGCGCTGAATGTTTTCAATGAGTCCCATTGCCAGTGCTGCTTCGTCAGAAATGCTTTTGACGACTACTGGAATTTCCGCCAGTTCGGCTAGACGGGCAGCTCGCCAGCGGCGTTCACCGGCAATCAGCTCATATTGCTGCAGTCCCATTTCCCGTACAATCACTGGCTGAATGACACCTTGCGCGCGTATGGATTCAGCCAGCTCTTGCAATGATTCGTCATCAATTTGAGTACGTGGTTGATAACGTCCGGGAATAATATCGCTAATTGCGACTTTGGTTAAACGGTCGCCACCGGTGATATCACTGCCGGAACCAAGTAGGGCGTCTAGCCCTGCACCCAAACCTTTTGCTTTAACCATGTATCGCTCTTTAATTTATTGGTTGACACTTATTGTTGTGCTGATGTTATTACCATGAAAATGAATAATTCTATGTCTGTTTAGTGGCTGTGCGCTGCAAAATTTCGTCAGCTAGCGCGAGATATGCTTTGGTACCAGTGGCTCGCGGGTCGTACTGCAATGCAGGCATGCCATGACTGGGAGCTTCGGCCAATCGGATATTACGCGGGATAGGGGTACTGAACAGCTGATCAGGAAAATGAGTCATTAACTGTTCATCCACCTGTTTGGCCAGTAGGCTGCGTGGGTCATATAATGTGCGAACAATACCCAGTATTTCGAGCTGAGGGTTGATGGCCTGACGGATTTTACGCACGGTAGCAATAAGATCGGAAATCCCTTCCAGTGCATAATATTCGCATACCATTGGTACTATGATGTGACGTGCAGCTACTAATCCGTTGATGGTTAATAGGGTTAATGTGGGCGGGCAATCAATAATGATGTAATCGTATTTATCGGCTACCTGCGCCAGCGCATTTTTCAAACGCATTTCTCGTGCCAGCTCTTGCACCAGCTCGACTTCAGCACCAGCCAGTGCTCTATTTGCAGGCAGAACATCAAAGCCGCCATGTTGTGCAGTAATTATGGCGTTGTTTATATCTTCATTACCTAACAACACGGCATATACGCCGTTGGTGACATTGCCTTTATTGATGCCGCTGCCAGTTGTGGCATTACCCTGCGGGTCGAGGTCAACAATCAATACTGTGGACTTTTTTTCCACCAGTGAGGCTGCCAGATTAACAACGGTGGTAGTTTTCCCCACACCACCCTTCTGATTGGCTACGGCAATAATATGTGCACTCATGCATGCTCTTTCTTGCGGACAATCACCATGTGACGTTCTGCATCCAGATGGGGGACACTGAGTTTGTCCACACGTACCAGCTCAACATTTTCAGGCAAACGTTCGATTTCCTCATACGGATAGACGCCTTTCATAGCCGCCCAATATCCACCTTTTGCCATTAGTTGTTTGGTAATGGTGACAAAATCGTTTAATTCGGCAAACGCACGGCTAGTGATTACATCAAACTGTTCACCCACCATGGCTTCTACGCGAGCGGTAATCACTTGTACGTTAGTTAAGCCCAGTTCGATTACTGCCTGTTGCAGAAATGAGGTTTTTTTGCTGTTGGCATCCAGCAAAGCAACAGGCAAATCCGGACGGGAGATAGCTACAGGGATGCCTGGCATACCACCACCGCTGCCAACATCTATCAGACCCCGGGCTTTTTCCACATAGGGCAGTAGCGTCAGGCTATCGAGGATATGATGACTAATAACATCCTGATCATTACGCAACGCGGTGAGGTTGTAAGTGCTGTTCCATTTTTTTAACAGTTCTACAAAAGCAAGCAGTTGTAATTGCTGTGGTACGGTCAGGTTGATATTCATTTGCTGCAAACCTTGTTGCAGCATAGTTTTCATGTCGCTCATGCTGTTTTTGCTCCCTCAAAACCCCGTTTTAGGTGAACCATCAGTAAAGCAACCGCTGCCGGTGTGATACCGGAAATACGGGACGCCTGTCCTACAGTTTCGGGACGATACTGATTTAATTTTTGTTGTACTTCGGCGGAAAGACCTTTTACCAATGAGTAATCGATGCTATCTGGCAGTTTCATTTTTTCCAGATTCTGGCGATGGCTGATTTCTTCGTTTTGTCGTTCAATATAACCCTGATATTTTGCCTGAATTTCCACTTGTTCTGCCGCATCACTATTCAGTATTTCCTGTTGTGCATTGGGCAGAGTCATTAAGTCAGCATAGCAAACATTTGGCCGGCGCAACATGTCCAGCAGGCTGGATTCTTTGCTTAAAGACTGACCGAGTACGCGTTGTTGCTCAGCTATCGGCAGATTAAGTGGTGTATACCAGACATGGCTCAGGCGTTGGAGTTCGCGTGCGACAGCTTCCTGCTTGTGCTGAAATATTTGCCACTGTTCATCATTCACCAATCCTACGCTGCGCCCCAGCTCGGTAAGCCGCATATCGGCGTTGTCTTCACGCAGTTGTAGGCGGTATTCAGCACGGCTAGTAAACATGCGATAAGGTTCGGTCACGCCTTTAGTAATGAGATCGTCAACGAGTACGCCTAAATAAGCCTGATCACGTTGCAATAATAGGGGTTCAGTTTCTCGGGTATACAATACGGCATTAGCACCGGCAAGTAACCCTTGTGCAGCAGCTTCTTCATAACCAGTAGTCCCGTTGATTTGTCCAGCAAAAAATAGGCCGGAAACAGTTTTGGTTTCAAGACTGGATTTTAGGTTACGAGGGTCAAAATAGTCGTATTCAATGGCGTAACCAGGACGTAAGATATGGGCATTCTGCAAACCGGGCATGGAATGAACCAGTTGCAGTTGGATATCAAACGGCAGGCTGGTGGAAATACCATTAGGGTAATATTCGTGTGTAGTCAGCCCTTCCGGTTCCAGAAAAATTTGGTGACTGTCTTTGTCTGCAAAGCGATTGATTTTATCTTCAATAGACGGACAGTAACGCGGGCCGACGCCTTCAATTTTGCCGGTGAACATCGGGCTACGGTCAAAACCGCTGCGAATAATGTCGTGGGTTGCGCTATTAGTATGGGTAATCCAGCAAGATATCTGTTGTGGGTGCATAGCAAGGTTGCCACGTACAGAAAATACCGGAGCAGGATTGTCTCCTGGCTGTTCGTGCAATTGACTGAAATCAATGCTGCGCCCGTCTATCCGCGGCGGTGTACCGGTTTTCAATCGTCCCTGCGGTAAATTCAAATCTCTGAGACATCCAGATAAGTGTTGTGCTGCGGGGTCTCCGGCACGGCCACCAGCATAATTTTCTAATCCGATGTGAATTTTTCCGGCCAAAAATGTACCCGCAGTCAGCACAATAGCGCGGCTGCGAAAGGAAACTCCCATAGAGGTCATAACGCCAACTGCCCGGCCGTTTTCAACAATAATATCTTCTACTTGCTGCTGAAATAATTGCAGGTTAGGCTGGTTTTCCAGCATGGAACGGATGGCCGCTTTATATAGAATGCGATCAGCCTGCGCCCGTGTTGCACGTACTGCCGGCCCTTTTGATGCATTCAGACGTCTGAACTGAATCCCGCTCTTATCTGCTGCCAATGCCATTGCGCCACCCAGTGCATCCAGCTCACGCACCAGATGGCCTTTGCCTATGCCGCCGATAGACGGATTACAAGACATTTGTCCCAGCGTTTCGATATTGTGAGTCAGTAATAATGTGCTTGCACCCATGCGCGCAGCAGCCAGAGCGGCTTCTGTACCTGCATGGCCGCCACCAACCACAATCACATCGTATTCAATCGGATAGTTCATTTTGACAACAGTTGATTCCATAACGTTGTTTTTTCACGGAACAACGTTTAAGCAAAAGTGTATTATTTTACGCGAGCTGCAGCTGTTTGTCAGGCCGATAAATTGATAAACGGATTTTACTTCCAGTAGTTGCCTGCACGGTGCATTGATTTAACGGCTGTGCACAGCCTGCCAAGCCGCATCCAGTCTGGCACCGGCGGCCTGCAATGCTGCATCAGCTTGCTGCCGCTGCACATCGGCCTGATTAAAATCACTTTGCAAGCGGGTAACATTATCCTGTGCATTCTTCAACTGTAGCTGTGCTGACTGCAACTGGGTTTGCAGCTGTAAGGCACGGCTCTGGCTGGCACTTTGCCCAGACAATGCGGCCTGATAGGCTTTCTGTGCGCTGAGCAATTCTACATCTGCTGGAGATTCTGCCCATGCCGATACGGCCAAACCTAAAATTATCCATAAGCTGTATTTTGCTTTCATGCCTGATTACTTTCTATTAGCAAAATTAATGGCTACATACGTGCTGATATTGCTGCTCGGCAGCAGAACCACTGGTAATACCCATCGGACGCAGATCGGTTTCGCCAAAATGATCCTGACGAATCAGCTCACCATGCGCATCCAGCAATTCGACATCAAGCACGCGGAACAATCTGCGGCTGCAGTCTATCTGAGTAGTGCTCAATGCGGTTTTATAGGCTGGTGTGTTGCTGTAATACTGCTGTTTCGGGTCGATAACGGTTTTACGGTCACGAAAGGTTACCATATTACCCTGACGTTTAATGCTGCCGCTATCCAGTGCATATTGAATATTACCACTGGCTGATACACCCAGCTCAATCCAGCTGCCGCTGGCTTTGGGCACGTTGGTGGTGGTACAGGCAGCCAAAATAGTAGATATAGCCATACTGGCTGTTAGGTGACGGAGACTAATGATTTTCATGCTGATTCCTTATAACAGCAATTGGTTGGCTGTCGGAAATAGAGGTAAGTTGCAGTACAATACCCGTTTCAGATTCAGTGTAACAGGTGTTTTGTGACTCATGCCGTGCAAATTCTACACGATGTTTTCGGCTATCCCGAATTTCGCGGGCAACAGGCTGAAATCATCGACACGGTGGCCAGTGGCCATCATGCACTGGTATTAATGCCTACCGGCGCAGGTAAGTCTTTATGTTATCAAATTCCAGCCTTAATGCGCGATGGTGTGGCCATCGTTGTGTCACCGCTGATTGCACTTATGCAGGATCAAGTCACAGCTTTGAATGTAAATGGAATAGCAGCTGCTTGTGTTCACGGTGGTACAAGTGGCGAAGAGATACGGCGTATTGCCGATGATATTGCTTCTGAACACCTGAAATTATTGTATGTAGCACCGGAACGGCTGGTTATGCCACGCTTTTTACAGTTTCTACACCAAACGCCTATCAGTCTGTTTGCTATTGATGAGGCACATTGTGTGAGTCAGTGGGGACATGATTTCCGCCCCGAGTATCAGCAGCTGGCAATACTAGCAGATGAGTTTGCCTCTGTACCACGGATTGCGCTAACGGCTACCGCAGACAGCGCTACCCGTGCTGATATTCAGCATTATCTGGCTTTAAATGATGCACGCCTTTTTGTTTCCAGCTTTAATCGTCCCAACATTGATTATCAGGTTGTGGAAAAAAACAATGGCAAAAAACAGCTATTACAGTTTATCCGCAGCCAGATGCCGGGGGAAAATGGCATTGTTTACTGTCTCTCGCGCAAGCGAGTGGAAGATATTGCTGCTTTTCTGACAGAAAACGGTCTGACCGCTCTGCCCTATCATGCCGGACTGGACTGGGAGACCCGCAGCCACAACCAACGCCGTTTTACACAGGAAGATGGCATTATTGTGGTGGCGACAGTGGCTTTTGGAATGGGTATCGATAAACCTGATGTGCGTTTTGTCGCCCATCTGGATATGCCAGCCAGTATTGAACATTTTTATCAGGAATCGGGCCGCGCTGGCCGTGATGGCCTGCCTGCTACCAGCTGGCTGTGTTATGGCCTGAATGACTGGGTATTACTGCGTGAGCGGATTCAGCTGGCTGAGCGTGATGAAGCGCAAAAACTCATTGATTTGCAAAAACTGGATGCGATGCTGGCTTTCTGTGAAACGGCCGATTGCCGACGCCAGCTGTTATTGCGCTATTTTGGCGAAGACAGCCAGCCATGCGGCCATTGTGACAACTGTACTGACCCACCAACTCGTTTTGACGGTACTGTATTGGCGCAAAAGCTGCTGTCCTGTGTGTATCGAGTGGGACAGCGTTTTGCCACCGGCCATGTGATTGATGTGTTACGTGGGCGCAAGTCGGAGTGGGTGTTGCGCTATGGTCATCAGCAGCTATCGACTTTTGGCATCGGTAGTCAACTGAGTGTCAAGGAATGGCGCACGGTGGTACGACAATGTGTTGCCGCTGGTTACCTAAATGTGGATATAGCCAATCAGGCATTACAGTTAACGGAACAAGCACGCGCAGTATTGAAGAATGAACATCAGGTGTGGCTGCGTCCACTTAAGCATGACAAAATCCGCAGTAGCCGTAATAATGACACATGGCTGCGTACAGAACGTGAAGAGCGTCTGTGGCAAAACCTGCGCCGCTGGCGCAAAGAGCGTGCCAGTGAAAATAACGTCCCTGCTTACACCATTTTTGCTGACCGCACCTTGCAGGATCTGGTACGGCATCCTCCGGCAACAATGGCAGATTTAAACCAGATTTATGGACTGGGAGAAAGTAAAATCAGGAATTTTGGTGCTGACATACTTTCCATATGTCGCGAATGGGCACAAAAATAGTTCATACATGAGTACCACCGAACTCACGGTTAAATATCGCTGTTTATACTATCCACCTTCTCTCATACGTTCATCATTCTACCTTTAGTATCTTATCCATATACGAATGTTCGATATTTATGAACTTGTCGAGATCGGTGTTTATTTCCTCAATATCTTTTACGCATTAATCGTTGCTTTTTTAATTTGATTATCCGCAGTAATTTCACCTTGCATCCGCCAGCACGCTTTTAGCTTCGTTTAATGCCTATCTGCAACTTAACTGAACAGAATAGTTCTATCACCATTATCTGATTGTTACCCTATCATTTCATTCTTTCTTGGCAGTCTTTTGCTTTTTTTAAAGCACTCACGCTTCCGACCGGCTGATTCGTGCGCCAACGCCCCATGGCTGCAACAACAACTTGAATCACCTTTTCTGCTCGATATCTAGGTACTTTATCCTATGCTTCTTTCATTATGCAAGAAATGACTATTTTTTACACAGCACTTTCATTTTTCTAAATATATGATTTTTATAAATTAAATATCAATGTCAACCTTATTTGATGCGTTATATCAAATAACAGTAAAAAATGATGCTTTATTCAACATACCAATCCCATATATAGTAAAAAAAGTGTCTATAAATAAAATTTAATACTAAATATAGTATTTTTAAGGTTTATACATCTTAACAGGCCCAATTGTTATACCGGAAAGATAAGCAGTAACTGCTGCCTGATGCTACCGGCAGCAGTAGAAGGACTATCAACATGAAACCTATTGTAATTAAGAGAGATGGTTGCCGCGTTCCCTTTGATGCGGCGCGAATTCAAGATGCCGTAGAGCGTGCCGCCTGTGCCGTGGACATTACCGACATTGCCTATTGCGCGCAGGTAGCTGCACAAGTGGGCAGCCTCATGGCTAACCGTGAATGTGTGGATATTCATGATATTCAGCAGGCAGTAGAAGACCAGTTAATGGCCGGTCAGTATAAAGAACTGGCACGAGCCTATATTGAATACCGTCATTCGCGCGATGTTGCGCGCGAATCTCGCGGACATCTCAATCGCGAAATTCAGGGTTTGGTAGAACAAACCAATTTCAGTCTGCTTAACGAAAATGCGAACAAAGACAGCAAGGTGATTCCCACCCAGCGCGACCTACTGGCTGGCATTGTGGCCAGACATTATGCTCAGCAACACCTGTTACCGCGCGATGTGGTATTAGCACATGAGCGGGGAGAAATTCATTATCACGATTTAGACTACGCACCGTTTTTTCCAATGTTCAACTGCATGTTGATAGATCTAAAAGGCATGCTGACCAACGGATTTAAAATGGGCAATGCTGAAATCGAACCTCCTAAATCTATTGCCACAGCTACCGCTGTTACCGCACAGATTATCGCGCAGGTGGCTAGCCACATTTACGGTGGCAGCACCATAAACCGGATTGATGAAGTGCTGGCACCTTTTGTCCGTACCAGCTACGACAAACACTTTGCCGTAGCTCAGGAATGGCAGATTGCCAATGCTGAAGACTACGCCCGTACTCGCACCGAAAAAGAATGCTACGACGCTTTTCAGTCACTGGAATACGAAGTCAACACCTTGCATACTGCTAATGGTCAGACTCCTTTTGTCACTTTCGGCTTTGGTCTGGGCACCAGCTGGGAAAGCCGGCTGATTCAAACCGCTATTCTGCGCAATCGATTAGCCGGACTGGGCAAAAATGGCAAAACGGCTGTCTTTCCAAAACTGGTTTTCAGTATTAAAGACGGCGTGAACCACAAAGCGTCAGACATTAACTACGACATCAAGCAACTGGCTCTCGAATGCGCCTCCAAACGTATGTATCCGGATATCCTGAACTACGAGCAGGTTGTAGCTGTGACTGGTTCCTTCAAAACGCCAATGGGCTGCCGCAGCTTCCTCAGTCGTTATGAAGAAAACGGTCAGGAAATTCATGAAGGACGAAATAATCTGGGCGTAATCAGCCTGAACCTGCCACGTATTGCCATCGAAGCCAAACACGATGAAGCACGGTTCTGGCAACTGCTGGAAGAGCGCCTGCAACTTTGCCGCAAAGCCCTGATGACCCGCATTGCCCGTTTTGAAAACGTCAAAGCACGAGTGGCACCGATTCTGTATATGGAAGGAGCCTGCGGCGTGCGTCTGCAAGCCGATGAACCCGTAGCACATATATTCAAAAATGGCCGTGCCTCCATTTCTCTGGGCTATATCGGCCTGCATGAAACCATCTATGCCCTCTACGGCAGCGATATCCATGTGTTTGACAGTGACAACCTGCGTCAGAAAGCCATAGCCATTGTCGAGAAACTGCGCCGTACTGCCGACCAGTGGAAAACTGAGACCGGCTATGGCTTCAGCCTTTACAGCACTCCGAGCGAA
Organism: Snodgrassella alvi; assembly: GCF_040741455.2. Lineage (NCBI taxonomy): Bacteria > Pseudomonadati > Pseudomonadota > Betaproteobacteria > Neisseriales > Neisseriaceae > Snodgrassella > Snodgrassella alvi. Next base: position 1,315,356 of record NZ_CP160328.2, read on the forward strand.
AACTTGTGTGACCGCTTCTGTCGTCTTGATACTGCTGAATTCGGCGTAATTGACGGTGTAACCGACAAAGGCTACTACACCAACAGCTTTCATCTAGATGTAGAAAAAAAAGTTAATCCGTACGACAAAATCGATTTCGAAGCACCCTACCCAAAAATGGCCAGTGGTGGCTTCATTTGTTACGGCGAATACCCTAATCTGCAACACAATCTCAAAGCATTAGAGGACGTATGGGATTACAGCTACCGTCATGTACCTTATTACGGCACCAATACGCCCATCGACGAATGTTATGAATGCGGTTTTAGTGGTGAATTTTCCTGTACCAGCAAAGGCTTTGTCTGCCCCAAATGCGGCAACCATGATCCGGCACGCGTATCCGTCACCCGACGTGTCTGCGGCTATCTCGGTAGCCCCGACGCCAGACCGTTTAACACCGGCAAACAGGAAGAAGTGAAAAGACGAGTCAAACATCTCGGCCAGCAGTGTGGTGCTCTGTAAACATGAATTACCATCAGTACTATCCGGTAGATGTCGTCAACGGTCCTGGTACGCGCTGCACCTTATTTGTTGCTGGCTGCGAACATAAATGCCGCGGCTGCTATAACGCAACCACATGGCGAACCGACTCCGGCAAGCCATTTGACCAGCAGTTGGAAGACCGCATCATCAGCGATCTTAACGACACACGTATTATCCGGCAGGGACTGTCACTCAGCGGTGGCGACCCACTGCATCCACATAACCTTAGCGCTATTTTGCATCTGGTGAAGCGAGTGCGGCAGGAAACAGAGCATAAAGACATCTGGCTTTGGACCGGCTATACACTGGCAGAACTATCAGTAGCGCAACAAGAGGTGGTAGCAGAAATAAACACCTTGGTTGATGGTAAATTCATAAAGGAACTGCGAGATCCAGCATTAATTTGGCGTGGAAGTAGCAACCAGCAGATTCATTATCTGCGCCCAGCGTGATTCTTAATTCAGCATCGTTGAGATGCGCATTATTCAGCGCATCTCAACGATGCTTTTAAACAAACACTACAAATAAATTCTATTAATAAACCATCAACTTAGCCTGCAATACCAGTTCCTCCCTGCCAAATGTAGCGGAAATTGGCATAAAATTTGCCTTCGCTGAATAAATTTTTGGGATAATTTACGCTTCATTTTGCTTACAATCGCGAATTTAACTCTACCATAGTGCTATTTCCCTCAATTGATACAGCACATATTTACCCAAATAAACCCTAGCCTACACCGTCTGCTTCTATGCTGTGTCTATAACCGACAACCGACCAGCAACAGAACCCAAACGGTTTTTACGCACTGACACGGACACCACCGATGAGCATAATTGATTTAACCGCCAAACGCGCTGAAACACAGGCCATGCTAGATACAGCAGAGCTGCTGTTTGACCGCAACACCTGTGAAGCGAAACTGGAACAGATGGCTGCGGACATCACAGCCGCACTCAGTGACAAATATCCACTGGTATTACCGGTAATGGGTGGCGCAGTAGTATTTACTGGGAAATTATTGCCATTGCTGCGTTTTCCATTGGATTTTGACTATATTCATATTTCACGTTATGGCGATAAACTGCAAGGTGGTAACTATCAGTGGCTGAGAGCACCACAAAACGCCGTAGTTGGACGCCATATACTGGTACTGGATGATATTCTTGATGAAGGGCATACACTAGCAGCCGTTAAAAAACAGATACTGGAAATGGGTGCAGCCAGCTGCGCCACCGCTGTATTTGCCAATAAACTGATTGATAAAGACAAGCCGATTACAGCTGATTTTGTCGGACTGGATGTCCCCAACCGTTACGTCTTTGGCTATGGCATGGATGCTGAAGGAAAATGGCGCAATCTAGATGAAATTTACGCGCTGGCAGAAAATTAGTAACTTTGTAGCAAACAAAAACTCTTCGTTATAATTTGCCACTATCTGGATATTAGAATTGGAAAATAAAATATTTTGGCTAAAAATATGGTAATAAAATATTAAGTACTAACAGCCACCAACTCAAATTTTAAAATCATCATTCTAATCTTTCCCTCAACTAATACCCGTAAATTCAAGCTACTATATTCAATTAGCTTATCAGGTCTGTGCCTGATAAGCTGCTTATAATATGTAAAATCTGGCCAGATATAAAATATAAAATCAGCAGCAATCTTTATCCTAAGCGCTAAAATTAATTCTACCGTAACAGCATGCCAATCAACTGTAAATCAATTACATGCAAAAACTTGAGCTAATAAAAAAATTCTGCAAGCTATCGCTTAAATCTAAGCGTATAGAAGATTCAATCTAATTATTAATAATTAATATATCCAATCAGCATTTACACAAGGAGTATCAAAATAAAAAACCAGTATGGATCATAAAGCCAATATAAAACTGCTCATAAAGTGAATTTTTTTATGCAGATTTAGATAAAAATTTTAATTTTAAATTTTTAGCATATTTCAGCTATATTTATATAATAACATTCACTATTATGCAAACAGCAATACATAATAATCAAATAATATAAATATTTATATTATTCATATTATTTTTTTACATTAGTCAGTCTGCTCAATCTATAATTACATTAATTAGTAAATCATAATATTTATTTAACACATTCTTGACAAATATAAATATCCGACAGTATGATGGCCGAGCCGTATTCAATAGTACGGCCAGCTCTGGAAGGCTGTTTTATCAGACAGATAAACCATTGAATTTTTGCAACAAATGGTTTTTTAAATCTGTATACCAAGTCATTGACATACCTTTTCCATGGTAGACAATGGCAGGGAGGCATTATGCCTGCCGGTTCTGATTAACGGTCTTCCAGCCTTGCCATTCTTCTGCCGCCACATGCGTCTGGAAGCGCAAAGCGGTGTTGGTAGAATAATCAGGAAAGGCAGTGTTAATGACTATTTTTTTGGCAGTAAACCGCCATCTGGAGGCGTATATGTTACGCCTGTTTCCGCCAGCGAAATTTATAATCGGCGGAATACAGGTTGTATTGGGATTTGCCATATCAATTGGCGTAAAAACAACACCTTTGGGTAAGATGAACCGGCAATTTTCAGCATTAGCCTAAAATACCCCAGAAAACCGATTATTTACCTAATGAAACCTGACAACGTAGCAAATTGAGTATTATAATCAATAATGAAGTAGTTAAATTTTAATAACACTAAATTTATTGTATAAAGTATATTTTTTTCATTACTACAATTTTATCCGATTGTAAAAAGGGGTTGAAAAAATGCTTCAGAAAAAAGCTTACCTATCTAATTTCGGATGATGCCAGCATAGCAATAAAATACTGAGCATCTTCTACCGATTAATGTTTATTTGTCTATGTTTCCTGGTTCTTTAGCTTTTAAGGGGCGGAACCAGGCTTTTTGCATTTTGGTACAACGTTATAATTTTAACATATCATCTGCATAATCCACAGTCATTTCAGTGCTTCATGGCTGCATGCCCCTCATCTCGCAACTGCAGAATTTTTCTGCCCTCGGTTTTGGCTTCAGCCAGTTTGCCGGCATTCACCAACTTACCAGTTTTATCAATTTCAGCAATCAACCTATCTATTTCAGACTGATAAACTTTCAGTTTCGGATTATTAGTTGGCGCCTTGGCCAGAGCGGATGGTTTTTGTGCCCGTGCAGCCACGGCCGCCGTACGCATATTAGCTAAAGCCTTACGTGCATCTGCAACGGTCTGAGCAGCATTGAATCGTGCATAGCTCATGGTAATCGCCCCCATATACATATTCACTTCATTCGCTTGTACAGTTACACTGGATACGGTCAGCGATAGACACAATATTCCTACTGACACGAAATCTTTTGTCTTCATTTGATTTTCCCATTATTACAATCATTGGTAGCATTGCATATGCAGCTACATACGCGGAACAACAGAGTAGCTTTATCCACTGTGGTGAATCAGGAAAGCGTACATCTCCTGACAAATTATTTTAACAAGTGCTCTTCTTGATACAGAATCGGCCTAAAATATCTTTTTTAATAGCGCTTACATACTTAGTATCTGAATCAGTTTGCGCAGAAAAACATCACAGCGACTAAGCTGCTCTAATTCAATATATTCGTTAGCCTTGTGTGCCACCGTAATACTGCCAGGACCACACACTACGGTATTGATACCACTATTTTGGAACTGCCCCCCCTCAGTAGCGTAAGCTACTTTAGCCTGTTGTTCAACATCCACAAGACCAGCAATCAGCTTATGCAGGTAATGATTATTTGCATCATTTAAAGGAGGAACATTTACGACATGGTTTAGTTTGATAGCAGCTTCCGGCGCCACTTTGCGCATAGCCGGCAAAAGTTGGGTCGAAATATATTGCCGGATAGGCTCAATTAGTTCGTCGACTGTCATATGTGGAAGATTACGGTAATCAAATTCAAAAGCACAGTAATCAGGTACAATATTAATAGCTGTACCACCACGAATTAGGCCAGTAGAAACAGTAGCAAACGGAACATCAAATGCATGATCCAAATCAGCACGTTGCTGCAATTGCTGAGCCAGCTGATTAATAAAGACAATTAAACGAGCGGCATACTCAATTGCGTTTACTCCATCCGGAGTCAGTGAAGAGTGAGCGTTTTTACCCTGTACCTCGCAGCAGAATGTATGAATTCCTTTATGTGCCACCACCATCTGCATCGATGTAGGTTCGCCAACAATACACGACTCAGGCTGTAGCCCCCTTCTCTCCAATTCTGCCAGCATCACCGGTGCACCCAAACATCCCACCTCCTCATCAAAAGACAAAGCAATATGCAAGGGTGCTTTCAGTCTCGCTGTCTGCATGGCAGGCACCACAGCAAGCACACTGGCAATAAAACCTTTCATGTCGCTGCTGCCTCTGCCATAAACACAGCCATCCCGCACATCGGCCACAAACGGGTCTGACTGCCAGTTCTGTCCATCCACCGGTACCACATCAGTATGGCCTGAAAATACCAATCCACCGGAAATACGACCATCTGTGGCAGGGATCGTTACAAACAGATTAGCCTTATCACCAGCAACATTTTGTGCCAGCCAAGGCGACAATTTCCGGCTTTCCAAATAATCTGCTACATAATTAATCAAGGCTAAATTACTCTGACGACTGGTGGTATCAAATGAAATGAGCTGACATAACCAGGAAAGGGTATCCACAAATAAATCTCCAAAGAATTTCCGGCTTAATAAGCCCCTATTTTATGCTTTTAACTTAGCATTGACATCAAACAATACACTGCTTGATGCTGATAATCGCTACAATATACCTTTACTGAAAGGCACCACACATGAAACAGCATTTTGATTTAGCAGGACATCCATATGTAGCTTTATGTGATTTACTCAAACTGACCGGACTGGCAGAAAGTGGAGGCCGAGCCAAACAAATGATTGCTGAAGGCCTGGTTCAACGTAATCAGCAGCCAGAGACACGTAAAACGGCCAAAATTATCGTCGGAGACTGTATCGGCGTGGGTAACACTGAAATCTACGTGATTAACACTCAGGTATGAATACGCTATCATCATTAACACCACCAGTACCACCGGAAGACTGGGAGTGCTGCAACAGCGATTGTGGCGAGGCCTGCGTCTGGCAGATTTATTATCGTGAAAAAGCCAACTATGAGGCACATCTGGCTCAACTCACCTCATCTTCTTGCGACCAATAATATTCATGAGTATTGATTTACATTGCCATTCAACCATTTCCGATGGGGTGCTGACTCCAGAAGAAGTCGTTCAACGTGCACATGCCAACGGTTGCACGATGCTGGCGCTGACTGACCACGACCACACCGGCGGACTGGCTGCAGCTCGTAAACAGGCAGAATTATGTGGCATCCAATTAATCAATGGCGTAGAAATTTCCGTAAGCTGGCGCGGGCGAACTATACACATCGTCGGCCTGAATATTGCACCTGAAGATGAGCTGTTGCAAACCTTGCTGCTGCGCCTACGCAGCGGCCGGCTACAACGATTACAGGCCATTGCCAATAAACTGGAAAAAAAAGGTATCAGGGGTGCCTATGAAGGCACACTGGCACAGGCCACTAATATTGACATGGTAACACGCACCCATATAGCTAATTTTCTGGTTAATAGCGGCCATGTAAATAAAAAAGCAGATGCTTTCCGCAAATATCTTGCCGATGGTAAATCGTGCAGTGTCCGTCATCAATGGGCAGAACTGACCGAGGTTGTTGCTGCCATTCGCCATGCAGGAGGCATTGCAGTGATAGCTCACCCCATGCGTTATGAACTTTCGGCCACGGCACGACGTAATCTGTTCAGTGAATTCAAAGCTTGTGGTGGAGTAGCTATAGAAGTACACAGTGGACGTTCCGGACTCAACGACCGTCTAAACTATGCCTTAATGGCACAACAATTCGGATTTTTGGCCAGCTGTGGCAGTGACTTTCATCGAGATGGTGATTTCGGCGGTGGCTTACTAGGCTGCTGCCCCGAATTACCACCTATCTGCGTACCAGTCTGGCATCATCTGACAGATTAACGGCATATGCGATTTAATTCAGACAAGTAAAATCTTATAGGCCTGGATCACCAAATGCATATTGACGGTTTTCTTAGTGCAAACACAGTTTATCAAGCATTGTGTTATTGCTGCAAAATACACTCGGTTTGCTGCCAGCCCAGAGGCACACAAACAATAATGCAAAATTGTTAAACCGTCTTCCCGCCTTTTATTCGAGGTCAATACAATTCAAATATTTGTATGCATAAAAACAGCGCATCATTCAACAAAGCAAATAAATTATACCGTTGGGCACCCTGACCATCATCAACGCATTACCTCAAACATAATAAAGCTACATTTCTAACGGATACTTGCATCATTTTTCTGATTATATTTCACAATCCATAGCAGTAATCACAAATAAGATAGCTGTTATACTGAGAGCATTTGGCTGGTTCAGCTAAACTCTTAATATAATCAACCCTGAGGATAAAGAATGAAATCTCGTGCCGCCGTGGCCTTCGCACCGGGTGAAGCATTAAAAATTGTAGAAGTTGATGTTGCACCGCCCAAAGCGGGAGAAGTTCTCGTCAGAATTACCCATACCGGTGTCTGTCATACCGATGCTTTTACTTTGTCAGGTGCCGATCCAGAGGGTGTATTTCCGACGATTTTAGGCCATGAAGGCGCCGGTATTGTGGTAGAAGTAGGTGCAGGGGTAACTTCGGTCAAACCAGGTGACCATGTAATTCCTCTTTATACAGCTGAGTGTGGCAAATGCTTGTTTTGCTGCTCAGGCAAAACCAATTTATGCACTGCTGTGCGCGCCACTCAGGGTAAAGGACTGATGCCAGATGGCACCACACGTTTTACCTATCAGGGTCATCCCATTTATCATTACATGGGCTGTTCTACATTTAGTGAATATACCGTTGTGGCGGAAGTTTCATTGGCCAAAATCAATCCAGCCGCCAGACCGGAAGAAGTGTGTCTGCTCGGCTGCGGCGTCACCACCGGCATTGGTGCGGTACACAACACGGCTAAAGTACAGGCAGGCGATAGTGTGGCCGTATTCGGGCTGGGCGGTATTGGATTGGCTGTGGTTCAAGGGGCACGGCTGGCTGGTGCTGGACGGATTATCGCCATTGATACCAATCCGGCCAAATTCACGCTAGCCAGACATTTCGGCGCTACCGAATGCATCAATCCTGATGATTATGAAGAGCCCATCCAGCAGGTTATTATCCGTCTCACCGAATGGGGTGTGGACCATAGCTTTGAATGCATCGGCAATGTGGACGTAATGCGAGCAGCACTAGAATGTGCTCATCGTGGCTGGGGGCAAAGTATTATCATCGGTGTAGCTGGTGCCGGACAGGAAATCGCCACACGCCCTTTTCAGCTGGTTACCGGACGTATTTGGAAAGGTTCTGCATTTGGCGGCGTGAAAGGACGATCACAACTTCCGCGTATGGTGGAAGAAGCCATGCAAGGCAAAATTGAGCTATCACCTTTCATTACCCATACCTTGCCACTAGCCGACATCAATCAGGCGTTTGAGCTAATGCACAGCGGAGAATCTATCCGCACCGTGATTTACTATTGAATCCACACCTTGCTATGGTTTCAATTTTAATCATAATACTGCGGTAAATCATATTCATCCAACGAGCAGAACGGATAAGCTACCATGACTGAAATCACACTGCTGAACAAACATAAACTTTTTAATGGCGAACAACGGCGCTACCAACATTACAGCCACTTCAACCACTGCAACATGACTTTTTCTATATATTTGCCATCACGTGCATTACAAGGGTACGCGCTGCCCGTAATCTATTGTCTTGCTGGCCTTACCTGCACTGATGAAAATTTTTCCATCAAAAGTGGTGCACAGCGTTTTGCTGCAGAGTGGGGCATCGTTCTGGTAATGCCCGATACTAGCCCACGCGGAGCAGAAGTTGCCAACGCCGATAGTTACAGTCTGGGACAGGGTGCCGGTTTCTACCTCAATGCCACTCAACAACCTTGGGCACAGCATTATCAAATGTACGATTATGTAGTCACAGAACTACCCGTACTTATCGAAAAGCATTTTCCTGTTACTAATCAGCGCAGCCTGTGTGGGCACAGCATGGGCGGCCATGGTGCATTAATGATTGCACTGAAAAATCCACAACGCTATCTTGCTGCATCAGCATTTGCTCCAATTGCCCATCCCATGAACTGTGCATGGGGACAAGAAGCATTTAGCACTTATCTGGGCAATAATCAGGCTGAATGGGCAGCTTACGACAGTACTGAGCTTATTCAGCTATACCCACCATCCTTACCCATTCTGATTGATCAAGGTAGTGTAGATGAATTTTACCCTGAACAATTACATCCTCAGGATTTCATAGTAGCAGCTAAAAGCAAAGGAACTGATATCCGTTATCACCTACGTGAACATTACGATCACAGTTATTATTTTGTCAGTACATTTATCGAAAGCCATATCAGCTTTCATGCTGAAGCATTCGGACTATAGGTCATCAGGCTTCAATCACAGATTCACGCGCAAAGGTTTTCTCACAATAATGACAGCGTAAACGGGTTTCGCCATGGCTCAACTGCACTGTAAAACGGCTTTGTACCGGTTCACCATGGCTGGCACAATTGCTGTTCGGACAGCAAAAAACCTCAGTAATGGCTTCTGGCAGTGTGAGCATGCGTTTACGCACTACTTTAAAATTTTCAATATCATTGACAGTTGCTCGAGGTGCAAACAAAGCCAGACGGTTAGCCGCTGCATCATCCAGAAAATGACCAGCTATTTTAATGATATCTTTGCTGCCACTGGACTGGCTACTCAGATTAAAACCCACTGTAACCGCATTACCGGAATGCAGCAACTTGAACTGGCGCAGAATATTCAGCCCCTGCCCTACCGGAATGTGATCAATTACCGTACCGTCTTTAATCGCCTCAATACTTAATCTGGTCTGATTCATCATTGCTTTAACCTCGTGCACTGTCCGCATCAGTTTCTTCATTCAAAATTGCTGCCAAAATCGCCTGACGCGCATACATACCATTATTCGCTTGCTGAAAATAATAAGCATGAATACTCTCATCGACATCCGCATGAATTTCATCTACCCGTGGTAAAGGATGCAGAATTCGCATATTCGGTTTTGCCTGCTTCAACATAGCCGCACAAAGACTAAAATGACCATTAATTCGTGCAAATTCTTGCTCATCAAACCGCTCCCGCTGTATGCGTGTCATATACACAATATCAGCCCAAGCCAGCGCTTCCTCAAGATTATCTGATGTGCGATAGACAACCCCGTCCTCGTCCAGCTGCTCACAGATATAATTTGGCATGGCCAGAGTGGGAGGAGATACAAAAATAAACTCACAGCCCCAGCGGCTCAGAGCCTGAGCCAGTGAGTGTACTGTGCGCCCATATTTCAAATCACCAACCATGGCAATCTTCAAATTCTGCAAGGTTCCCTGTGTTTCGTATATCGTCACTAAATCCAGTAAAGTTTGAGACGGATGCTGATTAGTACCATCACCAGCATTAATCACGGGAACATGAGCAAATTCACTAACAACACGTGCTGCACCGTCTTTAGGATGGCGCATAACGATTGCATCAGCATAATTACTGATAATTCGTGCCGTATCAGCCAAAGTTTCGCCCTTTTTGGCACTGGTATTGGCACCATCAGCAAAACCGATAACTTTTCCTCCCAGCCGTTGAATCGCCGTCTCAAACGACAACCGTGTTCGCGTAGAAGGCTCAAAAAAACACGAACCAATTAATCGTCCCTTCAACAACTCAGTCTGCGGCTGCCGCTTTAACTGCAACGCAAGCGTCAGTAAGAACTCCAGTTGCTCTGTGGATAAATCATTTATCGAAATAAAATGTTGGCGAAAAAGCGGATTAGCCATAATTTAACTTTCAGCATCTAACAACAGGCATAAAAAAACCCGCTTGGAAACGGGTATACATATGGTCATTAACTGTTCAAAAGCAACAACTGCTTCAGACACAACAATAAGCTGGCTGCAAATATTGTCATTATTCAGTTACTCCATATTAACTAAGTGAATTATCTCATAAACACTCCCACGGTAAAAGCCAGCCACTTTGAGTTACAATAAACAAATCATTGCCCATTTACTCCTGATTACATTGATTTACCATCAACTGGCACTGAACGTGCCCCTCTACCCACTGTTAACATACGCCCATCCAACCACCTTGCCGGCAGGAACAAGGGTAGCCGTACGCTTTCGCAACCGATTGGTAGCAGCCATAGTATGGGAAAGTGATATACAGCCGGAAATAGACCTTAGCAAAATACGACCCATTGAGAACATTTTATCGGATGGCTGGCAATTGCCCGCAGACTGGCGTGCACTACTTAGCTTTACTGCGCGCTATTATCATTATCCTCTTGGACAAGCCGTGATGGCGGCCCTACCCAAAGGTCTGCGTCAGCCTCAAGCCGTGCCATTACCGAAACAAGAACACATTTACAGCCTCAATGCCCTTGGACGCATCCAGCCAGCACCTCCGGCTCGTTATCATAAACAAAATGCATTATGGCAGAGACTATTAGCCGCTCCAGCCACTCTGCACCAGCTTAAAACCATACATACTCAGGCATCACAATATCTTAAACAGTGGCAACAACAAAACTGGATAGAAGCCAGTCACATACCGGCTTGTGGACCTGTACCGACCAGCCGGCATCAGCTCAATCAGCAACAGCAACTAGCCAGTGCAGAAGTACAAACCAGATGTGGACAATTTGCCCCATTTCTATTGTATGGCATTACTGGCAGTGGTAAAACCGAAGTCTATTTCGACATCATGGCCAATATAATGCAGCAAGGTAAACAGGTACTGTTTTTGCTGCCCGAAATCAACCTCACACCGCAGCTTATGCAACGGGTACGCCAGCGTTTTCCACATACAGTTACTACTATATTACACAGCCAGACCGCAGCCGGACAACGTACCACCAACTATCTTCAGGCAGCTCTGGGGCAGGCAGCTCTGGTTATCGGTACACGTCTGGCCATATTTACCCCCATGCCTAATCTAGGCCTGATTGTTGTCGACGAAGAGCACGATTATTCATTTAAACAAGAAAGCGAACTACGCTATCAGGCCCGTGACCTGGCTGTCTGGCGGGCGCGGCAGGCAGCTTGTCCAGTGGTACTGGGTAGTGCCACTCCGTCATTAGAAAGCTGGTATAAAACGCGGCACGGAGATTACCAATTACTGCAACTGAGCGAGCGGGCACACACCAACGCCCAATTGCCACAAATACATTTACTCGATATCCGCCGCTTACCACTGGATAATGGTATCAGCGATATCATCAAGCAAAAACTGCAAACCAATGTCGCTCGCGGTGGTTTAAGCATGGTTTACCTAAACCGAAGGGGTTTTGCCCCAGCTTTATTCTGCGATGCTTGCGGTCATACTTTCGGCTGCCCGAATTGCTCCGCCAAACTGGTTTTACATCAGCATGCAGGTCAGCTACGCTGCCATCATTGTGATTTTCACCAGCCCATACCCCCATCCTGCCCGGAATGTGGCAATCAGGACTTGACCGCCGTTGGACAAGGGACTCAGCGCATTGAAGAATACCTGCAGCATTTGCTCCCTAGTGCACGCATTCTGCGGGTAGACCGTGATAGCACAGCCCACCGACAAGACTGGTCGGAAATCTATCACACTATTATGCGTAAAGAAGTAGATGTACTGGTCGGCACCCAGATGCTGGCCAAAGGCCATGACTTTCCCCATCTCAATCTAGTGGTGGTTTTAAATGCAGACAACAGTCTCTATAGCGCTGATTTCCGTGCTCCTGAACGTTTATTTGCCGAATTAATGCAGGTAAGTGGCAGAGCCGGCAGAGCCGACTGCTCTGGTGAAGTATGGGTACAAACGCGTCAACCGGAACACAAAGTGTACCAAGCTTTGGCGGCACAGAATTATGTAACTTTCGCCACGGCAGAACTGGCAGAAAGACAAGAGCTGGGCATGCCGCCATTTAGTTATATAGCCGCCATCCGCGCAGACGCTCGCACCATGAATGAGGCGCAACAGCTTTTACGGCAAGCACAACAAGGAATCGAGCAGCAGCATGCCTTACCTGCCAATGTCAATGTGTTCGGTCCAGTACCGATGCTGATGGCCCGACTGGCTGGGTACGAACGCGCACAAGTATTTCTAGAAAGTAAAAACCGGCGCGACCTACACCACAGCATTTCATTATGGCAAAATTGGCTCCTGCATCTGGAAAAAAACAACCCTCATACACGTTGGCTAATAGATGTCGACCCACTGGAAATGTAGCTATACTCCATATATATCTTTTCCTGAGAGTTTGCTCAAGTCTATTCATACCAGACATGCGTTTCAAGTATCGGAACAACTAAACAGTCATTCTAATTTTCACAGTTACTCATAATTTACAAATATAATTATAAAAAAAACGGTCGCTAGCTAGGATAGCAAACGACCAGATTTATTCAAATAATTTGTTTAAGCGCGACCGGTCAGACCGTGCCATGCGCGCGAAAGCCAAGATTTCTGTTTTTTCTGACGCGTCACTTCATTACCATCATAACCAACTTGTGACTCTTTCGGAAATGCACCAAATGGTTTAACAGCATAATTTTCCAGTTTATAACCAGCATCCAGCGCCTCCTGATAATACTGATCAAACAATTCAACCAGATCCTTACGCGGATGAGGCAAAATATCACTGTCAAACCAATGTTTCTGACCAGCAGCGGTTAGACGCGGTATGGAGTATTTATGACTGAACTGCGTACCCATGTCTGAATAATGCAAAATTTTCATCTGTTCAATCGGCATCCCTTCTCCATCGACACAATTCCAAGCCGCCTTATAAGCCTGTACCCATTCCGGATGTTGCTTAAACTTTGCCATCATTTTCTTATGCGAATCAGGGTCAGCGCGCAAACTAGCCAGCTCAGGCAAAATCGATTTAGCTTTGGCGCAATCCCAGACACAAGTACACAATCGAGTAAATCGTTTACCCTTAGCATGATCATGTACTTCTTTAGCCGCAACAATCGCTTCGCCTTCAATCGGATGTGCCCACAATTCCGCTATATCAGCCAATACAATCATATCCGCATCCATATAAATGGCGCGTCCCTCATAATTACAGGCGGCTGGGATCCCCCAGCGAAAACCGGAAAATGGCGTTGCCCACTTTTCTGTATGCCAGCCTGCACCCGTTTGTGGATCAGAATACCACGGACTTTTCGGATCATGACTTAATTGCATCCAGACGATTTCTACCGGCCGCGATGTGTGTTTGTGGATACTGTAATCCACCACCATCATCTGCTCCAGATCACAGTTATTCGGGTCACAACCCACAAAAACCTTAATAACATCGTTGCTCATGCATAGACTCCCGATTTTGCTTACATTTTGAGAATAATTGTAATATTACAGCAAAAAATACCAAGGCAAATGATAAAAATAATCAAATAACACTTGATTTGGGGCAAATAATGCCACAACACTAGACTAAAATTTGCCACATCTGAATCATAACTCACTACGAAATACTAACTTTCAGCCTACCCAAACCATACTTAACCAACATTATCAGCCACTGTCTTAAAAATATTATAAGACTCAAGCAACTTATCCATATCATAAATATAGCTGACTGCCATCACTTCATCCGGCTGCAAACGCAAGACATATCCTTCTAACTGCTGCCTAACTGTTTCTGGTGCGCCCAATAAAGTACAAGCGGTAAAATTTCGTACGTAGGCTTCTTCTTCAGCTGTCCACAAACCATCCATAGACGGTACTGGCTGATGCAGCGCTTTCCGATTATTCCGAATCAGCCCCAGCACAGACTGCAACTGCGTCGTTTGTAAATAAAGAGCCTCATCATCAGTAGCAGCCGCCACCAGATTTAGACAGAGCATAAAAAAAGGTGCAGCCAGTTGAGCAGACGGCTGGAATCGCTCACGGTAAATAGCAGCTGCTTCATCCAGAAAACGCGGAGCAAAATGCGCCGCAAAGACATAAGGCAAACCCAGACTGGCTGCAAGATATGCACTGTCAGTGCTAGAACCCAATATATATAAGGGAATATGAGTGCCCATACCCGGATAAGCCTTTACTAACCCCTGCTGTTGCTCATCACCTAGATAACGTTGCAACTGCACCACATCATCCGCAAATTTAAGCGAAACATCGTTCAACTGGCGCCTCAGAGCAGCAGCGGTTACTCTGTCTGTTCCAGGCGCTCGCCCCAGCCCTAGATCAACTCGGTGCGGATAAATTGTAGCTAGAGTGCCATATTGTTCAGCCACCAGCAACGGACTATGGTTAGGCAACATCACACCGCCACTGCCTACACGAATATGATGCGTATGGCTCAGCGTATGGCCGATCAATATCTGTGTCGCCGAACTGACCACCATCGGCATATTATGATGTTCAGCAATCCAGTAGCGTACAAACCCCAGCTGTTCGGCTACCTGTGCCAGACGCAACATATCCCGTATTGCCGAAGCTGCCGTACCATTGTCTCGACGCGGCACCAGATTCAAAATTGAAACAGGTATCGCCATAAAACTTCCCGTCTTTAAAATACACAACAGAGACTAAGTTATTCCGTTCTTCACCAAATTACAAATATATTCAATTCAAATACAAAAAAACCACTGCAGGAAACATGCAGCGGTTTAAAAAAAACTGATAACAAATTATTCTGGCAGTAGTTCAATTTTACTAGGGTCCCGACCTTGCTGCTTCAACGATACCACTGAAGTAAACAGCATATCACTGGAAGAATTCAGAACAGTTTCGGCAGAATCCTGAATCTCGCTGATAACAAAGCCAATGGCCACAACCTGAGCTGCAATGGCTGGATCAATTCCGAACATGCTACACGCTACTGGAATCAGCAGTAATGAACCTCCCGGTACACCGGAAGCACCAAGTGCACATACTGTAGCCAAAATACTCAGCAATAATGTTTGAATAAAGCTTACATCCATACCCAAAGTATGCACAGTAGCCATCGTCATCGTCGTAATTGTAATAGCTGCACCATTCATACTCATCGTTACACCCAAAGGAATAGAAAGTGAGTATATTTCTTCGGGCAACTGCATACGCTGAGCCAGACGAATATTTACTGGAATATTGGCGGCCGAACTACGAGTAAAAAACGCCGTAATGCCACTATAACGCAGGCATGTAAATACCAGTGGATAAGGATTTTTACGGAAATTCAAAAACACAATCAGTGGATTGATTACCAAGGCCACAAATACCATCAAACCAAGTAATACTCCAATCAACTCAAGATAATTTTTTAATTTAGCCAGACCATCACTAGTAAAATGCGAAGCCACCAAACCTAGAACTCCGTAAGGGGCAATGGCCACCACCAGCCGTACTACCCAGATAGTTGCATCAGACCAGTTTTTAATTACCGATTTAGTTGCTTCACTACTGTGACGTAAAGCAATACCCAATGCCGTCGACCACGCTAAGATACTGAGGAAATTGCCAGTAGCCAATGCATCGATCGGATTATCCACAAACTTAAGGATAATATTCATCAGAATCTCAGCTACACCTTCGGGCGGTTTCTCGGAAGCCGGCGGCACATCCATCACCAAATGCAGTGGATACAAATAACTCACCGTTGAAGCCAGTATTGCAGAAATCAGCACCGTTATAGCATACAGCCAAGCCACCGACTTAATACTGGAAACATTATCAAACTTATTATTGACAATCGAAGATATCACCAGTACGAAAACCAGAATAGGTGCAGCAGCACGCAAAGCCTGAATGAATACCCTGCCAAGAAATTCCAGTTTAACCCCGTATTGCGGTAAAAAAGCCGCGATAAACGCGCCAATAATCATACACACTAACATGCGTACAATCAGATTACTCTTAAACAATATCCATAAAAGTTTCTTCATTTACAATCCTTAGTTACAGCCGGATAAAACATATGTAAAACAGATTAAAAACCATCCAGCCATGCATAAAAATTCATTACACCAAATCAAGTTTTTAAATCCATTTCCATCCACCTCCACAACAGCCTAAACTTAACAGAAAACCATTACAACTTAGCAGCTGGATAACAAGTTTAGCATTAAAATAGCCTGAACCTACGAATAAACATATAACAACCAAAAGAGTTAAAAAACAGCAGCTCTTAATTAACTCAACTCAAATAGATCAAGCAGCCCAAAATACTAAAATGCTATACTGCAAACCTCAAAATCGCCCGATACAGCAATCAATGAACAAAGCTTCACAAAATTACATATTATGTATGAAATGGGGGCAGAAATATGGCGCGGAATATGTCAACCGACTATATCACATGGTAAAACGTAATCTGACCCTGCCATTTACCATGATTTGCCTGACAGATGACGCGAGCGGCATTCATCCTGCAATTCAATGCCATCCACTGATACCATTAAACTTGCCTGCAGGCTTACCAGAACGCGGCTGGAATAAACTTACCACTTTTAGTGCCAACCTGTTTGGTTTACAAGGCACAGCCCTATTTCTAGATATAGATATCGTTATCATCGATAACATTGATTGCTTCTTCACCCAGCCATCCAGCCGTCCCGATGAAGTCTGGATTATCCGTGACTGGAAAAAACCTTGGCGCAAAGTTGGCAACAGTTCTGTTTATAGATTTCAAATTGGTGCAATACCAGATTTAATGGATTATTTTCGCAATCATTTTCAACAAATCCGGCAACAATTCCGCCATGAACAGGCTTTTTTATCATGGTATGTGCGTGAACATCATCAACTTAGCTATTGGCCAGAAAACTGGTGCCTGAGCTATAAGTACAATGTATTAAAAAAAATGCCTTATGCAATATGGCAAGCACCGGAAAAACCTGATTTTGGTAAAATCATCGTTTTTCATGGCGAAGTTAATCCTCCAGATGCCATCAAAGGTGGCGGAGGTAAATGGTACCGTAAAATTTTACCGGCTCCTTGGCTAAAAAATTATTGGCAATAATAACAAACCACTATGAAAACAGTTCAGACTCACAGTAAATTCTTCATTATTGGTAATGCTGACGAACAAAACTCCATAGCAGACCTGATTCAGCATGATGACATCGTAGTCCGCTTTAACAACCCCAATCCAAACTGCACACTTAAAGCAGATTGGATATTCATTGCCAATGGTTACACCCAGATTAGACATCTGGTAATCGAACATCAATTTTTAAAACCCGAAACTCAAATATTTTTCCGCTATAGTAAAAAAGATATTTTCTATAGTCGCTACCAGAACATCCCTATGCATAAACGCATAAAATACCTATGGCGTTTTCCCAAATGGATAAAAAAATCGCAATTGGATCAATATTTCATCAACACCATACCAAGCAACATTTACCGCCACTGTGCCGACTCACTGGGTTTCCGTCAACCTAGTACAGGACTTCTTGCCATTGATTATATTTGCCAGCAGTACCCAAAAAATACCGTATATATTCACAACTTTACTAGTGAAGGCTGGACCGGACATAACTGGGACGACGAAAAACAACTAATCCATACCTGGGTAAAAACAGGGAGAATAATTGCTATTTAAAAAACTTCATTTATGCGTCAAGGCAAATAAAGCTGATTTCAACATCAATTTAGCCGCTTTATCCCACAAATGAGTACGCAGCAACAACAAAATTGTTGTACGAATTGACAAACGTTTCACGACAAAAAGCTCAGCTGCCTTGTGCAAAATTGCCTTTTTTTCTTTTTCTGGCATAGCTGTTTTAGCAAGCTTCCGGCATAAACGAAAATAGTACAAATGAGCCTTATACAGCAAATAAGCACAACATTTCTTATCACCTACAATAGTTTCAGCATAAAATGCTTGAGTGAGATAAGCTTCAATACCATAAACCTGCTTTGGACTCATTTTCTGCACAATAGAATTTGGCCATATACGATAATGCACCAAAACCTGCGGATAATAAAAATACGTTTGGCATTCATGCAGCAGACTAGGTGTATTCGCAATATCTTCGTAGGCAGGAATAGTAAAACGGCAAACTTTTGTCGCCAACTGGCGTCGGAAAACTTTATTCCAGAAATAATGTTTTCCATCCATAATAGCAAGATGGAACAAGTTTCCATTTTTCTGATGCAGTAAAGTATTGGCCGGAGCAATCGATAAATGCTCCTTCGATTTCAACTTACCAGTATTATCAAAAAATACATCATAATCAAATAGAAGCACATCTGGATGGTATTGTTTCAAAATACCCATAATCTGTTGGACTGCTAGCGATTCAACCTTATCATCCGAATCAATAAACCAAATATACTCAGCTTGAGTTGAATGTAAGAGACATTGGCGTACCTGCGTAATACCTTTATTTTCCTGACCACACAACACGCGAATAAATGCATCTGGGTAAATTTGCTGATATTTTCGGATAATAGCCAGCGAGTCGTCCTGCGAACAATCATCATAAAAAATCACTTCAACATTAGCCGGCAAATTTGGCAATAAAGATTCCAGCAATTCAGGTAGATAAACTCCTACATTGAATACCGGAATCAGAATACTTAACTCTATTTTGCCCATATCAGCGAAAATATCCTTCATCTCCCACAAACTTATTCTTCAAAATCACTTTGTATAATAGGTACCATTAGTCGTTGCGCACATCTTGATACAGACAGCTGACGACAGCCCATACGTAACTGCGCCGCCAGCCGACGGTATTTAAAACATAAATAATGATAAAAATGGTTAGCCTGTGGTTTAACATTATTTTCAGGTGTTATCGTTGAAACAAAAGAAACAGGAGGGTTCAAACCATAATTAGCACATTGATCCAGTTGAATGGCAGCAGCCGGATAAACCTGCCAGCCATTTAAGTCATAAGACCGGCATAAAAAAGCGTCAGCCAATGCCGGAGCCGTAAACTGCGCTCTGTTTAACAGCTTACGTGCTCCTGATGGAAATAAAACGTAAGCAGCAGCACCTGTTCGATCCTGATATAAACGTCGCAATTCATAACCCTTAATCAAAGCCAAGCTTTTTCGATCCAGCCACTTTCTCCGGTGCCTAGTTTCCAGATTCACATAATCTAACTCACAAGTCAGAGAAGATATTGTTGTCAAAAGTTCAGCCGTTTTATGTGAAAGCAACGCATCATCTTCAAGAATTAACCAAGGCTGACCAGTTTCCAAAACAAATTGCCAGGCTGCTTTATGGCTCAAAAAACAGGCTAATTCTGCCGGACGTAATTTACGCTCCCAACCATTTGCCTGATGCTCATACTGATCAGATAATATATCTTTCGTACTCACCGCATCCAGACGCCGCATGGGAATCTGTAAATGAGTCAGCTGCTGACGCTGGAATCTCAGTCGCTCGGCAGAATGTTCCAGATTAATTACTAAAGCAGAAATCATCTGTTACTTTCATTACAGATATTTATTACAATGAACCATCTACAATGAACCATCAAGTCGGTTTGGGAACAAAATATTCTCAATTTCAAGAATCCTATCCATCCGGCGCTGTACCTTACTTTTTCGAATAGAAAACAATTTTCCATTGGTTCGCAGATTTTCATGAACCACGCGCGCGGCCTGCAACTGCTCTATATAAACCCGTTGTTTGGGGGCGAGTAAATTATCCTCACGATCAAAAATCCAGCAAAAGCCCACTGGCAAATGAGCAACTTTATAGCGAGGATGTGCAGAAGCTTGGTCTGCCGCAATTACAGATTGTAATACCTCTTGATCCCATATTGTCGGCTGAGCAATACACTGACGGTTCCATTCGGCCAATAAATGTCTGGCAGCAGCTGTATCCTGAAAAAATAAAGTAGCCGAAACTAAATGACCATCACCCAAATCATAATAAACAGCTATATCACAATCCAGACCAGCCAAATATTTTAACGGTGAAACATGGAAAACCGCATCCACATCGACATACAACATCGGACCACTCACCAAATCGCGCTCATGCATCAAATAGTTCGACTTAAAAGAAGTATTAGCTTCCCATCCCCCCTTACTGGAAATCGTTGTAATTTTAACTTTGATATTTAAACGCTCAGCAGAAGCACACATCCGTTTCGCTTCATGCGTATAAAACTCATCATCCGTATGATAAGCCACCACTGTCACCCCATCAGCAACAGAAGCTTTCATTTCTTCCGTTACCACTTCAGCTAGCGGTACCACAACCCGACGATTCTTCGCACGCCAAGCATATTCCCTACCCAGTTTAACCATTATTGATATTCTCAAACATGAACGAGATTAATTATAACCGCGACCAACCATACATGCGTATTACATCCAGTCTGCGTCGCCAATGTCGCCCCTTCACAAAAAATCTTATAAATTTTTGCCAAAATGTCAATTTAAAGCGCACTCGATGAGGAATATCAGAATCCAGTGACTGAAATGCCAATGGTTCAGCCAGAAATCCCTCTTTTAACAAACCACCACAATAATGCCAAACTTTATCGATCGGATAAAAAAGATTATCACTGGCCAAAAGCATTTGTTTTGCCCCTTGCAAAGAGACAATATAACAACAAGCTAGAGAGGGAGCAAAATCACATTCACAGGCAATCATCCCATTATGCAAAGCATGTAAACGATAAATTTTCCACTTAACAATTGCCTTGACCTCTATCATCCGCCAAGCTTTACGCTTTATCACTTGCCAAAATGCTGGACGAATAAGTTGTTTTTGGGAAAGTGATTTTTTAATTTCCACAGCATCAATATCATAATATGGGCGCTTCAAAGTCAGATTCAAAAAATCAAATGAATGATAATTTTTTTCTTCAGCAATTAAAGAAACCAGCTCAGAGCTCAACTGAACATCATCTTCCAGCACTAAAGCAAAAGGAATACTCTCATCTACCATCCGCTGCCAGACGGCTCGATGAGATAAAGCACAGCCAAACTCTCCGTTAACAGCCTTACGTTTACACTCTAAGGCAAATCTCGGCTGATTTAAAAATACTTTCTGCTCATCCGTTAAACAATTACCATCAACAGCACTGATTCGTTCGAAATCAATCCCCAAATTCCCCAATTGCCGTTTAACGAAAATTAACCTATCTGAACGTCGATCCAGATTTATTAAAAAGGTTTTGAGCATTTATTCAACACCATACCAACGAAATCATAATTTATTCATAAATTATAACCAAAAACCACAAAACAATTCACAGATATTGTTTCTCTTAAAACCACTGAAACCTACATATACTGCTAAAATACGGATCTAACTTAACCAATAACCCCTAACAGATTCACAACAATTTAAAACCACAACTCTCCAAAAGTAATTTAACAATGCCGCAACAAACTATTATTCTAGCTATGTCGAGCTATAGCGACTTCGCCTGTGCCATCAAAACTCATCTAGAATATCATAATTACAAAGTTATCTTTATTGACAGTACTTCAGAAACACTGAAAAAAAAGATTGAAGCTAATTTTCATTATCCCAGTCTGAAAACGCATATCATTAATACTATCCGAAAAATATTTTTGTTCGACTTCACCTATAAAGCTGTACTGAAAGAACAAATCTATCACCAGGAGCTATATGACAAAATCCAGAATACACTAGGAAATCATAATTATGACTATACACTAGTTATACGTCCGGATCTGTTTTCCATCGCAACATTAGAGCTTCTGAAAAGCCATACAAAAAAGAAATTTATAGGCTATCAGTGGAATGGTATCAAACGCTTTCCCAAAACCGTTCCAACAATAAATTTGTTCGATCGTTTTTTTGTATTTGATCCTTTAGATGTAAATAATCCGGAATATAGCCAATTTCATTTGAAAGGGATGAGTAATTTTTATTTTGACATGTACCATCCACAACCAGTACCCCATAAAGGGCTCATTGCCTACTTCGTAGGATTACATGTTGACAACAGAACAAAAGCCCTCCAAACCTGTGCAAAAGCACTGATAGAAAATGGCGTGAATTTAGATTTCAATATCAAATTGCGCCCTTCCGAAGCAAGCAAAGCAGTCCAATATACAGAACAAAACATATGTTTAATTGCTCAAAATATTTCTTTTGAAGACAATTTAAAGCACGTTAATAAGGCTGACATACTTATAGATATCGTTAACCCGATACACAATGGCTTATCATTTAGAGTATTTGAAGCCTTGTACTATAGAAAAAAATTAATAACTAATAATTCATATATAAAGAATTATGATTTTTACCATCCTGATAACATTTTTATCTGGACAAAAGAAAAAGACTTGCAGCAATTAAGTGATTTTTTAGTCAGACCATTAATCAGCATTCATCCTGATATCATATCGAAATACAGTTTTGCCAATTGGATAAAAAATATTCTGGACGATTCACCTTACAAAGAAATATCAGTTATATAACATTGAAGCTACTGCCCAATATAGCTAGGCTAAAACCTTACATGCTTAATTGAAAATGAAAGGATTGAGATACAAAATACAGATACGTAAATCTTTTAAAAACCGTATCTTGTATTTTGTATATACGAACTATTATCAAAAAATCAGTACAGTTTAATCATTAAAAATTCAATCAACAACATTTGAAAAATAAGCATTATCAAAATAAAACATGAAAATCAATTATTTACAATAACTAAATGTTAACATCAGCTGAACTTCTGTTTTCACCAAACTGCATACGGTGTAGCACTGCATAACGACCGTTTCTGGCTAACAAATCCTTATGTTTACCTTGCTCAACAATTCTACCCTGATGCATCACCACAATATTGTCAGCAGTTTCAATAGTTGAAAGCCGATGAGCAATAACAATTGTAGTCCGATTTTTCATCAGAGTTTCCAGAGCTGATTGAACCAACCTTTCAGATTCTGTATCCAGTGCACTAGTAGCCTCATCCAGAATTAAAATAGGCGCATCTTTTAACAGTGCACGCGCAATGGCTAGTCTCTGTCTCTGACCACCAGAAAGTTTCATCCCCTGATCACCTACTTGAGTTTGTAAACCTTCAGGCATATTACTAATAAAAGACCAAGCATTAGCGGCCTTTGCAGCCTGAATAATATCAGCCTCTGTAGCCTCAGGGCAGCCATAAGTAATATTATTGGCTATAGTATCATTAAACAAAACAACATCCTGACTAACTAGCGCCATCTGGGAGCGGAGACTTTTTAATTCAAAATCTTTTACATCAATTCCACCAATACTTAAGTGCCCACTAGTCACATCATAAAACCTTGGAATCAGATTAACTGTAGAGGTTTTACCGCAACCCGACTCACCAACCAACGCAACTACACTGCCCTGTTTAA
Organism: Snodgrassella alvi; assembly: GCF_040741455.2. Classification (NCBI taxonomy): domain Bacteria; kingdom Pseudomonadati; phylum Pseudomonadota; class Betaproteobacteria; order Neisseriales; family Neisseriaceae; genus Snodgrassella; species Snodgrassella alvi. Next base: position 1,339,299 of record NZ_CP160328.2, read on the forward strand.
TCGTCAGACTCAAATGATCAATCGCGTTTTTATTTGCTTCACCGTAACGTAATGTTACATTATTAAAAGTTATATCACCTATCGGTGAAACAAGCTGTTTTACCCCAAGATCTTTTTCTTCAGGCTCGTCCAGAAAATGGAAAACACTATCTGCAGCCATCAAACCTGTCTGCAACACACTAGACATATTAGTAATTCGCTTTAATGGATCAAACATCATCAGCATAGCTGATAGAAAAGACATAAAATCACCGGCAGTAAATCCTGCATGACTGGCTCTTTTAGCAGCAACATACAAAATAATCGATAAAGAAGTTGCAATTAATAATTGCGTCACAGCACTGCCTATAGAAGTATAAGACTGGCGTCTTACTGCAAGGCTTCGTAATGCTTTATTTGTCTTTTCCAAACGATTCTGTTCATAATTTTGACCGCCATAGATACGTACCACACGAGTACCATCAATGGATTCAGACAAAATCTGCATCACCTGACCAAGATCATTTTGACTTCGTGTAACCAATCGACGGATGCGTTTATTAATAATCCTTACACACCACGCAATCAAAGGAATGGTCACAAAAGTAATTAACGTAAGTTGCCAATCAAGATAAAACAACCAGATTAATAAACCAAGAACGGTAACACCGTCTTTAGCAAACACAGTAATCACATCAAAACCGGCTGCAGTAATCCCTTTGGCGTCATTCGTAATCCGTGACATCATACGCCCACGGCTATTTTCCTGATAATAGCCGATTGGAAGCATCATCATTTTGGCAAACAAATCCCGCTGAATTACCTGAACCATCTGATTCGAAATATATGCACTAGTGTATTCATTAATATAATTAGCAATACCACGAAAAATAAATAAACCGACAATTTCAAATGGAACCCATTTCATGGCTTCCATGTTTTTTTCGACGAATCCATTATCGATGATTGGTTTCAACAAATAAGCAAACAGAGGCCCTGTTACCCCTACCACAACCATAGCCAGCACAGAGATAAAGAAATACTTTACAAGTCCCCGCATATAGGGGAACAACCTCTTATACAGATTCTTCGGTGAATAGGCATTGGTTTCTTTACTTTTTTTCATTCGTTACCTAGAACAATCAAAACATAAATGTTATATAAGTTTAATATAGATCGTTAATACATTGTATTAATCAAAATCTTTCAAATACAAAAACTTTTAAAATATTAAACACCACAAGCAATTATCCAAGCTAATTATCCTATCTAGCCTAAATCATCACATCAATCATAACTAAGTATATTCTACCAAAACAAGAAAATCTTGCATGGAAAGTTTAAAAAGATTCATATTTATTGATAATAAAAATATTGATTAGTTAATATTAAAATTATGAGAACATCTATATTAGATAATAATAAATTTAATTATAAACAAACATATTTATTCTTAGAAAATAAACAATGTCTAGTAATCAATTAAAACTTTCTAAATAAAATTTAATACCAAATAATCTCGCAAGATTGATTAAAAAAAACACAACACTTAAAATAATTAGTTTCAAATTGCCAAAAACTCTAGTTTGAATTTGTTTCATGAGAAATAAAACTATTTTATTAGCCATGCCACCAAGTAATGGTATCGTAGACTTAATTGCAAAAAATTTGCAATTTCATGGGTATGAAGTATTTCGTGTGGATAGCATATTAGATTTTGAATATGCAAGCATCAAAGACCGAATATCCAATTTTTTTATAAAGCATGCCTTACGTAACAATAATTACAAAGAAAAATTGAAAGCGAAACAATGTTTAAATAAAGCAGAATTACTAATTGGAAACAAACAATATGATTACACTATTGTTATCCGACCAGATTTATACCCTAAAAGTGTTTTAGAAATGTTAAAACAGCAAACCAAAATTAAATTTATAGGATATCAATGGGATGGACTTAAAAGATTTCCGGTAATAAATCTTATACATTTATTTGATAAGTTCTATATATTCGATCATACAGATATAATAAATAAAGAATATAAAAAATACCATCTACATAAGACTACAAATTTTTATTTTGATATGCTTACGCCCCAAAATATAAAAAATGATGTGATGCAGGCTTATTATATTGGAGATCATCAAACTTGTCGCGTACAAGCAATTGAGCAATGCATAACAAATCTTACTGCCAATGGAATTAAAACAAAGTTTATTATCCCTACAAGCAAAAGAAAAGATATTAATTGCTATCAATCTAAGCATATCATTTTTGGCAAAGAAAACCGAATTAATTATTTTGAAAATTTAAAAAATGTGAATTCATCAGATATACTGGTCGACTTTGTAGTTGGAGGACATCATGGTCTTTCTTTTCGTCATTTTGAAGCTCTTTATTATCAAAAAAAATTAATTACAACAAATATATATGTTAAAAATTATGATTTCTATCATCCAGAAAATATATATATATGGGAAGATAAAACACATAATGATATTAAAGATTTTCTAAAAGAACCTTTTAAACCAATAAAAGCAGAAATATTCCAAAAATATAGTTTCAAAAACTGGATAGAACAAATCCTTTACTCATAAGCTTAATAAGGTAAACTATTAAAATATAACAAATACCTATAAATTTTTTGTTTTATATGATTTTTTATATACAATTTGCTCGTAAAAAGTTATACTAAAAAATTGATTTAAATAAATTTTACAACTAGCAATTTTTCTGACGCAAAGTAATAAGTAAGCAAAATTGTGAAATATTGTTATCATGATTATTAGGTTTTTGGTGTGACGCATTATGAATTCAACCGACTTTCAATCTATTCTTACCTCTGCGCAACAATACTATGCGCAAAATTTACAAAAAATTGATCAAACATATATTAATAATGTTTTAGAAAAATCTAATGACTTTGAAGTAATATCTTTTGATATTTTTGATACGCTTTTAACTCGATTATTTGAATGTCCTATTGACTTATTCGCTTACGTAGAAAATCAGCTCCAAGTGAATAATAGTAATTTAAAAGATTTTGCTAGAAATAGACTCCTAGCAGAAGCACAAATACGAGATATTTTGCATCGTCAAAAAAATAGAGATGAAGTGACATTAGATGAGATTTATGACTATCTTTTTGATACAAATAAATATAATACAAGTTTACTAAATAAAGCAAAAAAGCTAGAGCTAATAGCCGAGATAGATAGCAATATCAGTATAGAAGATAATAAAAAACTAATTTTAGAATTAAAAAAGCTTGGTAAAAAAATTATATTTGTTTCTGATATTTATTTATCTAAACAATTTATTGAAACTCTTCTTGAAAAGAATCATTTAAACTTATATGACGAATTATATGTCTCATCTGACTTATTATCATCAAAACATAGTGGAAGAATTTGGAAATATGTTTTAGAAAACAATACAGGCTATAAAATATTACATATAGGCGATAATAAAGTTGCAGATGTTATACAACCTAGAAAATTTCATATAAATACTTATCATTATAAGCGATTTTTAGGACAAAGAAGATTAGGTGCACAGCTTTGTCAAGAAGTAGTCCCTTTTTCATTAATGAATAAGGTGTATCATTTAACTAATGGTATCTACTCTTTGAAAGAGTTTAATGAAGATTCATTCTGGAATGGTTTAGGGGAAACACTTGGGGCTTTAATTTTATATAGTTATACTTCATGGTTAAAAAAACATATTAAAAAAAATGAAATCAACCACATTTATTTTTGTGCAAGAGATGCACAATTAATTCAGAAAGTATGGCAATTACTAGATTTAGATAAAGAATGTAATACAACTTCCAGCTATCTCTATCTTTCAAGGAAAGTCTTACGCTTTCCTACATATTACATAGAACTTAAACAAAATGGAAAACTTTCAAGTGACTCTTTGACTTCAATAGTGAATGAATCATTACAACATACCGATACTTATATAACATATTTTAATCGTTTAGGAATCGATGCGCAAGATATCTTAAATACTAATTTTGTTCAGAAATTTGGTTCAATCAAAAATGCTTTTGATTTTAAAAAAATTGACAAATTAAAAATATTTATACAACAAGAATTAACTTCTATTTTGTTAAAAAAATTTGAAGAAGAATATACAGAATCAATAGAATATTTCAAACAAGAAGGGTTATTTGAAGTAAATAAAAAAATAGCGATAATAGATTTAGGTTGGAGTGGCTCAATTCAATTGGCATTGAGTAAATTTCGTTCACATATGGGTATCGAAAGTAAAATATATGGATTCTATTATGGGTTATTTGGACAAACTGCTTCAGGAAGACTTTATAAAAATGGTCCAATGAAAGCTGCTTTTTTTAATATTTTTTCTTCTATATCCGAAAAAAAATTATATCAAAATTGTGTAAATATTTTAGAAAACTTACATTCAGCAGATCATGAAACTACCATAGGTTATAAGAAAGATGAGAAAGATATTTATCCTTGTTTAAAGGATGATAAAAAAAGTATTTATATTGAACAATATCTCCAAAAAATTTCTATCTTTCAGAAAGGTGTGTTAAGTACAATTGAAAAATGGAAAAAAAATAAATCCGTTTATGGTTTGCAAAAAAATTATATCAATACCGAAGTTGCAAAAGCAGCAATTTTTCAAGTTTGTATTTCTCCTCTTAGATACGAACAAACATATTTGGGAAGAATTAAACATTCTGCACTTTTTGATCATCAAATAATGCAATGTTTAATAAACCAACAATTACCTCAGAATATAAAACAAGTCCGATTTTCATTTGGGGGACCGGGAGGATGGCAATGTGGTACAATTCAGTATTGGAAAGAAAATCGTAAAAAAATTAAACCGCAAGTATATCAATTTGCCCTCCAATATTTTAATGAATATCCTAAGTTAATTAAAAATTTTATTGAAAACTAATTATGTTAAAATCAGCAAATCAACAATTATATCCAATAAACTATTTTGAAAACAATACTGTTGACAATCTGAAAAGGGATGGTTCAGTTGCTATTATAATGAGGACCAAAAATAGGCCCTTATTGTTAACTAGGGCTCTTGAAAGTGTAATTCAACAATCGTATTCTAACTGGCATTTATATTTAATCAATGATGGTGGTGATGCTAAAGAAGTAAATGAGTTGGTTGAGATTAATTTACCTTATTTAAAAGACAAAATAACAGTAATTCATAATTCTACTTCTTTAGGAATGGAAGCTGCATCAAATTGCGGTTTTGATATTGCCACTGAAGAATTCATGGTCGTACATGATGATGATGATTCTTGGCATTATAATTTTTTACAAGAAACAGTAAATCATTTAAATTCCAACCAAAATGCAGTCGCTGTTGTAACAAAATGTTTAGTTATATATGAAGAAATAAATGTAGACACCGTTAAACAGTTACGTACAGAAGATTGGTCTCATTGGCAACAAACTATAGATATAGGGTACTTGTTAAGACAAAATATTACACCACCAATTTGTCTGTTAATTCGCATGAATGCGGCAAAGCAAATCGGAAAATTCAATGATCAGCTTCCAGTGCTAGGGGACTGGGATTACAATCTAAGATTATTTAGAATAGGTGAAATACATTCTATAAATGAACAATTGGCTTTTTATCATTTAAGGGCTTCTTCTAATAATATATATGGTAATTCAGTCTGCGCGGGGGCAAACCTGCATCATAAATATCAGATAGAATATAGAAACTCAATTGTTAGAAAGGCTTTATCTGATAATTCAGCAAATTATGGTATTTTACATTTACTTTTAAACGAAATGGATAAAAAAAATACTGAATTAACAAATAAAATTAATGAATTAAATCATAAAATAAATGATATTCAAGGCAATGTGTGGTATTTAAGAAGAAAATCATTTCCTCTGAAAACAATTGCAGCAAAAATTAGGGATACAATAAGAAAATGGAAGAAAAAATAAAAAAAATTAATATAATTAATTTATTGACGTTGTTTTTAGATAAAAAATTTTATTATTGGAGTAATCCTGGCAATTCTGGTGATGCATTGATAGCTCATTCTACTTATTTATTATTTGATTCTTTAAATCTTAATTATGAAATAATAAATGATACATCACTACTCAAAAATCAAACCATATTATTTGCTGGTGGTGGTAATTTAGTTGAAGGAAAATACGATGAAATGTATAAAGAGATTTTAAAATCTGTCAAGAATAATTCCTGTATTGTTCTTCCACATACAGTTTTAGGGTATCCTAATTTATTGAATGAAACTTTTGGAAATTTAAAGATTCTTTGTAGAGAAAATTATTCCTTTAATAACTGTATTTCTAGCCAAGCTAATATGGATAATGTATATTTATCTGATGATATGGCTTTTTATTTCCCGAAATACTATTTTTCAAATTTTGAACAAAAAGGAATAGGCACCGCATACTGCTTTAGAACTGATGGAGAATCAGCAAATCTATTCGATTTACCAAGAAACAATATGGATATTTCTTTATCTTGGAATGGAAGTCTATGGTCTAATAAACATCTAGCTAAACATGTTTCGTTAAGTTTAGCTGGCTATTTGTCGAATTTTGAGACCATTGAAACAGATCGTCTTCATATTGGAATACTAGGTTCTATATTAAAGAAAAAAGTAAAATTATTTGCAAATAATTATTTTAAAAATAAAGCTGTTTATGAAAATTCGTTATTAGAACAGTATCCTCATACTTGTTTTATAGATATTAATCATCTCCATTAAGAGTATCTGAATAAATTTGTTATATCATTAGTATAAATAGAGTATGTTAATTTTTTTAATATACTCTATTTAATAATATTTAGTTTTATTGTGGTAAGGTAATTTTTTGATATGAATCTAGGTTTAAAATATTCTTTATCCAATTGCCAAAACTATATTTTTGTATGATTTCAGAATCAATTACAACCATCGGTTTAGCAAGAAATTCTGATAAAAGATTGTAATTTTGTTTTTCCCAAATCATTATATTATTGGGATGAAAAAAATCATAATATTGAACGAATGGATTAGTTGTAATCAATTTTTTTTGATAATATATTGCTTCAAAAACCCTGAATGATAAACCATGATGTATGGGATTAACTATATCAACTAAAATATCTGAATAATTAATATTAGATATATTTTCATGAAAGCTTAATTTATTTTTAGCTCCAAAAGTAATAAGATTTTTTTGTTTATATTTAGAAATTTTCCAAGGATCGTCTGTTGGAATTATGAATTTTAATTGAATATTATTTTTATTTAATTCAAATGCACAACTATCAATTGCACTTATCCGTTCATCTATATGTGACCCAACAAAATAAGCAATTTTTCCGGTATGACCAATAGGTGCAGGTTTGTTAACATCAAAATAAAAATTTGTTATTCCACTCAAATGGAATTTCTTAAAATCATTGTTTTGGATATCGTTAGAATCAAATACATAAAAACTATCAAATAAATCAATAGTTGCCAAAACTGCTGGAAACCGGGTTAAACCATCCCACTGATATCCTATCATTGATTTAGTAACCCTTGTTTTAATGAGTTGCAACAATTTTAAAGGATAAGTATCAGGTCTTATGATTAAAGCATAATCATATTGTTTAGACGATAAATACATTTTTGTATTATCGACTAACAATTTTTCTTTAAGCAAATGTTTATATGAATAATCCCTAAAAAAGATTTTACGTACTAAATGAAATATTCTATCTAAAACATTTTTATATCTAAAATTTTTAATATATTTAGGGTTGCTATCTACAAATGTAACATCAAATTGATAATATTCCAAATTTTTTATTATTTCAGCAAAAATATCATTATGCTTTGGCATAGCAAGAATAATCCGCTTTTTAACCATCCAGTAGCCTCAAAAACTTTAATACTTCCTTTTAATTATACTTTAATCAAATTGATGGTGAAAATATACCCAAAATTTAAGACCTCTATAACACACATTATTTATAGAGTGCATTCTCATGTGCAAAATTTTATAATACGTATATATAAAGCGTTATCCCTTTTACAAGAGCCATTTCAAAATAATTAATTATTTTTGATTTTCTGAAATAAATGTTGTAGGAATGAAATGAATATATTAGTTACAGGCGGAGCTGGTTTTATAGGTTCCGCCTTAATCAGATTTTTGATCGAACATACAAATCATCAGGTTTTGAACTTAGATAAATTAACCTATGCTGGAAATTTAGAATCTTTATCGTCAATAGCACGAAATCCAAGATATCATTTTTATCAAGCAGATATTATTGACTCCTATGCCCTAGCCAAAATTTTTGATAATTTTCAACCTGATGCAGTAATGAATCTGGCGGCAGAAACACATGTCGATAGATCAATTAATGGGGCTTCAAATTTTATTCAGACCAATATAATAGGAACATTCCATTTACTAGAATCTTCTCGTATATATTGGCAAAAATTAAGTAAAGAAAAACGGCTATCTTTTCGTTTTCATCATATATCTACTGACGAAGTATTCGGAGACCTCAAAGATAGTAGTCTTTTTTTTACAGAAATGACACCTTATGCACCTAGCTCACCATATTCTGCCAGTAAAGCCAGTTCAGACCACCTTGTTCGAGCATGGTACCGCACGTATGGTCTGCCCATTATACTTACAAATTGCTCTAATAATTATGGTCCTTATCATTTTCCAGAAAAACTTATACCGCTTAGTATCTTGAATGCTTTATCCGGCAAATTATTACCAATATACGGTAATGGTGAGCAGATAAGAGATTGGTTGTATGTTGATGATCATGTAAGAGCACTTTATACCGTTTTGACAAAAGGTAAAACCGGTGAGAGCTACAATATTGGTGGGCACAACGAACAAAAAAACATCGATGTTGTTAACCAAATATGTGATCTACTTGAAAAATTAGCTCCAAAAAAACCCATTGGAATTAATAAGTATAGAGATCTCATTACATATGTTAAAGATAGGCCTGGACATGACATTCGTTATGCAATAGATGCTAGTAAGATTAAGAATGAACTAGGCTGGGTACCAAAAGAAAGTTTTACCTCAGGTTTAACCAAAACTGTTAAATGGTATATTGAAAATCCAGTATGGGTAAAAAACATACAAACTGGAGAATATAAAAATTGGATAAAAAAACAATATAATAATATTTGAAGTATATATATAAAACAGTATTTATTGACTATATACCACTTTTAAATTGAAATTTAGTTAACAACCTAAATAATTTTAATAAGGTTTGCTTTTTATTAATTTGACAAAATAATTCGCTATAAAACACTTTTTAATGCACATGCGAAATTAATATACTTAGTTAAAATCAATCTGAAAAATTTACATTTAGGTTATAATATTCCTCTTTTACATTAGCTTAAGACTTGCCAGAAAGAAAATCATGAAACGGAAAGGTATTATTCTTGCTGGAGGATCTGGTACGCGGCTGTATCCTATTACATTAGGAACTTCAAAACAGCTATTACCGATTTACGATAAACCTATGATTTACTATCCGTTATCTATTTTGATGATGGCTGGAATTAATGAAATACTTATTATTTCTACTCCAGAGGATTTACCAAATTTTCAGAAACTATTTCATGATGGTAGCTCTATTGGGATTAAAATTGAATATAAAATACAACCATCTCCAGATGGTTTAGCCCAAGCATTTATTTTAGGAGAAGAATTCATCGGAGAAGAAAACGTAGCTTTAGTTTTAGGAGATAATATATTTTACGGCCAAAGCTTTGGACAACAATTACAAATTGCTTGTAATCAGACTTTAGGCGCTACTATATTTGGTTATTATGTTAACGATCCTGAGAGATTTGGTGTTGTAGAGTTTGGGGCAAATGGCAAAGTACTTTCAATCGAAGAAAAGCCTTCCCATCCTAAATCCAATTATGCTGTTACCGGATTATATTTTTACGATAATCAGGTTGTTGAAATGGCTAAAACTATACGTCCTTCAGCAAGATCCGAATTAGAGATTACAGATATAAATAATCTTTATTTAAGTCAACAACAATTAAATGTTCAATTGTTAGGAAGAGGTTTTACATGGTTAGATACAGGTACACATGATTCTTTGATAGATGCCAGCCAATTTGTACAGACTATTGAAAAACGGCAGGGTTTAAAAATTGCATGTTTAGAAGAAATTTCATTCCATAACAAATGGATAACAATTGAACAACTATATGAGCGTGGGAAATTTTTAAATAAAACCAGCTATGGACAATACTTATTAAAATTATACAACGAATATCATAAATAATTGATTATGAATATAATTGACACTCCTATCAAAGATTTATTAATAATTGAGCCTCATGTTTTCGAGGACGAACGAGGCTGGTTTATGGAAAGCTTTAATCAACAACTTTTTGAAGAAACTTTAAATAAACGTCATCTACATAGTCCTGAATTTGTTCAAGACAATCATTCTTTGTCCCATAAAGGTATTATTAGGGGTCTACATTATCAAATTTCACCACACGAACAAGGAAAATTGGTTCGAGTAGTCCAAGGCAGGGCTTGGGATGTAGCTGTTGACATTCGACCTGATTCTATAACATTTGGGCAGTGGTATGGAGTAGAACTATCGGCTGTCAACCATCGACAGTTTTGGATTCCTGCAGGTTTTGCACATGGATTTTTAGCTCTTGAGGATGATACTCAGTTTCTTTATAAAACAACTGATTTTTATTTTAAAGAATGTGAGCGTACTCTTCGCTGGAATGATCCTGAACTATCCATTTCATGGCCTATCAGTTCTGATATGGTAGTCAGTTATTCACATAAAGATGCTCAGGCTCATGATTTTGCCCATCTTAAAAATTGTTATAGCTAAAATCTTAAAAAAATAATTTATAAATTAATTTAATCTATATTTTTTAAATATAATTCTATTTATTAATTCTTGGATAGTTACTGCCATGATCCCATCCTGTTACCTTCGTTAAATCGATTTCACGGTTTATTTTATTATGAAGACTGTTTTTACTTTTATTTGGATTGTTTCATTCATCATTGTTGCAATAATTATCTATTTAGCATATCGATACAAATCATTACAAGAATATCAGTCCGTAAAGAAGCAGTTATCAGAAGCCTTGAATGAGTTGATTCGTGTACAGACAGAAGTTAATTATCTTAAGCAAAATAAACAGATCAATGATGAAGAACTGATTCAGTGTCGTCAAGAATTACAAGTTGTATACAAACGCTTGAGTGCTGCAGAAGCAGTAAATGTCCAGTTAACTACTGCACAGGAAGCATTTCAATCAGAATGTGAACAACTGCGGTCTGCCGCCATCAATCTGGCTGCAGCAGAACAGCAGTTACAGGACTGGCAACTGCGTTCTGAGGACTGGCATATTCGTGAAGAAAAGTATATAAATGCTGCGGAAAAATTAAAGCATATACAAATTGAAAACAGTCGTCTTAACACGCAACTTAAGCTTGAACGCGAAGCCTTTGAGGAGAAGCTGGCTTTGTTAAACGAAGCGCGTAATAGTCTCAGCAATCAATTCAAGTCATTAGCTAATGATATTCTGGAAGAAAAAAGTAAACGTTTTAGTGAGCAGAATCAGGCTAGTCTTAGTCAGTTGCTGAATCCTTTACATGAGCGTATGCAGGGATTTAGTCAACTGGTTCAGCATACTTATGAAAAAGAGGCAAAAGAACGTACAACGCTGGAAAATGAACTAAAACATCTGCAGCAGCTCAATGCTCAATTGCATTGTGATGCTAAAGCGCTTACCGATGCTTTAGCCGGTACTCAGAATAAAAATCAGGGTAACTGGGGCGAGATGATTCTGGAAAAGGTATTGGAAAATTCTGGTCTTCAAAAAGGACGTGAGTACGTTCTACAGGCGTCTAATACGATTATTGATGAGTTTGGTCGTCAGCGTCGTTTGCAGCCGGATGTGTTGGTAAATTTACCTGAGAATAAACAGATTGTTATTGATGCTAAAACTTCACTGACAGCTTATGTCCGTTATACTCAGGCAACAGATGCAGCCAGTGCGGAGAAAGCGCTAGCTGCACATATTCAGTCTGTGCGCCATCATATTAAGGAACTCTCGTCTAAATGTTATGATGAAATTGATGGGCTTAATACACTCGATTTTGTGTTTATGTTTATTCCTGTTGAGCCGGCATATCTACTCGCGCTACAACAGGATAATCAATTGTTCGATGACTGTTTCCAAAAGCGGATTATGCTGGTTGGGCCCAGCACTTTACTGGCAACATTACGTACTATTGCTCATATCTGGCGTAGTGAACAGCAAAATCAGAATGCGCTGACTATTGCAAAAGAAGGCGGTAAGTTGTATGACAAATTTGTTGGCTTTGTGAACACTCTCGAAGGTGTTGGAAAAAATCTAGATCAGGCTCAAGGACAATTTCAGAAAGCCATGGGGCAATTGGTTAACGGGCGTGGTAACCTAGTGAACAGAGCGCAAAAGCTGCGTCAGCTAGGGATACAAAGCAGTAAAAATTTGCCTGAATATTATCAAAAAGGAGAGGAAGATGAAGATGAGCTACTTCTTGCTACTTCAGACTCTCCCTCTGAATGATCTTGTGTTGCCTAATTTCATGATTTTTCTATACATGAATAATGTTGGCTTACAGCTAAATTAAGCTTTTATTGCAACCTTTGTCTTGTTTAAATCTGGCGTACAATAGCGTTTAATTGTCAGCTTGCTGGCTAGGTAACTTATACTTCTGCATAAATAATTCGGATTTATGCATTCTCTTAGACATATGTAATTTGCTGTTGGATTATTGCTGTATGACTCAGAACGCTCATCAATCGCCTCCATCTATCTGGCAGCGAATTTTTAGTCAGCATATGCTGATTTGTGTGTTTACAGGTTTCAGTTCAGGTTTGCCACTGTACTTTCTGATAAATCTTGTTCCTGCCTGGCTGCGTAATGAAGGTGTGGATTTAAAGACTATAGGATTGTTTTCTATTATTGGTCTGCCATTTACATGGAAATTTTTATGGTCCCCTCTAATGGATGCCGTGCAATTTCCATGGTTAGGAAGGCGGCGTGGATGGATGTTTGTCACACAGTCAGCTTTATTGTTGTCTATTCTCGGTTATATGCTGCTCAGTCCCCAGCAAAATATGAATCTCATTAAAATTTTATCTCTGTTTGTGGCTTTTTTTGCGGCCAGTCAGGATATTGTATTGGATGCATTCCGGCGAGAAATATTGCCTGATAGTGAACTAGGACTGGGCAATGCAATCCATGTAAATGCTTATCGTATTGCGGCTCTTGTACCCGGCTCTGTGTCTCTTATTCTGGCAGATATCTATCCTTGGCCGACAGTATTTGCTATTACTGCGTTATTTATGTTGCCGGGTATATTTATGACTTTATTTTTAGCTCACGAACCCACTTTACCGATAACTGTACCCAAAACTTTTAAAGAAACTGTAGTTGAGCCTTTTAAAGAATTTTTTGCACGAAAAGGTGTTAAAAGTGCTTTACTGGTACTGTTTTTTATCTTTTTGTACAAGCTTGGTGACAGTATGGCTACCGCTCTGGCCACACCATTTTATATGGATATGGGCTTTAGTAAGATGGATATTGGTCTGATAGCCAAAAATGCTGGCTTATGGCCAACAATTATCGCCGGAATTCTTGGCGGTATATGGATGATTAAGCTGGGTATAAATCGGGCGCTATGGTTATTCGGTCTAGTTCAGGTTTTTTCTATCCTAGGATTTGCCTGGCTGGCCAGTCAGGGGCCTTTTATCCATATTGGTTCTAAAGAGCTTTTTACTTTGGCTTTAGTTATAGGATTTGAAGCTATTGGTGTTGGTTTGGGTACAGCAGCATTTGTGGCCTACATGGCCAAAGAAACTAATCCTGCTTATACTGCTACTCAACTAGCACTGTTTACTAGTCTGGCTGCTGTGCCTAGAACATTGATTAATGCTACTACTGGATATTTGATTAACTGGCTAGGTTATGTGAGCTTTTTCTGGTTATGCTTTTTTCTGGCTATTCCGGGAATGTTGCTGTTGTTGAAGGTCGCACCATGGAATAAAAAAGTAACAGGCATTTAAGCATAACTAAGATTCATTTTGATAAAAAGTTCATTCGGCGGCAATTTAATATCATATAGATAGTGTTTTTTCACCTGAACTTCTATATATTATTCGCGAAAAAACTTTGTCTATATTATAAGTTCATTAGAAAATACGGCTGCTGGTTAGATTAATGCAAAAATGGATTATGCTGCTTTTCGTGACCTATGGTAGTCATGGGGCCATGGCCTGGTAATACGCGGGTATCATCAGGCAAAGATAATAGCTTTTCCTGAATACCGCGGATTAGATCAGAATGATTACCACCAGGGAAATCTGTACGGCCGATAGATTCTCGAAATAACACATCACCTGCTATCAGCAATTTATTAGCCTGACTGTAAAATACAACATGGCCTGGAGTGTGGCCTGGTATGTGAAAAACGATAAATGTATGCTCACCTACTTTTAATGCTTCTCCTTCCTTTAACCAGCGTGTTGGTATAAATGGCTGACTAATGGGAAAACCATAACTGGCAGTCACATCTGGCAACGCCTGCAACCAGTAGTTGTCAGCTTGATGCGGCCCCAAAACGGGTACCGGCTGCAAGGTAGTTAATTCTTCTACGCCGCTTGCATGGTCAAGGTGCCCATGTGTTAACCAAATAGCTTTTAAGTTCAGCTGATGTGTTTCTACTGCCTCCAGTAAGCGTTCAGCTTCACCACCTACATCGGTTAATACGGCTTCTTTGCTGACATCATCCCATAATAATGCAGCATTCTGTTGAAATGGTGTTACGGGTAAGATCTGCACGTTTAAAGCCATTTATTACCTCGCTTATCAGTTATAACAATACAGCTTTGCTTAAAAAATACAGGCTCATGAAGAGCAGCAGACAAGCAAAACATTTTTTCAGCTTTCTAGGTGAAAGATAATGCGCCACTTTAGCACCCTGTCTGGCTGTGATAAAACTCATGAAACTGATGCCAATAAACGCATAAATATGAACATATCCTATGGTATGTTCAATATGAATTTGTTCATGGGCACCAAAAAACATAAAGCCTATGGCACCAGCAAGCGCAATTGGCAGACCACATGCGGCAGAAGTACCTACAGCTTGCTGCATAGCTAGTCCGCTTCGATTTAGATAAGGTACAGTTAGACTGCCTCCGCCAATACCAAACAAAGCTGACGCAATACCGATGATTACACCTGCCAACCAGTGCCAGCGAGAATTAACCAACTGAGTTTGCTGTAAATTTTGTTGACTGCAGGCGGTGCGAAACATATTGATACCAACCATAAGGGTAAAAATACCAATAACCAGTTGAAGTTTTTCTCCTGATAATGCATCTGCGATGGCTGCACCGCCAAACGAACCCAATACAAGACCAGGTGTTAAACGCCCAACAACTGGCCAGATTACTGCATGATTTTTGTTATGCGCCAGCATGGAACTAATAGAAGTAACCATGATGGTTGCTAGAGAAGTACCCAGCGCCAGATGCATCGTGACCGCTTCACCATAACCTGCATGCATAAAGACGATATACAGAATAGGTACAACAATCAAACCACCACCAACGCCAAACAGTCCAGCAGCGAAGCCTGCTATAGCACCTATTAATAAATAAGTAAGCAGTTCCATAAATTAGCTTAATTACAATTTTTGGTCAGAAGATAAACAAAAATAGTAGCTTTTGTATCAAAGCCATGGAAAAAATTAATGGCGGAAGTGGCGCGCACCTGTGACCACCATAGCAATTCCATGTTCATTGGCAGCAGCTATTACTTCTTCATCGCGAACAGAACCGCCGGGCTGGATAATGGCTTTGATACCTTGTGCAGCAATCACATCCACACCGTCTCTAAATGGAAAAAAAGCATCTGAAGCGGCACAGGCACCGTTTAATTCGAAGCCAGCATCCTGTGCTTTTCGCGCAGCAATTCGCGTGGAATCGACACGGCTCATTTGTCCTGCTCCGATACCATACGTCTGCCCGTTTTTACCAAATACAATAGCATTAGATTTCACATATTTAGCTACATTCCATACAAATAGTAAGTCTTTAATTTCCTGTTCGCTGGGTACTCTTGCTGTTACGACCTTTAAATCACCTGCATCGATATAGTGTCTGTCTGGTGTCTGCACCAGCAGACCACCACCCACACGTTTTAATTCAAACTGATTTGCTCCGGCAGACAAAGGAATTTCCAGTACTCGGACATTCTTTTTGGCCGCTATGATGACCTTGGCTTCGTCTGTGAAAGCAGGAGCCAATAAAACTTCGAGGAACTGACCGGTTACGGCTTCTACAGTGGCCGCATCTACTTCACGATTGAAGGCAATAATTCCTCCAAATGCACTGGTTGTATCGGTCGCCAGCGCTAATTGGTAAGCGGTTAAAGTGTCACTGGCTATGGCAACGCCACAAGGATTAGCATGTTTGACAATAACACAGGCCGGCTGAGTAAAAGACTTGACTGTTTCCCATGCTGCATCGGCGTCCGCAATATTGTTGTAAGATAATTCTTTTCCCTGCAGTTGCTGATATTTAGCGAGACTGCCTTCAGCAGGCTGCAAATCTCGGTAAAAGGCAGCCTGCTGATGTGGATTTTCGCCATAGCGTAAATCCTGAATTTTCAGCCAGCTTTGGTTATATTGCTGGGAAAAGGTTTGTAAATCTGGTATTCCAGATAAATTTTTATCGTCAATGCGTGTCAGATAATTGGCAATCATGCCATCATATTGAGCTGTATGAGCAAAAGCTTTGCGTGCTAGATTAAATCGGGTTTGCTCAGACAGGCCACTTTGCTTTCTGATTTCATCGATTATGGCAGTATAATCATTACTATCAGTTACAATAGCCACATCACGCCAGTTTTTGGCGGCAGAGCGAACCATTGCGGGACCACCGATATCGATATTTTCGATAGCGTCTTCCAATGTACAATCCTGTTTCGTAACAGTTGCAGCAAAAGGGTACAGGTTTACACATACAAGATCTATGGTTCCGATAGCTTGTGCTGCAAGCTGATTCATGTGTTTAGCATTATCACGCCGTGCCAGAATACCACCATGGATTTTAGGGTGTAGTGTCTTTACTCGCCCATCCAGCATTTCCGGAAATCCAGTATGGTCTGCTACTTCAGTCACAGCTATATTTTCTTTGGCCAATAGACTGGCAGTTCCTCCGGTTGACAGTAATTCAACGCCCAGTTGTGCTAACTGACGCGCAAAATCAACCACGCCAGTTTTATCAGACACGCTGATCAGTGCCCGTTTGATTCCCACCATGACATCTCCCTTAGTATTCAGTTGAAACTGCCTTAGTCCAGCAAATGATACTGCATTAATTTTTTTCGCAGAGTATTGCGATTGAGACCCAGAATTTGTGCAGCGCGAGTCTGATTGTGTTCACAAACATCCATCACACAACGCAACAATGGTAATTCCATCTGCTGCAACACCATATCATAAACAGCACAAGGTGTTTCTCCATCCAGATCTGCAAAATATTGCCTTACATTGACCTCTATACATTGAGCGATACTTACTTTGGGTGCTTCACTCATTTATATTATCCTCGTATGACAAGGCAAACAGTTACTGCTGCCGATAGGAGCAAGGCCATACCGATAGTTGTGCTACCTGCCTGTCTAAAAAATCATTAATCAGCTGTAACTGAATCTTCGCATCGTTCACGCTATTGACCTGCTTGCGAAAATGCTCGCCCTGCGGTAAGGCAGCGACGTACCAGCCAATATGCTTACGGGCAATACGGACACCCGTTATATCACCATAGAATTGATGCATAGCCACAATATGTCCTATTATAACCTGTGCATGCTCCGCTACCGTCAAAGAGGGGGGCAAACATCCATGCTGATGATGATGCACAATATCTCGAAACAGCCACGGTTGCCCCTGAGCTGCGCGCCCCACCATCACGCCATCAGCCTCAGTCTGCTGCCATACTTTTAAGGCTTTTTGTGGACTGGTTATATCTCCATTAACCCACAATGGCAGGTTTATTTGCTGACGTACCTGAGCAATCAGATCATAACTCGCTTCACCACGATACATTTGTGTACGTGTACGGCCATGTACCGCCAGAGCGGCAATTCCTGCCTCCTGCGCCAGATGGGCAATGGTTAGTATATTGCGATGCTCATCATCCCACCCAAGCCTTGTTTTCAAAGTTACAGGCACATCTACTGCATTAACTACAGCTTGTAAAATTGCTTCAACCAATGATTCATTCTGTAATAAAGCACTGCCTGACAGTACATTACATACCTTTTTGGCTGGACAACCCATATTGATATCAATGACGTCTGCACCACGGGCAACATTATAGCGTGCAGCTTCTGCCAGTTGCTGCGGTTCACTTCCAGCTATCTGAACTACCTTGATACCGCTTTCACCCTTATAATCTGCACGCTGCAAAGTTTTACGAGTAAATTGCAAGCTTGGATCACTGGTAATCATTTCACTGACTGCCCAGCCGGCTCCGAACTCACGACACAGCTGGCGAAAGGGTTTATCAGTTATACCAGCCATGGGAGCCAACGCAACAGGGGCTGTCAGCTGATAACAACCTATTTGCATATTCAGTAAACTAATTATGGGAAAACAATATTCAGAGGTGAATTATTGTACATTTTTTAGGCAATCACTCCAAATATAAATACCAATATTTAACCAAAGAGAGGTGATGCTGCATCCTTTCAACTACTCGTAAAATGGAAATTTTGTTCTAAGCAAAAGCCATTACAACAAAGTTTTTATGTAGGATATAAAATTAAATTTTCAACCAACTAAAGATACCAGCAATAACCAAAAAGCTGCTAATGAAGAAATATTAAAACAGACGAACAACAGATTTAATTATTGAATTGATTCGCATATAACTAAAATTAGCTACTGAAAACTGACTAAAATGAATATAAGAAAACGTCCAACGAAAATAGGTTTTTAAACTAAATCATCATGTATTAACAATTGAATCAATATAATGTTGAAAAAAAGCATAGCACCTGATTTTTTCTGGCTATTAGATTAGTTGCTATTTAATATGCAACTGCAACCATAAGAATTTATGTCAAATATGCTTAGAAGATTTAGAACATTGAAACCAAGCCTAAACCAGAATTTTAGCTAAAAACTAAACAACCCAATCAAGAATGTGTTGCTGAATTTTGACAGCACTCAGTCCCATCTGATCTAATAGCTGTTCTGAATCACCATGCTCAGTTACAATATCAGGTATGCCCAGTGTGAGAACCGGTTTGACTAAATTATGCTGTGCCAGCACTTCAAGCACTGCACTGCCAGCTCCACCAATCCTACTATTTTCTTCAATGGTCACCAAATAATCATGTTCAGCAGCCAGATGAAGTAAAAGTTCGGTATCCAGTGGTTTAACAAACCGCATATCAGCCACTGTAGCGTCGATAGCATCCGCTACACACATAGCAGCTGATACCATACTTCCAAATGCAATTAAACCAATCCTTTGCCCCTGACGACGTACTACCCCCTTACCAATTGCTACAGTTGCCAAATTCGTACCAGCTGGTACACCTGTACCTGCCCCTCTAGGATAGCGTACAGCAGCTGGCTGATTGAGCTGGTAACAGCTAGATAGCAGTAAACGACATTCATGTTCATCGCTTGGTACGGCAATAACCAAATTAGGCACACAACGAAGGTAGCTTAAATCATAAACACCTGCATGTGTCGGACCATCAGCACCTACAATTCCGCCACGGTCAATAGCAAACAAAACTGGTAAATTCTGCAAAGCAACATCGTGAATGAGCTGATCATACGCTCGTTGCAGAAAAGTGGAATAAATAGCTACTACCGGCTTCATTTGCTCACAGGCCAGACCTGCCGCAAACGTGACTGCATGCTGCTCCGCAATTCCGACATCAAAATAACGTTCCGGATAACGACGAGCAAACTCCACTAGTCCACTGCCTTCTCGCATAGCAGGGGTAATAGCCAGCAGTTTTTTATCTGCCGCCGCCTGATCAATTATCCATTGGCTGAAAATCTGGGTATAAGTCGGTTTGGAAGCATTTGCACCAGAAGAATACAGGCCCTGAGCCGGATCAAAAGCACTGACAGCGTGAAAAGTTACAGGATCATTTTCTGCCAGTTTGTAACCTTGGCCTTTTTTGGTAATGATATGCAATAATTGCGGCCCTTTCCGGTTGCGCATATCCTGAAGCACATCTACAAGCTGAATAACATCATGTCCATCAACTGGTCCAGAATAAGTAAAGCCAAAATTATCAAATAAGGACAGCGTTTCCGAAGTGGTACTTTCTTCAATTAGGCCTTTGATTTTGTTTTCTACCCGCTGCGCTACATCCAGCGCCCCGGGTACCATACCCAATACCTTTTCTGATTTTTGCTTGATTGATTTCACCAGTCCTTTAACATCATGCAAAGGATTTCTGGCCAGATATTTCGGAAGAGCACCAACGTTAGGAGAAATAGACATCTCATTGTCATTTAAAATAACAAGTAAATCCACGTCCATATCACCAGCATTATTCAACGCTTCAAACGCCTGCCCTGCTGTCATAGCACCATCACCAATAATCGCCACACTTCGATTGTTTCTGTGCTGCAATTTATCGGCCACTGCCATACCCAATGCCGCACCGATAGAGGTAGAAGAATGGCCTACACCAAATACATCGTATTCAGATTCACTGCGTTTCGGAAATCCGGCCAGACCGCCAAACTGGCGCATCGTAGCCATTTTTCCTTTACGGCCGGTCAGAATTTTATGCGGATAACTCTGATGACCCACATCCCATACCAAATGGTCCTGTGGCGTTTGGTACACATAGTGTAGGGCTACAGTTAACTCAACTGCACCCAAATTACTCGCAAAGTGCCCCCCTGTCTTGCTTACTGATTCCAGCAAATACGCACGCAATTCATCTGCCAGTTGGGGTAACTGGCTTTTTTGCAAACGACGCAAATCCTGTGGTAGATCAATTGTATCAAGGAGAGGGGTAGGATTCATGATCAGACTTTACTTATTATGAATAAATTCAGACAATATAGGCTATTAGCACTACCAATCTGATTGCAGCGCAATTATATACTAGCCTACCCCCTGTTCGGGGGTATTCATTCTATGTCAGGACATTATTTCAATCTAGATTAATTATAAATAATTAGCACCTCCAGCCACATAAGCTCTGCTACCAGAGGCAGTAACTACCTTAAGAAATTATTCACGATGGTAGGGATGATTATGCAGAATAGACTGAGCACGATATAGCTGCTCAGTCAGCAACACCCGTACCATTCCGTGCGGTAAAGTCAGGCTCGACAATCGCATCAACATATTTGCCCGCTGTTTCAAATTGGTCGTCATGCCATCAGCTCCACCAATAATAAAACACAGATTATCGCCCTGCTGTTGCCATTTCTTTAAACTATCGGCCAGTTCCATTGAAGTGGGTGCCTTACCACGCTCATCCAATACAATCAGATAACTATGTGCGGGTATGGCTGCAACAATGCGCTGTTCTTCAGCTGCCATAGCCTGCGCGGCATTAACACCGGCACCTCGTTTTTCAGGTTTGATTTCTTTAAACTGAAACTGAATTTCTCGGCCAAATCTTTTGCTGTAATCACGCACCGCATGATCCACCCATTGCGGCATCTTCGTTCCTACAGCCAATACGGTAATATTCATTCAATCACAAAAAAAATCAGAATCCGTCAATCAGCAGCCTGCCATGGTTTAGCTGCGCCAGCATGAAAAGAAGGCTTCTCACCACCCCATAATGCTTCTATATCATAATAATCACGCACCGCTGGCTGCATTACATGTACGACAAGATCACCTGCATCAACCAGAGCCCATTCACCACTATCCAGCCCCTCAGTACTGATAATTTCATAACCAGCTTCTTTTAATTCTACAGCCACATTGTTAGCCAGCGCTTTTACCTGACGCGTACTGTCACCACTGGCAATAATCATTCGCGAAAACAGCGAAGTTTGTGCTGAAGTATCCAACACAGTAATATCTTTACCTTTAATATCTTCAAGTGCATCCACGCAAATGGCAACCATATTGTCCCATTGAGCGATAAGATTTTCATCCATACTGTTTATTTCCTAATGTGTAAAAAAGCATTTCCTGCTCGAAAATGCATTAAAACAGGCAAATTATGCCCGATAAAGGTTTTCTTGGTCGATATATTTGGCTACTGCAGCCGGTACATCATCATGCTTTCCTTTTGACCATTCTGCACGGATTTCATGGGAACTTACCGGTAAAAATGATGCCTGTAATAATTTAGCCCGACCGCCATCCGCACCGTCTGGTGTAGTCAAATTCTTAGCCAAAGCTTCTGGAAGCCAACCCTGCAAATCATTCGGCAACTCAGTTAAACCTTGTCTGCCACGCTGAGCAATAGCTAGATTCACACTTTGCAATAAAGCCTGATAACGATACCAGTTAGGCAGCTGTAATAATGAATCCATACCCAGCAACCACCATAACTGCGTTTGTGTAAATACCTGTCGAAATAAAGAAACCGTATCAATCGTATAGGTAGGTCCTTTACGCCGCACATCACAATCAGAAACACTGAAACGTTTATCCATAGCAATTACCTGCTCTACCATGTACAACCGTTGTTCTGCGGTTGAATTAGACTGTCTCAGTTTATGATATGGATCACCAGCCGGAATAAATATCACATTATCCAGCTTTAATTCATCTGCAAAAGCCTGCGCAATATGAATATGGCCATTGTGTGGCGGATCGAACGTACCACCAAACAAACCAACTCGCTTCATACTTTATTTCCATTCACCACAATATTCAGTTTTCCCGTAATGGGATGGATCACCAGACCGTGTACCTTTATTTCACTTGGCATCAACGGATGCTTACGTATCATATTAACAGAATGCATAATCGCGTCTTCCACACTATCAAAATCTGTCAACCACTTATGAAAATCCACACCAGCATTCTCCAGTATCTCCAAACGTTCATCACTGATACCACGTGCCCGCATACGATCCAACATATCTGGTACATGTAACTCCTGCATACCACAGTCATAATGCCCAATTACCATGATTTCGTGTACGTTCATTTCAAAGACTGCCACCAGCAACGAGCGCATCACTGAACCCCACGGATGAGTAACCAAAGCACCGGCATTGCGAATCACTTTGGCATCCCCATTTTTCAATCCTAGCGCCCGAGGCAGCAAATCCAGAATTCTTGCGTCCATACAAGACACAATGGCCAGATTTTTTTCAGGATATTTGTCAGTAAAAAACTGCTCGTATTCTTCAGCATCCACAAACTTCTGATTAAAGTCCATAATCTCATCAATTAAAGACATCATTTCTCCATTATCATTTATATAAATCAGTGATTACGAATCATATCGGGTACAATCAGCATTCAAGACCGCGGCTAAAAATATTCAGGCAGCCATAACGGCTGCCTGTTATCAACCAAACTACATTATGCTCCAAGCCATAAAAGTTTAAATGCCCATAAAACCGCAATTATCCATACCATATAAGATACATCTTTAACCCTACCACAGAACAATTTAATCAGGGCATAACTGATAAAGCCCATGGCAATACCATCCGCAATAGAATAAGCGAAAGGCATAAAAATCAGAGTAAAAAATGCTGGCGCTGCTTCAGAAACATCTTTCCAGTCAATCTCAGTCATACTGCGCATCATCAGCACGCCAACATACATCAATGCAGGAGCAGTCGCATAGGGAGGAACACTCGCAGCCAGTTTAGAAAACCATAAACTTGCCAGCATCAAAATACCTACTACAACCGCCGTTAAACCTGTGCGCCCGCCAGCAGCCGCGCCCGCTGCTGATTCCACATAAGCCGTAGTAGAAGAAGTACCTAGTCCAGCTCCCACCACAATGGCCGTAGAATCAGCTAACAATGCTTTTTTCACCCGTGGCAACTTGCCGTCTACTAACAACCCTGCGCGACCAGCTACGCCAATCAGAACCCCTGTACTGTCAAATAAATCGACAAAGAAAAAAACAAAAATAACACTTACCAGACTCATGGTAAATAAATCATGAAAATCCAGCTGTAAGAAAGTAGGAGCTAATGAAGGTACTGGTGCAAACACACCCTGAAACTGATTGATACCCATCAACGAAGCTACAGCCGTAATGGTTAAAATACCAATAATAATCCCGCCGCGTACCCGAAAATGCTCCAATGTGACGATAAAGCAGAACCCAACAATTGTCATCAATACCTGAGGTGAATGAATATCGCCCAAACTAACCAAAGTTGCCGGATTAGAAACCACAACACCGGCACTTTTTAAGGCTACCAGAGCAAGAAACAGCCCAATACCCCCACCAATGGAAAACTTAAGCGAATTCGGTAAAGAATTCACTATTGCCTCGCGCACCTTAAATAAGCTCAGGATAATAAAAATGATACCCGAAACAAAAACCGCGCCCAACGCCACTTGCCATGAAATACCCATACCTTTCACTACTGCATAGGTAAAATAGGCATTCAGTCCCATACCCGGTGCCAGAGCAATCGGATAATTTGCTATTAGTCCCATCATCATGCAAGCAAATGCCGAGGAAATACAGGTAGCCACAAAAACGGCACCGAAATCCATTCCTGCATCCTTCAGAATGGATGGGTTGACTACCAGAATATAACTCATTGCCAAAAAAGTAGTCAGGCCTGCCAGCACCTCAGTGCGCACACTACTGCCACTTTCTTTAATTTTAAAAAAACGATCCAAAAAAGAAATACCCACTGGGCTCATGCCAATTCCTTTTAATACCGAAAAAAGGCCACACAAAACCGGCTAACACAATTAAACAGATAGGTAACCGGACAAAAACACTACCATATTGCAGCTAATCGAATAACCAATACAGCCTTCTTGTTTGTATTTATATGCATATTGATCTGCATTTCCAAACCTCATTAGCGCTTTGCTTTCCTCTGCTTTCCTAATGAATTATTCATTCGGCCAAAACAATTTTTCCGCGTAACGAGAATGTATGTGCCTCAGTAATTTCCAACTCAACCATTTGATTTATCAGACGTGGATGGCCGGTAAAATTTACCACTCTGTTATTAGCTGTTCGAGCCTGCAACTGATCTGGATCCTTTTTGGAGACACCTTCCACCAGACAGCGCTGTACACTTCCAAGCATTGATTGATTAATACGAGCCGTTTCAGCCTCTATCACTTCATTTAAAGCCTCCAGCCGACGTACCTTTTCAGTATGTGGCGTATCATCTGGCAAATTAGCCGCAGGCGTACCTGGCCGCGGACTATAAATAAAGACGAAACTTAAATCAAAAGCCAGATCCTGTACCAGCTTCAACGTCTGCTCAAATTCTCGTTCCGTTTCACCCGGAAATCCTACAATAAAATCTGAGCTCAAACATAAATCCGGACGTATAGCACGTAATTTACGAATAATATGTTTATATTCCAATGCAGTATAGCCACGTTTCATTGCTGCTAGCACACGATCAGAACCAGACTGTACTGGCAAATGCAGATGCGATACCAATTTTGGCAAGTCCCGATAGCACTCAATAATAGCGTCAGAAAATTCACGAGGATGGCTCGTTGTGAAACGCATGCGCTCAATACCAGGTATCTCATGGACAATACGCAGCAAAGTAGCAAAATCACATATTTCACCATTGCCCATATCGCCCCGATAAGCATTTACATTCTGCCCTAGCAGGTTAATTTCCTTAACACCTTGTTGAGCCAGTCCGGCAATTTCAGTTAACACATCCTCCAATGGACGAGAAAACTCTTCACCACGCGTGTAAGGGACAACACAGAAACTACAATATTTGGAACAGCCTTCCATAATGGAAACAAAAGCCGCTCCTCCCTCTACACGTGCCGGTGGCAAATGGTCAAATTTTTCTATTTCAGGAAAAGAAATATCTACCTGAGAAAGACCACTCGTCTCCTTATCCAAAATCATTTGCGGCAAACGGTGCAAAGTCTGCGGTCCAAAAACAACATCTACATAAGGCGCCCGCTGAATGATTGCCTCACCTTCCTGAGAGGCCACACAGCCGCCCACTCCGATGATTAAATTCGGATTTTTAGCCTTTAACGGCCGAATACGTCCCAAATCTGAAAATACTTTTTCCTGAGCTTTTTCCCGTACTGAGCAAGTATTAAACAGAATAATATCCGCATCTTCAGCTCTGTCAGTACGCTCTAAAGATTGCCCTTCCGCAAGTACAGACAGCATTTTTTCGCTATCATACTCATTCATTTGACAACCAAAGGTTCGTATAAATACTTTTTTCATAACACCTAACAATATTATTCAACCTGAGGATTATTCGGGCGGATCAACTCATTCTGTTCCTCATCCGTCAACACCCAGATTTCTTGAATCTGATTCATCCTGTCAAAGCGTACCGCTATCGGAGAGTTCTTGAATCTAGGCAAATTATTATAAGTAATAAAACGGTTATTAGCATCATGCACTCTTACGGCACGACTCAATTGAAATGTTTTATTACTATTGATTAAGCCCAGACTCAGGGTACGTAACCAGGCCTTTTTCGCAGTTCCCAATACAACCTGTTGCCCCTCAGCATTTTTCAGCACTACAATCTGAACATCGCGAGGTAAAATACGGCCTGCCCATGCAAATGAAGCAGTCAACAAAATCAAACCACATAACGCCAAACGCAAGTACTTCATAGTTTCTCCTTGAATAACAATGGTTAATTTACGGGAAACAATTATACGCAGAAGACGATTTATCAGCAGCCATTCTAGCAAAGCAGTCAAATGAGAACTGATAAATAAAATAATGAAATTATTAATCTGCGTTTAAACATTTAATTACATCATATCGAGCTTCAACTAAAGATATATATATGGATTGGATGGAATATCATCATGTACAAAGATTTAGCTAAGAATTAAGAATTTAATAGCGCTACTAAATAATCAGTGTTAACAAATTCACCTAGCAAACAATTCAATTCATACCATACATCTTATACTTATAATTATTGCTAGTTATACCCATTAATTATTGCGTGAATCCTCATTTTTTACTTAATGACAAAGCGACCAAATCTTCTTTTAATAAAACTTGTCGATACCTATCAAGCATTTAAAATAATTTCACAAGTAAAATTTCTACACAATCATAATTGTATTAACGAGCAAATAAACAAAATGAAACAAGCCAGCCTAACGGCTGGCTTGTATTTGAAGTCTGATTACTCAGCAACAGCTTCAGTTTCAGGTGCTTTCTCTACTAACTCAACCAGAGCCAATGGAGCATTATCACCTTTACGGAAACCATATTTCAAAATGCGCAGATAGCCACCATTTCGATTAGCGAAGCGCGGGCCCAATTCATTAAATAACTTTACAACAACTTCACGATCACGTGTACGATTAAAAGCTAAACGATGATTGGCCAGTGAAGGCTTTTTACCTAAAGTAATCAACGGTTCAGCAACACGGCGTAACTCTTTAGCTTTCGGCAAAGTAGTTACAATCGCTTCGTGAGTCAACAATGAATTAGCCATATTACGCAACATAGCAGCACGATGACTGCTGGTGCGGTTTAATTTGCGGTTACCATTACGATGACGCATGTCATTATCCTTTAATCATCAAACTTGTGGCTTTTCCAGACTGGCCGGCGGCCAGGCTTCCAGTTTTGAACCCAACGTCAAACCTTTGGAAGCCAGGACTTCCTTGATTTCATTCAGAGATTTTCTACCCAGATTCGGAGTTTTCAACAGTTCAGTCTCTGTACGTTGAATCAAATCGCCAATATAGTAAATATCTTCAGCTTTCAAACAGTTTGCTGAACGAACGGTCAACTCCAGATCATCCACAGGACGAAGTAGAATAGGATCAATAGGTGGTTCTTTTTCTTCCACTACTGCTACCGGCGTACCCTGTAAATCAGCAAAGATTGACATCTGATCAATCAAAATACAGGCTGCACTGCGTACCGCTTCTTCCGGATCAATTGCACCATTGGTTTCAATATCCAAAACTAAGCGGTCTAAATCAGTACGTTGCTCCACACGAGCCGGTTCCACTTCAAAGCTGACACGACTGATAGGCGAAAAGCTTGCATCCAGTTGAATAGCGCCGATGCGTTTGTGATCGTCTTTATTTCGACGACCAGACACAGCTTCATAACCACGTCCTTGCTCAACCTTGATTTCCATATTAATACTTCCACCTTCTGACAGATGGCAGATAACATGATCAGGATTAACAATTTCGACGTCATGTGGTAACTCGATATCAGCAGCAGTAACAACCCCTGCTCCGGATTTTTTCAGACTTAAAGTTACCTCTGTGCGGCCATGCACTTTAAATACTACGCCCTTCAGATTCAGAAGAATATCAACAACATCTTCCTGAACACTGTCAAGCGTAGAGTATTCATGCAATACGCCTTCAATCGTTACTTCTGTCGACGCATAACCATTCATTGATGACAGTAAGATACGACGCAAAGCATTACCCAACGTATGGCCGAAACCACGTTCAAACGGCTCCATAGACACTTTGGCTCGAGTAGCAGACAAGGTGTCAACGTCAATTTGACGCGGTTTCAAAAATTCGGATGTGTTTTGCATTTAACTGTCCTCACTTAACCAGCTTTATTTAGAGTAAAACTCTACCACCAGCTGTTCATTAATATCGCCACTCAATTCAGTGCGATCTGGCATGTTTTTGAAAACACCTTCCAGTTTGCCTTCTTCAACAGAAACCCAGCTTGGTAAGCCGATCTGACTGGCCAGACTGAAAGCTTCTTGAATACGCACCTGTTTTTTGGCTTTTTCGCGAACAGCAACTACATCACCAGCTTTTACTTGAAAAGAAGGGATATTGACAACTTGGCCGTTCACGGTAATGGCTTTGTGAGATACCAACTGACGGGCTTCAGCACGTGTAGAACCAAAACCCATGCGGTATACCACGTTGTCTAAACGAGATTCCAACAACTGAAGCAGCAATTCACCAGTCGAACCTTTACGACGGGCTGCTTCAGCAAAATAACGGCGGAACTGACGTTCCAAAACGCCGTAAATACGACGAATTTTTTGTTTTTCACGCAATTGCAATCCATAGCCAGACAGGCGAGGTTTTTTCGCACCGTGCTGACCTGGAGCAGAATCCAGCTTACATTTAGAATCCAGAGAGCGACGAGCACTCTTCAGAAAAAGATCAGTACCCTCACGACGGGCTAATTTACATTTCGGGCCGGTATAACGTGCCATACTCGAATACTCCTGTTAGATACGACGTTTTTTAGGTGGCCGACAACCATTGTGTGGCAATGGAGTAACGTCTGTAATACTGGTAATCTTGAAACCAAGAGCGTTGAGCGCACGTACAGAAGATTCGCGACCAGGACCCGGCCCCTTTATACGAACTTCCAGATTTTTTACGCCATACTCTTGGGCAACTTTGCCAGCTGCTTCAGCCGCAACCTGAGCGGCAAATGGTGTGCTTTTACGTGAACCTTTAAAACCAGCACCGCCAGAGGTAGCCCAAGATAATGCATTGCCCTGACGGTCAGTGATAGTAATGATGGTATTATTGAAAGATGCATGTACATGCACAATACCTTCACTTACGGATTTACGTACTTTCTTGCGCACACGAGCTGTGTTTGCTTTAGCCATTATTGTTCCTTATCAATTATTTCTTGCCTGCAATCGCTTTACGCGGACCTTTACGAGTACGCGCATTGGTACGGGTACGCTGACCACGGCAAGGCAAACCACGACGATGACGCAGACCACGATAGCAGCCCATATCCATCAATCGTTTGATGTTCATGGTTACTTCACGACGCAAATCACCTTCTACATGGTATTTGGCAATTTGTTCACGTAAAGCATCAAGTTGAGCCTCGTCCAAATCTTTAACTTTAGTGCTCGGCACAACGCCGGCAGCTTCGCAAACCAGTTTAGCGCGAGACGAACCAATACCATAAATAGCCTGAAGGCCAATTACGATATGGGCATTGTTAGGGATATTCACCCCTGCAATACGAGCCATATTTTTTCCTTAGGGCAAAAAGTCTGTCACTATAACATAAAGACTTAGGGTTATCCAATTAGCCTTGACGTTGTTTGTGACGAGGGTCGGTACAAATCACACGTACAACGCGGTTGCGACGGATGATTTTACAATTGCGGCAAATTTTCTTTACCGACGGCTGAACGCGCATATTATTTCCTTTCTACTCTTAGCGGGCGCGGAAAACGATGCGAGCACGAGTCAAATCGTACGGAGTCAATTCCACAGTCACCTTATCTCCAGGAGAAATACGTATGTAATGCATACGCATTTTTCCAGAAATATGACCTAAAACGACATGATCGTTTTCAAGTTTAACTTTAAAAGTTGCGTTGGGCAGGGTTTCAAGGATTTCACCCTGCATTTGTATGGTATCTTCTTTAGCCATAATACTTAACGACGTGATGATAATGATTTCATCGCAGAACGCTTCATTAGATGTTCATACTGACTACTCATCACATAAGAAGCAATTTGCGTTTTAAAATCCATGGTCACCACCACCAGAATAAGTAGTGAGGTGCCACCTAGGTAGAAAGGTACATTCATCGCAGAAGTTAATACTTCCGGAATCAGGCACACGATAGCTATATAAATTGCGCCCCAGAAGGTTAAACGCAATACAACTTTCTCCAGATAACGACTGGTTTGTTCACCAGGGCGAATACCCGGCACGAAAGCACCACTTTTCTTCAGATTTTCTGCCATTTCTCTTGGACTGAATACCAACGCCGTATAGAAATAACAAAAGAAGATAATAGTAGCTGCAAATAGCAAAATATAAACAGGCTGACCATGCTGCAAAAGTGTGGCCAGTTTCTGCAACCATCCATCTTGATTAGCTGAACCAAACCAGCTTAATAGAGTAGAGGGAAACAGAATAATACTAGACGCAAAAATTGGCGGTATCACGCCGGCCATATTCAATTTAAATGGCAAATGTGAATTCTGAGCCTGCATAATGCGATTACCTACTTGCCGCTTAGCATATTGCACCGGTACTTTACGTTGTGCACTTTCGATGTATACAACAGCATAAATCAAAGCTAATGCCCCAACAATCAGTGCAACAGCCATCAAATAACTGATTGAACCCTGACTAGTCAGTGTTAGTAAGCGACCAATACCGGCAGGCAGACTGGCTGCGATACCGGCAGTAATAATCAGCGAAATACCATTACCAATACCACGTTCTGTAATCTGCTCACCAAGCCACATAAGAAACATGGTTCCGGTAACCAGACACACCATGGTAGTCAAATAAAATTCAAACTGGCCAGATACCACTACATTTTGTTGATAAACAAATGCTGCAGCACCGAAACTTTGTAGAGTAGCCAACAATACAGTGCCATAACGCGTATATTTCGTCAAAGTCCGACGTCCAGCTTCACCTTCCTTTTTGAGTGCTTTCAGGGAAGGGATAATTTCAGAAGCCAGCTGTACAATAATTGAAGCTGAAATATATGGCATAACACCAATTGCAAAGATACTGAACCGTTGCAGAGAACCGCCGGAAAACATATTGAGCATGCTCAATATGCCTCCGCCGGCACTTTCATACAGTTTGGTCAAAGCAGCACCATCCACACCGGGCACTGGAATATGCGATCCGATGCGGAATACAACCAACGCACCAAGCAAAAATAACAGACGATTTTTTAAATCACCAAACTTTGAAAGTCCTGTTGCGGATTGCGGATTAGCCACTTGTTTCCTTGCCTTATTCTGCTACTTTACCACCGGCAGCTTCAATGGCCTGTTGCGCACCTTTGGTGGCTTTAATACCATTTAAAGTTACCGCCTTATCAATGTTGCCAGATGCAATAATTTTGACATTCAAGGCAGTTGCAGGTACCAATCCGGCCTGTTTCAATACCAGAACATCAATTTCGTTTACTGCAACTTTTGCCAGTTCATCCAGACGCACTTCAGCATTTAGATGAGCTGTCATAGATTTAAAGCCACGTTTCGGCAAGCGACGCTGCAAAGGCATTTGTCCGCCTTCGAAACCAACTTTATGATAACCACCTTTACGGCTTTTCTGACCTTTGTGCCCACGGCCACAGGTTTTGCCTAAACCACTGCCGATGCCACGACCCACGCGGCGAGCCGCATGTTTAGCACCTTCAGCAGGCTGAATGGTATTCAAAAGCATGTTACTTCTCCACTTTCAAAAGGTAGCTGATTTTGTTGATCATGCCACGATTTTCGGGGGTATCAAGCACTTCAACAGTATGCTCACGATGACGCAAACCTAAGCCACGTGCGCAGGCACGGTGAGCGGCAATAGTGCCAATCAAGCTTTTAACCAGTGTAATGCGTACGGTTTTCTGCTCACTCATGATCTGCTCCTAAAATTTCTTCTACGGTCAGGCCACGTTTGGCAGCAATTTCAGCTGGTGTATACAGTCTAGACAAACCATCCAATGTTGCACGAACAATATTGTAAGGATTTGTTGAACCATGCACTTTAGCAGAGATATTATGAATACCCATTGCATCAAATACCAAACGCATCGGACCACCTGCTTTCACACCATTACCTTCTTTGGCAGGCTGCATGAATACGCGAGTAGCGCCATGACGACCGATTACTTCATGATGAATTGTACGGCCATTTAATGGCACTTTAATCATGTTACGACGCGCATGATCCATGGCTTTCTGTACAGCAACAGGAACCTCTTTAGATTTACCTTTGCCCATACCGATGCGACCATCGCCATCACCTACTACGGTTAAAGCTGAAAAAGCCATAATGCGGCCACCTTTAACCACTTTGGTCACACGGTTTACGGCAACCATCTTTTCGATCAGGCCGTCACCGCGTTCTTCAGTTTCGTGTTTTGCCATATTTCTGGTCTCCAGTTTATTAGAAGCTTAAGCCGTTTTCACGGGCTGCCTCAGCCAAGGCTTTAACGCGACCATGGTATTGAAAACCTGAACGGTCAAATGCCACTGCTTCAATGCCGGCTGCTTTAGCTTTTTCAGCAATGCGTTTGCCAACCACTACAGCAGCGTCTACATTGCTGCCGTATTTGATGCTGGCACGCACATCAGCCTCAAGAGTAGAAGCCTGAGCCAATACTCGATCACCTTCAGCGCTAATAACCTGGGCATAAATGTGATTATTGGTACGAAAAACGCACAATCTCACTTTGTTCAGGGCTGCAATTTTGGCACGGGTTTTACGTGCACGACGCAGTCTTGCTACATTTTTATCCATCAGTGAGCCTCAATTATTTTTTCTTGGTTTCTTTAATAACGACACGCTCATCAGCATATCGTACACCTTTACCTTTATAAGGTTCAGGCGGACGGAATCCACGAATTTCAGCAGCAACTTGCCCTACTACCTGTTTGTCAGCACCAGCAATGATAATTTCGGTAGCTGAAGGTGTAGTAGCTGTAATGCCTTCTGGCAATTCGTAATTAATCGGATGAGAGTAGCCCAAAGAAAGATTCAATACCTTTCCTTGAGCTTGAGCGCGATAGCCTACACCAATCAATTGCAGTTTTTTCTCAAAACCATTGCTTACACCAACAACCATGTTGTGCAGTAACGCACGCACGGTACCAGATAAAGCATTCGCTTTTGTACTGCTGTCGTTGGCAGTGATAACTAATTGTCCATCATTTAATGCTACATTTACTTCAGCATGCTGATGCAGGGACAGTTCGCCGTTTTTACCTTTAACAATGATAGCTTCTGGAGAGAACTTAACGTCAACGCCAGCCGGAACGACTACCGGATGTTTAGCAATTCGAGACATGTTTTCCCCTTAGGCAACCACGCATAACAACTCACCGCCGATACCATTGGCACGGGCTTTGCGGTCAGTCATTACACCTTTAGAAGTGCTCACAATCACAACGCCCAAACCATTCATTACTGAAGGAATGTCGTTGGAACCTTTATACACACGCAGACCAGGACGTGAAACGCGTTGAATGCGTTCAATCACAGGCTGACCAGCGTAGTATTTTAATTGTATTTCCAATGTCGCCTTGGTTTCGGTAGATACGGCAAAGTCTTCTACGTAACCTTCTTCTTTCAAAACTTTGGCAATAGCCACTTTCAGTTTGGAAGACGGCATGCTTACAGATGCTTTATTAGCACGCTGAGCATTACGAATACGGGTCAACATATCGGAAATAGGATCATGCATACTCATATTTTATACTCCTATTACCAGCTGGCTTTGATTACGCCCGGAATTTCACCACGCATGGCGATTTCACGGATTTTAGTACGGGCCAAGCCGAATTTACGGAAATTACCACGCGGACGACCTGTCAAAGCGCAGCGACGACGTTGACGAATCGGAGCAGCATTACGCGGAATAGCCTGCAGTTTCAATCGAGCCTGAAAATGCTCTTCATCAGTCGCATTGGCATCATTGATGATAGCGAAAATGGCTTCGCGTTTGGCAGCATATTTTTTTGCCAAAGCTTCGCGCTTCAGCTCACGATTAATAAGTGCTTTCTTAGCCATAATTAACCCTTAAACGGAAATTTGAACAGAGACAACAGTGCTTTGGCTTCTGCATCAGTTTTGGCAGTCGTGGTGATGGTAATATTCAGACCACGCAAAGCATCAATTTTGTCGTATTCAATTTCCGGGAAAATAATTTGTTCACGCACGCCCATGTTGTAGTTACCACGACCGTCAAATGATTTACCGTTTACGCCACGGAAGTCACGCACACGTGGTAGGGCAATGGCAATTAATCGATCCAGAAACTCATACATACGGTCACGGCGTAAAGTTACTTTACAACCGATTGGATAGTTATCACGGATTTTGAAACCCGCAATTGATTTACGTGCTACGGTTACTACCGGTTTCTGACCAGCAATTTTCTCTAAGTCACCAACTGCATGTTCCATTACTTTCTTATCGGCAACCGCTTCGCCCACACCCATATTCAGAGTGATTTTTTCAATACGCGGTACTTCCATAATAGATTTGTAACCGAACTGTTTGGTCAACTCAGGAACAACAGTGGTGTTATAAAAGTCTTTTAAACGAGCCATTGATTACTCCTTAAGCTCCCACGACAGCACCGGTAGATTTGTATACACGTGTACGTACTACTTTACCGTCTACAGTTTCTACTTTAATGCCTACGCGGTCAGCTTTTTGGGTTTCCGGATTGAAAATCGCTACATTGGAGATAGCCAATGGCGCATCTTTGGTAATTACACCACCTTCAATTCCACGCATGGGATTTGGTTTTTGGTGACGTTTTACGCGGTTCACACCATCAACAATCACCTTCTCACCGAGAACACGTACGACTTTACCCTGTTTGCCCTTATCTTTACCGGCAATGATGATCACCTGATCACCAGTTTTAATCTTTTTCATTGCAACCTCACTTACAGTACTTCAGGAGCCAATGAAACGATTTTCATGAATCGCTCAGTACGTAGCTCACGGGTTACCGGGCCAAAAATACGGGTACCAATTGGTTCCAATTTAGTATTCAACAGCACGGCTGCATTGTTATCAAACTTAATCAGTGCACCGTCATTACGACGTACACCTTTTGCTGTGCGAACAACTACAGCATTATATACATCGCCCTTTTTTACGCGACCACGAGGAGCTGCGTCTTTAACGGCCACTTTGATGATGTCGCCTACAGATGCGTAGCGACGCTTAGATCCACCTAATACTTTGATGCACATTACACGGCGTGCACCAGAGTTGTCAGCCACATCTAAGATGGTCTGCATTTGAATCATGTTATTACCTTTTAAAATCCAACTTAATTTACCGCTTTCAAACAGCCTATTACCTCTTTATGGCTGTTTGAAACCTTTAACGGTTCTAGTAAACCAGTCTTGGGTCCCGAAGGGAGAGTTCCGGCGAGCGCCGGAAACTTTCAGGAAACTGAAAGTTAAGGAACGAAGTTTACAGACAATATTGGATTGTCGCAATACTTCGTTCCCTAATTGCAGCACTTTGTTGTGTTAATTACACATTGCGTGCTTTTTCAATCAGCTCAGTTACAACCCAGCTTTTGGTTTTTGACATTGGGCGACCTTCGGAAATGACAACAACGTCACCAATACCGTATTGGTTTTGCTCATCGTGGGCATGGATTTTAGTCGAACGACGAATCACCTTACCATACAACGGGTGTTTTACTTTGCGTTCAACCAGTACGGTTACGGTTTTATCCATTTTGTCGCTCACGACTTTGCCCTGCAAAGTACGTACGTTTTTAGCTTCAGTCATTATTCACCATCCTTCTGATGCAAAATGGTTTTTACACGAGCAATATTACGACGCACTTTTTTCAGCTCACTGTTTTTACCCAGCTGGCCGGTGGCATGCTGCATACGCAATCCGAATTGCGCTTTCAGCAGGCCAACCAGTTCTTCGTTTAACTGCTCAACAGATTTGTCTTTCAATTCACTGGTTTTCATTATTGACCTACCTGGCGTTTAACAAATACGGTCTGAATCGGCAATTTGGCAGCAGCCAGCTCGAAAGCCTGACGAGCCAAAGTTTCATCTACACCGTCCATTTCGTAGAGCATTTTGCCCGGCTGAATTTCGGCGATGTAATATTCAACATTACCTTTACCGCCGCCCATACGAACCTGAATCGGTTTCTCGGTAATGGGTTTATCCGGGAATACACGAATCCAGATGCGACCGCCACGTTTGATATGACGAGTCATTGCTCGACGTGCTGCTTCAATTTGGCGTGCAGTCAGACGACCACGACCCACAGCTTTCAGACCAAAATCACCGAAGCTAACTTTATTGCCACGAGTAGCAATACCGGTATTGCGGCCTTTCTGCTGTTTGCGGTATTTCATTCTAGTTGGCTGCAGCATTTCGACCACCTGCCTTTCTGCTGTGTTTCTTTTCCTGTTCCGGCTTGGCCTGAATTTCACCTGGTGTCAGTTCACCTTTGTAAACCCAAACTTTTATACCGATGATGCCGTATGTGGTTTTGGCTTCGCTGGTTGCGTAGTCCACATTAGCACGCAGGGTATGCAGAGGCACACGACCTTCGCGATACCATTCGGTACGAGCAATTTCAATACCGTTTAATCGGCCGGAAGACATGATTTTGATACCTTTGGCACCAACACGCATGGCATTTTGCATAGCGCGTTTCATGGCACGGCGAAACATTACACGTTTTTCCAACTGGGCTGCAATATTATCAGCAATAATTTGCGCATCAATTTCCGGTTTACGTATTTCTTCGATGTTGACATGTACCGGCACACCCATGATTTTCTGCAAATCACGTTTTAATACTTCGATGTCTTCACCTTTTTTACCAATTACAATTCCTGGACGGGCACTATAAATGGTAATTCGTGCAGATTTAGCCGGACGCTCAATAACTACGCGACCAACAGAAGCATTAGCCAGTCGTTTGCGCAGAAAATTACGTACGTCAATATCTTCTTTCAGCACTTTGGAAAAGTCGCCGCTTTTGGCAAACCATTTGGAAGACCAATCTTTATTCACTGCCAGGCGAAAGCCTGTAGGGTTAATTTTTTGTCCCATCGCTTTTCCTTAGTTGCCCACAATCACGTTGATGTGACAAGTTTGTTTTTCGATGCGATTACCACGACCTTTGGCACGTGCCTGAAAACGTTTCAGGCTCGGACCTTTGTCGACATAAATGGTAACCACTTTCAATTCGTCAATATCAGCACCTTCGTTATGCTCGGCATTGGCCACAGCAGACTCCAGTACTTTTTTGATCAGCTCAGCACCCTTTTTAGGGCTGAATGTCAAAATATTCAACGCTTGGGCAATATCTTTGCCACGCACCAAGTCAGCAACAAGACGGGCTTTTTGCGCAGAAATGCGGGCATTTTTGTGTTGTGCACTAACTCTCATGTTTTATCCCTTATTTTTTAGCCTTCTTATCAGCCAGATGGCCTTTGAAGGTACGGGTCAATGAGAACTCACCCAATTTATGGCCTACCATGTTGTCGCTAATAAACACGGGCACGTGGGTACGGCCGTTGTGTACAGCGATGGTCAAACCGATAAAATCAGGCAGAATAGTGGAACGACGTGACCAGGTTTTAATCGGGCGCTTGTCGTTATTAGCACGAGCCGCATCGACTTTTTTCAGTAAATGCAGGTCGACATATGGGCCTTTTTTCAATGAACGAGCCATATCAGTTAACCTTTATTTGAGTAACGGCGGCGAACAATCATGTTGTTCGTGCGTTTATTACGACGAGTACGATAGCCTTTGGTCGGTGTACCCCATGGGCTAACCGGTTCGCGGGCTTCACCTGTACGACCTTCACCACCACCATGCGGGTGATCTACTGGGTTCATTACTACACCGCGAACGGTCGGACGAACACCGCGCCAGCGTTTGGCACCAGCTTTACCCAGTTTTTGCAGGCTTTGCTCTTCGTTGCCTACTTCACCAATAGTGGCACGGCAGTCAACGTGAATTTTTCGCACTTCACCAGAACGTAGACGCAACTGAGCATATACACCTTCTTTTGCAAGAAGTACGGCGGATGCGCCAGCGGAACGAGCAATCTGTGCGCCTTTACCCGGTTTCATTTCGATACAGTGCAGTGTAGTACCAACCGGAATATTGCGAATAGGCAGGTTGTTACCTGCTTTGATTGCAGCTTCGGAACCGGAAACCAGCACAGCACCAACCTGTACATTGCGCGGAGCAATGATATAACGGCGCTCACCATCGGCGAAGCACAACAAGGCAATATGCGCGGTACGGTTTGGGTCATACTCAATGCGTTCAACTTTAGCAGCGATACCGTCTTTGTCGTTACGTTTGAAGTCTACAACGCGGTAGTGATGCTTGTGACCACCACCTTTGTGGCGAGTGGTAATGCGACCACCGTGGTTACGGCCAGCAGTTGAAGACTGTTTTTCCAATAATGGTGCATATGGAGCACCTTTGTGCAAGCCTTCTGTTACCACGCGTACCATGCCGCGACGGCCAGCAGAAGTCGGCTTCATTTTAACAATAGCCATAGTGCTTATTCCTTATCTGCAGAAGCGGCAGCAGATTCAATGTCCAGCTCCTGACCAGCCGCAAGACTGACATAAGCTTTTTTCACATCACTGCGCTTACCGATGGTACGGCCAAAACGTTTATTTTTGCCTTTAATGATGGTGGTGGCTACTGAGTCCACTTTCACATTAAATAATAGTTCCACGGCTGCCTTGATTTCAGGCTTGGTGGCATTTGACAATACTTTAAACGTCATCTGGTTGCGTTTTTCAGCCAGCATGTTGCTTTTTTCAGAAACAACAGGAGCCAAGAGCACTTGCATTAAACGTTGTTGATTCATACCCATTGCTCCTCAAGTTGTGCAACTGCTGCTTTGGTAAGCACTACTTTCTTAAAGCGTAACAGATTGTACGGATCAGTTTGCTGTGCTTCCAAAACCAGTACATTTGGCAGGTTACGGCTGGACAGATAAACGTTTTCATCCAACTGTTTGGTGATGAACAGTACTTGTTCCATACCCAGATTTTTCACCTGTTCGGCAAAGGCTTTGGTTTTAGGTGTAGCAGCAGATAATTCGTCAATTACAAACAGGCGTTCATCACGTACCAGCTGAGACAGAATAGCTGCCATACCCGCACGGTACATCTTGCGATTTACTTTCTGGGTAAAGTTTTCATCTGGTTTATTTGGGAACGCACGGCCACCACTGCGCCACAGCGGAGAAGAAGTCATACCAGAACGGGCACGGCCAGTTCCTTTCTGACGCCATGGTTTTTTAGTGGAATGTTTTACTTCAGCACGAGTCAGCTGTGAACGGTTACCAGAGCGAGCATTAGCCAAAAAGGCCGTTACAAGCTGGTGAACCAGATCTTCATTGTATTCACGTGCAAACAATGCGTCAGAAGCAGCAACCGCACCTGCAACCTGACCTTGAGCATCAATTAATTTCAGTTCCATTACGCACCTACCTTCACGCTCGGACGCACGACAACGTTGCTGTTAACCGCACCGGGCACCGCACCTTTCACCAGCAGCAGCTGACGTTCGGTATCTACGCGCACGATTTCGAGATTCTGAATGGTGGATTTAACGTTACCGTACTGACCAGCCATACGTTTACCCGGGAATACGCGACCCGGATCCTGCGCCATACCAGTTGAACCAGGTACGCGATGAGAACGGGAGTTACCGTGAGAAGCACGCTGAGAACCAAAATTGTGACGTTTGATGGTGCCAGAAAAGCCTTTACCTTTGCTGGTACCAGTGACATCAATCAACTGACCTGCTGCAAACATGCCGACATTGATTTCAGCACCTGCAGACAATTCAGCCAGTTTTTCAGCAGAAACAGCAAATTCAACCAAACCACGTCCGGCTTCAACACCAGCTTTGGCAAAGTGACCTGCCTGTGCCTTGCTTACGCGATTGGCTTTTTTCTGACCAAAAGTCACCTGTACGGCAGTGTAGCCGTCGGTAGCTTCGGATTTGAGTTGAGTGACGCGGTTAGCAGACATATCCAGTACGGTTACTGGAACGGATGCGCCGTTCTCATCGAACACGCGCGTCATGCCTACTTTGCGCCCAACCAGACCTAAAGTCATAGTTATTTCCTTTTATAAAGGGACCAATTACGATTGATTGGCCTCGCACAAATAAAGAATCTTGCCGACGTAAAATCGGCAAGATTGTGATAATATCATGTTTATTCTGCTTGAATCAATTTTTTATGTAACTAAAGCACGGATTTTTAGGTAAAAACAACGATTACGCCTTACTGATAAAGTCTAGATTGGGTTTAGACGTTTTATCGTCATGAAATATCAATCGTTTAGCTGCATTTTTTGTTTGTTAGCAGATGTCATTTGCTTAATTCATCTGTGATATTTTGCAGAAAACGCAACCTCTCTGGTTTTAGCTTACCTTCAGCTAATGCTTGCTTGAGAGCGCAGCCCGGCTCCTGACGGTGGGTGCAATTATGAAACCGGCATTGACCGATATAAGAACGCATATCAGGAAAGTAATGCAGCAAATCGCCTGTATGTAAATAATGCAGCCCAAATGCCTGCAACCCGGGTGAATCGATTAACTGACTCTCAGTATTGAGATCATATAACTGCGCATGAGTTGTGGTATGACGTCCGGAATCCAGCGCAGATGAAATCGTACCCACCCGAGCCTGCTCTTTACCCAGAAGGGCATTGGTTAAAGTAGATTTACCCATACCGGACTGTCCTAGCAGGATAGCACATTCACCCTGTAAATGTTCACGCAATAGAGTTATATCATTCAGAGCGCTGATGTTGATTACCTTATAGCCGAGGCTCTGATAATAAGATAGTTTTACCAACCATTCAGCATTCTGAGGTAAGTCAGCCTTATTTAAGATAATCAGTGGCGTTATGTCGGCCGCTTCAGCAGCCAGCAATGCCCGCTGCAACAGCAATTCACTTGGTGTAGGTACCGCCGCCAGCACTATTAGCATCAGAGTAACATTGGCTGCTATAAGCTTAGTGCGTGTTGCATCCTGACGGTATAGCAGGCTGCGACGGGGTAAATAATCTTCAATCACGGCTTGTTGTTGGTTAATATGTCCGATATGCACAATATCACCGCAAGCAAAATCTATTCTTTTTTTTCGGGTAGTAGCCTCGTACATTTTTCCGGCGGCAGTACGCACCTGAAAACGCCGACCGAAACTGGTAACAATTTGCGCCGTTAATAACTTATCCGTCTGCTGCACCATTCCTAATGTCCTAATGTGCCTTTATTGCTGTCTGAAGTGCCGCAATACGTTCTCGTGCACCAGGATGAGAATCATAAAAGCGAGAATACCAGATATCTGAGACGAGACTGGCAGCATTGCTACGGTAGAGTTTGGTCAGCGCCTGAATTAAATCCTCAGCATGGGCATATTTAGCTGCAAACCGGTCGGCTTCAAATTCATTTTTACGAGACAAAACACTTGCCAGTGGTGAAAATGGGAAAGTAAACAGTGGTAGCACCAGCATAAACAATAATAAGGCCATGGCATGACTGGGCTCATGCACACCCAGCCCCAGATAAAAACCCGCCTGGGGCAATAGCCAACTTAAAACCGCAAATACAATTAAGGCAAGTATAAAAGTAACAATCATTTGCTTGAATACATGCTTGTGAGCAAAATGTCCTAATTCGTGCGCCAGCACGGCTTCAACTTCGTTTACTTGCATATCTTTTAGAAGGGTATCAAAAAATACAATGCGCTTGTGCTTCCCAAGACCTGTAAAGTATGCATTCCCATGTCCGCTACGTTTGGATCCATCCATGACAAAAATTCCATCACTGTGAAAGCCTGTACGTTGTAGCAGATTTTCGATACGAGCACGCATGACATCATCTTGTAATGGTTCAAATTTATTGAATAATGGAGCAATCCATTTAGGAAATGCCCACATCAATAATAAAGAAAAACTTACCCAAACCAGCCAAACCACAAGCCACCATGCACCCCCAAACCAGTTTGCTGCAATCAGAATCTGCATGATTAATAGTATGATGTACAGCAAAGGTAACCCAACAATAATAGCTAGCAAACATCCTTTGAATTGATCAGCAATAAATGTAGCTAGTGTCATTTTGTTAAAACCGAATTTAGCTTCAAGGCAAAAGCTGCGATACCATGCCAATGGCCAGCCCAATACCATATTCACCAGTGCAAACAAACCAATTAACAAAATTCCTTGTACTATATCGTGGTGTGTCCACTTTTGACTTAGACGTGCCAACAAATCTAACCCGCCGCCAAGTGTAAACACCAATAGCAACAATGCCTGAAACAGTATTTCGTAACGAGCCAGACGTTGTTTGGCTAAAGTATAATCTGCTGCTTTCTGATGCTCATCCAATGATACGTTGGCTAAGAATGCAGCAGGCACGCGGCTTCGATGCGCTAATACAGCTTTACTCTGACGTATAGACAGATACAACTGACCACAGGTTGTAGATACGAAAAATAAAAGAAATAGTAGATAGACTGTTTGGGCAGAAAGATAAAACGCCATAAAAACACACTATAGCTTAAAAATAATGATTGTAGCGGAGTTTGTACGTTATGGGTGGATAAAAGCGGCAATTCGAAAATCCCTTTTTTTAAATAGAAATTTACCACGCTTTTAGCCTGTTTAATAAATTTCCATGCCTGTATTTATTAGTTTCTAAACCAGAATAAATTTTCAAATTATCTTTTAATTTACCGTAAAAAAATAAGCTATCAGCCATTAGAGAAAGCAGCTAAAATGATGTTTTGTTATCAATCAAGATTAAGATATGCAAAACGATAAAAATCTTGTCTGGCTGGATATGGAAATGACTGGCTTAAATCCGGATACTGACCGGATTATTGAAGTCGCCATGATCATAACCGATAGTGATCTTAATATTTTAGCTCAGTCTGAAGTACTAGTTATTCATCAGCCAGATAGTATTATTAATCATATGGACAAATGGAATACGTCTACCCACACACGTACAGGCTTGATAGATAAAGTAAGGGCTTCTACCTTGACTGAAGCGGAAGCGGAAGAAAAATTGTTAGCCTTTATCAGTGAGTGGGTACCCGAAAAAGCTTCACCAATGTGCGGTAATTCAATTCATCAGGACCGTCGCTTTATGGTGCGATATATGCCGAAACTGGAAGCTTACTTTCACTATCGCAATTTGGATGTATCTACATTAAAAGAATTGGCTAAACGTTGGAACCCGCCTGTTGCAAAAGGTATAAGCAAAAAAGGCGCTCATCAGGCTCTGGATGATATTAAGGAAAGTATTGAAGAAATGGCTTATTATCGCAAACATTTCTTAACAGTATCTGCCTGATTTTGTATACTCCGCCTTTATTCTTTGCTGAAAAATTTTCCGGTTATGATGAATCCATCTTGTCCTATTAATCAGACAGCCATCTGGGCACAGCTACATCAACATCAGCGCAGTACCCGTTTTTTGCACATGCGTGATCTATTTCGGCAACAGCCGGATCGTTTTGAACAAATGCATGAGCAATTAAATGGCCTATTACTGGATTACAGCAAAAACCGCATTACTGAAGATACTCTGACATTATTAATAGAGCTGGCCAATATTGCCGATGTACGAGGCTGGACAGATAAAATGCGGCGCGGCGAAAAAATCAATGTCAGTGAAAACCGCGCAGTGTTGCACACAGCGCTCCGGCTTCCCCCTCAGGCTGAAGTCTATGTCGATGATCACAATATCGTTCCCGATATTCATCATGAACTTGAACGTGCCTATAGCTTTGCCGAAGCGGTTCGTTGTGGAGAATACACAGGAGCTCAGGGAAACCGTATTACGGATATTATCAATATCGGTATTGGTGG
The DNA here is from genome assembly GCF_040741455.2 of Snodgrassella alvi. Lineage (NCBI taxonomy): Bacteria > Pseudomonadati > Pseudomonadota > Betaproteobacteria > Neisseriales > Neisseriaceae > Snodgrassella > Snodgrassella alvi. The sequence goes on from NZ_CP160328.2 coordinate 1,383,880, forward strand.
TTCGCATTTAGGGCCGGAAATGGTTACATTGGCATTACGACCGTTTCAGCAATCTGGATTGAATATTCATTATGTAGCCAATGTTGATGGCGCCAATCTGATGCAGGTATTAGAAAAAGTAAACCCTGCTACAACAATTTTTATTATTGCCAGCAAATCCTTTACTACACCAGAAACCTTACTGAACGCACAGACTGCACGAAGCTGGTTTATACAGCATGGCTTGCGTGAAACTGATATCGGCCGCCATTTCATTGCTATTACCAGTGCAATTGATAAAGCACAGGCTTTTGGCATAAAACCTGAGCACATATACGCTATGTTTGAGTGGGTGGGTGGTCGCTACTCTGTCTGGTCAACAATTGGTCTGTCGGTTATCTTTGCCATTGGTAAAGATAACTTTCAAAATTTCCTCGCTGGCGGTCGGGCAATGGATGAACATTTCTTTCATGCGCCATTAAGACACAATATTCCCGTTTTACTTGGTTTGATTGGCCTGTGGTATCACACATTTTATACCACCACCAGCCATGCAATTATCCCGTATGACCACGGATTGCGCCGTCTCGCAGCACATTTACAACAACTGGATATGGAAAGTAATGGCAAACAGGTAAGCCGTTATGGAGAGCGACTGGATTTTGATACGGGGCCAATCATCTGGGGTGAAGAGGGCGTAAACTGCCAGCATGCTTTTTTTCAGCTCCTTCATCAAGGGCCACGTCTGATATCCTCTGACTTTATCATTCCGATTAATAGTTTCTACCGTGTGAGTACGCAACACAAGGTACTTGTAGCCAATGCGTTTGCTCAGACTGAGGCCTTAATGCATGGCAAAACACTGGCTGAAGCCTATGCAGAACTCATGACTTTAGACAATAAACGTCGTGATATCATGGCACCACAGAAAGTATTTCCTGGTAATCAACCATCTAATACCTTACTGCTAGATGAAATCAATCCTTTTAATCTGGGGATGTTGCTAGCAATGTATGAACATAAAGTCTTCGTTCAGGGCGTGGTATGGGGGATAAACTCTTTCGACCAATGGGGCGTAGAGTACGGCAAAGTTCTGGCGAAACACATAGAACCCGAATTGAGCAACACAGATACGCTTAGCCATGATGCATCTACCAATGGCCTCATAGACTACTTTAGAAAACATCACCATGAGACAAACCCTGCATGATATCACCACGAAACTAGAAGAACTCGGACACACTGTAACCTGTGCAGAATCTTGTACAGGTGGCCTACTGGCAGCTGAGTTGACTCATCTTCCAGGAAGTTCCGGCTGGTTTAATATGGGCTATGTAACTTACAGCAATCAAGCAAAGCAACACTTGCTCAATGTTAATGAAGTTACTTTACGACATTATGGTGCTGTAAGTGAAGAATGTGTACGTGAAATGGCTCTAGGAGCACTGATTGACGCCAAAGCTGATTATGCCCTTTCTATTTCCGGTATTGCCGGACCAACTGGCGGCAGTGCTGAAAAACCTGTTGGCACGGTCTGGTTCGGATTAGCTACCAAACAACGCATTTGGGCCAAACAACACCTTTTCAAGGGAGATCGTGACGTCATCCGATCACAGGCAGTGGAATATGCACTGCGGTTTTTGCGTCACTATTTATACCGCTAAGAAAATAAATCTGTCTAAAAAATAAGAAGCTGGCCGTAAACAATACCGGCCAGCTTGTTTTATTTTTTGCACAAACAAATTAATTATTCAATACGTTCACCATGAATGCTGACATCCATGCCTTCACGCTCAGCATCATGATCGATACGCAAACCACGGCATACCAGTGCTGCTATTTTAAGAATCAGATATGTCATTATTACACTGTAAACAACGGTAATTGCAACGTCTTTAACTTGTGCCAGCAGTTGACTGCCAACAGTGGATTCACCTCTGAAAATAGCATTACTGAATAGCAGACCGGTTAAGATCGAACCCACTATTCCGCCAAAACCATGAATACCGAAAGCATCAAGCGAATCATCATAACCAAATCTGCGTTTTAAAAATACAGCAGCAAAATATGCTGCTACCGCCGTTAGAATACCAATTACCAGTGCAGCCTGAGGACCAACAAAGCCAGCAGCCGGTGTAATCCCAACCAGTCCAGATACGGCTCCGGAAGCCATCCCTAAAGCAGAGGGTTTATGTCCGGCCAATTTTTCACAAAGCATCCATGTCAATGCAGCTGAAGCCGCCGCTACCTGAGTGACCGCCATAGCCATGCCCGCTGAAGCATCCGCCGCACCTGCAGAACCAGCATTAAAACCAAACCAGCCTACCCATAACATCGCAGCACCAGTTAATGTTAACACCATATTATGAGGAGCCATAACATCTTTGCCATAACCGAGACGTTTACCAATTACCAATGCCGCTACCAGACCAGCAATACCGGCATTAATATGAACGACAGTACCTCCCGCAAAATCAAGAACTGGCGTATGTGCGTCAGCCATAAAGCCACCACCCCATACCCAGTGACAAACCGGAGCGTAAACTAAAGTTACCCACAATCCAGAAAAAACCAATAATGCAGAGAATTTAAGACGTTCAGCAAAAGCACCGGTAACAATCGCAGTAGAAATAATCGCAAACGTCATTTGGAAAAACATAAATACCGACTCGGGAACAGTACCACTACCATTTACGATGGTAGTCATTTCTCTGGTTTTATCCAATCCCATGCCAACCAGCATAAATCTGTCTAGGCCGCCAATGAAAGCGTTTCCTGGAGTAAAAGCCAGTGAGTATCCTACTATCATCCACAAAACACTGACCAATGCTGCCACAACAAAACTGTGCATCATGGTACCTAACACATTTTTTTTGCGCACCATACCGCCATAAAACAATGCAAGTCCTGGTACGGTCATCAGCAAAACAAGTACGGCGGATGTCATCACCCATGCAGTATTACCAGCATTTATTTCCGACAGTGGCCGCCACCAGCCGGACAAATCGCCTGCTAGGAGCGGCAATGGCATCAGCAAGACAGCAGCTAACAAACATTTATTTATTTGATTCATTTTATTTCCTTATTAAATAATACGTCTGTATTTACACCGCCGCAGCACCTGATTCTCCGGTACGGATACGCACGACCTCATCGACAGGCGAAACAAAAACTTTACCGTCACCCACCTTACCTGTTCTGGCACAAGTGACAATCACTTCAATAGCACGCTCAACCAGTTCTTCCGTCAGAACAATTTCCATTTTGATTTTGGGTAAAAAATCCACTTCATATTCTGCTCCACGATAAATTTCAGTATGTCCTTTTTGACGGCCAAAGCCTTTTACTTCACTTACCGTCATTCCTTGTACACCTATCTCAGCCAATGCTTCACGAACATCATCCAATTTGAATGGTTTAATCATTGCAGTGATTTTTTTCATATAACACCCCATCATCGAATTTCACTATTTATCATCAATCAGGCAGAACCATAATTTATTTGAACCAGTATATTTAACTCAGTAGCGTAGTTTACAGTTATCTACAGTGACTAATCACACCATACATCTTTCTTTTAAATTTGCAAAGATGTATCAAAATTACTGAGGTATCAAATGCCGTGTTCTGTTGATTTGATCTCTATCTTTTGATGAAACAATCCCCATATAAGGCATGAAACTAAACAATTACAATCAAAAATATAATTATTTAAGCACAACCATCAAAAATATTAATTCAAAACAACAAATGATTGGCGACTCCCTTTTTTTGGAAAATTTCTTTACCTCAATCAGTCTTTTTTCCTAAAGCCAAACCTCAATGTTATAAAACTACATATACCCATTGAAATTTATCACTATTCTTAGAACAGCCCCACTCAAGTGACATGCATCAGACAGATACAATCAGGTATAATTGCACCCTAATAGCAAAATAAATACATATACGTCATTGAAACATTTGTTTCTGTTAAGAGGCCAGCATGCTAATTTGCAATCCATACGAAATCGTTATTCAAGGCATGACAAATAATGGTAAACGCTTTCGCCCAAGTGACTGGGCTGAACGTTTATGCGGGGTATTGTCTTCTTTCGATCAAGGGCACAGGCTGTCTTATCACCAATGGGTTCGTCCTATTCTGGTTGATAATATCCGCTGCGTAGCAGTCGATCGCAAGTTAGAACAGATTAGCGCCACAGCCTTTAATTTTATGATGGATTTTGCGCGCGATAACGATCTGCGCATTCTGGATTGCAAAGCTTTATTAGAAGAACAGGAACACAGACAAATCAGCCTGACAGATGCTGTTGCGCAGGAAAATATCGAAGCGAAACAAACCAAACAAATCAATTCTTCAACCTCTGCCGAAACAAATTCTCAGATTCCAGTCAGTCAATTACGAGAACTGAAACCAGCCGAAATAAGCTCTGCCTTTGCTGCATTACATATGTTACATCCTGATATTCGGGATATCACTCAGTTTCAGGAATTGGTAACCATTCAGCAAGCAGAAGGTTATAGATTGCTGGGAATATTTGAAGAAGGTAAACAAAATGCAGTAACTGTTTGCGGATTTCGTATCGTCACCAACTTCACAGCTGGACGACATTTACATATAGATGATTTGGCCAGCCATCACATACCGGTTCAGGATGATCAGGTCAGCCAAATATTAGATGCATTGAAAGCCATCGGACTTAAAGAACAATGTAAGTGTATTCATGCAGATTCAAGTGTTTCATCTGATAACACTAATATGCATCACTTATACCTGAAACATGGTTTTATATTATCATGCCATAAATTCAGTTTTACGATTGAATGATAATAATTAGTAAAATAGCTCAATCAACCATTGTTTCATTAAAAAAACCGGATTGAATAAATTCTTCAATCCGGTTTTTTTATTCAACTTCATCATTCTGCTTCAGCCAAATAACCACGTAATTTCTGCATTGCTTTAGCTTCAATCTGACGAATACGTTCGGCAGAAACACCATATTCACCAGCCAGATCATGTAAGGTTAATCCGCCATCATCCGCAAGCCAGCGACTTTCCACAATATGACGGCTGCGTTCATCTAATTTGGCCAGAGCTGTTTGCAGACCATCAGTCTGTAACGCGTAATGAGCTTGCTGAGCCAGTACCTGTGTTGGTTCGTTAGAGCTATCTGTTAACCAGTCTATCGGTGCAAAATTGTCTTCATCATCATTTTCAGCCAGTAAAGACATATCCTTACCAGTCATGCGCTGTTCCATTTCCAGCACTTCTGACAATTTTACTCCAAGATCATCTGCAATGGACTGGGCTTCTTTATTACTTAAAGCGGCCATTGATTTACGCATGCTACGTAAATTAAAAAACAGTTTACGCTGCGGTTTGGTGGTAGCTACACGTACTAAGCGCCAGTTACGTAAAATAAATTCATGAATTTCTGCTTTGATCCAATGTACCGCAAACGAAAATAATCGTACGCCCCTGCTAGGCTGAAAACGTTTTACAGCTTTCATCAAACCGATATTGCCTTCCTGAATCAAATCAGCCTGATTCAGGCCATAACCATCATATCCACGTGCAATAGAAACCACTACACGCAAGTGTGACAGAATCAATTTTTTTGCAGCCTCTAAATCTCCTTCGGTCTGGCGTACCGCTAAATCCTGTTCTTCCTCGGGAGAAAGCATAGGAATATTATTTACGGTATGAATGTATTGCTCCAAACTACCATGCCCAGTCGGCACGGGTAATGCAAAAGCTGTATTCATGCCTATCCTTTCTGTTCGTGTTAGGTTATTGCTATTAATGTAACTGCAACACATTGTTTGTTACCTAAAAATCAATCAATAACCCAACTAATAATTTATCATTGTAATTAAAATAAGAATGTACTTCAATCACTATTTATGAATTGTTCATCATTGGTAAAATAATGTATTTTATCAATTTCGATTGTATATTTTAATGATTATACACATCAGGATAATTTATTCAACAACGATAACGCCTAAAAACATAGATTATTAATAATAAAATCAAGCTAATAATAGCTAAGGGCCAGCTGCTACCCAGCCACATATAGGGTGTAATGCCCCTGTAGCCGTAAATTTTACCTTCCAGCACACCTGCTGTATCCGGTTTCAGATGTGCGACAATCTGACCTTTGGGATTGATAATGGCTGTCATACCGGTATTAGTGGCTCGAACCATATAACGACCTGTTTCCAATGCCCGAGCCTGAGATTGCTGCATATGCTGTTCCATAGCATGGGAGTGTCCATACCAAGCCATATTACTTACATTGGCCAGCATACTGGCCTGACTGGCCGAATTAATGATTTCATCACCAAAACCATCTTCATAACATATATTAAAGGCTACACGCTGATTAGCCAGCTTTAAAGGTGCTTGAACAGCACCACCGCGAGAAAATCCGGCTAGCGGCATATCCATCCAGCGATACAACCAGCCAAGTAGAAAAGGCAATGGAATATATTCTCCAAATGGCACTAGGTGATTTTTCGCATAGTAAGGTAATCCATTGACAGATAGTGGAGCTGTAAAATTTACTACCGAATTCAGATAACCTGATCCATCGGCGGTATACTGAGGAATACCAACTGCTAAAGCAGAGCCATTGTTTCGCGCTAGCTGGGTAAATACAGCTAGCTGCTTTGGTGACATATCCTGCCGCATTACTGGAATGGCTGTTTCGGGCAGAATAACAATATTGGCGTGCGTACTGTTTATGAGGTCAAGATAACGCCTAAGTGTTGGCTGTAAAGATCGTTCATCCCATTTAAAAGATTGGGGAATATTACCCTGTGCTAAAGCCACTGATGCATGCGTACCGTCAGGCTGAGTGAACTGACAATGCAATAAAACCGCACCGAGCAGCCACACACTCAATACGCTGATACTAAACCCTGTTTTAGCCTTAATTGATTTAGCCAGTAACAGCTCTGCTAACCATGAACCAGTGGCAACAGTAAATACGGTAACCAGAAAAATTCCGCCTAAAGGTGCAAAACCAGCTAAAGGTGAATCAGCTATCTGGCTATAACCCCATATACCCCAGCCGAAACCGGTCAGTGCCCTTTCCCGTACGAATTCTGCCAACGCCCATAGCAACGGTAAAATTATTGCATGACGAACGCTACGAGAAATTCTGAATTTTCCGAGTAGCCAGAATACTAGAGCAGGATAAACAGCCAGATAGGCGGGCAGCAGCAAAGTTAATGGCCAGGCCATTATCTGCGGTAAACCAGCTACATCATGCAATGCAATATCTATCCAGTAGAGTAAAACAGTATAGGCTGTGAATGCCCAAAGATATGCTGAACGAACACGCCATTGTGGCCGTACTGATTGTAAAATCAGCAATATGGCCAATAAAACAGGTAAGAGCCAGAAATGATAATAGGGGGCATAAGCAAAAGGCACCAGAGCAGCAGATAAGAATAAAAGTGGCCAGTACAGCCAAGGTTTGGCTAAAACAGCACCATATTTGAATTCATAAATAGGCTGTGCCGACTTATCCTTTTGTTTGGTCACTTCTATCTTCTCCAGCGTTTTAACCGGTTTAGTAGATACAGATTTTTATAATCACTACTGACTTTAAGCTCGTATTGTAGCTATAAGCAATAAAGAATAAATATCCGCTTACTATAATCTGTTATGGTGCGTATCCACGCAATCAGACTGGATTTATTATTCCTTCCAATCTTGAAATATATGCAATACAGATAAAGTTTAATATAGTTTAAGCTTTAACCTTATCTGGTTTATGAATGAGCACTATTTTTTACCGTTACCATTAAAGTCTGTAGACGCCTTGCATCGGCACGGGCAACAGTAAAATTTAATTTTCCAATAGTAATTTTTTCGCCACGTACCGGCATATGACCCAATTCTTGAATCACCAAACCTCCTATGGTATCAACTTCGTCATCTGAATAATCGGTACCAAAAAATTCGTTGATGTCTTCTATTTCAGTTACTGCATTAACGCGAAAACGTTCAGCTGAAACTGCGAAGATATTGTCGGCACTATCATCTTCATCAAATTCATCCTCAATATCACCAATGATTGGTTCAATCACATCTTCAAACGTCACCAATCCAGAAGTGCCACCATATTCATCGACGACAATGGCCATATGATTCCGTTGTTCACGAAATTCCTTGAGTAATGTATTCAGGGATTTTCCCTCTGGCACAAAGACAGCCGGTCGTATTACCTGTTCTAACTGAAAATGTTCGCTTCTGCCCCAGTACTTAAGCAAGTCCTTAGCATGTAGGATACCCAAAATCTGATCTTTATCTTCTCCGATTACGGGGAAACGTGAATGAGTGGTGTCAATAATATAGGCAATTATTTTATCCAGCGGATCTTCAATTTTGATTACATCCATCTGGCTACGCGTTATCATTGCATCACGCACTTCCAGATCAGCAAAATCCAGAACATTTTCCAAACATTGCAATGTATCAGCATCAAAAACCTGCCGTTCATGTGCTTCCCGTAACGTTTGTAAAACTTCAGCTTCAGTCTCTGGAGCCTCTCCAGAGATACGATTTACCAGTCGCTCAAAAAAACCGGGTTTCGACGAACTTTCGTCCATAATCAATATTCATCCTGTGCATATGGATTTGCATATCCTAACTGATGCAGGATACGGATTTCAAGCGCTTCCATAATTTCTGCTTCTTCATCTTCAATATGATCATAACCCATCAGATGCAAGACTCCGTGGACTGTCAGATGAGCATAATGCGCTATCAGTGGCTTTTGTTGTTCAGCAGCTTCTTTCTCAATCACCTGCGGGCAAAATATAAGATCCCCATTCAGCTCTCCTTTATCCGGCATAAATATATTTTCACCCTCATTTAGTGCAAAGCTTAATATATTAGTAGCATAATCCTTGTGCCGATAATCATGATTAAACTGGCGTGCTTCTGTTTCATTGCATAAAAGAATAGCAATATTGGCACGTTTAAAACTATTTTTGCAGGTTTGCCATATCCACTGACGCCATTGGCTGAGTGTAGGAATATTTTGTGCATCACTGTGATTATCAAAATGTAAACTGAATACAGCATTTAAATGCTGTAAAAAAAGGCTTTTTTTGGCAACTTTCATTTAATCATTTTTGTATCTTAATACGAATATTTTAGCAATTTCGGCTGGGAAATGCATTACTCTGCAATTTTGATTAGACTGTGAACTGAATCTTTATCAATGAATTCAAGATAGGCTTACATGTTTTTAAGATAAGAAGATTTCAAAACAAGTTGCCAGTGATATCAAATAAATTGTTGTCAACTCAGGCTTAGTCTATAAACAATTACAGAAGTAATATCACGTAGTATGTTTTTAATATTGCTGAAAAGAAATCATTTTTTTAGTCTAAATGCAATTTGAGACAACTTTGAATCACTATTATGAATTCATAAACAATATATCCATCCGGATTCAGTGATAAACGCTAAAGTGAAATAATAAATCCATAAGTAGATTCTGCTTTGAGATAGGAAACATGAATCTACTTATGGTTAAAGATATCTAGCAAATTGATTATGCCAGAAGAGGATATGAAGTTATAAATGGGTTACTTCAGACACGAACTTATTTAAAGTATGGCTATAATAGGCTACCGCCCTGTTTGAGCTTTATAAACAGGGCTGTATGCTGAATTTTCTGTTATCGTAAAATATCCACAATGCTGCGGGCAGCACGACGAGCATCCAACAAAATCAAACCTAATTTGGCACCTTCATTAGCTGTCACAGCCAGTACATTGGTATCACCTGCTTGAATCAGCAGAATATAACCATGTTTACCCTTTACCATAACTTGCTCCAGTTCATCACACTGTAATTCACGTGATGTGCGGTTACCCAGAGCAAGCAAAGCTGCCGCCATTGCACCAACGCGATCCGGATCAACACCATTTGGTAACAAGGTTGCTACCGGCAGACCATCGGAGGAAATTACAGCAGATGCGGTAATGTCAGCCGAGGAGCTGTTTAAATCGCTTAATACCGAAACCAGTAATTGTTCTTGCATCTTGATGTCTTTCTATTGATGTTATTCATTTACCACATGAATGTCTTCACCAGCCAATACATACAGGCCACGTACCATAGTGACGAAAGCCTCACTGTTGAGTAATGGCAATCCGGCAGTGACCAAAATATTTTTGGTATTCCCTATATATAAAGGGAAGAATGTTAATTCACTCTGACCGGCAGGATCACATATCCCGATAGCGTTGTTGTATATATTGAGGTTATTTTTAATCAGCAGGCTGTGTTTTTCAGTCAGCCGTGTTGCCTCGCTGGCCAGATTGGCCACTTCTTCGGCAGTCTCATGATTAAAACCGACATTAGCAAAATAAAAACCATCCTGATCAACCAGCAATGCCTTATGGCTGTCTGACAATTGACCCAGAATATCTTCGAATCCATCTGATGTTACCTTCACCAGCTGTGAGCTTGGTTTGGCTTCACCATATAAAAATTCCAGACGTTGCAAGCGATATAATAAATTCAATGCAGTATGAACATCATCTGTCTCAGCCCATTGCTTTAAACGCTCTTCAGTTAATTTGGCGTTTATGTCTGCCTGCAGAATGTTAGCCAGTAACATACGGCTTGCACTGTGACTAGGGCTAGACACTGCATAAAATGCACCAGCCGGCATCACTTTTGGATATAAATCATGATGTAACTGTAATGTAGAATCCATACTGACTATCCTTCCAATCCCGGATCAATGGAATACAGCATAGCAGTAACCAGTTGTTTCACGTCATCTTCATTGCGTGCATCAACTTCAAACACAGGTACATTTAGATTGTGTTGTGCCAGATACTGCTGATAAACATCCACACCTGGCTGTGGATTTAAATCCATTTTGGTCACACCCACAACAACTGGTGCATCTTCCAGCAAATCGTGAAAAGAAGTCAGGAAGAATTTCAAATCTTTCAATGGATTCTGGCGAGTATTATCCAGTAACAGAATTAAACCCATACTGCCCTTACTCAGAATACTCCACATAAAATCGAAGCGTTCCTGACCTGGGGTACCATATAGATGAACTTTGGTATTATCGTCCAATCGAATAACACCATAGTCCATGGCGACAGTAGTATAGCCTTTTCTGTCCTGAGTCATGTCCGACGCACTGGCATCTGTCTGTACCGGAGGATCATCCGATAATGCAGCGATAGCAGTTGTTTTTCCCACCCCAACCGGGCCGGTAAAGATAATTTTATTTTCAACCATGATTACTCCCTGCTTAGGTATTAATTGCCACGCAAGCGACCCATCAAACGTGCCAGTAAACCTTTCGGCTTGTCGTCATCGCTTTCATTATACTCTGACGTTGGTGCACCACCATCTGGTTTGGAAACCTTCTGTGGTGCTTTCCGGGTCAGAACCATTTCTTTTTCCTGTTGCGCAGCAGAATGAGTCAGCGGCTGCTCAATAATCAGGGAACCAATTGAATAAGTAGCAGCTATGTAGTTCAGGACATCTTCCAGAGATACGGGCAACAACTTGTATAAAGTGTTGAGTGCTACGGGCGTACGTACCAGAAAAGCGGATAGACGCATAGCTTCAGGTAAAAACGCCAGACGAGTCATATTCGGCCAAGCTTTCAGCTTGATGATTGTATCTGGTGTAATCGGATCGATTAGGCGGCCGCGAGCTGTCCAAATTGATAGCTGCCATATACAGGACTGTAAGGTAAGTTTTGCTTTGTCATGCAACTGTGCGGTAGGTGCGGAAGCTGGGACAGTTTTAGTCTGCCATTCTGCATCAGTCTGCATACACAATTGTTGTAAAGCATCATTATCAACAGCCAGTAATACTTTTTCAACACTTGGAAATACAATCAACACAGGTTTGTTTTCAAACAGAATTGCAGTATCTTCTGATTGCTGTGCCAGCTTTTGCACCATGCCCAGCAATGTTCCTTTTGTGTGAAAACGTACTACTGATACGGCTTGCTGAGTATGTTCAGACGCGTTTTGCTGCTCTAGTCTCTCGGCAGTTACGGTTTCCTCGCTGGCCGTTTCCTTGTGTGCAGCAGCTTTATCAGCCAGCCAAACACCATTGCCCTGCTGTAAATTACGCAGATGTTGAAACAGGGTATCGAATCTGATGGGTTTCATCAGATAAGGAGCAGTAAATGACGGCGCATTACGTCCGAAAAATACGACTACAGCTTCAGGATATTTCTTTTTGGTCTGTTGCCATACTTCTTCACCATCGGCTGTGTCACCATCTACCAGAACCAACTCAGGTTTGAGGTTATCTTCAGGCTGTATCAGCTGATAGTTAACGCTATTGTACATTTTGAATGCCATGCGCAACATGGCTGTCTGGCGATCATCCACATTGACGAGCAAAACATAGGCAGTTTTTACTTTAGGTATTGAATTGTTCATCATTGATTTTGCACACCACCGTGGTTAATACGTTTCAATAATTGACTCATAGCCAGTACAACTTCCTCAGGCGGGGTCTGAATTTCAGCACGGATAACCTGTAACATTTTTTCCAGACGTGTCCATTCTTCTGCACGTTCGTATAAGTCAAATAAAGTAATGTAGAGCTGGGACTCCTGTGGATAAAGCAGAACTGATTTTTCCAGTAAATCCATGGCTTCATCAAATTGACCGAATGTAAGCAATGATTCCACATCACGCAATACGCGTTCGGCCGGTGTTTCAGCCACATCATTATCTGAAGAAGCCTTATCAACCAGTGATAAACGCTTGGCCTTCAGTGCACTGCTATTCATGGGTAGATAACCCTGCGTTACCCCAATATCACGCAGTACGGTTTCACTAGGTCTGGTTTCTAACTGCTCAAACATCGGATGTTGTCCAAGGCTATAGCCCCATCCAAGCATACGCTCTTTTACGACATTACCATATTGACCAAGCGTATAATATAAACGCCATAAATGCTGAGCGAATACATTAATATTATTGTGTCGGTAATCCAGCACCAGAGCATCAATAATCAAACCCGCCGGTTTTTTGGATGTTTTGATGGCTTTATTCAGACAGCGGATAGCAGCATCGTAGGGCAACTGCTCTTTCAACAGTCCGTAGCTGTTTTCCGGTTTAGAGAAGCTTAGCAGTACGTCACGCTCATCCCCTCTAATTTTAAAATTACCAACATTGCCTTCGACTAACAATTCATGCGGCTGTTCGTCGGTGTTTGACCCATTATTGGCTGATTCAACCGCTGGCTGTATATCTTCAGGTTTTTTATCCTGATTGATTCCGACTTCTTTTTCAGTTTCCTTGACATCCCACTGCAGCAAGTCTTCGGCCAGAACACGCAAACCCAGATGGTTTTCATCCAGGGCAAGCCCCTGACGAATCAGATTTTCTAGCTCAGTCCGATTTAAACACTTGCGATACAGATCAATGACTTCGGCAAGTTTGTCGGTATTTTTGGCTTCCAGACACAGTCCAGCCAGCTCGTTGACCAATGTATTGGCCATTGCCGGGCTTAACTGGTCGGCATTTTGTTCCAGATAGGCAGAGAGTGAGTCTGCTGCTTTCTGGAAATAGCCAAACTGTTTGTAAACTTTATATTCAGTCAGGTGATCCACAGTGGCAACAGATACTGTGGCTTTATCAGGCCTAGTTGGCTGCCAGTCCCAATCGTCGCCATCAAGTGCTTCTGCTGTTTCTTGTGCTGCGGGTGCCGTCTGAGCATCTACAGTTTTACTTCCAGTTTTTTTCTTACTTTTGGAAGCAGACTGCTTTTTACGAGCAGTATCTTTACTTTTAGCATGGTCGCCCGCTTTCTGACGCTTTTTCAGAATAAGCAATGCAACCAGCAATATGACTAAAAGGGTAATTGGTAAATATAATTCCATAATTTACATCCCTTTTACGATTATCTGCCAGAAGCATGAGCGCATGGTTAAATGCATGTTTTTCATTTACGGTAACGCTTCACATACAATTGTCAATACTGTAACTATTTTACCTTAGCTTGCATTTGTTCGCCAGATTTTTATTTGACCTGGGGCAGCATTCCGTTAGGTAACAGTTGCCATACATAACCAGGGTATTTCATTTTACCAGCTAATGCGCCGGCTTCATCGCCATAACCCCAGAAATAATCCACTCTCACAGCACCGTTGATGGCACTACCGGTATCCTGTGCCATCAAGAGCCGGTTTAAGCCGAAACCATTGGCTGGATGAGTGGTAGCGACAAACAATGGAGCGCCTAGGTTGACAAAATGACTGTCTACGGCAGCGGAATAGCCCTTCGTCAGTGGAACACCTAATGCACCGGTAGGTCCGCTAGCCGGCTCTGCTGTGGCCCGGAAAAAAACGTAGCTCGGATTCTGACCCAGCACTTCGGCTAGTTGCTGTGGATGCCGCTGTAACCATGCTTTGATACCTTGCATTGAAGTTTGCGCAAGTGGCAAATATCCCTTCCCAGCCATATATTTACCAATGGAAACATATGGGTAGTCATTTTTGTCGGCATAGCTGAGACGCAGCATTTGTCCATCTGGTGTTTTTAATTGTCCGGAACCCTGTACATGTAGAAAGAATAATTCTACTGGATCATTAGCGTAACCCAGAATGGGGGCTTTGCCATTGAGGGCTCCGGCATTAATCTGTGCCCGAGTGTAATAAGGTACCAGCTGGCTGCCGCTGATTCGACCTTTTAATGCCCGTGTTTTCTCATTGAGGGGAAAAGCAGCCAGATTGGCAGTGTAATTACCGGTCGGTGTGATGACTCCGCTGTTGGGTCCGGTGAGGCGAATGCGCACTATCCCCTGACGCTGGCCGCTTGTAAGCGGTACGACAATAAAGTCGTTGGGGATGCCGTAAATTGGAAACCGTGCCTGAGCTGTTTGTTTAGTATCGCCCTGTAGCATGGGTTCGTAATAACCAGTAACTGTGCCGGCGAGTTGTCCATTCTGACTGACCTGCCATGGCGTGAAGTAGCTTTCAAAAAAAGCTTTAGCTTGATGATTGTGTCTGCCTGTTCGGGCAGCTTGCTGACATACCGGCTGCCATGCAGGCTGCATTTGCAGTTTGCCGCAGCTGGTTTTGAATGCTTCTAGGCTGTCTACAAATGATTGGTCTGACCATTGGGGCAAATCGTGATAATTAACGACGCGATAGCTGACACCAGCTTTCCCCGGTGTGAAGACGTAACTGGGTGGCAATGGCTTGCTGGGTGCAATAGCTGAACCACTGATACCGGACAAAATTTTATCTGTCGGTTTGTGTGTGATGCCACAGGCAGCAAGACATAAAACGCTAAACCACAATAGCCAATGACGTATTGAGCTAAATTTTATTGATGGTTTCATTTGGACATGTTCTTGTGTAATGAATGGTACAGATTCTTACCGTATTTTTATTATTATGACAGTCCTTAGCCCTTTTGAACAAGGGTAGGCAAAAGGTGGTAGCTGTTGTGAATATGTGCTAGAGCATCAATTCAGGCTGAACACTCTGTTACAATAGCTTTTTTAGCCAAATCAAATATCTTGCCTACGCCATGAGTAAACCTTCCCTGACACCGATGATGACGCAATATTTGGCCATTAAGGCCGACCATCAGGACAAGCTGTTGTTTTACCGGATGGGCGATTTCTATGAGCTGTTTCTTGATGATGCAGTGCAAGCAGCTCGTTTACTGGATATTACGCTAACTACCCGCGGGCAGATCAACGGCGAACCGGTGAAGATGGCTGGGGTGCCTTATCATGCGGTGGAACAATATTTGGCCAGACTGGTAAAGCTGGGTAAAAGTGTGGCGATTTGTGAGCAGACGGGTGAGGTGGGCTCGGGTAAAGGACCGGTGGAACGGAAAGTTGTGCGCATTGTAACGCCAGGGACGCTGACTGATTCAGCTTTGCTGGAGGATAAGGAAACCAATCGTATGGTGGCGGTTTCTTTATTAAAAAAACAGCTTGGTGTGGCCTGGCTGTCCCTGCAAAGCGGGGAATTCCGCTGCAAAATAATTGCACCAGAAGCTTTGCCAAATGAGCTGGCACGTCTGCAGGCAGCGGAAATCTTGATATCTGACCAGACACTGGAAAAGCTCAATCTGGATGAACAAAACCGAAAACTGACTCGTTTACACGCGTGGCAATTTGCTGCTGATACTGGAGCACGCCTGATTCAACGTTATTTCGGCAGTCAGGATTTACGCGCTTTTGGTCTACAGATCGGTGACCATGATGCCGCTATTGGTGCGGCAGGAGCGTTATTAAATTATGTTCAGCAGACCCAGATGCAGCTGCCAAAGCATCTGGACAGTCTGACGCTGGAGCAGGAAACCACTTATATTGGTATGGATGCGGCTACGCGGCGCAATCTGGAAATAACTCAGACGTTGAATGGACATAAAGCGCCTACTTTGTTTTCGGTATTGGATACATGCGCGACACATATGGGCAGCAGACTGCTCGCACAATGGTTGCATCAGCCATTGCGCAGACGCGGACAGATTGTGGCTCGTCAACAGGCCGTGGCAGCACTCTCTTCTCAGCGTGAGCAAATAGTGACCATGCTGAATCAGGTGGCGGACATTGAGCGAATTGCAGCTCGTATTGCTATTGGCAGTGCACGGCCACGTGATTTATCAGCTTTGCGTGATAGTCTGGCAATATTGTCGGCATTTAGTTTGCAGGAGTCTGACCAGAGCTCGCTGGTACAGACGCTGCTGGAACAGTTTCCGCCTGCTGCACCGATTGCGCGCCAGCTAAGCAAAGCCATTATGGCCGAACCAGCTGTATGGTTACGTGATGGTGGTGTGATCAATGATGGTTTTGATGCTGAGCTAGATGAGTTGCGCCGTTTACAGAATCATGGCGATGAATTTTTGCAGCAATTGGAAAGCCGTGAACGTGAACGTACGGGATTATCCAGTTTGAAAGTGGAATTTAACCGTGTGCATGGTTTTTATATTGAGCTGAGCAAGCTACAGTCAGAACAGGCACCTGCGGATTATCAGCGTCGCCAGACTTTAAAAAATGCAGAACGTTATGTGACGCCGGAGTTGAAGGCTTTTGAAGAAAAGGTATTGAGTGCGCAACAGAATGCACTGGCACGGGAAAAACAGCTATATGATGCTTTGTTGCTGCAATTGCAGGCAGAACTACCCGTATTGCAACGCTGTGCCCGTGCTGCAGCCAGTCTGGATGTGCTGGCTACGTTGGCAAAATATGCGGATGAAGAACATTACTGCTTCCCTGAATTCGTAAATTATCCTTGTTTACAGATTAGTCAGGGACGTCATCCGGTAGTGGCTGCTCAGGTCAGTCAGTTTACCGCTAATGATACCCAGCTGGATGATAAGCGGCGTCTGATGTTGCTTACTGGACCAAATATGGGTGGTAAATCTACGTATATGCGGCAAGTGGCTTTGATTGTCCTGCTGGCGCATATTGGAGCCCCAGTACCGGCAGATAGCTGCACTCTGGGTGAATTTGACCAGATTTTTACCCGTATTGGTGCTTCGGATGATCTGGCCGGTAATCGTTCTACTTTTATGGTAGAAATGTCGGAAACGGCTTATATTTTGCATCATGCAACTGAGCGTTCTTTGGTGCTGATGGATGAAGTAGGACGTGGTACATCTACTTTTGATGGTTTGGCGCTGGCACAGGCAATTGCTGAACATCTACTGCAAAAAAATCGTAGCTATACACTTTTTGCCACGCATTATTTTGAATTGACCCGTCTACCGGAACAGTATGCGCATGCTTTTAACATGCATCTGTCAGCACTGGAACAGGGACAAGATATTGTGTTTTTACACCATATTGAACCAGGGCCGGCCAGTAAAAGCTATGGTATTGCGGTAGCCAAATTGGCGGGACTACCGGCACGTGCGCTGAATGCGGCTTACCGGCACTTGCAGACACTGGAACAGCATGCGTCTCGTGACCAGGCGCAATTAGATATGTTTCAGACGCAGACAACTGAACAAGAGTCAGATGAAGTAACCCAGAGATACACCGGTAAGGATAATACGGCTGTTGTGATGCCAGCCGATTTATCAGTGCTGCTTAATGCGCTTAATCCGGATGAGTTGACCCCAAAAGCGGCTCTTACCGCTATTTATGACCTTGTACATTGCTGGAAAAATCATCTATCAAATCAGACGACATCATAAAATATGTATGAAAAATAGGTTTAGTTGTTGACTTTGTTTTGTTAATGCGTATAATGACTTTCTTACCAGACGCGGGGTGGAGCAGCATGGTAGCTCGTCGGGCTCATAACCCGAAGGTCGTAGGTTCGAATCCTGCCCCCGCAACCAGATTTTAAATGCCCTGTTTTTAACAGGGCATTTTATTTTGGTGTTTAATCGATACGAGCTATGCGTAAGATCTTTTATTCGGTTATGCCAGCACTTTTCATTCTCACCTAGACAGCTCTTTGCTCTTATTCAGGATTTTTCTGTTGGTGAACATTATCTAAGCGCTAAACTAGTAAGTTTGAGTTTATGTTTGCTCCATTCTGGATTAACTTTCTTGATTTCTAGTTATTTGTATTTGTTTATCAAGAAGTATCTGCAATTTATTTAATTCTAAATTTCTTAAAATATATATTCTTAATGGTTATTACCTCTGGCTGTAAATCTTGTAATTTATTAATTTATACATATATTTAATTGCTAAGCAGATTATTTATAAAAATAATTATATTAAAATATCATTTTTATGCTGGTTACCCCACTGACACATTAAATCTAAAACGGGAACCAGAGATTTTCCCCGTTCTAATAATCCATATTCTACTTTAGGCGGTATTTGTGGATATTCTTTTCGGAATATCAGTTTGTCTTGCTCCATTTCTTTTAATGTGTTGCTTAAGGTTTTATAAGATATGCTGTTGATGCGGCGTTTAAGTTCGTTAAAACGCATCACTGGCTGGTTTTCATTAAGCCAGTAAAGAATGAGTATTTTGTATTTTCCCCTGATAATAGAAAGAGTGTAGTTAAAACCACTATTTTCGAGCTCTTCTTCACTGCAATGGTGTTCTGACATCTTTTCACTTCCCTTTTGGTTAGTATCTATCTTTATTTACCGTACTTTGAATCAGTTTTTGGGTGAATTATTATATTTCGTTAATTATTAAGCTTTGGATTGTCTGTTATGAAAGAAACGCTGGTGGTTGTCGCTCATCCTGATTTAGCTTCTTCTAAAGTAAATCAATGCTGGATTAATGAACTATCTGTTTATGCTGATCAGGTAACGATACATGATTTATATGCATCTTACTTGAGTAATGTGATAAATGCTGTTTCAGAACAAATTTTGATTGAAAATCACCGAAATCTGATTTTACAGTTTCCTCTTTACTGGTTTAATTGCCCACCGTTGTTAAAATTATGGTTAGATGAGGTTTTAACATATGGTTGGGCTTTTGGGCGCAACGGGCTTAAGTTGAAGAATAAAAAAGTTGGCTTGGCGGTTTCTGCCGGTATCAGAAAAAGTGATTATGCTCCTGAAGGTCGCTTTCATGTTTCATTGGAAGATATTTTAAAGCCATTCGAATTAACTATGAATTATGTGCAGGCTAATTATCAATCTGTATTTGCTGTATATGGCGCTAATAATGAACCTGAAGCTGGTTATGGCATAACTCAGGAAGAAATTGATAATAGTGCCAGAGACTATATACACTGGATGAAAACATGTGAAATGCTGAAGTAGCTCTGATGAAGAACTAATCTTCTAGGAATGTGTGTGTATGAATTTTAAATAAGATTTTAATTTGTTTATTTGATATCTGGATAAACCCACAGTTTATGTTCATGTACTTCGGCTAGGAAAACTTCATCTAGTTTCTGTCCTAGACGGTCTAGTTCTTTTTCTAGCCATTCTTCATTATGACCCAAAGATTCAAGACTGGGATAATTGATAACGCCGTTTTCAATCACAACAACTGCCATTGCTGGGTCACCTTTTTTTACTACGGTCATTTGGCCATTGTATTCAAACCAGACATCACTGAGCATTTCCAGACTGGTATAACCACGCTGATGAAGCAGCATAATGAAATCTCGGATGGATAGTTTGGCCTGACGGAAATTCTGTGATAGTAAGATGCCGTTTTTCATCAGTCGGATTGATGTGCCGTCGACAAAATCCTTGGCGATACTGCGTTTAAATGTGGCATAACGAACCAGTAATAACAGGCCAGCCCAGAAAATGGAGGCGCTCATGAGTAAGGTGATGCTGATGGAGGGATTGTATAGGGGGCCGCCGATTATTGCACCCAATACGACGTTACCTACTTGATCAATAGCTGAAATCGGGGCAAGTGCACCTTTGCCGGATAAATTGATGTACACCAGCAGGATGCAGAAAGCGACCAGCATTTTGAAGATGATGTTGATGTAGATGGGATTCAAGGTGGCTTCCTTTGTCTGTGCGGTGGCTTTAGTCCAACATGATTTGCATTTTTGGTTTTTGCAATCATGGTTTTATCGATACCATGATGTGTTTACTGTAGCTGTTATATTTGCGGCAGACTATGGTTAACACCTGTTTTTTATGGCTTATTTACATTAATTTCCTTAAATGTTCTTTTTTTGAATACAGAATTTTTCTGTGTTGGTTTAAACACAAGTATTTTTATGTCTTTTTTGTGCTGAGCTGTCTCTGTGATTTGAATATATTTTTATTTCTTCGTTATATTATATTTTCGTCAAATTGTAAGCCACCATCACAGATAGAATCCCAGTTTGCTTTGGATTGAGTGTAAATATGTATTTTTTGCTGGGGGTAAATTGCTGTATTTAGTGTGCCAGCACGCAAACGATAAATATTTGGCATACTGTCTCGTGAAGTATAGAGGTTTGATCCACATTCAGAACAGAAAAAACGGTTTACGCCATTAACTGAAAATTTTTTTAGCTTATCCCGACCTGATAGGATTGTGAAAGCATCGCTGTTTATTTGAACCGCTGAATTAAATGCGGAACCACTCCATTTGCGGCAGCGTTGACAGTGGCAGAAGACCATTTTTTCAATTTGGTCACTCATGGCAATCTGGTATTGGATTGCAGTACATAAACAGCTTCCTGTCAGCATATATTTCTCCAGTACTTTTCCTGTAAATTGCTATCTTTTGGCGCATTGACACTGGCACAATATTATCAGATTGACGCTAAACATTTCTTTATTGACTAGATTTTTGTGTGAGAGGGTTTATCTGAATCTGTAGTCGGTGATTTCTGTGCTCAATATTATTATCACTGCTAAGCTGACTGGTTTTTGTACTGATGCGTATTTATCACCGTAACATTGTGGATTAAATCGAATGAATTGAGGCAAGAATCTTTGATTGTGCTAAACATTTTATTCGATAGAGTGAATAAATCAGAATGTGAAATGAATCATGCTATTCGTTTTGCTTTAATTACTTTTTTCAGGTATATGGAGAAATGTTACACAACTATTTTTTGTTGTCTGACTCTCCTACCCCACAGAAAAACACTTTTTTGATTATCTCTTTCTTTGGTTTAATTAATTCAACTGAGCTTATGTGCTGTAAGCTCAGTTGTGTACTATGAAAATAAAGTAATCAGCTTTATAGACGATGGATGCACTGGTCTAAAACATTATAAAGGTTTGAAATCCTGTCCGATAAATATTCGTGTGGGATTTCCGCGCGCTATTTGATGATGGTGCTGATGACGCTCTGCTTTGTGTTTGGCGTATAACTGTTGTTTCTGTTGCGCCAGTTTGTGTTGTAGCAGTAGAACAGCCAGTTTTTTATTGGTATGTTGGCTACGTGCAGTCTGGATTTTTACGCTGATACCGCTGGCTAGGTGGGTGGCTCGGACAGCCGATTCTGTTTTGTTAATATGCTGACCTCCCGCACCGGAGGCACGCATGGTGTCAAAGATAATTTCATCAGATTGATGCTGAGTAATTGTCTCGTAACACGCGGCTCCGATAAACCAGTTTTTACGTTTGTGTTTTGGGCGGTAGGGGCTGGGACAAATCCATTGAATGGTTCCCACCCACTGTTTAGCTAAGGATCTTTCTAGCTCACCATTAAGAGCAAGCAGTACTGAGTGAAGTCCATGCTTTGACTGTTCTTGCTCCAATATGTCTATTTCAACCTGAATCTCTATGGCTTCGTGTTGCAGGCGTGCCAGTGCTTTTGCTACGGCCAGACAGCATTCAGCCGGTCCGTAAGCCGCTGATAATTGTAAAAGCAGCATTATTTTTTCTCCGTTTTTACTTTATAGGTGATAACTGGCTTGAAACGAGCTATTGGCCGGATTAATTCAGCCTGCACCATGGCAGTAATGACGCTGTCGATTGATTTATAGGCCTGCGGTGCTTCTTCATAGATAAGTTCACGGTCAGCACAAATCACACGGCTGCCATGGACAGTACGGCTTAGCTGTTCGGCGGTATAACGTCGGGATAGTCTGCCTTTGCAGGCTGAACGCTGCCATTTGCGTCCTGCACCATGTGCGAGGGAGTAAAGGGCGATTGGGGTATCCAATGGTTGAACCAGATAGCTGTAATCGCCGCGCGAACCCGGTATCACGACTAGCCCTTGGGTAGCAGGTGCTGCACCTTTACGGTGCAGCCAGCCGCTTTCGCCATGGATGCAGGCCGCTTCGATAAAGTTGTGGCTGATGTCTGCTAGTTTTTGCCCTCGTGCACGCAGATTTGTCAGTATGCGGCGGGCAATCAGTTCCCGATTTTGCCGTGCATAGGCCAGTGCCTGATTGTGCTGTGTAAGATAGGATTTACCGGCTTCACTGTCTGCGATTAAGCCCTGATGACCATACTGACGGATGTGTTTGTCCAGAATCGCACCACCGAGTCCGCGGGAACCACTGTGTACCATTAGTTGCAGGTGCTGCTTATTTAAACCGATTTGTTTGGCGATTTCCGCTACATAAATGGTATCCAACATTTGTAATTCGGCAAAATGATTGCCTCCGCCTATGGTGCCGGATGCAAAGTTATGCTGTTGTAGCGGCTGTATATCTGGCCAGAGGCTGATACATTCTGATGCACTCAGTGGCTGGTCTAGATTGCCCAGTTGTTTGATTAGTTTGGCCTGATTCATGGCATGGGTTTTAAGTGATGTTTGCCATAATGACATGCCGCAGCCAATATCGCCGCCAATCAGTGCTGGATAAATAAGTTGTGTAGTAAAAAAAGCAGCGCCAACGGGATAGCCGCGGCCGGGATGAATATCCGGCATAGCGGCTGCATAGCTGATGTCAGGCAGTGCTGCTGTTGTGTGTAGTTGCCGGACGGCTTCGCCCTCTAACCACAGTTCGGTGGTGACAATGAGGGTGATGCCGGCAGACGGCTGCTGAATAGAATTGCCCATTCTGATCCATTCCAATTTATTTTATTTAAATAATAAGCAGGCGTTGTCATCCTTGTTTATTAGAAATGAACAGGAATAACGTGCTGTAAAGAAATTGGCAGGCCGAAGCCAAGGATCAGGAGGTGATTAGCCCTGGGTTGACCTGCAAGGGATAGGTAGTACAAACATAATGATTCCTTTCCGTTGCAATATGGATAATTTGATGTGTGCGGTACTTTAAATCAGCTTCTACTGGCCGTCAAATATTCAGTTGTTTTTTTCTGGTCGGCTGGTGCGTTGTGGCTGTTTCGGCACGCTTGTTGGCCTTAGTTTAAGTTTAAAAAATAATAAACAAATTGTTCATCAATCTGATAGCCAGCCTGTTCATAAAGGGCTCTTGCCTTGTGGTTGTCGTTGGCGGTACACAATGAAATACCACTGTAGCCATTATCACGTGCAAATTGTGTGACGTATTGCATCAGTTGTGTGGCAATCCCTTTTTGTCTGTGGTTTTCAGGGACATATAGGTCATTGAGTATGATTGTGGGCGATACGGATAATGAAGAAAAGGAGAAATATAGCTGTACAAACCCGCAAGCTTGTTGTTGATCATAGGCAATAAAGATGGCGGAATCCTGCTTTTCCAGTCTTTCTTGAATAAAATTTCTGCTTGCTGTCTGTTTGTCCGTCAAGCCATAGAACTGTCGATAGCTGGCAAAAAGCATGATGGTATCATCAAGCTGTTCTGATGTTGCTCGGATGATTGTAATTTGATTTAACATTAGATAATTTTTCTACTAATGTGATTTAGGGGACACATATTTTACAATAATTACCCGTGCGTTAGTTTCAATTGGTAATCATGTTTCCTGCATAAATTGCAGTGCCTGCTCTGGACTAAAGCCACCTGAACCGGCGCCAATCAGAGGAAAGGCGACTGAAGTATAATTGCGGGTATTGACTATGTGCATGGCAGAAATAACTGAAGTACGAATTGAATAGGCGCTGGCACGCCAGAACATGTTGATACCGGCTACGTGGATAATGGCTTGATAAGGCAATTTACCGGCACTGGTTACCACTGCGGAACCTTATTTAAGTGCACCTGTTCGGCCAAGTTCGCGAAAAGGGGCATAGCCGGCTTTTTTCTTGATGGCATCGGATACCCCACTGCGGCAACAGTAACCACCACGGAATAATATTGCGATTCCATGTGTTGACGATGACCTCGACCGGTTGTTCAAGTAAATTTCCCAGAATAATTTCAAGCTGCATGATGAGTTTCCCCTTTAAATGCTGTAAATTTTGCAGCGCAATTTTATGCTGGCTGTACCGCTTTACGGTCAGTCATGTTTCTTTATCAGCAATTGGCATATTTTACCTGTCAGTTTGACAGGCTTATGTTTAGAATAGCTCTTTATTGTAATAAATGTGAAATAAGGAAGACGAGTATGGCTCAGTTTTTTGCTATTCATCCTGACAATCCGCAGGAACGTTTGATTGCACAGGCAGCGGATATTGTACGCCATGGTGGTGTGGTTGTTTATCCAACTGATTCCTGTTATGCGTTGGGCTGTCAGCTAGGTAATAAGGAGGCAATGGAACGGATTCTGCGTATCCGTGGTATTGACCAGAAACACCATCTGACGTTGATGTGTCATGATCTGAGTCAGCTTAGTATTTACGCCAAAGTGGATAACAGTCAGTTCCGGCTGCTGAAATCTTCTACTCCGGGTAGTTATACTTTTATTTTGCAAGCCACTAAAGAGGTACCGGCGCGCACGCTGCATCCGAAACGTAAAACTATTGGGTTGCGGGTACCGGACAACCGGATTGCTTTGGCGCTATTGCAGAATCTGGGGGAGCCGATGCTGTCGTGCACACTGATGCTGCCCCATGAAAATGAACCCTTAACTGACCCTTATGAGATTCGTGACCAGCTGGAACATGAGGTTGATCTGGTGATTGATGGCGGTTGGTGTGGTACAGAGCCGACTACGGTAATTGATATGACCGATGGAATTGATCTGGTACGAGCCGGTAAGGGGAATGTTGCTGTATTTGGTTTGTAATGGACAAGCTGGTACTATGTTTTACCCACAGTGGTTGTTTATTTTAGCATCTGAAGGATTTTACCTTGCAAAACTTTGATTGGGCTTATTTTGTTCTGGCAATTCTGCCTATTTTACTGGCCATTACGCTCTCTGAAGCAGCATGTGGATATATGGCACGTTTTTGTGGTGACCGTACAGCAGAAACAATGGGTAGGCTAAGCCTGAATCCGGCTAAATACATTGATATTATTGGCACCATTATTATTCCAATATTCACGATGATTGTTTTACAGGGCTATTTGATGGTTGGCTGGGCTAAGCCAGTGCCGATTGATCCACGCAATTTTAGAAACAGACGTAAAGGTGAACGTTTGGTAGCCATTGCCAGCCCGCTTGCTAATCTTCTGATGTGCCTATGCTGGGCAGTTGTGATGATTATTAGTCAGTGGGTACCTGAATATTTCCAAAAACCGATGGCGCTAATGGGGTTAATGGGTATTCGGTTTAATGCGGTATTTTGCTTTTTCAGCCTGCTACCGATTCCCCCTCAACCGGGTGCTCAGTTTATTGATAGTTTTCTCTCACCCCGCGCTTCGATGCAGTATCGAAAGCTGGCTCCATATGGAACGTGGATAATTTTATTTTTGATTATCAGTGGTTTGCTGATGTTTATTTTGCAGCCATTTATTAACTTTGTTACTTCACTAATGCTGTTTATTGTTAGTCTGTTCTAAGCAAATTGTTTATATACTGGTAATCATACTAGCTATTAGGCCATAGAATCTTTTCTATGGCCTAATGGTTTTATATGTGAATAGTTGATTATGGCGCATCGCTCTTTATCTGTCCCAATGTCACTCTGTCCAGACCGGCCAAATCGGCAAGCGTCTGGATTTTTCTGAATTTATACTGCAATAATATATTTCGCACTGCCTCCCCTTGATCATATCCGTGCTCGAATAGCAACCATCCATCCGCCCGCAGAAAATCTGGGGCGCCGGCAATAATGGTTTCGAAAGCACTCAGACCATTGTGATTATCTGTAAGTGCTTGCTGTGGTTCAAAACGTAAATCACCCTGCTGCAAATGCGGGTCTTGGGCGTCGATATAGGGAGGATTGGAGACAATGACATCCACGCTGTGGGGCGCTGGCTGCGGCTGTGCCTGATACCATGAACCCTGCCCGAACCGCACTTGCGCTTGCAGCGCGCTGGCATTGGCTTGTGCGACTGCCAGTGCTTCCTCACTGATGTCTGCCGCCCATATTTGTGCATCAGGTCGTTCGCAGGCTATAGTTACGGCGATGGCACCACTGCCGGTACCTAAATCCCAAAGGGTGCCCTGTGCCGGCAAATGCGCCAGTACTGCATCGACAAGATGTTCTGTTTCTGGACGAGGAATCAGCACTGCTTCTGAAACCTGAAAACGCCGGCCATAGAATTCGCGCCAACCGAGTAGATAGGCCAGTGGTTCGCCTGCTAGCCTTCGCCGACACAGTTGATTCAAACTTGCCAACTCGCTGTTGCTAAGGAGCTGTGTGCCATGGGCTATTATGTGGCTATGGCTTATTGTCAGTACGTGCTGGAGCAGCATGCGTGCTTCCAACCGCGGCAGACCGGAGTTGTTTAACCAACTTTCTAGGGTAACTGGGATATTGGTTTTGGTCATATTCTGTTACAGCCGATTTACAACAAGAATAAGGTGGCCAGCCCCAAGAAGATAAAAAACCCGCCGGAATCGGTAACTGCGGTAATCAGCACGCTGCTACCAAGCGCAGGATCGCGGCCGGATTTCTGCATACACACTGGAATTAGTACTCCAACGGTGGCTGCCAGTAACAAATTCAGCGTCATTGCTGCTACCATCACCAGTCCTATACCAACGCTGTGATAGAGAAAATAGGACACGAGCCCCATTACTGAACCCCATATCAGGCCGTTTACCAGTGCGACGCCCTCTTCTTTACGCAGCAGTCGCCACGCCTGACTGTTGCTTATCTGGCCGGAAGTCATGGCACGCACAATCATGGTGATGGTCTGGTTGCCGGAATTGCCGCCTATGCCGGCTACTATCGGCATGAGGGTAGCCAGTGCAACGATTTTTTCAATTGAATTTTCAAACATGCCAATCACACGGCTGGCGATGAAAGCGGTACATAGGTTAACTGCTAGCCATATCCAGCGGTTTCTGACGGAATCGATAACGGGGGCAAACAGGTCTTCTTCTTCGCGCAAACCGGCCATGTTCAGCATGTCATTTTCGGATTCTTCGCGAATAACGTCTACCATTTCATCTACGGTGATGCGGCCGATAAGTTTAAGGTTGTTGTCTACCACAGGTGCGGTAACCAAATCGTAACGTTCAAACGCAGCAGCGGCTTCTTCGGCGTCGTCTTCTGGACGAAAAGTCACCACATCATCGGCCATAACGCTGGAAACGAGTAAATCAGGGTCGGCAACCAGCAGACTACGTATGGGCAGGACGCCTTGTAGGACATCATAGTTATCGACTACGAAGATTTTGTCGGTATGGTCGGGCAGGCGTTCAAAGCGCCGAAGATAGCGTAGTACCACTTCACAGGTCACATCCGCGCGGATGCTGACCAGCTCAAAATCCATGAGGGCGCCGACTTGATTGTCTTCGAACGACATGGCTGAGGTAATTTGTGCCCGCTCTTCTTCATCGCGA
The DNA here is from genome assembly GCF_040741455.2 of Snodgrassella alvi. Classification (NCBI taxonomy): domain Bacteria; kingdom Pseudomonadati; phylum Pseudomonadota; class Betaproteobacteria; order Neisseriales; family Neisseriaceae; genus Snodgrassella; species Snodgrassella alvi. Next base: position 1,411,973 of record NZ_CP160328.2, read on the forward strand.
CTGCTTAAGGCTTCGTAAACAACTTCTTTAGGTAAATCGGGTGCCAGTTCGGCCAGCTCGTCGGCGTCCAGATTGCCAACCGCGGCCAACAGCTCCTGCTGCGCCATGTTTTCAATCAGAGTTTCGCGTACTGGATCCGATACTTCGAGCAATACTTCGCCGTCTTCTGTCGGGGTAGCCAACCGCCATACCAGCATACGTTCTTGTAATGGCAGAGATTCGAGTAAGGTAGCCATGTCCGCCGGATGAAGCTCATGCAGGGCGTCTATTAGCTCGTTCAGGGCCTGTTTTTGTTCCGGAGTCTGTAAATAGGACTGGGTGGGAGAATGAATATGCTCAGCAACCGGTAACAGGGTCGCTACAAGCGCACAGATGTGGTCGGTATCCAGATGCAGGCGCTCCAGCTCGCTGATGTTGCTATGGCTTTCCATTATTGAGTCGTCCTAATTGGTGTGCACCGAAGAGCAGATGAATACGTCTGCATATAGATAGTTTATCCTGTCACAACAGTGCTGTCCTGATATGATAAATTAACAGCCTGCTGCGGCAGGCTGTGGCTGCGGGTATTGTACACGGATTTTGAGTGTATGCGCTTGCTGTTTCAGAACTTAGCCGGTTCAAAGCTTCTTTAGGCGGCAGAGGTTTTTTATTTTTGAACGCATTTTTATAGCCACTAGATGAGTTACTAATGTTGTAGATGCGCTTGTGCTCTGTTTGTGGCTTCTATTTATCAATATTTTAAAAATGAAATGTGCGCTATGCAGGGTGAGAAATGGAAATACTTAAAGAACATTTCAATGAATTTCAATATTTATTAACTGTTGCCCAAGAAAGAAGTTTTACCCGCGCGGCAAGTAAGCTGGGTATTTCGCAGTCTGCGCTTAGCCATGCAATTAAAGTTCTGGAGCAAAAATTGCAAATTCGTCTTTTAACGCGGACAACTCGCAGTGTGGCGCCTACAGCTCTGGGGGCACAGATTATTTCTAGTCTGCAACCGCGCTTAGATGAGTTGGAGCAAACTTTGCAAAGTCTGGTTGAACAAAATGGTACGCCTAGTGGCTATATTCGACTGTCTGTCAGTGAACATGCTGCTCACAGTGTGCTTTGGCCGAGGCTGAAGCCATTTTTGAAGCAGTATCCACAGATTAATGTAGAACTGTTTATTGATAATCAGTTTGTGGATATTGTGCAGAATGGTTTTGATGCTGGAGTGCGTTTAGGAGAAAGTGTTGATAAAGATATGGTGGCGGTGAGGCTGAGTAAAGATATACGCTTTGCTGTGGTGGCGACGGCTGAATATTTTGAGAAACATGGAATGCCCGCTACACCGGCTGATTTGCAGCACCATCAGTGTATCAATGTGCGTTTACCTAGCGCCAATAAGTTATACCAGTGGGAATTTATTCAGGATGGCCGGCCGATGCGGGTTAAGGTAAACGGACAGCTTACTTTTAATCAGCTACCGGAACGCATTGATGCAACCTTATCCGGATTTGGGGTGGCTTATGTGCCGGATGATATGGTATCGCAGATGGTGGCCAATGGTGAGCTAATTCAGGTACTGAAAGACTATTGCCCAGTTTTTCCTGGCTATTACTTGTATTATCCGAGCCGGCAGAGGCATCCACGGGCCTTTGCGCTGATGATTGATGCTTTACGGCTGACAAAATAAGGAGCGGCAATGCTCCTTATTTGGTTGGTGGGTCAGCGTCCTACTCGAGCTTGTTGCTCGGGAAGATACCGGTCACCAACTACGGCAATTTGATTAAGCGCCTGATTGATATCAGCTATGTCTGTTGCAGACAACTGAATTTCAGCAGCACCCAGATTTTCTTTCAAACGGTCTTGTTTGGTGGTGCCCGGTATCGGAACAATCCATGGTTTTTGTGCCAGCAGCCAGGCCAGTGCAATCTGGGCAGCGGTGGCCTGATGAGCCTGTGCCAGTTTCTGCACCAGAGCGGCAAGTTTTTCATTAGCGGCCAGTGCTTCTGGAGCAAAACGGGGTACGCGCCGGCGGAAATCATCTGCACTGAATGCGGTGGAAGCATTGATGGTACCGGTCAGGAAACCTTTACCAAGTGGACTGAATGGCACCAGACCTATGCCTAGCTCTTCGAGAAGGGGGATGATTTCTTTTTCCGGCTCCCGCCACCACATGGAGTACTCGCTTTGCAGGGCGGTAAGCGGTTGTACGGCATGAGCACGGCGAATGGTGGCGGCACCGGCCTCAGACATGCCGAAATGTTTCACTTTGCCTTCTGCAATCAAATCTTTGACTGTTCCGGCCACTTCTTCAATCGGTACATCTGGATCAACGCGATGCTGATACAGCAGATCGATAACATCTGTCTGTAGACGCCTCAAGGAACCTTCTACGGTCTTGCGGATGGTTTCAGGATGACTGTTTAGTATTTGCTGTTTGTTGTCGTCTCCATATGTGAAACCGAATTTGGTGGCAATCACCACTTGCTGACGATAAGGTTTTAATGCTTGCCCCACTAGCTCTTCGTTGAGATACGGTCCGTAAACTTCGGCGGTATCGAAGAAAGTGACACCTTGTGCCACGGCAGCCCGAATCAGCTCGATGGCTTGAGGAATGTCGGTAGCTGGTCCGTAGCCATGACTTAATCCCATACACCCTAGCCCCAGAGCAGATACGGCTAGCCTATTTTTACCGAGATAACGTTGCTGCATGTTTCTTTCCTTTATGTCTGTTAAACTAAAGATGTCGTTTGACGCAGCTTACTCTGTGTGTATGTGCGGATTAAGTATTGTGATGTTTATAGGCTTATGAATAACATTCATAAATATGTGCAGAATATGGCAACCAGTTTCGCGGCTGAAAAAAAACCACCGTCCGATATTGCCGGCCGGTGGCTGAGAGGGGAAAAGTTTACGCCCAGTATTTCTTTTTCGAGGTTTTACCGATACCGGGATTGAAGCTGTTGGTTGGATCAAGCTGACGATAGAATTTTTTTAATTCCGGCTTGGCATGATACAGGTGTCCGACATTGTGTTCCGCCGGATATTGTGCACCACGCTGATCCAGCAGTACCAGCATTTCGTCTTCAACTTTATTGCAGTCAGTTCCCTTTTTGGCGATGTAATCCTGATGGAATACATGGCAGAAGAAGTGGCCGTAATACATTTTATGGATAAAGTGCTGATTGATGCTGTCAGGTAAGGTTTCAAACCATTCTGTATCATTGCGGCGCAAAGCTACATCCAGTGCAACAATGTTTTCTACGGTATCGCTGTGCACATTGCGGTAGGTAGTGGCGGCACCGGCTGCGGCAAAACGATGCAGCATGGCAGCTTCGGCTTCTTTTTCGTTACAGCGGAAATAGCTGCCGCTTTTCTGCTCAAAAAAGGTTTTTAAAAATGCTTCAGCTTCGGCAATGCCTTCATCTGCCATTTTCAATATTAGGTGATGCTCATAACGGTCTCGATAATCGCGGATGGACTGCGGTAAGTGCTGGGGCAGGAATTTGCAGATGAATACGGCAAAATGGTCAGAGAAATTCTTGGGAAAAAACGGAATTTTGGCCATGGTGCGGTCGACGAAATTCTTGAACGCAAACAGACGCGGCATCGCATCGGTACCGAATTTCTGGATGGCTACAAATATGTCTTTGCCGTATACCGCTGCGATATCAAAAGCTTCGCGGTGCATGTATTCGCCGGATACCGGCAGATTTTTAAAGGTACCGAGAATATGGCGACGGATGTCGTCTAGCTCATGAGTATCATTGCTGCCGATGTAGAATACGGCAGAGGTTTTTTCCAGTGGGAATGTATCCAGACGTACGGCAAAAACCATCAGACGACCGGCACTGCCGGAAGCTTCATAGTGGCGCGCAGGATCGGCGTTAAAGCGCGCTGGTGTGTCGGCATCTATTTCGCGTACGTGGTTGCGGTAGTCGTGGTCATGCCCCATACCTGCATCGCGTTTGATATCTTTTTCGGTGTAATGGCGGTTTTGCAGATTAGTCAGAATGGTTTCGGGATCGTCTCCCAGCTCTATGCCAAGGTGGTTAACCAGATGTAGCTGGCTGTTTTCATCTAGCTGGGCGAAAACCGCCATCTGGGTATAAGCGGGGCCACGCTGAATAAGCGAACCGCCAGAGTTATTGCAGACGCCACCCATTACTGAAGCTCCGATACAGGATGAACCAATCACAGAATGCGGGCCGCGCTGGTATTTTTTCAGTTCTTTTTCCAGCCGGTAGAGGGTACTGCCAGGCAGACACACGACTTGTTCACCATTTTCAATCACCTGAATACCATCCAGCCGACGGGTGCTGACTATCACAATTGGCCGGTCGTAATCGTTGCCATCCGGTGTGGAACCACCGGTGAGCCCGGTATTGGCAGATTGGGTGATGACAATTACATCGGCTTCGACACAGGCTTTTAACACACGCCACTGTTCAACCAGTGTGCCCGGAAGCACGACGGCTAACGCATTGCCCACACCAAACCGAATACCCTGCCGGTATGGCAAGGTGTGCGCAGGATCAGTAAGGGTGTGCTCGTTACCAACTATCCCCTGTAATGTTTGAATCAGTTGTGACTGTGTATGGACATCCATACGACTTCTCCTTGTTATAGCGTTAATTATTCAAAATCAATTGCAGCCATTGTAGAACAGTTATATGTTAACGAAAAGAGTTGTGGTGCAGTGGTTATATTCAGTTCTCAGGCAAAAAACCGCCGCTCTGGCGCTGCCACAACATGGCATAAACACCGTTTCGAGCCAGTAGCTCGCTATGGGTGCCTTGCTCAACTATCTGTCCTTTGTCCATGACAATCAGTCGATCCATGGCGGCAATGGTTGATAGGCGATGTGCAATGGCCACTACAGTTTTGCCCTGCATCAGACGGGTCAGGTTTTCCTGAATCGCGGCTTCTACTTCTGAATCTAGGGCGCTGGTGGCTTCATCTAACAGCAGAATCGGCGCATCTTTTAAAATCACCCGCGCAATAGCAATGCGCTGACGTTGGCCACCGGACAGTTTCACACCACGCTCTCCGACGTGTGCATCATAGCCATGTCGTCCTCGGGTATCGCTCAGACCCGGAATAAAGCCGTCTGCAGCGGCCTGCTGTGCCGCCTGCTGCATGGCTGATTCAGAAGCATCAGGGCGGCCATAGACAATATTGTCCCGCACGGAACGGTGCAGCAACGATGTATCCTGTGTAACGAGCCCTAGTGCAGCACGCAAACTGTCTTGTGTGACATCGCGGATATCCTGCCCGTCTATTAAAATGCGCCCACTCTGCACGTCATAAAACCGCAGTAACAGGTTAGTAAGTGTGGTTTTACCTGCACCACTACGTCCGACCAGACCGACTTTTTCGCCGGCGCGGATGTGCAGATTAAAATCGTTTAATAGGGGTTTGTCAGCACTGTAGGCAAAGCTGATATGCTCAAAATCAATGGCGCCGTGGTTTACTTTTAATGGCAAGGCTTTAGGTTTGTCGACTATGGCATGAGGACGGGATAAGATGTTCATGCCGTCTTCAACGGTACCAATGTTTTCAAACAGGCGCGCACTTTCCCACATTACCCAGCGTGACAGCCCATTGATGCGTGAGGCCATAGCCGTAGCGGTGGCAATGGCGCCGACTCCCACTTGCCCGTTTATCCATAGCCAGATGCCCAGACCAGCTGAGCTGACCACCAATAAAATATTGATAGCGGTACTCAGGCTGTCTAGCAAAGTTGCCAGCCTCATCTGAGCATTCACTGTAACCAGAAACTCCTGCATGGAAGCTTTGGCATAAGCTGCTTCACGCGCGCTGTGAGAAAACAGTTTCACGGTGGCAATGTTTGTATAGGCATCGGTGATGCGTCCGGTCATCAGGCTGCGTGCATCTGCCTGCTGCTGTGCCGTTTTGGATAGGCGCGGAATCAGAAAGCGCAATACCAGTACAAACAGCACAATCCACATGATAAAGGGTAGCAACAGCCAACCGTCCATACCGGCCAGTATGATGCCGCTGGTGACGAAATATACCAGCACATACACCAGCATATTGGCTACTGACATCACAGTGTCGCGCACCGCCAAGGCCGTTTGCATCACTTTAGCTGACACGCGTCCGGCAAATTCGTCTTGATAAAAACCCATGCTTTGGCCAAGCATCAGACGATGAAAATTCCAGCGCAGGCGCATCGGAAAGGCACCCTGAAGCGTCTGAAACTGTACATTGGAAGATAGGAAAGACCAGAATATGCTGAACACCATGACCGCTGCCATTAGCAGCAGTTCGTGGCCTTTTTCCGGCCACAATCTGGCCGGTGCATACGCCCCCAGCCAATCGATAACGGTGCCGAGAAAGCGAAACACCAGTGCTTCTAGTATCCCGGTACCTATGGTCATTATAACCATCACCAGTAGCCACAGCCGCGCGCCTTCCAGACAGCTCCAGATAAATGGCAGTACACCTTTTTTTGGCGGCTGCGGCAAGGTTTCAGGGTATGCATCAATGCGGTTTTCAAACCAGCTGAAGAATCGGTTCAGTAACATACTGCATAAACTTTCTGCATAATGGTGCCAAATCGGCGGTACTCGCTGCGGGGACAGCAGGAATAATGATGAATGAAATCATTATACATAATCTGAAATATAAATCAGCTTTGAGGGTTTGTGTTAAAATCGCGCCGGCACATCAGCATACCAGACAGTCGCTGTGTACTTTTAAGTGCATGGAGGAAAGTCCGGGCTCCGCAGAGCAGAATGCCGGCTAACAGCCGGGCGCCGTGAGGCGACGGAAAGTGGAACAGAAAGCATAACCGCCGATGGCTATGTTTCATAGCACAGGTAAGGGTGAAATGGTGCGGTAAGAGCGCACCGTGCCGTTGGTAACAACGTGTAGCAGGCCAAACCCCATTCGGAGCAAGACCAAACAGAATGCGCTGACGCTGCTCGCCGAGCATTCGGGTAGGTTGCTTGAGCGGCACAGTAATGTATCGCCCAGATGAATGACTGTCCACGACAGAACCCGGCTTATCGGTTGTCTGATGTGCCCTTGCATCTTTCTAAATTTTTTGCTCTGGCTACTTTTTCTCTAGCAGCCATGTACCGGCTAATCATTTATTACCAATGCTGTCACTGTTGAGTACGGATTGGCAAATCGTGTGGGTCGGGTGCTGATAGCTTTCAGATTCACTAACTCAATCTACTGCGTTTACCCTTTTATTATCTGCTTTGCTGCTTTATTAATTATTGTATCTTTGTCCAGTGTCAGACATATGTAATAAGAACAACAAAACGCAAAATTATGGTTTTACTTTCGCGCTGATGGAGCGAACCTAGTGTTCACAAATCGGAAAAAATTAGGTATTAGACACGATTGCCCTGATTTATAAAACATACATAACCATCAGGCAGTATCTATTTGTCTGTATTTGAAAAATTAGGTTTTTGTTTGCATGCTAAGACTGCTTACAGCCGATGCTAACGATTATTAAGCGCGGTTAAACTTCAGGCGTAATACATGCTGTAGCAGGGGCTGGTGTATGAGCGGTCATTGCATTGTCTGTTAATTTAACGTTTATTCTGCTTGCAACAAGCTTTACACTGACAGCTGTTTTATGTCAGGCTTGGCAATTGTTTAATTTTCGGTATCAGCATGCATACACGTCAGTTTCTGTCTTTGTACGGTTCGATTTTTTTTCTGTTTTCCGGTTACGGGCTGTTTCTGAATTCGGCTGGGGTGAAACTATCCCAGATGGGAGTCAGTAATATCACCATTGGGGTGCTGAATGCTGGCTTTTTTATTGGTGGTACTATATCCGCCATTGTCTCCCACCGTATTATTTCGCGTGTTGGTCATATTCGCAGCTTCAGTGTTTTTGGTGCGCTGTTTGCCATTGCCGCCCTCGCCCATCTGATGGTGGAACAGCTGTGGATGTGGGGTGTGCTGCGTGCTGTATTGGGTTTTTGTCATTACAGTTTGCTGATGGTGGTGGAAAGCTGGTTTACGGCGCGTACTGTGCCACAGACACGCGCTAAGATACTGGCCTTATATGAAGTGGTGTATTACATTTCTTCTGCTACCAGTGTCTTGCTGCTGAGTCTGAATATGTCCAGTAATAACATCTTTACGCTGGCAGCGATATTGGTGATAGCAGCGACACTGCCGGTAGGACTGACCAGAATGAAGCAGCCGGAGATTCCAAAGCGAGAGCGGATTAGTCTACCGCATGTGCTGTCGATCGTACCGCTGGCGTGGATAGCCTGCTTTATGGCCGGCATATTCATCAATGGCTTCTTTACCATGGGCTCGGTGTTTATGCTGAAACTGGGCTACAGTTTACCTAAGGTTTCTCTTTTTCTGGGCTCGGCAATGGTGGGCGGCTTCACGATTCAGCTATTTATTGCGTGGCTCTCAAATAAATTTGGCCGTCCGCGCACCATTTTCGGCTGCGCCTGTGTCGCCACGACAGCAGCAATCAGTGGCATGATGCTGTTACTCATTCTACCGGGCAATATCTGGGCACAATGTGTAATCGCGCTGGCTATCGGTTGCAGTGGCTTTCCCATGTATGCTCTGGGGCTTGCACGAGCCAATGATGTACTGCCAGCCAATATGAATACGGTGGAAGTTAACCGCTGCCTGCTGTTTGTATATGGTCTGGGTTCATTAGTGGCACCATTGCTGCTGGGTACAATGATGCAGCTATTTAACCATTTCGGTTTTTATAGCGTTTATGCAATTATGGCTGCTTTGCTGGCAATTTACGCGTTTATGCAGCCCTCTGTTCCGGTTTCCCAGCGCAGTGTTTATGTACCGGTATCGGGTAATGTGGGACCGATGACCGCTGAGCTCGACCCGCGTAATAATGCAGCTACAGACACGCCATATGATGCACATAGTGCTGAGCAGCATGTGCATGATACTTTACAAAATTCTGATAGTCAGCATGGGGATAATTAATACGTGTAGACAATTCCTGCAACTTTACAAAACAAACTGTCCGAAATAGTTAAGCTATTTCGGACAGTTTGTTTGTTGGTGTAAGAACTTTATTGTTTTAACCACGGCGATTTACGCCGGCCTGAGGCCATAAACGGTTTTTCGATATACTGATACGTGAGCGTGCAAATAATCAATACACTCACCAATACTAGGGTAGCTAATAAAGTGTATTCGGTCTGACTCAAGTTAATTGTATTAAGCTGTATGGTTTTATTCAGACAAAACCAACCTATTCCGTGGAGCAGATAAATGCTGTAGCTGGCATCACCCAGCCGCACGAAGGCTTTCAATCGCAGTAATCCGAAAAGATCACCACCCAACGCGATGAGGATAAAGAGTAGTCCATACAAGGGGAGAAAGCTGATTTGGTAGCGGCCATTTGTGATACTAAAAATCAGCAGCAGAATAAGCACGCTCCCGTAATCACACATTTTTTTGGGTGCTTGTACGGTGTCGGACACCGCTCTGGCAAGTACGCCGACGGCAAAGCAGGCAATAAAATACGCTTTTTGTGCATTGAATGCAGCGATTCCATAAGCTGAGATAAATAAGACAACCAATGCCAATGGTAACAAACCAGTTTTCTGGCGTAGGAGACACCACAATGGCAGGGAGAAATAGAATGCCCATTCCCAGTATAAGCTCCATGCTACACCAGCGTTTATTAGGCGCGCATCCTGCATGCCAAACAGGGCGGGTTTGATGCCGCTGATGCCGGCATCAAACCAGTAATATAGGTTTAGCAGCATATCGCGGCTGACGAATGTGTGCCGTTGCAGATACAGTGCCAGCAGTACGCAACAGGCGGAGGAAAGATAAAACAGCGGGGCGATTCGCAGGAAGCGTTTGCGGTAAAACGTCAGCCACGAAGCCGGACTGCTTCGGGCAAACAGGTAGCCTGACAGCATAAAAAATAAGCTGACGCCGAAAGGACCCATACGCAGATTGAGCTGATTATAGCTAAATACCGCGGGTGTCCATGGTTGACCATGTAGATAATGGTAACTATAAACAAAATGGTGCATAGCGACGCTAAATGCCAGTATAAAGCGTAGGCCATCCAACCGTTCAACGCGCCGGTCTTCGGCTGCATCCATAAAAGCAAACAGCCGTGAACCGAACAGTATCCAAGATAGTAATAATAATCCCAGTATCCAGACATACATCTGGTATGAATAAAGCATAATACTGCCCAGTAATATGGTTGGCTACCACGACATATTAACGGGTTTGATTAGGATAGTTGAATTTTTATTACCAGAATGATGCAAGTTTCAATAGACATCGCGCTGATATCGCTGCTCTTGTCTAAGTTCACTCAGGTATTCATCGGCGTCTTCGGTGCTAAGCTGCCCTTGTGCTGACACAATGTCTAAGAGCGCTTGCTCTACATCTCGCGCCATTTTAGTGGCATCGCCACACACATAGATATGTGCTCCGCGTTGCAGCCATGCCCAGATATCGGCGGCTTGTTCACGCAGTTTGTGCTGCACATAGATTTTTTCATTAGCCTGCCGGCTCCATGCGAAATCGTAACGTGTCAGCAATCCGTTTTTGCGGTATTGCAGCCATTCAGCCTGATAAAGGAAATCATCGGTAAATTTCTGATTCCCAAAAAACAGCCAGTTGTCGCCACTGGCACCGTCAGCGTCGCGCTGCTGCATAAATGCACGGAATGGTGCGATACCGGTGCCGGCGGCAATCATGATAATAGGCGTAGCGCTATCTTCAGGTAAGCGGAAGCGGTGGTTTTCTTCGATAAATACGCGTACAGGTTCGCCCTCTTGCAAGTGTTCTCCCAGAAAACCGGAGGCACCGCCGGTGTATTGCTGCCCTCGTTGGCTGAAGCGTACCACGCCGACCGTTAAATGGACTTCTTCGCCAACTTCGTCCTGACTGGAAGCAATGGAATACAGGCGCGGGGTCAGTGGACGAAACAGGTCGTGCAGTGCTTGTGCGCTGAGTACATGGGGGTAAGTAGCCAGCAGACTCACCGGCGGGGTGGTGGCAATCAGCTGTCTGAGTGCCTCGGCATCAGCAATGATTTCATTAAGCTCTGTATTCTGTATCTGCTGCGCATAGGCCTGAACCAGCGCTGGTGTGTTTTGGGTAATGTCGAGCTCCTGCTGTAATGCCTGTGCAACGGGTATTTCGCGACCATCGCTCAGCCGTACTGATGCTGCTTTATCGACCTGTGTATGTTGCAAAATTTCGTCTACCAGTGTGTCTGCGTTCTGATAGTACACGCCCAGCGCATCCCCAGGTTGATAGTGGATACCGGAGCCACTGAGATCTATTTCGACGTGTTCGACATCTTTATTGGCATTGGGGGTAGTAATACGTTGACGCAGGCTCAGGCTGGCAGTAAAAGGCGCAGCTCGAGTGAATACCGCGGTCTGAGCGGCTACAACGCTTTGCTGAACCTCTGTATTTTCGCCAGCCTGAGTGGTGTTCAGCTCACTGATGATGGCAACAATTGTGTCCTGCCACGCGGCTGCACTGCTCTGGTAGTCAACGTCACAATCTACCCGTTCGGCCAGACGCTCGCCACCAAGCTGTGCCAGTAGTTGGTCAAAATCCTTGCCACACTGGCAAAATTGCGGATAGCTGCTGTCACCTAGGCCTAGCACGGCAAAGTGAAGCTGATTCAGCACAGGTGCTTTTTTACCAGATAGGTATTTATACAACGGCAAAGCTTCTTCCGGCGGCTCGCCCTCGCCCTGTGTGGAGGTGACAAGTAGAAGAATGTCTTCACTGACCAGTTGTTTGTTTTTGTAATCGCCGCAAGCAGTTAGGGTCGCACTGATACCGGCTGCTTCTAGTTTCAGTTGCAGGTTTTCAGCCACGCGGCGAGCATTACCGGTTTGTGATGCAGACAATACCCGTACGTTGCGCGCTATTGGTGCTGTGCTGTTGATGGCGGCTGCGGTCGCCGTGGCAGAGGAGGTGGTAACTGTCTGCTGGCTTTGTGCCCATGTATAGCCAGAGAGCCACGCCAGCTGCGTTGGCGACAGCTGATTTAAAGATTGCAACAATTCGGGAGATAGAGGGATGGTCATGGTTTGTGCTCAGTAAGGTGATGATTAATGTCATTATTTGGCGGTAGAATTCCATCCGGCCATACTAGCAAGCACTGGGAAGTTTGAGAAAGAAATGGCGCTTATTTAGTTAGAATCGGTAAGCATATATAAAATGGCAGCCCGCAGGCTGCCTTGAGAAGAGGAATCTGGATTGTTTTAAGACTGTCTGTTTTAACGCTCAATACCGATTTCGGGAAAGGCATTGCGCATCACTTCATCCAGATGGCTGGCGGAGGCACTCATCAGACTTTGCTCTTTTTCGTTTAGGGGAATTTCTATAACCTGACGCACACCGTGACGGTCAAGCACTGCAGGGGTGCCGATATACATGTCTTTGACACCATACTGTCCATTGAGATAGACGGAAACCGGTAGTATGGTGTTTTCATCATCCAAAAGCGCCCGACATATGCGCGCCAGTGCAGCACCTACTCCATAATAAGTAGCCCCTTTGAGACGGATAATGTCGTAGGCTGCATTGACCACGCGGTCAGCAATAATATCAAGGTCTGCTTCGGTAAAGCGTGGATCGCCTTTAATCCACTCTTCCATTGTCAGGCCACCAACACTCAGATGTGACCATGCCGGAAATTCGGTGTCGCCATGTTCTCCCAGTATGTAACCGCTTACGGTACGCGGATCAACATTGAGAAGATAGCCAACATATTTGCACAAGCGGGCTGAATCCAGTGAGGTACCAGAACCGATTACACGCTCGGCCGGAAAACCTGACAGTTTCCATGTGGCATAGGTAAGGATATCCACGGGATTGGAAGCCACTAGAAAGATGCCGTTAAAACCGGATTCGACGACATGTGTAACAATACTTTTGATAATATGCAAATTACGGTTAACCAGATCCAGACGGCTTTCACCTGGCTTTTGCGCTGCACCGGCGGTAATCACAACAATATCAGCATCGGCGGCGTCGCTGTAATTGCCGGCGTAAATGTTTTTGGGGTAAGTAAAGAGTAATGCATCTGCAATATCTTTTGCATCTCCATGCGCCTTATCCCGCGCTACGTCGACAATCACCAGTTCCTGACCGATACCTTGCAGCGTGGCTGCATAGGCAAATGTGGAACCTACGGCACCGGCACCAACCAGAACAATTTTCTGATGATTTTTGGCATTGGTGGGCTGTAACATAATTCAACCTCTTTCTAACGTAAATGCAAATCTATGCGAATTTATGCATAAATTGTAGCAAATTTGTACATGCTATATGCATTTTTTATTTATATTCATCATTAATTACATTTTTTGGTGAAATATGTCATTAAATATTTTTTTGTATGATTTTTTTATGTTTTCCGCTAATTTTATGGCATTTTGTATATTTATGTTTAATTTTGAATAATAGCAAACGTCTGCCAGCTAACATTTGAATAATTGTTTTTACTGATTTAGAGCCGCTTTTCTTATTTATGATTACGGTAGGTTTAAATCAGCTGAATTCAATTGTTCAGATTCTAATAAACACATACAAGAGGCGATGGATTGAAATAATGTTAAATGAGATGTGTGATTCGGTTTAACGAATTTAAGATTTGCTGATATAGTTTGTCTGCAAAAATGAGAGAATAGAAGATAGTAGGTGATGGGGTAAGCGGTTGGGATGCATTTGCCGGCTATATTCTGCTTAGGCTTTTCCAAACTGGTAGATATTAAACAAAATCAGCCTCTTTGAAACCCGGCAGGCAACCCGTTTGGCCAATGTAAGAGCAGAAAAAAGTGCATCCTGCACCATCTCTTGAATATGACAGTCTGCAAGTAGAGTGTGCATTTACAGCTCTACGGCATAATAAAATACTCTACCAATGATGATGATCTGTTTAACAGGGGCGCATTCATCCTGATACTCAGCAGTATTGTAAGCGTGCAGTCGTACTTCTTCATTTGGCATGGAATACAGTTTCCGGACGCGATAGCGGTGATTTTGCTTTATCAAATACAGGTTGCCATCGATGATGTTGGTACGGTTTAAGTCGACAGCAAAAATGGTTCCGTGCGGAAAAATCGGTTCCATGCTGTTGTCGCTCACCGGAAAACATACCACCATCTCTGCATTGATTTTTTTACGCTCTAAAAGCTCGGTACTCAGGCTGAATTTTTTGCAATGCTGTTTATGTGCCTGTTTGGAACGCACACAGCCGGCCAGCTCAATGGAGGGGTACAGGCAGACAGCTACCTCATCCTGATTATACGGGCCGGAATCTATAGCAGCAGGAATATCGTCTGGTTGCGCTGGAAAAGGATTACCACGACCTTCACGCAGCCAGGTAAGACTTACACCGAGTATGTTGGCCAGTATGTCCAGATTTTTGGGTTCGTAATTGCCGTTTTCCCATTTGAATACTGCGGTTTTGGAGACGCCCATTTTATCGGCTACCTGTTGCTGTGACAGGGCGATACGCTGCCGCGCCTGTTTGATGCGATCGCTTAACATCTGTTATCTCCCGATTAAAAGACATAATGATGTTAACTTAATTTGTGTTATGTTTTGTTTATAGCAATAGTTATTTTCAATATATAAAACATGTCAGTTTATTCCCTATTTCACTGTAAAAATTATACCATCCACTTTATATAATAATATTAAGATGATAATTCGCTAGCAGGCTTAGTTAACATTCTCTTTCTTCTCTCAGCCCAACATCAAAAAAATTAATTTTTACATCATTTTTATCTGTTTTTTACACAAACCTCTTATTCAAATTCAATTATGAAGCTGGATTGATTTTATCCATATAACATATTTTTACATAATATTAACTCGTTTGTCGTATATGTGTGTTTTTATCAACGCCTGCTACCTAAACTGCTGCACCTATACCTGCAAAGCGTAAACAAGATGCAACAGCATTCATGTTTTCTGCATACTGTGTTACGCGGAGACGGTATATTTTCACCGCGAACTTTTATGCATGTGACGCCTAAGATAAGGCAACAATCATGCCGGCGGCAACTGTATGATTGGTGGCTTCATCAATTAGGATAAAGGCACCAGCCGCCGGATTGGCCTCGTAGTTAGTGGCAATAAGTGGTTTTTGCACACTGATCTGTACCCGTCCAATGTCGTTTAGTTGTAGGCTGCTGCTGTCTTCTTGATGATTGAGACTTTGTACATCCAGCAGATATTCAACCTTTCTGATTTTGGCATACACGGTCTGCGTGCTGTGCTTGAGCCAGTACCGTCTGGCTGAGTTGAGTGGTTTACTGTCAAACCAGCACAACGATGCACTGATGTTGCTGACCGGATGCAAATCACTGCCGGCAGCGACAATACTGTCTCCACGGGATACATCTACATCATCAGCCAGCACTAAAGTGAGCACATCACCTGCCTGAGCCTGGTCTACGGCGCCATCTGGGCTGTATATGGCTGCAATGGTGCTACTCTGGCCGGCTGGTTCGATACGTACGGGCTCGCCTATTTTCAGGCCCCCCTGTTCTAGCCGACCCTGATAGCCGCGAAAATCATCAGCACTGCTGCCATCCAGCCGGGCGACGCGCTGTACTGGATAGAGAGCGGGTGCCTTCAGCAACTGACTGTGACGGTTAGCAGCAGGCAGGCTTTCCAATAAAGGCAACAGCGGTTGCCCTTGATACCATGGCATGTGTGCACTGGCAGTGACAATATTGTCGCCGTTTAGCGCCGATATTGGTACATAGCTGACGTGGCGCAAGTCCAGAGCGGTGGCCAGCTCGTTGTAAGCACGTTTGATGGCGTTGAATTTTTCTTCGCTGTAATCCAGCAAATCAAGTTTGTTTACCGCTACAATGATGTGCGGTGTACCCAGCAGTTTCAGAATGGCGCTGTGACGACGGGTTTGCGGCAGTAAGGCCGGCGTCTGTTCGCTGAAATCCAACCGTGTGGCATCTATTAGAATGATGGCGGCATCGGCAGTAGAGGCTCCAGTCACCATATTGCGGGTATATTGTTCATGGCCGGGGGTGTCGGCAATGATGAATTTGCGTGCCGGCGTTGCAAAATAGCGGTAAGCAACATCAATGGTAATGCCCTGCTCACGCTCGGCCGCCAACCCGTCAGTAAGCTGGGCGAAATCAGGGACGCCCTCGGCAGTGCGCTTGTGCTTGCCTCGATACAGTGAGGCTACCTGATCAGCCAGCAAAGACTGGCTGTCAAACAGCAGACGTCCAATTAGTGTGGATTTACCATCGTCCACGCTGCCGGCTGTAATAAATCGCAATACGGAATCAGTACTCATTCGATGTCTCATTGGTTGGTGGTAACGACCTGCGTCAGCATCTGCTTCAGGCTCTGCCACGCTGGAGTCAATTCGCTGAAGCCGTCTTCAGCCATCAGGTGGCCACCATGGGATACATAATCGATGTGGCTGTGCAGTGATGCTGCAATGGATTGGCTGGCGGCTTCTGGCACATAGGGATCGTTGGTGGAAATAATACTGTGCACCGGCATGCTGATGTGCTGTAATGCACTGAAATCAGGCTGGCTGGCATCGATATATTCATCCAGTATATGCAGCGTAGGCAGGCGCGAGGCAAAACCAGCGGCCAGTATCAATCCGCCCAACTTTGCAGGCTGGTGACGGCTAAGAAAACGCAGCAGGGTAATAACGCCGAGGCTGTGGCCGACCAGTATGGTCTGAGCTTCAGGCTGGCCAATAATCTGATCCAGTGTCTGCTGCCATACCGCTGCTTGCGGATAATCGGGTGCAGGCATTGCCGGTATGGTGACAACGGCACCGGCAGAACGCGCCTTCCGAGCCAGCCACTCAAACCAGTTATCATGCGGGCTGCTTTGAAAGCCATGCACAATATAGACATGGGGCGCTGAAGCGGTGAGTGTGGGAGCCATCAGAAATAACCTGCTTTCTTACGCTCTTCCATGGCCGCTTCCGAAACTTGATCGTCCATGCGCGTGGCGTTACGCTCGGAAATCGTGGTTTGCGCCGTCTCAGCTATTATTTCAGCGGCGGTAGCGGCTTCGCTCGCCACCGGACAAGTACAGGAAATATCGCCTACTGTACGGAAACGTACACTGCGTACCACGCTCACTTCGCCCCCTTTTTTCGGTGTCAGTGGTGTTACCGGCACCAGCATATTTCCGCGTTCCACCACCTCACGCTGGTGAGCATAATAGATGTCAGGTAAAGCCAGCTGTTCACGCGCAATGTATTGCCAGATATCCAGTTCGGTCCAGTTCGAAATCGGGAATACGCGCATGTTTTCGCCTGGATGGAGACGAGTATTATATAAATCCCATAATTCCGGACGCTGGTTTTTCGGGTCCCACTGACCAAATTCATCGCGGAACGAGAATATGCGTTCTTTAGCACGCGCTTTTTCCTCATCGCGACGTGCACCGCCCATTAATGCATCAAAGCCGTTAGCTTCAATGGTTTCCAACAAGGTCACAGCCTGGGCGGCATTGCGCGAATCGGTAGCTCGGCGCAAGGTTACACTGCCTCGGCGAATGGATTCTTCCACACTGCCCACCACCAGTTTCGCACCCAGCCGCTGTACAGTGGCATCACGAAAGGCAATCACTTCGGGGTAGTTGTGGCCAGTATCGATGTGCACCAGTGTTAGCGGTAATTGCAGGCTGTGGCCAGGTATCTGAAACGCTTTTACTGCCAGTGCCAGCAGCACTACCGAATCCTTGCCACCGGAAAACAGCAGCGCCGGATGGCGTGCTTCAGCGACCACTTCGCGGATAATGTAGATGGATTCCGCTTCCAGCCAATCCAGATGTTTGTTTTGAATACTCATTGGTTTATTCCGTAGTGGCTGCAGCGCATGACAGCGCACCTGCAAGCCTGAGTTAAATTCTGCTTATTTATGCAAACCACATTCTTTACTATCGCGGCTCTCCCACCACCAGCGGCCAGCCCGAATATCCTCACCCACTTTTACCGGACGCGTACACGGCTCACAGCCGATGCTCGGATAGCCCTGCATATACAAAGCATTTACCGGCAGTTGCTTCGCTTCGGCATAAGCCCACACATCAGTTTCCAGCCAATCAGCCAGCGGATTGTATTTGGCCATCGCATGAGTCTGATCTTGCTCAACCAATGCCAGCTCGGTACGGGTGCTGGACTGCTCGCGCCGCTGTCCCGTAATCCATGCATCTGCATCACTGAGTGCACGGTTGAGCGGTTCGATTTTGCGGATATGGCAGCATTCGCGCCTCAGAGCAACGCTGTCATAGAAAGCCAGCTTGCCATGTGCAGCCACATACGCATCAACAGCCGCCTCATCTGGCCGATATTCAACAATTTGGATACCCCAGTGCTGGCCGGCGGCGTCTAACAACTGACAGGTTTCACTATTGAGCGCACCAGTATTAAGAGTAAATACCTCTACAGGCAGCTGCGCGCGCACAATCACATCGGTAATCACCATGTCTTCAACGGCCAGACTAGAAGCAAATTTAACGTGCTGATGCTGGCTGACAATCTGCTCTAAACGGTTTTGTAGTTCGGCAGTAAGTACAGGCAAGCGTTGGGTGGCGGCCGCATCATGCGGTGGGCTCCACAAGCGGGGGCGCAACATATTCTTTTACGTTCCTGAAAGCACAATTTATTAATGCCAGCAACTGTTTAAGCAGCTTACTGTCTGTCTGATTCAGATAGTAGCAAGCGTAGCCTGCGGCAAGGAAAGAATAAAAATTTCTTTCTTTATAACCAAACTTCCGTCGCGAACATGGCCCATATAGATATAACCGCCAACGATTTGGTTAGAAAAAATGCTTCTTTTTCAGCCACACAGCGGCACTTATAAGATAGTGTGCACACAACAAAGACAAACCAACATGAATCACTACCCCATATTTACTCAATTACACCAGCGCAAAGTGTTACTGGTAGGCGGCGGACAGGTGGCCGAACGCAAGGCCAGTGCCCTGTTACAGGCTGGAGCACAACTAAAGGTGGTGGCACAGCAAACCACCAGCCGCTTTCAGGATTGGTTTGCCGCACAGCAAGCCGAACACATCGCCACAGAATTTAGCCCTGCGCTGCTAAGTGGTGTGTTTCTGGTAGTGGCCGCTACTAACGACCCTGCCTTAAATCGGCAGGTATTTCTGGCAGCCGAAGCAGCGGCAACATTCTGCAATTGTGTCGACCAGCCGGCATGTTGTTCGTTTATCGTGCCGGCATTGATTGACCGCAGTCCAATACAGGTGGCTATAAGCAGCGGCGGCCACGCACCAGTGTTGGCGCGGCTGATTCGTCAGCAAATAGAAACGCTACTGCCGTTTTCAATCGGCAAAGCAGCGGCGCTGGCCGGACGCTGGCGGACACAGGTAAAACAAACCTTTCAGCATTTGAGCGAACGCCGCCGCTTCTGGGAGCAATTATTTCAGCACAGCCGCTTTTCCCAGTATGTGGCCAGTGGTGATGAAAAGGCAGCAGAATCGCTGTTGCAGCAGCAACTAAATGCCCACCAGCCACTACTACAGGGTGAAGTGGTGCTGGTTGGTGCCGGCCCAGGTGATGCCGGTCTGCTCACTTTGCACGCCTTACAGGCACTTCAGGCAGCAGATGTGGTTTTATATGATGCATTGGTATCGGCAGAGGTACTTGAGCTGGTACGCCGCGATGCCCTGAAAATCAGCGTTGGTAAGCGCTGTGGCAACCATCAGGTACAACAGCAACAGACCAATGAGCTGCTGGTAAAGTGGGCACAGCAAGGTAAACGTGTTGCGCGCCTAAAAGGCGGTGATCCTTTTGTGTTCGGCCGTGGTGGTGAAGAATGTGCGGTATTACAGGCAGCGGGAATTCCTTTCAGAGTCATTCCTGGCATCAGTGCTGGCCTAGGCGCTACCGCCTATGCCGGTATTCCGCTTACCCATCGGGATTATGCCCAGAGTGTGCTGTTTATAACCGGCCATCAGCAGCTGGCTGCACAGTCACATGGCTGGCACACACTAGCAGGTGCTCAGCAAACACTGGTGATTTATATGGGTACCCTCACGGCAGCGGAAATCAGCCGCCAGCTGATTGCCCATGGACGAGCCGCCACCACACCGGTAGCAATCATCTCGCAAGGCACGCTACCACAGCAAACCGTATCAACCGGCCAGCTCCACCAGCTAGCCTCCCTGGCACAACAAGCTGCCACACCGGCATTGATTGTGATTGGGGAAGTAGTCAGTCTGCGCCAGCAGCTGGCATGGTTTCAGCCCAGCAGTGCACACGAAAGCGTAGTAGCGGCTTAGTATCAGCGCCTACAGCAAACACATAAAAACAGCACTTGTGAGCAAGTGCTGTTATCCTGTTTGTTCACTGGAATCGCTCAATCTGTTACTGCCGCAGACTGCGCATAATTATTCAATCCAACTTCTTTAATCAGATCAAGCTGCGTACCCAGCCAGTCCAAATATTCCTCATTCACCGCTTTTTGCTGTTCAAGCAAATCACGTGACACAAAATCCAGCTGGTTTTCACACACAGCTATGGCATCAGCCAGAGCAATGTGTTTGGCCTGCTCTGCCCGTTGGTCACACTGCAGAATCTCAGTAATATTCTCACCCACCAGAATTTTGCCGTACTCCTGTAGATTCGGCAGACCTTCCAGAAGCAGGATACGTTCAATCAGCGCGTCTGCGCTCTTCATATCGCGAATCGAATGCTTATATAAAGTCTCACCCAGCTCGTTGAAACCCCAGTTGCGCAGAATACGAGCATGCAGAAAATATTGATTGATGGAAACCAACAACAAACCCAGATTTTTATTCAATGCCTGAATGGCCAAACGATCTCCCTGCATATCGTTCTCCTTACAGCTGGCTTTGCAGATAATTGGGCAAGCCCATCACCTCAATTTGGCGCAATTGTTGTTCTAACCAGTGTGCATGGTCTTCTTCCGTATCTTTCAGCTGAGCCACCAGAAACTGACGCGTCACATAATCCTGCTCCTGCTCACATAGCTTAATCGCATCTTTTAAATTCTGGCGCACGCTTAGCTCTGTAGCCAGATCATTTTCCAGCATGCTGACTACATCCGTGCCCACATTAATCGCATCCGGTACCATTTCCGGTTTGCCGTTCAGCATCAGAATACGGTGAATAAACTGGTGCGCATGGTCGGTTTCTTCCTGCATCTCGTGGTCTATACGCTGAAACAGCTTCATATAGCCCATATCTTCATACATCCGCGAATGTGCAAAATACTGGTCACGTGCGGCCAGCTCTCCTGCCAGTAAACGGTTTAAACAATCCAATACAACCTTTTTGCCTTCCATGTTTGCATCCTTTTTACTCAAAACTGCTACATCTTACTCACCAAGCAGTTGTGATGAATCACTAAACCACTACCGACCTGACGCGACAAGCATCAAGCGCAGATAACCATTTAATGAAAAATTATGTCTGTTATTTTTCTACCCATGAGCAGCGGATTTGTCTTGCTTCTTAAGCAAAAAACCACGGTCGGATAGTTACTTATACGTAGAGGATAAATATCCTGCACCAATATTTTCTGCAGTCTGGGGTTGCAGGCTAAAATTAACCTGCAACCCTTTTCCCCCTTGAACAGTTGCACTAAATCAGGCGTTAAAATTACATTACCCTAACCAATACAACTGTTTGGGCTTATCATAACATTAAATATCGTGACTATTTTTAATCTAAATAAGACTAATTTTCATAATAATTAATTGAAAAAATCAAAAATTAACAGAAAAATTCCATAAAAACATAGCATTAAAACAATAATGGTTATCACACTTTATTAGAATCATTCAACTAAACCATCACAGACGGCAAATTTAAAAGAAAATTTATATAGATTAACATAATTTCACGCTTAGTCTGCATCCTTAGCGGCCACAATATACAGAATCAACAAGCAATTAGCGTAAAACATAACCATTTTCATTCCGTCCAGCTCTACACCTCAGCCAGCCTTTTATTCCCTTTTCAACGAGATCAATTATTCCTTTAGCATCATCATTAATCCAGCCTGTAGCAACAGCCTTTCAGTAGCGCTTATAAATCAGCACAATCACAGCCGAAACAGCTACCTGCCTTTTATTTCAGCAGGAAATCTAGGCACCCATTCCTGAACACAGCTTGCAGCGCGTACTGCTGACATGCTTCTTTCTTATCCAGTACATAAGTGAATTGCGGCAAAAAGGAAATATCACTAATGCTTCTTCACTCCCAATTTATCCTCCGCGATGCAAAATATCATTTTTTTATCTATTGTATGAAAAAACAAAAAATGAGAAATATAAATATTACAAATAAATATTTATATGCGTCAATAGCAAAAAAAATATGGTTTTTGCTCATAGAAAAAACAATAAAAAATCCGTACTAAAACTCATTTTACTGCCGGTATTACACCGGTACAGAAACCGAATTTCAGTACGGATTTATTAGAAAAACAACAAAATGTCTTACAGCAAAATACCGCCGGTCACACCATAAACCTGAGCGGTTACATAGCTGGATTCATCCGACATCAGGAAAACATAAGTTGAAGCCAGTTCGGCAGGCTGGCCGGCACGGCCAAGAATAGATTCGCTCTGACCAAATTTTGGAATGGCTTCAGGCGGCTGACCGCCGGTAATTTCCAGAGCAGTCCAGATAGGGCCGGGAGCCACTGAGTTCACGCGAATTCCTTTCGCAGCTACCTGTTTAGCAAGACCCTGCGTAAACGCTACAATAGCGGCCTTTGTAGAGGCATAATCTATCAGATTCGGGCTGGGTTCATAAGCCTGTACAGAGCTGGTGGTCACAATAGTAGCACCGGCAGGCAAATGCGGCATTGCAGCCTGAATCACCCAAAAAAGCGAGAAAACATTAATTTCGAATGTTTTTTTTAACTGTTCCGTACTGATATCACAAAATCGCTCAACAGCCGTCTGCTTACCAGCCACCAAAGTCAGACCGTCCAGACCGCCTAACTGCTGATGCGTTTTTTCTACTAACTGTTTGCAGAAATGCTCATCACTTAAGTCACCCGGCAGACACACAACCTTACGGCCGGCTTCCTGTACCAGTGCTGCAACCTGTTTAGCATCCTCTTCTTCTTCCGGCAGATAGTTAATCGCCAGATCCGCACCTTCACGCGCATACGCAATGGCAGCAGCACGACCAATACCGGAATCGGCACCCGTTACCAAAATCTTGCGCCCACACAAACGGCCATGACCTTCATAGCTTTTTTCACCACAATCAGGTACAGGGTCCATTCTGCTTTGCAGGCCGGGCGCTGGCTGACGTTGTTTGGCATAATCCTGATGGTAGTACTTGGTTTTAGGATCTTGTAAACCTTCTTGATGCTTCATGATACATCTCCTTGTTTAACAATGCTTTATCCAGATGGAACAGCAAAACCATCATACGACAGATTATGAAACAGAAAAGAAAACTACTTGTAATTTATGTCAATATTCTAGTTAAAATTTATTAATCTCAATGGCTTGAGAACGAAAAGACAAATCATGCAAAACTACTGGGCAAAACAAATGCAGGACAGTACCTATACTGTCCTGCATGTATACTGCCTAGGCTGATATCAGAAGCGATGCGTATACGAAACACCAGCGATATGTGCATGCGAACGGTAATCCGCCTCTCCACGCACATTACTCGACACGTGTGCCCCATCATCCTGCTGATTCATTCGCGTATGCTGGATATGCAGATAGGCATACGACACCGCCACCGTATCCTTTTTATTTACATCATATTTAGCACCGGCGCCAAACAGCCAGCGATTACCATCTGGAATAGTAGACAGGCGTGTAGACGAACTGCGTACCGGCGACTGATCATAATTCACACCAAAACGCCATTGCAGGCGTGGGGTTTGCTGATAGGAAGCCCCTACACCAACTGCATAGGTATCGCGCCAGTTGGTCGCAATATGCGTGGTATGCGAAGTGGCACCATGTACCGGATCAATCGCCTTATCATTTTCAAAATTGATATCCAGCTCATGCAGGCGTGAAGAGCGCGTCCAGCTCACATTACCAAATAGATTCCATTGTGGATTCACTTTCCACATCCCGTGCACCGATACCACTTCAGGCGTGGTAATTTGTACCTGCGCCCCTTCCAGCTCTTTAAAACCAAACTGCGCAAACAGAGGCGCATACTGTCTTGCATACTTTCCTACCGGCTGCCAGCGCGCTGTACCATGCAGATGCTGATTAATCTTTGAGCGATAGCTCACACCTACCCGCACATCATCATTCACATCCCATAGCCAGCCCGCATTGAAACCATAGCCCCAGTCATTACCTTTTACCGTAGCACGAGCATCAAATGCACCTGGCGCCCGCTGATGCAGCATCGCTGGAGGAATTCCAGACTGCGCACTGCCTACAGGCGTGAAATCAGCATATTTCTGGACTTCTGCATGGAGATACTGTGCGATCAGCCCCACACCCAGCGAATGCCGGTCATTGATTTTAAAAGCCACAGCCGGATTGATATCCAGCGCCTTCACATTGGTTTTATTCACGTTATAGCGCAACACCGAAGCGGAACTATCATTGGTTCTGGCCGCATACGGTATATAAACACCCAGCCCTACACCCCATCGTTCATTCAGCCGATGAGAAAAATACAGCTGCGGCACCAACTGAGCCGTATTGGCAATATTACCGTGTGCCGGACCACTGACAGCAGAACCATCCGAAAACGTTCCTCGCGCATTCTTATATTTAATATCCGGTTTAATCACAAACAGATTAGTATCAATCTGCGTACCCTCCACATGCACCAAGCCAGCCGGATTACTAACAATCGTCGTAGCATCGGCAGCTTCAGCCGCTGCCGCATTACCGGCTGCTACCGACGTCACCGACTGCAAACCTAAATGATATCCGGAAGCCAAAACTGGAGAACTTAAAACTGCGGCACTGATCACAACAGCGCTCATTTCAAACACAACTGGCAAACGTCTTGTCATTATGTCTTTTCTCAAAAAGCAGAAAATAAAAAAGACCTTTTCAAAAGGTCAAAATCAAAAATAAAAATTCGAGTGTTTATTCTAACCCAAAAAAACTTTCATTGCCGTTTACCGTCCTTACAATTATTCAGATAAATTAAATTGCTTATATCTGAATATAATTATTTTTTACCCCAAATGCATAATAAATCCCGCTTTTATTCAGAAACACAACTGAAAATCAATATCTTTCAGCATTATAAAATATCTATCTACCCTAATCACAAATGAATAAAAAATAACAGGCACCACCCATTCCATTGATAGAAAATATCAGAACGCCATATAATTGCTTTATTCAGCCTTCTATTGAAATATAGATGCTCCGCTTCATCCGCCGGCCTCTGGCTCTGTCTGGCAGCCGCTGTAGGCAAACCAACACTTACCGCGTACAGAATAAATATTTACTGGTCATGCATTCACGTATAAAACCTGCTTTGGTTGCACTGCTTCCACGGCTACGTACACCGCTTCTGCTTTTGCCCGACTTTGCAATCATTAAATATTTTTTATACATAACATCCAGCAAATAAGCGGCATCAATCAGCCATACTTTCTACCTCTTTGCATTCGTTGTTTATCCAGCTTGTAACAACATCTGCTGGTTTTCTCAGTAGAAACAACTGCCAGACAGCCATTTACAGCACCACACAGCAATGGTTACACTGTCGCATTATTATCTGTTCTCATGGTAAGACAACAATGTTTCAACGCTTGAAACGCACCTGGCCGTTAATGCTGCTCTGGCTGGATTTGATTTACAGTTTCATCCTGAATATTGGTGCCAGCGTCTCACTAGAACAAACACCTGTATCGGGCAACAGCTTACCCCTATCACCGGATATTGCCTTCAGCTGGCTACAGGTCATCGCCAACGGCGGCATGGTACTGACTCTTAGCTTCGCCTTCATCGTTCTGCTGCAACTTAACCGCGCCATGCAGCAGCATCAGTTCTGGCCGCTCACACCGGTCCGCATTGCCGCTTTACTGATTGTGCTCGCGTTTAGCCTGCCCGCATGGTGGCAATGGCTATGGGCAGGATGGGCACTGGCACACGGGCAAATGGTTGTAGAATGGCACAATTTGCGCTACCTCATCGTTTCCATTCTCTTGCTTTATCCTGCCTATCTTTGCCTGCGCTTAATGTGGATACGCAACCGGCAACATACCTGCAAGCCAGATTCTGGCCATATCATTAGTCCTGATCAAATGCCGCCATCAGCCTAAATTCCGGTTTCCGCCCGCCCCATTAACCAGTTCATAGGCCAATATAGGGTAAAATATGCGCCAGAAATTCAGCAGCGGATTTAAATTGCATGGACACACAATCCCTTACCACCCTGATTAACAGCATCACCCTGCCAGACAGCAACCGGACACTCGGCAGTGAACAAGCTGTCCGCAACATTATCATCGACAACGACGGCATCCACCTTGAGCTCGTTTTTCCCTATCCAGTGGCCCACCTCATTCACGAGCTGCAACAGCGCATCGATCACGCCATCACCGCCAAATTCGGCGACAAGCCCCTATTCGTAAAGGTACAGCTGGACATCGGCACACATAAAGTTCAGCCCGGCGTCCAAACCATCGCCGGCGTTAAAAACATCATTGCCGTCGCTTCCGGCAAAGGCGGCGTCGGCAAATCCACCACCAGTGCCAATCTGGCTGTAGCTTTAAGCCGCATGGGCGCACGCGTTGGCGTGCTTGATGCCGACATTTACGGTCCCAGCCAGCCAACCATGTTTGGCGTTGCCGGACAAGAACCGCGTCAGCATCAGGGTAAAATGATACCGATCATGGCTACGGGTGAGATTCAGGTAATGTCCGTCGGTTTTCTCGTCGATACCGATCAGGCCGTCATCTGGCGTGGCCCTATGGTCAGTCAGGCTTTACAGCAACTCCTGTTTCAAAGCCAATGGGATGATGTAGACTATCTAATTATTGACCTGCCGCCCGGTACCGGCGACATCCAGCTAACACTGGCACAGAAAATACCCGTAACCGGCGCCGTCGTCGTCACCACACCTCAGGATGTGGCCTTAATCGACGCTCGCAAAGCCGTCAACATGTTTCAGAAAGTTAACATTCCCATTTTCGGCGTACTCGAAAACATGTCCGTTCATATCTGCTCCCACTGCGGACATGCCGAACCCGTATTTGGACACAACGGCGGCAAGGAACTGGCACACAACCTCGGCGTTCCCCTGCTCGGCCAATTACCACTTACTTTATCCGTCCGCGAAGCCATGGATAACGGTCAGGCCTACGCACTAGCAGAGCAAAATCCGCAAATTGCTGCCCTGTACCAGCAGGCAGCATGGCAGCTGGTACAGGCATTGGCCGATCAGGGCAAAGACTATAGCCAGCGTTTTCCAAAAATCGTGGTCGAATAAACCGCAGAAAAAGATACTTTCACCAAACCATGCGATAATATTCACATTGATTTTGAACACACAGCCACTAATAAATCCTGCTTGCATCCGGCCATGCAGCAGACCAGCCCCTTAAACCAAACCATTGTTATCAGCAAAACAATGGCCATGCCATTTTATGAACACACCGTTTTGGCCTTTACTGGCCCTGCTTGCCGATGGTCTGGCGCATGAAGTACAGACACTGGCAAAAACCCTGAACTGCAAAATACCCCAGCTCAACGCAGCCTGGCAGGAAATGCCTGCCCATATCCAAAGTCTTCTGCGTCAGCGCAATGGCGTCTGGCAGCTTACCAAAACACTGGCATTGATACCCGAAAACACCTTCAATCACTGCGCGCGCCAGTACGGCTTTGAACCGCATCTGCTGGCTCAGACCACCTCCACCAACACCATTCTACTGGAACAGGTACGCCACGCCCCCATAGACAGCCCACCACAAATCTATCTGGCTTACGAACAAACAGCCGGACGCGGCCGTCAGGGCAAAGCATGGCAAAATCGCATTGGCGAATGCCTGATGTTTAGTTTGAGCTGGACATTCCAGCGCCCACAAGCCGAACTTGGCGGACTGGCACTTATCGTAGCAGTGGCCATCTCCCAGACCCTGCGCGAACTCGGCATCCCCGCTCAAATCAAATGGCCTAATGACCTGATGCTGGACAACAGCAAACTTGGCGGCATCCTGATTGAAACCGTCACTCATCAGCAACAAACCACCGCTGTTATCGGCATTGGCCTCAATTTCAGCATCCCCGATCAGGTTGGCACCGCCACAGCCATCCTGTCCCTGCTACCTCAGGCACAAGTCAGCCGAATTTTTCAGGGCATTCTTGCCAAACTGGTTCAATTCCTGCCCCGCTTCAATCAGCATGGGCTCAGCCCATTTCTGGCTGATTACAATCAATTACACCGCGATCAGGGACGGCTGGTACATCTGCTGACAGGCGGCTGCACCTTAGCCGAAGGCACTGTCAGCGGCATCGCTCCTTCCGGTGCTCTGTTGCTACAAACTGCCAACGGAGAACAAAGTTTCGTCAATGGCGAAATCAGCCTGCGCCCAGGTGCAGCAGCTACCGAAACCCAAAACGCCACCCAAAAACGCTGCCTGCTACTGGATGCAGGCAACAGCAAGCTCAAATGGGCATGGGTAGAAAATGGCTGCATACTCAGCTATGGCAAAGCCGCCTATTATGATCTGCAACCCCTTATACAAGACTGGGCCAGACAGGGCTGCGGCACAGAACGCATCATAGGCTGCGCGGTCTGTGGAGAAGCTCGCCAGCAGCAAATTGCCGCCATTCTGCCACAACCGGTACTGTGGCTGCCCTCCATGCCTGAAGCCCTCGGTATCTGCAATCATTACCGCAATCCTGCCGAACACGGTGCCGACCGTTGGTTTAATCTCATCGGCAGCCGGCGATACACCAGACAGGCATGTGTTGTGGTCAGCTGTGGCACAGCTGTCACAGTTGACGCTCTTACCGACACCAATCATTACCTCGGCGGCAGCATCCTGCCGGGATTTCATCTGATGAAAGAAGCATTATCCAGACGTACCGCCAACCTCAACCGCCCGCTCGGCAAAGCCTATGCTTTCGCCACCACCACCCCAAATGCTATGGCCAGTGGCATCATGGATGCCGTCTGCGGCGCCATCGTCCTCATGCATGAGCGCCTGCAACAGAAAATCGGCACTGGCAAACCAGTTGACATCATCATCACCGGCGGTGGAGCCAATAAAGTAGCACAGGCCTTACCCAATACATTTGTCTTAGACAACCGCATTGAAATTGTGGATAATTTAGTGCTTTACGGTTTACTCAACTGGGTTGAATACGCATGAAATGGCTGTTTGCAATCTTGGTAGCATTAAATATCATCGTTTTCGGCAGCATGATAGCCGGCAAACTGGTACACGGTATTTCAGCTTCTCCCGCTGCGTCCAGCGCCACCAGCGCAGCCACTGATACCATCGCACCGGCCAGCCCCGACATCAGCGTGCGCCGTGCTACCGATACAACAGCCGCTGCCGGCAGCGCTGTACCTGCTGCGAAAGCTGCCAGCAAGACCGAAACCACCACTGCCGGCAAACAGAAAAGCGACACGGCCGACAACTCCGACAAAACTATTGCTGCACCAGCCAGTA
This sequence comes from Snodgrassella alvi, assembly GCF_040741455.2. Taxonomy (NCBI): domain Bacteria; kingdom Pseudomonadati; phylum Pseudomonadota; class Betaproteobacteria; order Neisseriales; family Neisseriaceae; genus Snodgrassella; species Snodgrassella alvi. Next base: position 1,441,582 of record NZ_CP160328.2, read on the forward strand.
CCTGTACCGCCACCGTTACCCTCCCCGAAGACGACTTTCACCGCATCAAAGGCTTGCTCAATCACTGGCCGTTTACCACCAGCCGCTTCATAGAACAAGTAAATGCACCGGCTCGAACCCGTACCACACCCGCACCCACCCGTTACATGGTAGCGCTTTCATCCAGTGGCGATAGCACCACTCGTGCCCGTCTTCAGGAGCAGGGCTTCGACTATGGCATCAATCAGGGCAGAGTCAGCTTAGGTGTATTCAACCGGAGGGAAGATGCGGAAGGATTGATGGCACGCGCCAAAATGCAAGGATTCAGTGATGCCTTCATTACCACTTTGGGTGGCAGTAGCGACAGCGATTCAGGCAACACCCCCACAAGCATAGCCAAAATGCGCGTTGTATTCAGCGGCGTAGACAACTCAGCCATGAACGACATCAACGCCATTACCGGCCGTTACGGCCGCATGCAGCGCAGCGGTAACTGTCACTAAGCCGGCACTATCCATTAGAGGCTTCATGAGCACCCGTGCCGTAATCCTGAAAAACATCTCTGCCAACCTCCTGCTGCAACTGATCACCGCACTGGGCGGCTTTATTCTGCCGCCCCTGATTGTCGTAACTTACGGCTCAGCCACCAACGGCATGCTCGCATCCGTTAAACAGTTCATCGCCTACCTCACCTTGCTGGAAGCTGGCATCGGAGCCGCCGCCATCGTCGCCCTGTATCAGGCGCTTACTGCCCATGACAATCAGCTACGCAACCGCATCCTTGCCGCAGCCCATCATTTTTACCGGATTTCCGGCAGCCTGTTTGCCGTCGCCCTAGTAGTACTGGCCACCCTGTTTGCATGGCTCACCCGCCATGAAATCAGCGCCAACCTGACCTTTTGCATCGTACTGGTCATGGGAGCCGTCAATATCCTTGATTTCTTCTTTTTCGGCAGCTATCGCGCCCTCCTCACCGCAGACCAGAAAACCTACATCATCTCCGGCATACAAGCAGTCAGCATTCTCGCCAACATCGCCGTCTGCTACTGGCTCATCCGCGCCGGTTACAGCATCCTGAGCGTACAGACAGCATCTACCCTGATACAAGCTGCAAAATTCCTCTTCTACCGCCGTTATGTCCGCCTTCATTACTCTGGTCTAAACCAGCACTACGACAAACACCATCCCTACCACCTGCAACAAACCTGGGACGCCCTCACCCATCAGCTCACCGGCCTGCTTATCTTCAGCTCGCCACTGGTGCTCATTTCACTTTTCCTGTCCCTAAAAGACGCCAGTATTTACGCCGTTTATGCCCTCATTTTCGGCGCCATCAAAATGGCATTGCAATCCTTGTCACAAGGCATGCAGGCCATATTCGGCCATAGCCTCAGCACCAATCCCGCACAGACCCGCCACAACTTCTGCCGCTACAATCGCCTCTTCATGTGCTTTCTCGGCTGGGTCTACACCTGCACTGGCCTACTGCTGGCACCGTTTATCCAGCTTTACACCCACAATATGACCGATGCCAATTACCACCAGCCCGTACTTGCCATCCTATTTCTATTTGTCGGCATCATCGAAAACAGCCGAATTCCAGCCATGACCATCATCATGGCCGCCGGCCGCTACAAAGCCACCAAACCACAAGCCCTGCTTGAAGCCGGTATCAACATCACCTGTTCCCTGTGTTTTATCCAGATATGGGGCAGCGCCGGCATCCTACTGGCCGCACTCATCTCATTTCTGTACCGTAGCACCGAAATGCTCCATTACAGCTGCCGCCATATCCTCTCCCTGTCTTTCAGACGTCCACTCATATTATGGCTGGTCATATTCATCACCATCGCCGTAGCCATCAGCATCGGCTGGCAGCCCATTAGCAACATCAGCGTGCACAACTATCTCGACTGGATTAAACTGAGCCTCATCACCGGCCTGATTGCAGCCTTACCTTTCAGCTTCCTCCTATTGCTCATTTACCGCCGGCCCGTCCAATGATACCCAAACTCATACACTACTGCTGGTTCGGTCCACAGCCATTACCCACCACCACCCAGCGCTATCTGCACAGCTGGCGCCAGTATCTGCCCGACTACAAGCTCCAGCTGTGGAACGAAAAAAACTTTGACTATCAGGCCAATCCCTACGCACGCGCCGCCTATGCGGCCGGCAAATACGCTTTCGTCGCCGACGTGTGCCGCATTCAGGCACTGTATCAGCAAGGTGGTATCTATCTGGATACCGACGTCCAAATGGTGGCCTCATTCGACCCCTTCCTGCATCACCACTGCTTCACCGGCTTCGAACAAGGCATGAATCCCTACACTCGCCAGCTCACCTGCAACCCGCAGGCCGGCGTAATGGGATGTGAGGCCGGCAGCGCCTTAATGCACGACATCTGGCAACAATACCAGCAGCTCGAATTCAACCCACAGCAGCTCATCACCATCAACCAAATATTCAAACAGCTATACCAGCAGCACGGCATCATCCTCAACAACCAGATGCAGGAAATTCCAGACTACGTCTGCGTCTATCCCAGCGACTACTTCATGGCCAAAAACGCCTATACCCATGAACTAAACCGCACCAGCAACACAGTCTGTATCCATCACTACGATGGCAGCTGGCTCAGCGACAGCAAACACACCGACCAAATCAAACGCCTTCTACTCAGCCTACTGCGCACCACCCTCGGCGCCAGCAACAGTCAAAAACTCATCGCCCTGCTCAAACGGAAACTTCGATGAACACCAGCTCAGACCATACCCCAATTGACTTCGTCCTGCCTTGGGTAGATGGCGGCGATCCCGCATGGCTGGCCGAAAAAAACCGCTGGCTGCCACAGCATCAGGGGCACAGCGACGCCGTCAGCAACAACCGCTATCAAGACTTCGGCACCTTGCGCTACGTTTTACGTTCCATCGAGCAAAACTGCCCGTGGTATCACAAAATCTATCTGATTACCGCCAACCAGCGCCCACACTGGCTACAAACCAACCACCCGAAAATCGAAATCGTCAGCCATCAGCAGCTTTTTATCAGACCCCAGAACCTGCCCGTATTCAACTCATCCGCCATCGAGATGAATCTGGTCAATCTCAAAGGCCTGAGCGAGCACTTCGTCTACCTCAATGACGATACTGTCATCCTTCGTCCCACCCCGCGCGAGCGCCTATTTCAGCATGGCCTGCCCGTCGACTTCCTTTGCCATGGCTGGCTCAAGCGCGGAACCCTTTTCAGCCGTCTGCGTGGCCAAAACAGCTGGGTAGATGCCCTCAACAACAACATCCGCCTCATCAACCGTCAATTTCAGCCAGCCAGCCTCAGCAAACCACAGCTTTTCGCCAGCAGCTACAGTCTGCGTGAAAAAATTAGCAACATCCTGCTCAAATATTTTTATCGTCATTACTTCTGGTTTGCCCACTGGCATCTACCCCAGCCCTATACCCGCCATACTCTGCAAGAAGTCTACCAGCACTTCGCCCCCGAAATTCTGGCCAGCACGGCCAACCGCTTCCGTGCTCCTAACGACCTCACTATCTACCTCAACCGTTACTGGCAACTGGCCAGCGGTGCTTTCATCCCGCACAAATATAACGATGGGTACGTACGCAACATCAGCAATCTTGCCGACCTTAGCCATGCCATCGACCACTTGAATCAGCATCCCGAAATCCGCTTCGTCTGCCTCAACGACACCTGCACCAGCCCAAACAGCAACGAAGTAGCTCAGCTTATCCACGCGCAGCACACCTTCTACCAGCACTACCTCCCCAACCCAGCCTCATTCGAACTGAACAATAGCCAGACCCTGCTGTAACAGACACAAATGTAAAAAAATCAATACCAATCCTTGATTTTTCAGCACAACCCCACAGCACCCAGCAGGCAGCAGTCACCAGACAACATTGTTGCGATATAATAAACAAATCTTGACAAACCACCGGCATACCTGCCACTGCTGCCAAGCCAATGAATACGCAACCCTTTTCCGTTTTGCTCTCACTGTATGCACAGGAACAGCCACACTGGCTCAGTGCCTGTTTTGACAGCCTGTGCACGCAGAGCATACAGGCAGAAGAAATCATCGTCGTACTCGACGGCCTCATCGGCAGCAACCTGCAAGAGATACTTAGCCAATACCAAACCCGCCTGCCCCTGCACATCATCCGGCTGCCTCAGCATGTTGGCCTTGGCCATGCCCTCAATGCCGGCCTCGAACACTGCCGGCATGAATGGATTATGCGCATGGATACGGACGACATCTGTGCACCCGAGCGCTTTGCCCGCCAGTGGGCGTACATACAACAGCACCCCGATATTGCCTTCTTCAGCGGCCAGATAGCAGAATTCAATACCACCCCTGAACACACCAGCACCGTGCGGCAGGTACCCCTTAGCAACAATGCCATCAGACACTATGCCCAATGGCGAAACCCCATTAACCACATGGCTGTTGCCTACCGCAAAAGCGCCGTACTTGCCGTAGGCGGCTACCAGCACCACCAATGGATGGAAGACTACAACCTGTGGCTACGCTTGCTTGCCGCCGGCTATCAGGCTGCCAACCTACCCGAAATCCTCGTTTACGCCCGTGCTGGCCACAACATGCATGCACGCCGGCGCGGACTGAGCTACCTCAGCAGCGAATGGCAACTGCTGCGCCTTAAACGCCGCCTCCGCAGCCAGCCCCTGCTGCCAGCACTCAGCTGTTTTGCCCTGCGCGGCAGTAGCCGCCTATTGCCTACCAGCATGCTCACCCACCTCTACCAACATTTGCGCCTGAATAAATAAACCCACTATCATGCGAAGTTTACTGTCCTATAAAAGCCGCCTCTTTTTCGGTTCCTTGCTGGTCATGCTACTCCCTCTGGCCATCATGGAGCCCATCAAAGGCTTCTCACAAGGCCGAGCCGCCTTCATCACCAGCATCATCCTTGCCGGCATCGCCCACCTACTCAACACAAAATCTCTGTCTGTATTCAGCAACTTTCCCGGCCGCAAATCCGCCGTTATCGCCCTGCCACATACTTTCTTCTGGTTTTTCGGCATGTGGATGGCAGCCAAATTCTTCAACCTGCCTTACACCGTATGGTTCCTATTCATGGCCGGCTGCCTATCCCTCTTCCTGTGCATCGCCTACATCTACTACCGCAACAAATTTATCACCACCTATGCCTATTTACCCTACGGCCGTGCCATTAACGCAGATCAGCTACCCAACGTTAATTGGATCAAACTCACCAGCCCAGATCTCCCCGTAGCCACAAATATCAACGGCATCGTAGCTGACTTGCACGAACCCGAGCTTGACCACCATTGGCAAAAATTTCTCGCCAGCCAGACCCTCGCCGGCATGCCCGTATACAATATTCGTCAAGTAGAAGAATTCCTTACCGGCCGCGTTAAAATTCATCATCTGTACGAAAACGACCTAGGCTCACTCCTACCCTCACCAACCTATGTACTGATAAAACGCTTAGCCGATATCCTTCTTATTCTTCTGTCTTGTCCCATTACCTTACCAGTAATGCTTGTCACAGCCATCGCCATCAAACTTGAAAGCCCCGGTAGCGTTCTCTTTCGGCAAAACCGTGTCGGCCGCGGCGGCCATGAATTCTGTATATACAAATTCCGCAGCATGTGCAGCGATTCCGAAAAAAATGGTGCCCAGATGGCACAACTAGGCGATAGCCGCGTTACCCGCATCGGCCATATCATCCGCAAAACCCGCATCGACGAATTGCCCCAGTTCTGGAACATTCTCAAAGGCGACATGAGCCTCATTGGCCCCCGTCCCGAACAAAAAATATTTGTCGACCGGTTTATTCAAGAAATTCCCTTTTACGACTACCGCCACATCGTCAAACCTGGCATCTCCGGCTGGGCTCAGGTCACACAGGGCTATGCCGCCGACACTGAACAAACCCAAATAAAAATCGAGCATGATTTTTACTACATTAAGCACTTTTCCTTTTCCCTCGACATCCTTATCTTCTTTAAAACCCTCAAAACCATGCTCACAGGCTTCGGAGCACGCTGATCAAACAAAATATAAAAATGCTATCCATCAACTTTATAATCTAGATAATCAAAATTAAGAAAATTAATTTTTATCACCAGAAGGAAACAAAAAATGTTTAAACCTAATAGCGTTATTGTTTATGTCAAAGATGTCGATACTAGTACAGAATTTTACACAAAAATACTAGGGCGTCCTCCTATCAAAACTTATCCTGGCTTCGCTGTATTTTTATTGAATGATAATTTTATTTTAGGGCTACAAGAGGCTGATAAAATAACGCCAAAGGCACCTAATCATTACGGTGGTTTTGAGTTGTCATTTAATGATGTAACAAAAAATGATGTAGATGAAATTTATTCGACATGGAAGAAATTAAACGTCAAAATTGAACTTGAACCACAAATGCTCGATTTCGGATACACATTTGTAGGAAATGATCCAGATGGTCATCGACTTCGTGTTTGTGCTACCGACACTTCAAAGTTTGAATAAAAATTATCTTAAGAAATTAAAACAATGGGGAATTCATTATGTAGCCATTATTTATGATAAATTCATTTGATTAAAAAAGTATAGTTGATTACGGGAGCATCTCGTGGCTTAGGTTTCGCTTGGCAAAATCTGCTCCGGCTCAAGGTGATTTGGTAATTGGTGTTGCAAAAAATATTAATAATTTAGATGTACTAAAACAAGAATATTCCTCAAATTTCATTTCAGTCAGAAGGGTGTTATTAGTGAAGTATCAAGTAAAAGAAGGCATTAAATTATATAAAAGAATCGAAGTAGTAAATTGGTAGCATTCCAGCTCAGAAGTAAAATAGTGCAATTTGTTTGCAAACAGGCATAATTCAACAGACCAAAAACAAATTAAATACAAAAAACATAAAAATAAAGCTAAAACCTATTTTTATATAATGATCCGTATAATCAATTGATACATAAAATCATATAATTACACAATTATCAATTTTTGATTGCTTGTATAGTATTAATTTTAAAATAAAATACCAAATATCGAGTACTGAACCAGAAAAAATAGAATTTTTTTATTAAAAATAATAATATACAAAAATTATTAAAAAATTTAGCAATTAAATTAAAACAAATTTATTTTGGAGAAATTATGTATGACATAGCTATAGTTGGATTTGGGGCGACTGGAGTTAGTTTAATCAAGCAGATACAAGATGAAATATATTCTCTTAATCTAGATAAACCTAAAATTGCTATAATGAACCCTTTAAATAGCTTTGCCACAGGCCACGCTTTTGGCGATGCTGACAGTATTCATAAAGTTAACACCATTCCTCATTTATTGCCAGTTTCATCCTATGAACCTGACAGCTTTTATCACTGGTTGAAAAAAAATAAAATTATTACAGATAACTACCCAGCCAGACTACAATTTTCTCGGTTTCTATCCCAGCTTTATCATCAAATAAATTCCGCTGATACACTTCACATTACAGAATTTCATAGCTCAGCTACCTCCATAGCCAAAGCAAAAGATAAATTTGTTATTGAAGATAGCAACCATCAAATTATACATTCAAAAACAGTCGTAATGTGCCTAGGTGCCAAATCTTCAGATAATTTTCCACAATTTTCTACCCAAAAAGGATTTATCCGTCATTTTAAAGAATATGACGATACTGACGGTAAAATCCTGATTGCTGGCAGTAGCCTAACAGCAATAGATGCTTTTAGATATGCTTATAGTAAGGGAAATCAAGATATTAACTTATTTTCAAGAAAAGGTTATTTACCTACCTGCATAAGCAGCAGCAACCAATATCACCCTGTATATTTAACTTGGCAAAATATCATAATAAACAGTAAAAAATCTGGAGATATACTGAACACATTCATACATCTACTGAATAAAGAGATGGGTCAATTAAAAGTAGTAGGAGAATTCAGACAAGCCATGAATCTTTTACAAAAGGGGAAACATCAAGACTATTTTGAATTTTTACTGCAACGTGCCCAAGAAGCGAATCTTCCTTGTCAGGATATACTGGTTAGCACAAGACCCTATATGCATAAAATCTGGGCTTTGATGAATATCAAACAAAAACAGAAATTTATAAACACTTTAGGATCAATTTGGGCAGCATGGCGCCATCCTGTTCCACAAAAGGTATTCGAAGAAATACATGAAGCTATCATAAATAACAGATTAAAATTTCATAAACTGATATCCGCTCCTACATTTAAAAAAAATAAATATATAATTTCAACGAAAAAAGGCACAATCAGCTCAGGAACATTCTGGGATGCTACTGGTGGCGGAAATAATCTTACTCTTATGAAAGATAGCTTATTAAGCTCTCTCAAAGAAAAAAATCTTATTGAACCTTGTCAAAGTGGTGGCATCAACATAAATGTCTCTACTATGGAATGCATCGTTAACAATCAAGCCGTAAAGGGGCTATATAATCTAGGCCCATTAAATAAAGGATGTTTGTTTTCAACTAACGCCTATTGGTTTAATACCCAATGTGCGAATATTGTAGCGAAAAATATAATTCGACAGCTTTCATTAGCGGAACAAAAGGAAAACATATGAACTTTTTCCTACCACTAATTTACTTGCTATGTGGTTTGATCGCAGGGAAAACAAGCTTTGATTTCAAACCACTACTTTCAAAGCTACTGACCAAATTCATTATCCCTATTGTCATCATCTATAATATAGCCACTAACTTTAGCAGTATGAGTGTCGTGCTCGTTACCACTATCATAGTGATGACTTTGATGCTATTGCTAGGAAAAATAATTAAAATCAACCCTGTTGATAATCTATGCTTCACTTACCTAAATATTGGCTGGCTGGGTCTACCCATAGCCGCCTCCCTTTTCGGTAATCAGGCCGCCACTATTTTTATTTCTGCCTATATCGGCAGTTCCATTATTGGCAACTCACTTGGTGCATGGCTACTTACAGGTATCAGATTTAATATACGCAAACTAATTCAAATGCCTCCTGTAATTGCGCTAATAATTGGAATAATTCTTTTACCATATAGCAGACAGATTGATTTAGAATTCAAGTTTATCTATAACATAGCTAAATTTTTAATGAGTTTTTTGGGTATGGCTGTACTTGGCATGTGGTTAGCCAAAGCCAAAATTACCTTAAAAGATCTGCGTACCACTCTTTTTTTATTCCTAAAAAAAGTCGCCGGTTATTGTGGAATCATAACCATCTTGCTGGCCTTTGCTCATCTATTCAAACAAAATGTTATTTTGCAAAACAGTCTAGCACTTTATTTGTTTTGCTTACTTCCCCCTGCGGCAAATATCATTGTATTAGAAACTCATTATTTAGGCACCGGCCGCTCAGTTAAGCCCATCTCCTGTGGAACCTGTATTAGTGTCATAGCCATTAGCATTTATTCTTTATGCATAATAATCATTAAACATATTACCTAATCAACTAAAGCAACCAACAGCTATCTGCGTATGGATCTGAACTTTAAAAGCCTAATAATGATATATTAATAATTAACTTGCTTATTTAATTTTCTTGTATCTTTCACGTATCCCTTTAACACAATCAGGCTATAATTAAAAGTTACTTATACATGAATTGAGGATTTATGTATAAGCATTATTGGATAAGTTGTATCTCTTTAATATTGATTAATTTTATTATTTTGTTTCCATTATTACGGATGATTTATGGCCATTTTGGTAACAGGTGGGGCTGGTTTTATTGGCTCCCACACTACAGTTCAGTTGTTAAATGCCGGCCACGATGTGGTTATTATTGATAATTTGTGCAATGCTTCAAGTGTAGTTTTAGAGCGTATCAAAGAGATTACTGGCAAGGAAGTCACGTTTTATCAGGGGGATATTCGTGATCGTGGTTTGCTGCAACAGATCTTTGCTCAGCACAGAATTGAAAATGTTCTGCATTTCGCCGGTCTGAAAGCGGTGGGCGAAAGTGTGCGCGAGCCTCTGAAATATTATGATAATAATGTCAGCGGCAGTTTGATTCTGGCAGAAGAAATGGCTAAAGCTGGTGTATTTAATCTGGTATTCAGCTCTTCGGCTACGGTTTACGGTACGCCAGCTACGGTACCTATTGATGAGTGTGCAGCTACCGGCGGCACAACTAACCCCTATGGTACGTCGAAGTATATGGTGGAACGGATGCTGATGGATATTCAGGCAGCCGATGCACGCTGGAGTGTGACGCTGCTGCGTTATTTTAATCCGGTGGGTGCGCATGAATCGGGACTGATGGGTGAAGACCCGAACGGAATTCCGAATAATCTATTGCCTTATATCTGTCAGGTAGCGGTAGGTAAGCTGGCTCAGTTGTCGGTATTTGGTGACGATTATGAGACGGCGGATGGCACAGGGGTGCGCGATTACATTCATGTGATGGATCTGGCTGATGGCCATTTATCTGCTATGCGCGCTACTGCAAATCGCTCCGGTGTACATATTTACAATCTGGGTACGGGACAGGGCTATTCGGTGCTGGAAATTGTACGTGCTTTTGAAGCAGCCAGTGGACAAAAAATCCCTTATCAGATTGTGCCACGTCGCGCGGGCGATATTGCTGTGTGTTTTGCCAACCCTGAGCGTGCGGCGCAGGAGCTGGGCTGGCAGGCACAGCGTGATCTGGCCTGTATGATGGCGGATGCATGGCGCTGGCAACAGCAAAATCCGCAGGGCTATGGTGCTGATGCTGTGGCTTAAATATTTGATTTGAGTAGTATTTAAAACACCAGACCCACTGATTATGCAGTGGGTCTGGTGTTTTCGGTTTTTGAGTTTTGATGCAAAATTTAACGCTAATCGCTAAGCCGCTCCTGAGATAAAGTTGATAGATGCTTGAGGTCTTTACCGGTTAACTATTGCTAACTAACTGGTGATGCTTATTATAATATAATGAGAATTATTATCAATAACAATTTTTGTTTTTACATATTGTTTTTGTATCATGGATATAAGAATGCTGTTTGTGTTTGAAGGTGGTAGCCGGCATTTACCCAGACGCTTCTTGTTTTCGGTATAATTGCCCACAGTTATTTTGTGTTTAAACCCTTTCTCTGTTTGTGCTTTTTGTCACAATTCTATTTGTTATCACACATGCCTATTTCTACTCCAACCGCTCAACTTGTACATCAACAGTTACTGGCCGATAACGAGCTGGCTGTAGCTGATTTTACTCATGCGCTGTCGTTGATGAGCGCACATCATATTGATTATGCCGATATTTACTGTCAACGCAGTACTTATGAAAGCTGGCATTTGGAAGAAGGCATGGTGAAGTCGGGCAGTTTTCAGATTGAGCAGGGTGTAGGGGTACGTGCAGTCAGCGGAGAAAAAACGGCGTTTGCTTATGCAGATAATCTAAACGTGCAGGCGTTAACCGATGCGGCGCAGGCGGTACGGGCAATTGGTCAGGCTGGCCAGCAACGCTCAGTTGGTTTACAAACGCGAAATCTGGCCAAGCCGCTGTACGGAATGGCTAATCCGATGCTGAGCTTGGATGCGGCTGCGAAAGTGGCTTTATTGCAGCGGGTAGAAACGCTGGCTAAAGCTGCGGATCCGCGCATTGTGCAGGTAATGGCTGGTCTGGTATGTGAACATGAGCTGATTTATCTGGCACGGCTGGATGGCCGGATACACACTGACGTCCGTCCGCTGGTGCGTTTGTCGGTTACGGTGATTGCGAAGCAGGGTGAACGGCGTGAACAAGGCAGTAGTGGTGGAGGTGGCCGCTTTGATTTGGGCTATTTCGATGAGGCCAAAGTTAAAGAGTATGTGGATATTGCTGTGGCACAGGCGCTGACCAATCTGGAAGCACGGCCGGCTCCGGCCGGCTCGATGACGGTGATATTGGGCAACGGCTGGCCGGGTGTGCTGCTGCATGAGGCAGTTGGACATGGTCTGGAAGGTGATTTTAACCGCAAGGGCACCAGCGCCTTTGCTGGCCGTCTGGGTGAGCGGGTAGCGGCCAAAGGCGTAACGGTGGTGGATCAGGGTAATATAGCTGAGCGCCGTGGTTCGCTGAATATAGATGATGAAGGCAATGCCACCCAGCGCACAGTGCTGATTGAAGATGGTATTTTATGTGGCTATTTACAGGATGAAACCAATGCTCGTCTGATGGGTGTACCGGTTACCGGTAATGGCCGCCGTGAAAACTATGCTTCGGCACCGATGCCACGTATGACCAATACTTATATGGAAAATGGTGTGCTTAATCCAGAAGAAATTCTTGCTTCTGTGGATAAAGGTTTGTATGCGGTGAATTTTGGCGGCGGGCAAGTTGATATTACCAGTGGCAAATTTGTTTTCAGTGCCTCAGAAGCTTGGTGGGTTGAAAATGGTAAGCTGCAGTATCCGGTAAAAGGTGCCACCATTATCGGCAGTGGACCTGAAGTTTTGAAACATGTGAGTATGATTGGTAATGACAGCCGTTTGGACAGTGGTGTAGGTGTGTGCGGTAAAGACGGACAAAGTGTGCCGGTAGGGGTGGGACAACCAACGCTACGCATTGATGCCGGCCTAACTGTGGGCGGCAGCCAGACCTGAACGAAGTAAAACTGGCAAATCATAGCGGGCACCATTTGGTGCCCATTTTTGTTTTTAGCAGGCTGTAGTGTAGTTTTATAATGGATTACGTGTGAATTCTTTTAGCAACAGAGTGCTCAGATTTTCATGGCGGTTGTTGAAGCGGAATTCACACTCTTTCAGGTGCAAATAATATTTATCTACATTTATTCCGTTGAACATCGCTAGCCGCCGTGTCACAAAAGACCAGAAGGCAGCAATCTGATGGATTTTTTCTTCATGCGCCAACAGGCTTTCGTCGCTATGATGCAGGCGGGCTCGTTTATTTTCTTCGACGTCAATCAGCATATCATACGGATACCAACTGCGTGCAGGCTGCACGGTACGAATATCTCGCTTACCTCGAATTACCTCCTGTAGCATTAGGCGATACCGTTCGGGGATAATTTCTACATGGACTTTGTCATTACGCCACAATAGTCCACACACGAAATTTTTATCCGCAATGCCGTCGTGGTTATCACTGAATGGTTGAATGTAATCATCAGTGATAGTCATGTCAAAATCTACAGGCGAATCCATAGCTGTGAGCAACACGATGCGGCTGCGCAGTTTATACATTAGTTTATTGACACTAATTCGGCTCACGTCACTTAACTGAGCAATCTTTGATGCAGGTAAATCTTCTACAAACAAACGTATAATATGGCGAAATTTTGCCTCATTTATGTGAGCATGATAGTAATATTTGTTAAATACTTTCATAACACTACTTTACCATATTCTTTATTTAACCTAAGTTACCCTGTGAGAGACAACATGCGTGTTAACCGTATCATTAAATCGAATCTAAGTCTAATTAAACCCTTGATAATGTGTGCAATTTTAAGCCTAAACTATAATTATGTTATGGCGCAGGAGGCTTCCTCTGAGATGGCACCGCAGGCACGTATCCGCCTGTACGGGCAAAACCAAAAACCCACCAATATGAGATACCGCTATGAGGGTCACTTAGTGAAAGAAACAGCTGGCGGTAATCTGAGCGGAGCTTTTACCTCTCTTTTGCACATAGCCCGAAACAGCAGTATTGGTATCCCTGCTACATCTACGATAGAAACGATGAAACAGCATAATCATTATCTGTCTAAGCTGTTTTATCGCGAATTCACGATTCCGGCCAATATACCGATAACCATATCTAATGCATATATGGGTCTGACCACCGTCAATAATACCCATCAAAACGGATCCGTTATTTATAACGAGCCATCCTGCCAGAGTGATAAATTAACATTTGTAGCCAAACCTGGTCATGATTATGAGGCGATTGCATCTTCTGCTTCGGCACAATGTGGTGTAACGCTGTTGGAGGTACATGCAGATGGTTCAACTACGCCATTGGTAAATGTACAGGCTGGTGGTAATTGATTTTTATCAAGTGCTGACTGAATAGGATTTCATCCTGCTGGTATTCCTGCCGGCAGGAACATTGTGCGTTAACATAAACATATCAGCTAAAACAAAACGGCTGGTATTTTTATGTCTGAGATGTGTTGAGCCGTTTACTTTAGTATGGTTAAACGAGAAGATACGATATCTGCTTTTTATGGATGGGATAACTAATATCGCTGAATTATGCCGGCATCCTGATTGGATTAAGTTATTTTTCTTTTTTATTGGCTGAACAGAAATATTTGCATCTATGTTTTTTCTGTTCTCACGAAAAGATTATGCTAGGACTGCAAGAATTTTTTTCCGGCAGTTGAATTTGCTTCAAGACAAAATGGCAATCACTGCGACGGATTTGCTACCATCAAATATAGAAATAAAAAAGTGGTATGTCTGCCTGATTTTTGGTCAGGCAAGCATACCACTTACTTATCGGTAACGCTTAGTTAGATTCTACTGCAGCCTGTACATCGCTGTAAGGAGCGGCTTTGGTACCAGAATCTGTGGTTGCACAAGCAGACAGTAACAGAGCAGCCAAAACTGCACTCAATCCCAATAATTTTTTCATCATTGTGTCCTTTATGGTTGGTTTGAAAAGCTGTTTTATTAATCTAGCTTAACTTTATTAATATAACAATTACTCTAGGTAAATTTTGCACTTTCAAACTGCATAATATATCCATTTTACGACACTATTTGGCTTATCCTGCTAAATTGTTCGTATTCCAACAAAATTTACTTGACCTATAAATTTAATGACTGGTATGAGACGTTTCCACGCCGCCTTTGAGTTGGCCGTAAACTTCTGTATGGCTGCTATTACCTCCGTCAGCGGCACAACCTGCCAGTAAAAATGTACAGCACAACAGGCTTAAAGACAGAATTTTTTTCATGTTAGCTTCCTTATTCAATATGCTTTATATTCTGGGTTGATTGGTGATTCTGCATCAATCTGACATAATGCGCAGCAGAATATTTTAGAAATTCGCGTTCTTTTTCAGTTAAAGGGCGGATCTGCTGTACGGGAGAACCCATATACAGATAGCCACTGGCCAGACGTTTGCGTGGTGGCACTAAACTGCCAGCGCCAATCATCACCTCATCTTCGATTACGGCATCATCTAGTACGATTGAACTAATTCCTACTAGCACGCGGTTGCCTATGGTGCAGCCATGCAAATTTACATGATGACCGATGGTGACATCTTCACCAATCCGTAACGGTGAGCCTTCAGGCTTGTCTGCGCTTTTATGGCTTACATGCAGCATACAGTGATCCTGAATATTGCTCCGAGCACCTATCTGCATACTGTTTACGTCGGCACGTATCACCGCAAACGGCCACACGGATACCTGTTCGTGCAAAATCACATCGCCGATAACCACTGCTGTATCGTCGATAAAGCAATCTGGCGCAATTTGTGGTTGCGTATCTAAATAAGAACGAATATTGTTTTTCATGTTTTTGACCTTATCCTGTTGCATTATGCAACAGTGTTTATAGCAGAAGATAAACAGCAGCTCCTGCCTTTTCCACCCGATTTACCTGAAAAACCGCAAATTTACAGGTATTTTTCTCAAGAGAATACTATGTCTGAAAATGTTTTGTTGAATCTGGACAGCGAACCGCGATTTGATGCTATTCGTGCCGCTGATATCGAACCGGCTATGACTGAAGCCATGCTTCAGGCCAATGAAGCCATTAAAAAGCTGAAAGCACAACCCGAAGTAAACTGGAATAATACGGTAGAAGCGCTGACCAATATTACCGAACGTGCCGGCCGTATCTGGGGGGTGATTGCCCATTTGAACAGTGTGGCTGATACACCTGAGCTACGTGATGCCTATAATAGCCTGATGCCGAAAGTAAGTGAGTTTTTTACCGCCATCAGTCAGGATATTGATTTATACGAACGCTTTAAGAGTATCAAGGCCAGTGATGAATATGCTCATTTGAGTGCCGCTCAGCAAACCAAACTGAATCACGATTTACGGGATTTTGTACTGAGCGGTGCGGAACTGCCGGCAGCGGAACAAGCTGAATTTGCTGCTTTACAGGCAGAGGGCGCTCAGCTTTCCGCTAGTTTCAGCCAGAATGTACTGGATGCTACAGATGCTTTTGCTTTGTATTTTGCCAATGGTGAGGAGCTAGCGGGTAAAGAGAATATTTCTAGCGGTTGCAGCAGTAAGGCTGATTTTGCTCGCGACAGTGAAATTAGCGGTCTGACGGAAGAAGCGCTGGCCATGTTTGCTGCCGCGGCAGAAGCCGAAGGTAAAACTGGCTATAAAATCGGCCTGCAGATGCCGCACTATCTGGCTGTGATGCAATATGCACATAATCGCGAGCTGCGACGGCAGCTTTATCATGCTTATTCTACCCGTGCCAGCGAACTAGGTGAGGCTAAATGGGACAATACAGCTAATATTAACCGTATCCTTGAAATAGCCACTCGTGAAGCACACTTATTGGGCTTCCAGAATTATGCTGAGCTGTCTTTAGCCACCAAAATGGCTGATACGCCACAACAGGTGCTGGCCTTTTTACAGGATCTGGCTAGCCGCGCCAGACCATTTGCTGAGAAAGATCTGGCCGAAGTAAAAGCATATGCGCATGAGTATCTGGGATTGGATGAGTTACAACCATGGGATGTAACCTACGCCAGCGAAAAGCTGCGGCAGGCCAAATATGCCTTCAGCCAAACAGAAGTGAAAAAATATTTTCCGGCAGACCGCGTACTGGCTGGACTGTTTGCACAGATTGATAAACTGTATGGGGTGCATTTTATTGAAAAACAGGTTCCGGTATGGCATCCCGATGTTCGCTATTATGAGCTAGAGCAGGGTGGCGCCATTATCGGCGGAGTATACATGGATCTGTATGCACGTGCCGGCAAACGTGGCGGCGCATGGATGAATGATTATCGCGGCCGCCGCCGATTCACTGATGGTCATTATGCCGGCCAGCTTCAAACACCGATCGCTTATTTAGTGTGCAATTTTACTCCGCCTGTAGCTGGTAATACTGCGCGTCTGAGCCACGAAGAAATTCTGACATTGTTTCACGAAACTGGCCATGGCTTGCACCATTTGCTGACTCAGGTGGATGAGTTGGGCGTATCCGGTATCAACGGTGTGGAGTGGGATGCGGTGGAAATGCCAAGCCAGTTTATGGAAAATTTTGTGTGGGAATACGATGTACTGGCTGGCATGAGCAGCCATCAGGACACTGGTGCCATCCTGCCTGTAGAACTGTACGACAAAATGCTGGCTGCTAAAAATTTCCAAACTGGACTGTTTATTTTGCGCCAGATGGAGTTTGCGCTGTTTGATATGGAAATTTACAGCCAGCCTGGCTGTGACTGGCAGCAAACATTGCGGGATGTACGTCGCAAGGTTGCGGTGATGCCGCAACCTGACTTTAACCGCTTTGCCCATTCTTTCAGCCATATATTTGCCGGAGGCTATTCTGCTGGCTACTATAGCTATAGCTGGGCAGAAGTTCTATCGGCTGATATCTATGCGGCCTTTGAAGAAGAAGCTGATGCGTCTGCTACCGGAAAACGCTTCTGGCATGAGATTCTTGCCGTAGGCGGCTCACGCCCTGCCATGGAATCGTTCAAAGCTTTCCGTGGCCGCGAACCCAGTATTGATGCATTGCTACGCCATTGCGGCTTGGATGAAGCTGTCTGAATATAAATTGAAAGTAGAAAACGCGGTGCTTGTACCGCGTTTTCTATTGGTTTGCGATTGAGTGATGAATTAAATTATTCAGTTTAGTTAGTTTTTTTATTTTAAATCAGTAAGCTAATTTGTTGTTTACACGTTTAATACATTTTATTTTAAAAATCTGATTTTATAGTCTGACTGGGGTCATCAAATTTCTTTCACTCATTAATAACAAAATAGATTAACATGTTAAGATAAATATATTATTTTTATATTGCCTATGCAGATGGGGAAAATGGTTGATACCAGCAAAAACTACTGGTTTTTAGGTGCCTGCCGAGATGGTAATGATGACCTAAGTGAATACTTTATCAATAGCGGAACGTGGCTATATAACGGTCAAAATAATAAGGAAATAAATTTGATCCAGTCTATCCAGACCGGAGATCGGATCGCTATCAAGACTGCCTATGTACAGAAAAATAAATTACCTTTTGATAACAAAGGTTATCCCATTCCAGTATTGAAAATCAAAGCGATCGGTACGGTTTTGCAAAATCCAGGGGATGGAAAAAGCCTGAAAGTTGATTGGGATAAAAATTTTTCTGAAAAAAAATGGTATTTTTACACCAAGCCAAAGACCATTTGGAAAGTAATCCCGAGCAACTGGCAAGATGAAGAGTTAATTAATTTTACTTTTCATAATCAACTTCAGGATATCAACAGATTTTGCAATGCACCAAACTGGCAGAAACGTTTTTGTAACGTTGATATAAATAAGCTAGAACTAACCAAATTTAGATGGAAACAAACTGTTTTAGAATTCATTAAGGAATTATGTCATCAAAATAACAGTGAGATTTTTAGCCGGCAACAAATTCTGGAATATTATCAGCAAAGGTTGAAAGAACTGTTTCCTGATAACAATACTATCGAACAATCTGTAAGCCGAACCTTACAAGAATTACGTGACCAGAATATTTTACAGTTTGTAACAAGAGGGCAATACAAATTATCTGATTATGATCTAGACATTACTGAACACTTCAGTGCAGATATACAGGAAAACAGTCAGGATTACATAGTGAGACCATTTTATTCTCTCAAGGATTTAATCAACGAAGGCTGCTTTGTTGATCCTCAACAATTAGAAATTATTCTGGAAAGGTTAAAAGAAAAGAAAAACCTGATTTTACAAGGACCGCCCGGTACAGGTAAAACTTGGTTAGCCAAACGTCTGGCCAATGTGATGGTTGGTTTCCAAGATTTCGATAATATTAAAGTAATACAGTTTCATCCAAATATGTCTTACGAAGATTTTATTCGCGGTTATCGACCCTCATGTGATGGCAAGCTTGAATTGATTGATGGTCCTTTTATCGAAATGGCCAATCGGGCCAGATACGATCCTAATACAAATTATGTACTTGTAATTGAAGAAATCAATCGAGGCAATCCGGCACAGATTTTCGGTGAAATGCTGACCCTACTGGAGGCAAATAAACGAAATTACCATGAAGCTATGGAATTAACCTATAAGCGTAATGATGAATCCGTTTTTTTTATTCCGGATAATCTATACGTAATCGGTACCATGAATATTTCCGACCGATCACTGGCCATGTTTGATTTAGCATTGCGGCGACGCTTTGCATTCTTCACTCTGCAACCAAACTTTGGTAAGCAATGGCTATCCTATATGACAGAAAAAACGGCCATTGCACCTGAGAAATTAAAAGACTGGCAGCAACGCATGTTACTACTGAACCAGAAGATCAGCGATGATCCGATGTTGGGAAAGGCTTTTACCATTGGCCATAGTTATCTGACCACTAATAAACCTGTTCCAGATGCAGATACTTGGTATGAAAACATTATCGACACTGAAATTCGGCCTTTACTAACAGAATACTGGCTTAATGATCCAAATAAAATTGATGAGGCTATTGAAGCCTTACTGTCTGATGTGTGCTGATAGTAATGCAAAAGCCTGAACGATCCACTACTAATAATACCGTCGCTACGATACCCATCAGAAATATCTGGCTGCTGCTATTGTATGCTTCTGATCTGTATAAAACACTTGGTGCGCAGCAAAGAGTAAAGCTGGAACAAAATCCTCAAGAACTGATTATTCTGGTTGCAAAACTATATTGTCAGGCTGTTAGCAAAAGACTAATGCGCGCATTATCCTGCGGCTATCAGCAACATACACAATCACTAACTCGTGTCAGGGGAAAAATAGATCTGCTGACTACCGCACGCCAGCAGTTATTAGAAAAAGGGCGCATTCGATGCCAGTTTGATTCTTTAACCATTGATACCCCGAAAAATCGCTTTATTCATGCTGCCGCGCATGTATTGCTGGCACAGTTAGAGGATAAAACATTAATCCGGCAATGCCAGAACATTATCAGTCGGTTTACGGCGCTTAAGATAGGGCAGTCGACTCAGTATGACCATTTAACTGAATCTTTTGATCAATCTGGCAAACAAGATAAAACGCTGCTTACTCTGTGCCGGCTGATTTTTAATATGGCTACACCCACCGAGCAGGCAGGTAGTTATTTACTGGAGCAAGCAGATAAAAAAGATCAGTGGTTGCGGCATTTATTTGAAAAAGCAATAGTTGGATTTTGCCGTACTAATTTGAGTAGTAAGGATTGGATAATAAGCGCCGGCAAACGATTATATTGGCAGCAGCTACAACCCAGTACAGGTATAAAGGATTTTTTACCCAGTATGCAGTCTGATTTGGTCATTGAACGCCGCCAGTGCCGGCATCGCCTAATTATTGATACCAAATGTACGTCTATCCATACCCAGTCTTTTTATAAAGACAAGGTGTTTAAAAGTCCTCATATTTACCAGCTCTATACTTATCTGCGCAGTCAGGAAAATCCTGTTGATCCGCCATCACTCAATGCAACCGGAATGTTATTGTATCCTGCAATTAATGAATCAATTAATGAATCTGTCACCATTCAAAATCATCAGTTCCGATTCTGTACTATTGATCTCAATTTGGATTCCGGTTTAATCAGAAAAAATTTATTGGATTTATTAAGTCAATGGTGCTGTAGTAGTGGCGGCTTTCAGCAAAATGATTAAAAGAGCAGACTATTATCTAAAATAAACTAAGTTTTTTTCTGCGCCATACAGTTTTTATTTAATAATTATTTAATTTATCCTATTGAGATTTTAAACTTGTTGATTTCTCTCAATATGATTTTTTAATACAACCTAAATAAATAAGTAAAATCAGTTTTTAAAGCAATTTTTCCAGCTTTCATCTACCATATATAAAAGCTAGTTTATAAAAGGTTTTCCGGTTTCTGTGCATTGACCTAAGGAATATAATTAATCGGTGGCAATACCAGCTCTGGCACATTTATTTAGTCTTTTATTGAGTTCAGATCAGTGGATATAACCAAATACCGGCAGAAACAGATTTTAATGCTCATTACTTTTGTCTGATCCACTTTGAATATATTTTATTGGGCAAATTGATTATATTAATTTAAAAAGGCTGTTTATTTCTTCATATAGGGAAACGTATGATAGTCTGTGCTGGCAAATAAAAAGCTGACTATCAATTTCGACAGCCAGCTTTTTTCTTGCCTGAAAGCTTATTCCTCATCCTCAATCAATGCATCTACAAATGCTTTGGCGTCAAACGGGCGTAAATCGTCGATGCTTTCGCCTACACCGATGAAACGTACCGGTATCGGGCGTTTGGCGGCC
Organism: Snodgrassella alvi; assembly: GCF_040741455.2. Taxonomy (NCBI): domain Bacteria; kingdom Pseudomonadati; phylum Pseudomonadota; class Betaproteobacteria; order Neisseriales; family Neisseriaceae; genus Snodgrassella; species Snodgrassella alvi. The sequence continues at coordinate 1,462,991 of NZ_CP160328.2, forward strand.
AGTGCGGCGAGGATACCGCCTTTTGCGGTGCCATCCAGTTTAGAAACGATCAGGCCGGTTAAGCCAAGGGCGTCGTCGAAAGCGACTACTTGATTGATAGCGTTCTGGCCGACGTTGGCATCGAGTACCAGCATGACTTCGTGTGGTGCTTCGGGTAATGATTTTTGCAACACGCGTTTTACTTTTTTGATTTCTTCCATCAGATGCAGCTGGGTTGGCAAGCGGCCAGCGGTATCAGCCAGTACGATATCGATACCACGTGCTTTGGCTGCTTCAAGGGCATCGAAGCAGACGGCGGCAGAATCACCGGATTCCTGCGCAATTACGGTTACGTTATTGCGCTCACCCCATTGCTGTAATTGCTCGCGCGCAGCTGCGCGGAATGTGTCACCTGCGGCCAAGAGGACGCTTTTACCCTGACTTTGAAAATATTTGGCCAGTTTGCCGATACTGGTGGTTTTGCCTGCGCCGTTTACGCCAGCCATCATGATAACAAAAGGTTTTTTATCAGCAGGTATGGACAAGGGCTGCTGAAGTGGCTGCAGTAATTCATATAAGGCTTCTTTCAGGGCGCTGCGCAGTTCGTTTCCGTTTTTCAATCCTTTCAGAGTAACGCGCTGACGTACCTGTGCCAGTAGTTTTTCGGTGGCTTCGATACCCATATCACTGGTGAGCAATACTGTTTCCAGCTCTTCATACAGGTCTTCATCGATTTTGCCGCCACCAAATACAGACGCCAGCGATTTGGCCATCTGGTTGCGCGATTTGCTTAGGCCCTGTTTGAGACGTGCTGCCCAGCCTAGTCGTGCTGGTTTGTCTGTTTCGCTAGGGGTTTCTGTGGTATCTACAGGAATCACGATGGTGTTTTCGCTGGCCGGAGCCTGAACAACCTCTGATTCCGTGCTGGTGGCAATGGCGGCCGGTTCATCTACGGCAGCCGGTACGATGATGTCTTCTGTTGTTTCGGTAGCTGTAGATTCGGAGATGGCTGCATTCGCTGTGTGCTCTTCTACGCTCTGGTGGGAAGCAGCCGGTTCAGGCTGAGTATGAGTTTCAGCCGCTGTATCGGGTTGCTCTACTGATTCCGGCTGAGCGGGGTTAACGCTGGCTTGTTCTTGCTCTGGCTCTGTATTTTTTTTTCTTTTAAAAAATCCAAACATGGGTTATTCCTGATGCTAGGTGAACCAAAGTTCTGTAAAAGCTTGTCTTTGGTAATGAATATATGGGTGCTATTGTAGCTTAGAGCCGCTGGTTTGATAATGTGTTATGGTATTTAGACCTATTTATACGGCCAGTTTGGTTTGCCGGTATTTGATTTTTATCAGTCTCAAAGGTTTTTTCTACTTATGTTGTTGGCAGTTTCAACCATGTTGGCAGACAGTATTGCCGAAGCGCTCTGAAAACGGATGGATATTTTTTCCGCCATGCTAATGAAAGCACTGTGCATTTCTGAAATAGCTGCTGACGTTAGTTTTTATTCGCATTTGTTCACTGGTTGCAATTGGTAGTGATGTTCCGGATTACTGTTACGAGTATTGATGCAGTTATGAATGCTGTTATTGCCGCGTTACTGCAATAATTCTGACCAGCTTTCCGGTTTTTGCCAGTTTACACGATGGATGTTGGTTGCATTGCGGTTGTAGGGCTGATCATAAATCCAGTGCTGCCATTGTGGCTGCAGGCTGCCGCTTATCATGGGTTTGTCATCAATGAGGATATCGCCGCGAATCCATGTTTTGTCTTTGGCTAAAATGATGCGGTTTAGCCATTCATCACCTAAGTAGCGGGCGACCCAGTCAAATTTTTCGGATACGCAGTAATGATAGTCATCGATAGGTGAGGTGCAGATGCGTACGTCGTGTCCTGCTTCTAGTAAGCGTCTGGCCGCCTGAATACCCTGATTCATGGGTGGCAGGGAGGCAAAAAAACCCTTACTGCTGTAAATCTGTGTCAGCTGTTGGTGATACTGTGGCGCCATGTCTTCACGCAGGTAGAAATGTCGGCGTTCTGGCAGGGGTAGGGGCTGCTGGTAGGTTAGTTGCCAGCGCTGTCTTACACCCTGCTCAAAATCAGCCAGAACTCCATCCTGATCGAGTAAAATCAATTTGGCTGCCATACGATTTCCTGTGGTGGGGTCTGCGATTATCAGAGTGTTGTTTATAACATGTTTTTTAAGGCAAGTCGTACACCTTCACTGATGTCGGTACCGGCCGGTATGTCTTTGCAGGCGCTGCGGGCTTCTTTATCGGTATAACCTAAGGCTAGCAAAGTGTTAATTATGTCTTCGTTTGCGCTGGCAGCTTCGGCAGCATACAAACCTAGGCTATCGCCACTGGCAGCTAATTTGCCGCGTAGCTCAAGTACGAGACGCTCGGCTGTTTTTTTACCAATTCCGGGAGCAGCAGTCAGGCGTTTGATGTCTTCGCTGGCGATAGCAGCCGCCAGTTCATCACTGCTGAGACTGGAGAGGATGCCCAGTGCGCTTTTGGCTCCGATGCCGCTTACTTTGATAAGTGCACGGAACGTTTCGCGTTCTTCGCGAGAGCCAAAGCCAAACAGCAGATGGGCGTCTTCCCGTATCACCAGCTGGGTGTAAAGCGCCGTTTCTTCTCCGACTGCGGGTAGGTTGTAAAAGGTTTGCATGGACACCTGAGCTTCGTAACCCACGCCATGTACATCCAGTACCACTATCGGTGGATTTTTTTCTAGCACGATACCGCGTAAACGACTAATCATTATGTTCCTTTCCTGACGCGGGACAAACAAAAGCCCGTGCATGATACCACGGGCTTTTGTCTGAGTTTGTTGCTGAGTTTACAGTGTGGTCAGCATAGATTTTCTGGCTTCATCAGCACGTTGTTGTTGCTGGAAAGGGCCCATACGGACAACGTAGCTGTTTTTCACTTTCACCAGTTTGGCCTGCTGTGCGCTGCCAGCAGCCTGCAGATGCTGTGTGGTTGCTTTCAGATACTGCTGTGCCAGCTCTTTATTGGCAAATTTCTGTAAATCAACATAAATGTTGCCACCACTGCCGGCTGGTTGCAGGCTTTCGCCGGGCAGTACCTGTTCTACGCGTACCTGTGCTGTGCCGGCACGGACGAAACCCAGTTTCTGCGCCGCAGCGTAAGATAAGTCCATGACACGGTTTGCGTGGAAGGGGCCACGATCGTTTACTCTCACGACGACTGTCTTGCCGTTTGAGAGATTGGTTACCCGAGCATAGCTGGGAATAGGCAGAGTGGGGTGGGCTGCTGTCAGCATCTGGCTGTCAAACCGCTCTCCAGATGAGGTGCGGCGCCCGTGAAAATTCTGACCATAGTAAGAGGCTCGGCCTACCTGACTGAAACTGGCCACTTTTTGTAACGGGTAATATCGTTTGCCCGCTACCTGATAGCTAAGGTTAGCTGTTTTATGCAGATGCTCTGCTGGTGCTACTGTAAGATTAGATAGAGATTTTTTAGCATGATAAACCGGCGCTGACAGATGAGCGGTCTGCTTGGCACTGGCCATGCTGAACCCCAGTATCATGACAACGCTAACAAATAATACTTTAATCCTGATCAAACCATATTTCCGTTTCTGTGAGTAAAAGACGCAAACACCAGACATGCAGATTTTGTTGTCCGCGACAACACGTCAGTCTGGTAAAACTGTATTTATACTAAGACAGCAAAAAACAGTGGCAGCCACTAAAAAGTGGCAGGAGAGGCAGTAACCTCAATTGGCAGGAACTGACACCGACTGTGGTTTAATACAGCACATTGGCGGGTTCCGAAAGTTGCTTACTAATCGGCAAAAAGCCGAAATGGTAACGCAGTTAATAATTGAATCAGTAATTTATCAGGGCGACACTATGCCAAACAAGCCTTTGTCTGTCAAAGATTTTTTCAATCCGGATGAGCCAGCGACCAAACAAAAACCTGTGCGGCACCCGATTTTTTAAGGGTTTGCGCTAGTTCGGCAATTGTTGCGCCGGTGGTCACAACATCGTCAATTAACAACAGGTTACGTTTTTTTACGGGCTGCTTCAAGTGAAATACACCGCGTACATTACGCTGGCGGGCTGATTTTTTCAATGTAGACTGGGGCGGCTGGTGGGTGCGATCAATGCAGTACGGTGGCAGCAGCGGTAACTCGTAATGGCGGGCAATGCTGGCAGCAAGCAGCTGGCTTTGATTAAAGCCACGCTTAAACAGCCGCTGACGGCTTAAGGGCATGGCCAGCACTGCGTCTATTTGTGCGGTTTCCAGCCACTGTGGCGGCCGTGCCAGCATTAATGCGGCCAAGGTATCGAGCAGGGCAAGCTGGCGCTGATGTTTGTACGCGCTGAGTATTTGTCGGAGTGGAGTGGCATAGCGGTAACTGGCATAGAGGCGAGCAAACGGCCAATGCTGCCCGCATTGCTCACAAGCTCCCACTGTCAGATTGCCGGAATGGCATTGCAAACAGATATCACGTTCTGGGCGCTGAAGGTTGCTTATGTCCTGCCAGCACGGAGGGCACAAGCCTGAGCCATCAGCATAATCGTGGCATAATAAACAGTGCGGCTTGCCGATACAGGCGTGCCAGAATGAAGTAAGTAATGAAACTATTCCCATGATCACACCTTCTCAAACTTTACTGATACACGGCTGGGGTGCCAATCATCATATTTTCGACCCTTTTCTGGCCAACCTGCCGCTGCCAAATCAAATGCATATACTTACACCGGATCTACCCGGCCATGGCAGTGCGCCGTTTGATGGCACTTTTGATATAAATACTATTGCCGACCAACTAGCGGCACAGTTATCTGAACCCGCTCATGTTCTTGGTTGGTCGCTGGGAGGTATGGTGGCCATCAGTATGGCCGCACGTTATCCAGACAGGGTTGCCACGCTGTGTCTAACAGCCAGTCTGGCTAAATTACTGGCCAGCAGTGACTACCCGCAAGGCCTGCACAAGATTAGTCTGCATCAGATGGCAGACAAATTCAGGATAGATTATCCCAAATACATGCAACAGTTTCTACAGTTGCAGATGCTGTATGCGGATACGGGGATACAAACCGGCATGCAGCATCTGCTGCCGGCCATTTGCCAGTACGGAGCACCGGTTGCTCTTAACGCGGCTTTGCATGCGTTAGAACAAGCAGATTTACGCCCGCTACTCAGTAGCTTACACTGTCCGGTATTACTGGTTTACGGTGGGCGCGATACCATAACGCCGCCACGCATGGGCGAATATCTGCATCAGCAACTGCCGCAGAGTGAATGGCATCTGCTGCCGCAGGCTGCTCATACACCGTTTTTAAGCCATCCTGATGAATTTGCCCGTGTACTGGGTCGGTTTTGGGAACAATACACATGACAACTCTGCCACACCAGCCAGACTGGTTTCTGCATGCACATCTGGCCGCGACGCTAGACGAACGCCTGAGTATTCTGAAACAGCCACCGCAGCACATTTTGCTGGCCGCCGCTGATGGCAATGAAAGCTACCGCTTACTTAAAATGCGTTATCCACAAGCTTGTTTCCATGAATATGATAGTCGCAGCTGCTATCTTCAGGCAGCACAGGCGATTCGAAAAGCCAAACAGAGCTGGTGGCAGAAGCTCAATAGCAGTCTGCCGGAACAGATCGCAACCGACCGGCTGCCGGATAATCAGGCGGCGGATATGGTATGGAGTAATCTTGGCCTGATTCATCAGCCAGATGCAGTAGCGGTGATTGAAAACTGGGCTGGTGCTTTGCGCCCTGACGGTCTGCTGTTTTTTAGCCACTTTGGGCCGGATACATTAAAAGAAGTCCTGACACTGTGGCGCGCTGCGGGTATAGTGGTCAGCGCGCCGAGGCTACTCGATATGCACGACCTTGGCGACATGCTGTATCAGCACGGTTTTTATGATCCGGTGATGGATATGAATATGCTTACGCTGCAATATACTAAGCCAGAACGCTTTATCGAAGATATGCGCACAGCTGGTCTGTGGCAGAGTCTGAAATTTGACAACGAAATTGAGGCTGTACGTATTCTGGCACAGGCGTGGCAGAATGAAGATATACAGAATGTCACGCTGGAACTGGTGTACGGACATGGTGTGAAAAAACAGATTCTTCCAGAGAACGTTGCACCGATACAGTTTTATCCATCGTCTTCCACTCACTCTTCCCAACCTTAATATAAAAATATAAATATGAAATTTACTGTATTGCTGCGTACTTGTGCTGTGATTATTTCGGTTTTCGGTAGTCTTTCTGCTTGTAAAAGCACTACTCCTGTCACCCCAACAGCGGCAACCAAGCCGCGTGCGGTTATCGGGCTGGCACTTGGTGGCGGGGTATCCAAAGGGTTTGCGCATATCGGGGTGATAAAAGTTTTACAGGAAAACCATATTCCGATACGAGTGGTGACTGGCACCAGTGCTGGCGCGCTGGTAGGCAGTATGTACGCCTCTGGTATGAGCCCCGACCGGCTGGAGCTGGAAGCAGAAATTCTAAATAAAACCGATCTGGTGGATCCAGTGCTGTCTACTTCCGGCTTTATCAAGGGACAGAAACTACAGGATTACATCAATGCGAAGGTAAGGAATAAACCGATTCAGCAATTTCCTATCCGCTTTGGTGCTGTGGCCACTGAATTCGGTACTGGCCGCATGGCAGTGTTCAACAATGGCAATGCCGGACAGGCTGTACGCGCCTCGGCAAGCATTCCAAATATTTTTCAGCCAACGGTAATTGGCAATAAACGTTTTGTGGACGGTGGTTTGGTAGCACCAGTGCCGGTCACCGCCGCCCGACAACTTGGTGCCAATGTGGTCATTGCGGTGGATATTTCCGCCAAACCGGCGCGCCTGACCAGTGAAGGCTTTTTTTCTTATTTAGACCAGAGCCTGAATATCATGAGCGCTTCGGCACTGAACAGCGAGCTAAGTAAAGCGCAGGTGGTTATCCGGCCACAGGTACAGAAGCTGGGTACAGTTGGCGGCTTCGACCAGAAAACACAGGCTATTCAGCTGGGTGAGCAAGCAGCGCGTGCCGCTTTGCCACAAATTCGCGCGGTTCTGGCCAAATATCAAGTTAACTAAGCGTTCTGTACTGGAGTAATCGGATGCAGGCTGCCGCTGTGGCAGTCTGCGTTTTAATTCTGGTTAATCTTGTTAAAAATAATGCAATCCATGATAGTGGCAATTTAATGATTATTAACTAAAATAATCAATAATTTTTTACTCATATGCCATAAACAACATGAGCTAATTCACAATATTAGCGTTAACTGTAAACTGAATCATTTTCAGGCAATCAAGAATTTCATAATTAAAAAATGATAAAAAGATATTTACACGGTTTGTATTTAGTATAAGCAGGAAACCATCTATGTGAATCTACTGGTTGAATAATATGAATAAAACTATTTCTGGCAATTCATTTTAGTTTTTTATATACGCAAGCTTAGTTGTTACAAAATGAATATCTAATTGTTATCAGCAACAACCAAATACTTCCATTTATCATATAGACAGTCAGCCAAAGCACTATAAACAAAACTGTCATTCAGGTAATGCATTTCCTGCTTATGTGTAACGCAGCCAGTATAGAATAAACTGAATACATACCAATAGACATTACCGAACCCCACTGTCGAACCTTTTTATACTTATCTATGTGCAGCCGTTTTGCTGCAATTTTTATGATAATCATGGAAAACCCATAAAGAAAACCGCCCCGATAAACGAGGCGGTTGGATAATATGATACTGAATCAATTTTAGGCTTTCAGTTCAGCACGCAGTTTTTTAGTCACTTTTACCATCACTTCTAAAGCTGCCGTGGTTTCCGGCCAGCCACGGGTTTTCAGACCACAGTCTGGATTTACCCACAAGCGTCGTTGGTCGATAACTTTCAGTGCTTTGCGCAGCAGATGCTCCACTTCAGCTTCAGTAGGTACGCGCGGGCTGTGGATATCATATACGCCGGGGCCTATATCGTTTGGATAGCTGAATTTCACAAAGGCATCGAGCAATTCCATATCAGAACGTGAGGTTTCGATGGTAATAACATCAGCATCCATGCTGGCAATTGCTGGCAGAATATCATTGAATTCTGAATAGCACATATGGGTATGAATCTGTGTACTGTCGTCGGCATCGGTAGACGTCAGGCGGAAAGATTCACACGCCCAATCCAGATATTCATCCCATTGCGCACGTTTCAGCGGCAAAGCTTCGCGAATAGCCGGTTCATCAATCTGAATGACGCGGATGCCGGCTTTTTCCAGATCCAGCACTTCATCGTTTAAGGCCAGAGCAATCTGTTTGCACACCAAGCTCAATGGTACGTCATTGCGCACGAAACTCCATTTCATCATGGTTACCGGACCGGTCAGCATACCTTTCATCGGCCGTTTGGTTAGCGACTGAGCATAGGCAGACCACGCTACGGTCATGGCTTTCGGGCGGGCGACATCACCAAAGATAATCGGCGGTTTTACACAGCGGGAACCATAGCTTTGTACCCAGCCATACTGAGTAAAGCAGTAGCCATCCAGCTGCTCACCAAAGTATTCCACCATGTCATTGCGTTCGGCTTCACCGTGCACCAATACATCGATATCCAGTTTTTCCTGCTGCTCAACACAGTAGGCGATATCTTTTTTCATTGCAGCTTCATAATCAGCGGCACTCAGCTCACCTTTTTTGAAAGCCGCACGTGCCTGCCGGATTTCTTGAGTTTGCGGGAAGGAACCAATGGTTGTAGTGGGCAACAACGGCAGCTTCATCCACGCCTGCTGCTTCTCAATCCGCTCTGCAAACGGGCTATGACGTTGGTCAGCATGAGCACGCAAATTAGCTACACGCGCAGCAACCTGATCGTTATGAATCAGTTTACTGGTCTTACGTCCGGCAGCAGCAGCATCAGAAGCAGCTAGAGCTTCCTGTACCGTGTCCTTACCATGTGCCAGAGCTTGTTTGATAATACCCAGCTCTTGTAATTTCTGGGCGGCAAAGGCCAGCCAGTTTTTGATTTCTGGGTTAAGTTTCTCTTCTACATTCAAATCCTGCGGGCTATGCAGCAATGAGCAGCTCGGTGCAATCCACAGATTGTTGCCCAACTGAGTGGCTACCGGTGCCAGCAAATCGATTACTTCACGCAGATTGGCACGCCATACGTTGCGGCCATCAATCAGGCCAACGGACAGAACTTTGTTTTCTGGCCATACATTGGCAAACTCGGCCAGCTGCTCGGGTGCACGGACACAGTCAATGTGTACACCATTTACAGGCAAATTTTTGAGTAAGTTCAGGTGTTCGGCCACACTTCCAAAATAAGTACCGATGATAATGCGGGTACCAGTAATAGCCAGCTCCTGATAGGTAGGTGCAAACGCATCCAGCCATTCACGCGCAATGTCCACAGCCAGAATCGGTTCATCAATCTGTATCCAGTCCACACCGGCATTGGCCAGTTCACGCAGCAATTTCTGATATTCAGGCAACAGACGTGGTAGCAGTTCCAAACGGTTATGACCGGCATCTTTTTCCTTACCCAGCCACAGCAACGTCAGCGGACCTACCAGCGTCGGTTTGATATCGTGGCCAGTGGCTTTGGCTTCTTCGATCTGTGCAATCAGATTGGCGGCATTGGCTTTAAAGCTGGTGTCCTGATGCCATTCCGGCACAATATAGTGGTAGTTGGTATCAAACCATTTGGTCATTTCCATAGCCACCTGAGTGGCATTACCGCGAGCAAGCTCAAAATACTGGCTAAGAGTAAGCGTGGCCGCATCAAACCCAAAACGAGCCGGAATAGCGCCAAGCGCACACAGAGTATCCAGCACATGGTCATAATAAGAAAAATCACCAACCGGCAGCAGGTCAGCGCCAGCCGCTATCTGAGTAGCCCAGTTTCTCTGACGAATATCCGCGGCGGTCTGCCGCAGCTCAGCCTCACTTTTGCTGCCTTTCCAAAACGCTTCAACAGCAAATTTGAGTTCGCGTTTAGCGCCAACACGCGGATAACCGGATAAATGGAATGTATTCATAAGTGTTTCTCCCTATTTGTGAAAAATAAATTTCGATAATAGTCAGTGTGCGGTAGTTAAGACATGACGACAAGCGATAAATTTTGCAGTTCTACATGAAAAATTTTAATATACCAATCAGACACTATGCAGTACGAGAATATGATAAGGTATGTAAGTGTATAGTACGAAAACAGATAAATGGCTATTCGAAGAGAAATAATCAGCATAGCCATATCACTCTTAATTAATAAACAAAACGATTGTTTATGAATTTTTTAACTTGTATTCGTGGTTAAAATGATCATTAAAGGCGGAAAATATGGAGTCGATTATTGAGCTGCGTCATTTACGCACTTTGCTAGCTCTCGAAGAAACCGGAAGTGTTTCCATGGCAGCCAAGCGAGTATTTCTGACCCAGTCTGCGCTATCACATCAAATACGGGTGCTAGAACAGTTTTACGGCACACCACTCTTTGAACGCAAATCCAGCCCCATTCACTTTACACCCGTAGGCGAACGCCTACTGCAACTGGCGCGCGAAATCACGCCTCTGGTCACCGTAGCTGAGCTGGATATGGCGCAGATTATTGAAGGCGAAGCAGGGGAGCTGCGCGTGGCTGTGGAATGCCACACCTGTTTCGACTGGCTGATGCCAGCCATGGATGCGTTCCGGCCGCTGTGGCCGAAAGTGGAGTTAGACATCGTGTCTGGTTTTCAGGCCGATCCGGTTGGATTACTGCTGACCCATCGTGCCGATCTGGCCATTGTGTCTGAATATGCACCTCAACCAGGAATTCTTTTTCAGCCTTTATTTGCCTATGAAATGGTGGGAATTTGCGCCAAAGACCATCCACTGGCCGCCAAAAGTGTCTGGCATGCGCAGGACTTCACCGACGAAACACTGATTACCTATCCAGTACCGGACGATATGCTGGATTTAATCCGCAAAGTATTGAAACCAGCAGGCGTACAGCCCGCACGCCGCAACAGCGAATTAACTATTGCCATCATCCAGCTGGTTTCAAGCCGGCGTGGTATAGCAGCTTTGCCATATTGGACGGTGATGCCCTATCTGGAGAAAGGTTACGTGGTGGCACGCCAGATTGGCGACATTCCATTGCAAAGTGAGCTGTATGCAGCAATGCGCGAATCAGACCACAGCAAAAGCTATCTGGATAGTTTCTGCCAAATTGTGCGTGAGCGCAGTTTCGCCGATTTACCCGGTCTTAGCCCACTGAGCACCCCCGATTAATTTCCAACGACACAGACAATTTACCTTGGGAGTGGTTCGACAGTTGTAAAAAATGTTGGCAGCTTGCCGCATCTGAAGCGAATCCCAAAGTAGATACAATACCAATTATATTCATGTCTGCGAAAACCAGATAAGCACTCATGATTTCCATCTGCGCTAAACTGGTAGTGAATAAATAACGGCGACCGGAGTGGCACCGCTACAAGTTATCTGAAGAAGGATAGAAACAGTCTGAGCAGGATACGGTTCTAGCTGCAGGTGAAGACATGTTCACAGTTTGTTTGTGTACATACACTGAATGCCAGAAAAAAGCAGAGTTTTTTTCCAAAAAGCACGGTTTTCACCTACCGGTATTTACCTTTATAGAATTTTCCTGTTTAAACGTTCAATTAAAGCTGATTATTCCTGTTCACAGAAACTGTTAATAATCCATTAACATATTTTTCCTTGCGATTTTTCAGCCTCAATCGGCTACAATAAGCGCTATGGAAATTCTATCTTCTTCCGGTTTACTGACCGGCCTCAATAGTGAACAATTAGCCGCCGTCACTTGGCCGGCGCAGCCTGCTTTGGTGCTGGCCGGCGCCGGCAGTGGCAAAACAAGGGTACTTACCACCCGTATTGCTTGGTTATTACAAACAGGCCAAGCCAGTGTCCACAGCATACTGGCTGTGACCTTCACCAATAAAGCAGCCAAAGAAATGCAATTGCGCCTAAGCGCCCTGTTACCAGTATCAGTACGCGCCATGTGGCTGGGTACCTTCCATGGTCTGTGCCATCGTTTTCTGCGCCTGCATTATCAAGAAGCCGGCCTGCCGAAAACGTTTCAGATTCTGGACATGGGTGACCAGCTATCTGTGATTAAGCGCTTGCTCAAACAACTCAATATTTCTGATGAAATTATTGCTCCGCGTAGCCTGCAAGGATTCATCAATGCTCAGAAAGAAAACGGTTTGCGTGCCTCCCAGCTAAGCGCACGCGACCCGCATGAGCGGCAAATGATTGAATGCTACGCTGCCTATGACAGCCTGTGCCAGAATGAAGGTGTAGTGGATTTTGCCGAGCTGATGCTGCGCAGTTACGAAATTCTGCAAAATAATGATGTACTACGGAGCCATTATCAAAACCGCTTTAACCATGTACTCATTGATGAATTTCAGGACACCAACAAACTTCAGTATGCATGGTTAAAACTGCTTGCCGGAAAACAAGCAGCGTTTTTCGCAGTCGGCGACGATGATCAGAGTATTTATCGCTTCCGCGGAGCCGAAGTAGCCAATATGACCCGCTTTCTGCATGAATTTAACGTGAGCGAACCCATTCGGCTGGAACAAAATTACCGCTCCGTTGGTAACATTCTTACCGCAGCCAACGCCGTGATTGCGCATAATGCCAGCCGTCTGGGAAAAAATCTGCGTACCGAAGCAGGCACCGGAGAAAAAATTCGCGTCTTACAAGCGATAAATGATATAGAAGAAGCTCAATTTGTTGTCGATGAAGTAAAAGCTTTGCATCGTGAAGGACTAGACTATATACAGATGGCAATACTGTATCGCAGCAATGCTCAATCGCGTGTACTGGAACAAGCCTTATTTCGCGCCGGTATTCCCTACAAAATCTATGGCGGTTTGCGTTTTTATGAACGGCAGGAAATCAAAAATGCACTGGCATATCTGCGGCTGGCCGTCAATCCCGATGATGATAACGCACTTTTGCGCATCATCAATGTACCCACTCGCGGAATCGGCGCCCGCAGCATTGAAAATATTCAGGCAGCAGCCAACGAAGCCAATACCTCACTATGGCAGGCTGCTACCAATCTGGCGTCCAAAAACAGCAAAATTGCCGCTTTTGTGCGTCTGATAGAAAATCTTCAGCTTCAAGCTACGCAGATTTCCCTGCCGGAAATCATGGCTGCTGCCATCTACGACAGCGGGCTGATGGAATATTACCGTACCCAAAAAGGCGAGCAGCAGGAACGCATCAACAATCTAGAAGAACTTCTCAATGCAGCCGTAGCATTCAAGCCACAAGAATCAGGATTTGAATTTGAATCCGACTATGACCCAAACGACCCATTATTCGCAGTATTGTCATTTCTAAGCACCGCCTCACTCGAAGCAGGCGAACATCAGGCTGGGCAGGGCGAGGATGCTTTGCAATTAATGACAGTTCATGCGGCTAAAGGTCTCGAATTTGACGGGGTTTTTCTTACTGGACTGGAAGAAGGCCTGTTTCCGAGCGAATACAGTATGGCTGAGCGCGACGGACTGGAAGAAGAGCGGCGTCTCATGTATGTCGCCATCACCCGAGCACGTAAACGCTTGTATCTAACCATGGCCGAGCAACGGCTACTACACGGACAGACTCACTTTGCCTTACCATCACGCTTTGTGGATGAAATACCCGAAGCAGTACTGCAATACCTGTCAGCACACAAAAACTCTTTGATAGCCAGACAGCAGAGCACACAGCGCACCAATCCATTTCATAGCCGCAGCAAACTGGCTGAAACACAAGCCAGCCCAGATTTCGACGGCTTCCAGCTGGGGCAGAATGTGCATCACGAGCGTTTCGGTACCGGCGTCATTATCGATGCCACACACAAAGCAGAAGGCGCGCGTCTGACCATAAACTTCGGCAAACAGGGAATCAAAGAGCTAGATACCGTATTTGCCAAAGACAAACTGACCATTATTTCTTAAACCGTTACTCAGGTTACGCCAAACAAACCGACACACCAGAGAGGAGACCCATTATGCAGCAGTACGACCAAAATAACATCTTCGCCCGAATCATCCGTGGCGAAATTCCTTGTCATAAAGTATATGAAGACGCACAAACACTGGCCTTTATGGATGTGATGCCGCAGGCGCGCGGCCATGTACTGGTGATTCCGAAATGCGAAGCGGTAGAGTTAACCGACATGCCAGACGATTATCTACAAGCAGTATTCAATGCAGCCAGAAAAATCATCAGTGCCCAACGTAAAGTGTTACACCGTGATGGCGTTGTTCAGTTGCAGCTGTCCGGTGAGCAGGCTGGCCAATCTGTGTTTCACTATCATATTCATTTAATTCCCGGCCACATCCATGAACTTGCCAAGCATGAAAGCACACAGGCCGATCAGGCAGAGCTGGCACAGTTGGCCGCGCAGCTACGCGGTGAACTGGAATGAAACTTCAGTTTGATACAACAATTATCCACAGAATTATCCACAGATAATCAACTTAATAATATAAGTGAAAAATAAATTAACCCTTTATTTATAAGGATTTCAGAACCAAAGCTAAATTTTATTCAGACAAATACATTAAATTTGTCCACAATATATTTACCCAGACTGCCACCTTTCCACATCGCTTCTGTAGAAAATCATACAGAAGCGATTTTTTACTTGGAGCTATATCAAACAGATTGCCTGTTGAGATTCAGCTTAATCAGCTTTGGCTCTTCATACCAGCCATAATCCGAGTATTTAGCAAACTTTAAACCGGCCAAACACCGACTAACCTTTTTCCCGAACAAGAAAACGACACCACTCAAATTAAAGCATACTGCCTACCGGCTCAGCCTTAAACAGCCTGATTCTTGGCCAAATACAACAAAAGCCCGCTGATTTCATACCATCAGCGGGCTTTAACGTTGCATAACCAATGTTGATTATTTATCTGTCTGGACTAAACTTTTCTAAACCATTCTTTCATCACAGCTTATTCAAACAGGTCACGCAGCTTGTCCATAAACGACTTCTGCCGTGGGGTCTGTGCGCGGTCCATACCAGTAGAAATCTTCTCAAACTCTTCCAGCAATTCACGCTGCCTATCTGTCAGATTTACCGGCGTTTCCACCACAATGTGACAATACAAATCACCCACAGCGGCCGAACGTACAGATTTAATGCCTTTACCACGTACACGCATACGGCGGCCTGTTTGCGTTTCTTTTGGAATATTCAGCTTAACCTTACCATCCAGCGTTGGCACTTCCACCTCTCCGCCAAGCGCCGCAATCGTAAAGCTGATCGGCAGCTCACAATGCAAGTCCATACCATCACGCTCAAATACCGGATGGGGACGAACATTCACCAGCACATACAAATCACCAGCCGCAGCACCATGCTTACCCGGCTCACCCTCACCACTCAGACGAATACGCTGGCCATCATCAATACCGGCCGGAATAGATACCTCCACCGTCTTACGTGTTTTAACCAGACCTTCACCATGGCATTTAACACACGGGTCTTTAATCTGCTTACCACTGCCATGACAAGTTGGACAGGTTTGCTGTAGCTGAAAAATTGCCTGCCGTACATGCACCACACCACTGCCGCCACACATACTGCAAGTAGTAGCAGAAGTACCCGCCTTAGCTCCACTGCCATGGCAGACATCACATTCCTCATGCGTAGGTATGGTAATTTTTTTCTTAATACCGCGCGCAGCTTCTTCCAGCGTGATTTCCACATGATATTGCAGATCAGCACCCTGATGATTCTGCTGCTGCCTACCACCGGCACTGCCACCAAACATCTGGCTGAAAATATCACCAAAATCGAAACCGCCGGAAAATCCTCCGCCGCCACCCATATTACCGTCTACGCCGGCATGTCCAAACTGATCATATGCCGCACGTTTTTGTGAATCAGACAAAACTTCATAAGCGCGCTGTACTTCCTTGAATTTTTCTTCCGCACCCTTATCGCCCTGATTACGGTCGGGATGGTACTTCATAGCCAGCTTGCGATAAGCCTTTTTGATTTCCTCATCCCCTGCAGTACGGGTTACACCCAGCACTTCATAAAAATCTACTTCAGTCATAATTTTATTCCAAAGGTTTTCCGGCAGACTGTATCAGTACAACAGGTTGCCTGAAAAAAAACCGGATAATAGAAATGCAGCCCATATATGGGCTGCATCTATAAAAACAAGATATTAAAACAAAGTTAATTCCAGCTGAAGCAAAAAGGCCGGTTAACGCCGGCACCAACAAGCACAGACAAACACCATAACAACGATTGCGAATAATCTAAACCAATCGGCATCTGTATCCGCATCCAATAGCTGAATCGGCTTGATACAAAACTCATTTATTCCCTCAGGCACCGTTCTGGGGCAACAAAGCATTGATATAATTTAGTCCCACACTCACCTGCACAAGGTCTACACCAGTTATCGCTACTTTCATCCTGCTTTTAGGCAAAGCATCAACAGGTATCCCGCTCACTCTGCTCACCAATGGCAAACCCTCTATCCGCACCAAATCATCGCGGATTAACTGTGCATTCAATTCCTGCAAATGCTCCTGCTGAATATAAATCAGACTCCAGTATGCCTCCATATGGCGCTGAAAATCATTATAGGTAGCATAAGTAGATTCAAAATCCCGCAATACCGCAAACAACATCGCATCCTGCGGCTCAAAGCGGGGAGAAGCATGCGGGTCAAGCAAACTAATCAGCTGTTTTTGATTAATATAATCAGTGGCGCGACGCAGCGGTGAAGTAAACCATGCATAATGTTTCAGTCCCAGACCAATATGCGGCTCAGAATGCGTACTCATTCTTACCCGTCCCGTAGGCTGAACACGAAACAAACCCGCCATATCCGCAGCATCCAGCATCTGAGCCCAAGTACTGTTGGCAAAAATCATCAGCTCACTTACCAGCATATCAATTGGCGCACCTCGCTCGCGCACACAGATACGCACCTGATTACCCGCTTCCAGCTTAATACCGTAATCATACTGAGACGGGCGAGCCGGATCATATTTTCCGCGTGCCTGCATTCTGGCCACGGCAAAATCATACAGCCAGTTCATTTCTTGCTGATGCGGAAAAATCTCATCATCTGTGCGCATCTGTTGCGGCTGAAAGGCCTGCTCAATATGTTCAATACGTAAATTACGATCTACATAAACCGACTCAATACACGATTTACAATGCACAATCTCAAACTGAGGATTCACTTCAGCATATAGACTGATAGCCGGCCGGCTATCACCCTCATCCAAACTAAAAGCAGCTACCCAGTTATCCGGCAGCATCGTGATTTTTCCGCCCGGATAATAAACCGTACTTAGGCGTTCAAATATCAGCTTTTCCAGCGCCGAATCAGCATCAATGGCCAAGGAAGGTGCAGCAATGTGAATACCCACCAGCTTATTACCATTGGGCAGATCACGTACACTAAACGCATCATCTACCTCACTAGTATCCGCATCATCAATCGAAAATGCCCGCACCGCCTCATCAGCAACAGGTAAATTGCCAATATCCGGCAACGGATAATCTCCGCATGCCACCCCATCAGGAAACTCGGCAAGTAGAAAACCATCCAGAAAGTAGTCCGGCAGCGCAGGCACAGCACCTACACTCTGCATCAGCGCAAACAAAGATATTTTTTTCTGCTCAGCGGCTTTTATCACCGCCTTATAACTCAAACTTTGCTTATCAGGCGCGTGCAAAATCATCTTTGCATCAGCAGCAATAGCAGCAGGGAGGTGGCCGGCAAGCAATTCTTCAATCCAGCCATTAATTTGTTCTTCCTGCTGTTTGCGCCGTTCAATCGCCGCCAAAGCCTGCTGCAAAGTTTCTGCCGGTGCAGCCTTAAACACCCCTTTATTCTTCTTATAAAAGTACATAGGTGCCGCATAGAGCGCCATTAAAACCGCAGCAAGTTCAACCTGACCACTATTACTACCGAAATATTCAGAAGCAGCCTCGGCTGCCGTAAATTCAGCTTCTACACCCACAGCTTCCCACAACAGGCCGATATCAATACCGGCGGCGGCAGCACTGGCCTGCTGTAAAAACTGCGCAGCATCACCCTCAAACACCAAAAAAACATGGCTGGATTTAATTTTTGCCCGTTTGCCATGCTGTGTATTCACCAGAAAAGTAGCCTCATTTTCCTGAACCACTTCGGCTACTTTAAACTGACCGGACTCCTCATAAAAAATATGTTTACCCATAACGCCTACTTAAACCTAAGAAACTACCCAAGCAACCTGTAAAAACGATTCAGAAAACAGCATTTATTCGATTATAAACAAATAGACTGACATCCAGCTTACACAGAAACCACCATAGTATTAACCTATAGACATATCAGCATGAATAGCCCGCCAATACTCCCCCTCAGGCATTTCTGTTATACATAAATTTAATTATTAAAACATACAAATTAAATAGTTCCATGTTTTAATTTTTAAATAAAACAATCACCCCAAGTTAGCACAACATAATTATGCCTTAAACAATATTATGCTTTAAAACCAGTAAAATAAACAGCAAAAAAACACATTCCAGCAAACAAATTTCATCAAAACAAATAAAAATTATATAATTCCATATAAATAATCTACACAATATTCATCTTTAAAAACGCTGAAATACTCTATCCGAGCTGCCCAGTCTTAGTGTGCCAGACATATTTATGCTATTAAAATAAATACTACGGGCCATACTTTACACCCATTCCTTCATTCAGCTCGTTTCCCTATTTTCAACCACCTTTAAAGCTTATGGCTGATAGAATTTATGAATATATAAATAAAATTTATGAGCAGAATATTCGAATTCATACAAAACACATTCTTCAGTATATTCAATCCATGATTTAAAGCATCCATGAATCACAGCCAGACAACCACACCATACCACTTATTAATCAGAAAAAAGTTAACAAAAATTTATTAGTTTTATTAACAGCAATTCACAGCTCAGAAACATAATCTACCCGCAGTCGCATTACACGACAAAACTTCAACCCTACTGCTATTCAGCCGACCACTGAGCATATCCACAGCAAGAGCACCACAGCCAGTGTTACAATATTCCCGATAATGTCTAAAGACCCCACATGATGAAGAAAATCACACCCAAGAGCTATGAAGAAGCCATCCAGCAACTGGAAAAAATTACCGAATCAATGCAAAACAATGATCTGCCATTAGAAGAAGCGTTAACCGCTTACGAGTATGGTCAGGAATTGGTGCAATACTGCCAGCAAAAACTGGCCGAAGTCGAACAAAAACTACAGGTATTGGACAACGGCGAATTGAAGGAGCTGAAACTTGAAGCAGGGGAGTAACTTTGCCCACTGGCAACAACAGGTACAAAACCATACCGAACAAACCCTAAATCGCCTATTGCCCTTATCTGACGAGCTACCGGCACCCCTGATTGATGCCATGCGCTATGCTGCGCTGGATGGCGGCAAGCGCTTGCGTCCGATGCTGGTTTTCGCTGCTGCCGAGCTGGGAAACAACATAGCAGAGGCTGTGGATAACGCCATTGCCGCAATCGAATGTATCCACATTTATTCACTGGTACACGACGATATGCCCGAAATGGACAACGACAGCTTGCGTCACGGCAAAGCTGCCTGCCACATTCGCTACACACCAGCCACCGCTTTACTGGTTGGCGACGCGCTGCAAAGCATGGCATTCAGCCTACTCAGCCGGCCCACCACACTCTCACCCGAGCGTCAGCTGCAAATGGTACAGACACTGGCTCAGGCCGCCGGCTATAGTGGTATGGCAGGAGGACAAGCCATTGATCTGGCCTGTGTCGGTAAAAGCCTGAATCAAAATGTACTTGAGCATATGCATCAGCTCAAAACCGGTGCCCTAATCCGGTCAGCCGTAGCCCTTGGCGGACTCTGCTGTAACGATATCGATCAGCACCAACTTACTGCTCTTGATGCCTATGCTGGTCATTTGGGTTTGGCTTTTCAAGTAATAGATGATGTACTCGATTGTGAACAGGATAGCGGCG
Organism: Snodgrassella alvi; assembly: GCF_040741455.2. Classification (NCBI taxonomy): domain Bacteria; kingdom Pseudomonadati; phylum Pseudomonadota; class Betaproteobacteria; order Neisseriales; family Neisseriaceae; genus Snodgrassella; species Snodgrassella alvi. Next base: position 1,483,030 of record NZ_CP160328.2, read on the forward strand.
TTCTGGGAAAAACAGCCGGAAAGGATGCACAGGCCAATAAACCCACCTATGTCAGCCTGCTGGGTCTGGCTTCAGCGCGCCAATATGCTGAAAACTTAATACAAAAGGCCTTGGAAGCACTGGCTGGTTTTGACCATCGCGCTGAGCATCTGCGCGAACTGGCTCAATTTGTCATTGCCCGCAATCATTAGCAACATCATCACCGCACAACCCCGCGTGAATCCTGATAATAAATCCTTAGATTTCTGCCTTAGTAAATGCGATCAACGATTCACAAAGAGACCGGCAATCAACGCAGCCGTTTACCTGACGCCCAGTCAATAATCTGGCTGGGTTGCCGGCGACCACCGGTTCGTCCGCCAAGAATCAACACCTGACGCCCAAACTGACGTCTAACCTCGCGCTCCGTTTTACAGGCTTTTTTACCAGCCCGATTGCATGAAGTGGAGACCAGTGCCGTACCGGCTGCTTTGCACATAAACCGTGCCGTATCCAGATCAGGAATACGTACCGCCAGATTGTGTCGACCACGCCCCCGCAGCAAAGGCAAAACTCGCTGCCGTGCTGGTAACAACAAAGTTTTAGGCGCTGGCCATTCGCGCATAATAGCTTTAGATTCAGCTGCAGACACAGGTGCCAACAATGGCCGCAATTGTGCAAAATCAGCACCAATCACAATCAGTCCCTTATGCTGAGCCCTTTTTTTTAGCGCTATCAGCCGGCGTAACGCCGGAGCATAATCAGGCAAACAGCCAAGCCCGTAACTGCCTTCCGCCGGATAGGCAATCAAGCCGCCCTTGCGCAGAAACGCTTGCAGATGATGTAAAAATCGGCCAGCCGGCCGGGCACGATGGTGCATAGGTATTCAGAGAAATATAGCTAAGCCCTTATAATAGCAGGGCACAATCATCCACACTACTACTGCATCTTCGGCCACCATCATTCAATCAAACGAGGCTCTCATGATTACCGATGAACAACTACTTCGTTACAGCCGCCATATCTTACTGGATAAACTGGATATAGCCGGACAGCAGGCCATTCTCAGCGCACGCGTACTGATTATCGGAGCAGGTGGTTTAGCACATCCGGCGCTTACCTATCTGGTGTCCAGCGGCGTAGGGCACATCACCGTAGTGGACAACGACAGCATTGATATCAGCAATCTGCAACGGCAGTATTGGTTTAACGATTCCGATATAGGCGCAGATAAAGCCAGCGTCTTATGCCAACGCTTACAGGCTCATCATTCACACACACAACTGCATCCCGTTGTTGCCAGAGCAGATGCTACTCTGCTGCACAGGCTGGTACAGGATACAGACATAGTGCTTGATTGCACCGACAACTTTGCCAGCCGCCGTCTAATTAATCAGGCTTGTTTTACAGCCCATAAACCACTGGTTTCGGCCTCAGCACTGATATTTTCCGGTCAGCTGGCAGTATATGATTTTCGCGACGGCCATGGCCCCTGTTATCAGTGCCTGTTTGAAGGTGAAATGAATGATGAAGGTGCCAGTTGTGCCAAAAACGGCGTATTTGCTCCCTTACTCGGTGTCATGGGCGCCGCGCAGGCTGGCGAAGCATTAAAGCTCATCACCGGTATCCAACCTACCGGCTGCTGGCTGCACTGCTTTGATGCACAACGCTTTCAATGGCAACGCTTACAACTGGCACCAAACCCAGACTGTCCGGTATGCGGATAGCCAACTTTATACACAAATTCCTGTGGATAAACTTGTGGATAATTATCTATTATTGAAAATCAGCCAGCTTCCGATCCTGACCAGCTTTCCAGCCGGATACCGTAATCACCAGCGCAGCAAAAAACATCAGCACCAACGCAGGAAACCATGAATGCATGATGTCGTGTAACGCCCCCATCAAAACCGGCCCTACAGCAGCAAACAAATATCCACAGGTCTGTGCCATACCAGACAACAATACGCCCTCAGTTACACTGCTACTGCGCAGACTGAAAAACATCATACTCAGACAGAAAGCACCACTGATACCGAGACCCAGCAGCAGCACGGCTGGAAAATAACAGCTACGCCATGGCGACATCAGCAATAACACAGACAGTATCAGCGATACCCCACATAATGCGCCAATCCACTTCTGCTGCTTTAATCTAGCCGCATAAATTGGTATCAGCAGATTAGTTGGCACCATTACCAACTGCATCAGCCCAAGCCAGCCTCCGGCCTCAGTAGCAGACACACCGGCTTTAGCTACAATCTGCGGCAGCCAGCTTACCGTGGAATAAAACAGAAATGATTGAAATCCCATAAACAGCGTCACCTGCCACGCCAGCGGATTACGCCACAAATGTACCGTTACCGGCCGCGAACGCACAGCCGCTCTGGGAATGGCATTCGCTGTTTTAAAAGGCAGCCACCAGATCACCATCGCTACCAGAGCTGGCAATACCCACGCCACCAAAGCGCCACGCCAGCCCCACAAGTTACTATGCGCTAAAGGTGCACTCAATGCCGAACCGGCAGCACCACCCACATTCATAATCAGGGCATATAATGCAGTTACCAAGCCCATCTTAAACGGGAAATACTGTTTCACCATACTGGGAATCAGCACATTACCCACAGCAATAGCACAGCTAAGCAAAGTTGTACCCGCCAGCAGCAAAAATAGCCCGCTGCCACAACGCAACACCAGCCCCAGCGTCAGCACCCACAAAGCAAAAAATACCATCTGCTCCGAACCAAACCGAGCTGCCAGTCTAGGAATAAAAATAGAAAACAAACCAAAGGTCAGCAGCGGCACCGTCGTTAGTAAACCAGCCAGCGTACTACTGATGTGCAGCTGTGCCTGAATATTCTGCAATAAAGGTCCGACACCCGTCAGCGGACCACGCAGAACAAAAGCCAGTGCCAGAATAGCCACAAAAAGACTAAGACGACGCTGTGTTTTCGATACAGTCGAATCTGTTGTCATTACTTCACCAAATTACCCATTCCCCTTAATCCTGTACATTAAGGCTGAAGAAATCTTTAAACACCGGCCATTGCTGCAGAAATTTTTGTCCACACTCCAGCCCAGCCGCATAACTATAACGCAAACGGCTAGCATCCTGACACAGGCGTCCAGCCATTTTGCTATTTTCCGGCGGATTGATTTCAAAAATATACCGCGAGTGTTCAGGCCGGCGCATCCATGCCAGCGTAGCATTATAATGCTTTACCCGCTGACGCAAAGCCCGAGCAAACCCATTGTCAGGCAAGCGCCGTGCCAGCAAAGCATCACCAAATCCACCTTTCTTAACATAAGCATGCGCACGTGTACGGATAACAACAACACCGCCGATATTCGGCTGCGACAGCGCCCATCGCACCGGCAAGGCATCAGCCACACCACCGTCAAAATAAATTTCACTACCGATGGGTACCGGTTTACGAATAATAAAAGGGATAGAGCTAGAAGCACGCAGCACATCTAAAAAATTTTTGGGTTCAGCCTCAGCATAATGTGCCTCCCCTGTAACAGCATTACTAAGCACAATTCTGAAATCACGCTTCTGTGCAAACATACGTTCGCAGTCGAGCGGATTTTCCTGCTGTACCACTCGCCATAACCAGTCTATATCCAATAAATCACCACCACGGATAAAACGAGACCAGCTGATAAACGGCCTCTGGCACGACTGATTCATCAGCACATCCAGATTACGACCGGTTTGCCCAGACAGATAGCTGGCAATCGTACTGGCACCAGAAGATACACCAACCAGCAAAGTAAACGGATTAAAGTCTGCCTGCAAAAAAGCATCTGTCACCCCACTGCTGAAAGCGGCACGCATACCGCCGCCCTCCACAACCAAAGCAACTTGCATCCCAGACGGTTCCCGCTGCGCATTACACATGGTTTATCATGTCCATGTTTATGTAATAATAGATAAATATTAATAAATACATAATACACATAGGCGCAAAACAATAAAAGCTGATTCCAACTACATATTATTCAACCGCATTTAACCAGCTCTTTTTGAAAACAACTATACAACACACTATTTGTACCGCCGTCAGTAACTTCCGTTTTATCACCAGATAAAACAAAATCAAACCGGCGTATCAAACAGCGAATTACCGCTTTGCAGGGACAACGGCTGCTGAATTAGAGTCAGTAATGTTGAAATCACAAATAACGATTAGCGGTTCTACACCAAATGTCATCGTCCTTTGAAACTGCTTAATGAAATTTCAGAAAAAGAAGCTTAGTTTAATCATGCATCGGTTCTAAAATATTGCCTTGTGTTAACCGAAATCAAAAGGCGAACCAATACGATACAACTCATCACCTTGGGTAGCAGAACGAATACAGTGGTAACAGCAAATATTAGTTCGTGACTTGGACACGAAGCTTTTCAAAAGAAAAAACACGCTCAAATATGCGACACAGGGTTACACAGCGTCACCTAGCACTTAATTATGACAAAAAGATAAAAATATTCAGATACCGAAAGGATTAACATCCTATTTGTAAAAACTGCGCCTTACACTTACTACTAAAATGATATGTTGCCCCGTTTATCCTTGAATCACGCCACGTTTTGTTATTGCTCAAACATCAACACAAACAGAAGCAATTATTTTCATTTGAGCACCCAATTTTAAAATAAAACTTAGAAGCCGCTTATCAAATGCATCTTCATTAAAATCAGCCCAACTCATCTCACCAACATATTAATGACATTAAAACAATATCACCATTTTTATTCATTTAATACTCTGGTTCGAGTGTAAAATTCAAGCTATATCTAATCTTTGGGCTCAGAGCAACCATCACCAGCGCTATGGTTTCTCAACTATATATTGCTGTCCAGCCTAAGGGGTTTGTACATACATCTTTGTCATATGCCATCCCTACTGTATCTTTCTTTGTTTTGCATCGCTTGCGATGGCACACAGAGCAGGTATCATCTCGCCTACAGCATTCTGAATTAAATTTTTTGCCTGTGCGCATTTGTACTCTGGCTGCAATCTTTTCCGAGGAATTCATGACAAACACTAATTTTTCCCAAACGGCTGCGTTTATCTGGTCGGTGGCAGATTTACTGCGTGGAGATTTCAAGCAGTCTCAGTACGGGCGCGTGATCCTGCCCTTTACCCTGCTGCGCCGCCTAGAGTGTGTATTGGCAGAAACGAAAGATGCAGTGGTGGCAAAATATGATGAATTTCAAACCAACACACTGCCGGAAGAAAGCTTAAAAATGCTTCTGCAGCACGCCAGCGGACTTACTTTTTACAATACGTCTAAGATGGATCTAGGTAAATTGGGGCAGAACGACATCAAAGCCAACCTAGAAAGCTACGTACAGGCGTTTTCACCGGATGCGCGTGAAATCTTCGATCACTTTAAATTCAGTGAGTTTATCGGCCTGCTGGAAGATGCCAACTTGCTGTATAAAGTAGTGAAAAAATTTGCCACTACCGACCTTAGTCCAAAAGCGATATCCAACTATGAAATGGGGCTAGTATTCGAAGAGTTGATCCGCCGTTTTGCAGAAAGCTCAAACGAAACCGCCGGTGAGCACTTCACCCCACGTGATATCGTCCGTTTAACCACCTCTCTGGTATTAATGAAAGATGATGAAGTGCTGGTCAAGGACGGTATCATCCGCACCATTTACGACCCAACCGCCGGCACAGGTGGTTTTCTCTCTGCCGGTATGGAATATGTGCACGAGCTAAATCCTAAAGCTGTCCTATGTCCTTTTGGCCAAGAGCTAAACCCAGAATCCTACGCCATCTGTAAAGGCGATATGCTCATTAAAGGTCAGGATGTCAGCCGAATTAAACTGGGCAACACCCTCTCTAACGACCAGCTATTGCTGGATAAATTTGACTATATGCTTTCTAACCCGCCATTTGGCGTAGACTGGAAAAAAATAGAGGGCGAGATTATTGATGAGCATATACAAAAAGGATTTAGCGGCCGCTTTGGCCCTGGCCTGCCGCGGGTTTCCGACGGTTCGCTATTGTTTCTACTGCACCTGATTAGCAAAATGCGCAACAGCCAAAATGTAGATGATAGCGTCAGCCACGGCAGCCGTATCGGAATTATTCTTAACGGCTCTCCACTGTTTACCGGTGGAGCGGGCAGTGGTGAAAGCGAAATCCGTCGCTACATTTTGGAAGCCGATTTGCTGGAAGGCATCATCGCATTGCCAACAGACATGTTCTACAACACTGGCATTGCCACCTACATCTGGATACTCTCCAACAAAAAAGCGCCTGAGCGTAAAGGCAAAGTACAGCTAATTGATGGCAGCAACCTGTGCGGCAAAATGCGTAAATCATTGGGTTCAAAGCGTAACCTAATACGTGAAGATGATATCAAACTAATTACGCAAATCTTTGGTAATTTTGAAGTAGTGACTGCTACCCCCCTAAAAGAACTGGGTTTGGAAAAAGCTAAGGAGCAAAAATCCAACCGTGGCCGCCAGCCTGCCACCGCCAAAACCGAAGCGCCGAAAACCTTCGCCAGTAAAATCTTTAACAATACCGACTTTGGCTACCGCCGCCTGACCATTGAGCGCCCGCTGCGGATATCTGCTCAGGTGACGGATGAAGCAATTGCAACCCTACGCTTTGCACCGAAACCATTTAACGCGCCGATGGAACGCCTGTATGAAGAGTTCGCGTCCCAGTGGCAGGACAACACCTACGGCGATTTCTCGGAGCTGGAAGCCGATGCGCGCGCCATCATCAAAGCTGAATTTGCCGAACTGAAAGAGAAGCAGATTAAAGACCTGCTCGACAGCAAACTGTGGCTGGTGCAGCGCACATTGATGAAAAAAGCACAGAAAATTCAAGAAGCTTTAGGGTCGCAATCGGGTGGCAAAACGCTGGTGAGCAATGACTTCAACCAGTTCCAGCTAAGCCTAAAAGAGGCCATCAAAACCGCTGGCGTGAAGCTGGATACGAAAGAAAACAAACAATTTATCGATGCCTTCACTACCAAAAACCCAGATGCCGAACCAGTGGTCAAGAAAGTGCTGAAAAAAGCCCCTCAGCCGCTGTACGGTGCGTTTGAATATAAAGACAAGGTTGTTGAGTTTGAGCAGGATGGCGAGCTGCGCGATAACGAAAACGTGCCGCTGAACCCAGCCTTATCCACTAGCGACCTGATTGAAAATTACTTCAAAACAGAAGTGCTGCCGCATGTGAATGACGCGTGGATCAACGCCGATAAACGTGATGCGAAAGATGGTGAAGTGGGAATTGTCGGTTACGAGATTCCGTTTAACCGCCATTTCTATGTTTATCAGCCACCGCGCCCACTGGAGGAAATTGATGCCGATCTGGATGCGGTCAGCGCCGAGATTATGAAGCTGCTGCAGGAGGTACATTCCTGATGGCTAAGTATAAGGCGTATCCCGAGTATAAGGATTCTGGGGTTGAGTGGCTGGGAATGGTACCATCTCACTGGAAAACCATATCCATACACAAATTGTTTTCTAGAGTTAAACGGACCGGATATACTGAGAAAGAATTGCTTTCCGTATATCGCGATTATGGTGTAATACCAAAATCAAGCAGAGATGATAATAATAATAAGCCTTCGGAGGATTTATCACCCTATCAATTGGTTAAGCCAAATGATATGGTTATGAATAAGATGAAAGCTTGGCAAGGATCAATCGCAATTTCAACGTATGAAGGAATCGTTAGTCCGGCATATTTTGTATACGAACCCAACAATGTTTTTTTTGAAGTGACACATCCAAGGTATGTGCATTATTTACTTCGCAACCCGATTTACGTTACTCAATACCTGAGATGTTCCAAGGGAATACGAGTCAATCAATGGGATCTGGATCCTTATGAGTTTAGAAATATTGAGCTGCTGCTTCCGGACAAGACTGAACAGGAAAAAATATACCGTTTCCTCGATCACGAAACCGCAAAAATCGATAACCTCATTGAGAAGCAACAGCAACTGATTGAACTTTTGAAAGAAAAACGTCAGGCAGTGATTAGCCATGCTGTCACCAAAGGGCTAAACCCTGATGTGCCGATGAAAGATTCTGGTATTGAATGGTTGGGGGAAGTTCCGGAACATTGGATTGTTCGCAGATTAAAACATACGGCAAACCTGCAGTCAGGAATACCTAAAGGGAAAGATCTAACAGGTAAAAATAGTATCTCAGTTCCTATGCTTCGTGTAGCTAACGTCCAAGATGGTTATCTCGATCTTGAAGATGTACATACCATAGATATTGAACCGAGCCAGCTTGAACGATATTTGCTTCGCGATGGTGACGTATTGATGAATGAGGGTGGGGATAATGACCAATTAGGCCGTGGTGCGGTCTGGACGGCGTCAATTGATAATTGTATTTATCAAAATCATGTTTTTGCAATTCGCCCTCAAAACATTGAATCAGATTGGCTAGATATACTTACTCGAGCTGCTTATGCAAAATTCCACTTCTATCGAGTAGCGAAGCAAAGTACGAACCTTGCATCCATTTCATCAACAAATATCAAAGAAACTCCATTGCTAATTCCCCCAGTTGAAGAACGGGTGGAAATTTTAAAATTTATAAAGCTGCAACTAGGAAGATTAAAGAAGTCTGAAGAACTGAGTGTTAACCAAGTTGCGTTACTACAGGAACGCCGCACCGCCCTAATCTCCTCCGCCGTCACCGGAAAAATCGACGTTCGCGACTGGGTTGCGCCAGACACACAGAAAGCAGAGAAACCAGAGGAGACTGCTGTATGAGCATGGACTGCACCAAAGAACATATTTTTCAAAAAGATATCATTACACAAATGAAGGCAAATGGCTGGGTTTGCGGCAAAACGGATGGCTACGATCGCGAACGTGCGCTTTACTCGCAGGATACGCTGACCTTTGTGCAGACCACGCAGCCACAGGAGTGGGAGAAGTTTGCCAACATTTATCCCACCGATACCGAGCGTCATTTTCTCGATGCGCTGGTGGCGCAGCTAAAAAAAGCGGATATCAACGCTACCGATAGGCAGTCGCGCACCTACGGCACGCTCGGCGTGCTGCGCCATGGTATCAAAAACCATAGTGCGCGTTTTTCTTTGTGTCAGTTTAAGCCAGAACATAACCTCAACCCAGATACACTAACGCGCTACAAGCAAAATATCTTTCGTATCGTGCCGGAGCTGATTTACAGCCCGCATGCGTCAAAAGCGGCATTGGCAGAAACGGAGGGCAAAGCCAAGAAATGGCGTATTGACCTGGTATTGTTTGTTAATGGCTTGCCAATCGCAACACTGGAACTGAAATCTGAATTTAAGCAGGCAGTACAAAACGCCATTACGCAGTATAAACAAACGCGTTTGCCCAACTCTGGTACCAATAAGTCTGAACCACTGCTCACCTTCAAACGCGGCGCACTGGTGCATTTTGCAGTTAGCCAGTACGAAGTGTTTATGACTACCAAACTCGCGGGTGATGAAACTTTCTTTCTGCCATTTAACAAAGGCACTCATGATGGCGGGGCAGGGAACGATAGCCCGCAGAATATCAACGACTACGCCACCAGCTACCTGTGGAATGAGGTGCTGTTGCCAGACAACCTGCTGAAAATTCTGGCCAGCTTTATGCACTTGCAAATCGTTGAAAAAGAAGACGCCATTGGCGTGAAGTACAAAAGCGAAAGCCTGATTTTCCCACGCTATCATCAATGGGACGTCGTAAACAAACTCATCACCGCCGCCACAGTAGAAGGCACCGGCAATAAATACCTGATTCAGCACAGTGCGGGGTCGGGCAAATCAAACTCTATCGCCTGGACAGCCCATCAGCTTTCACGCCTGTACGATGAAGATGGCGTAAAGCTGTTTAATTCGGTAATTGTGGTAACCGATCGTACCGTGCTTGACGATCAGCTACAGGATACCATCTATCAGTTTGAGCATCAGGATGGTGTGGTCGGCCGCATCAACAACAAAGAAGGGGACGGTTCAAAATCGGAAAAGCTGGCAAGTGCACTGGAAAATTCGCAACCAATCATTATTGTCACCATTCAAACCTTTCCATTTGTCCTAAAAGCGATTGAAAACAGCGTCAGCCTGAAGCAGCGCAAATATGCTGTGATTGCCGATGAAGCACACTCATCACAGAGTGGCTCTACAGCGCGTCAGCTAAAAGAAGTATTGATGACCGACGCAATGGATGACGATGTAGAGATATCTACAGAAGATATTCTAGATGCCACCATTGCCGCACGTAAAGGCAGCAACAACCTTAACTTTTACGCTTTTACCGCCACACCTAAAGCCAAAACGCTGGAGTTGTTTGGCCGTCGACCAAATCCGCAAGAACCAGCTTCAAAAACCAATAAGCCACAAGCATTCCACGTTTACTCCATGCGTCAGGCCATCGAAGAAGGCTTTATTCTGGATGTACTGCAAAACTATATTAATTACAAAGTGGCCTACAAGCTGCTGCAAAAGCTGGATGATGAAGACCAAGAAGTCGACAGCAAAAAAGCCAAAATCAAACTAAATCAATGGGTCTTGCTTCACGAGCATAACGTATCACAGAAAGTGAAAGTGATAGTAGAGCATTTCCGCAAGCATGTGATGCAATTACTGGGTGGGCAGGCAAAAGCGATGGTGGTGACCAGTTCGCGTAAAGCGGCAGTGCGCTACAAGCTGGCATTCGATAAATACATTGCCGAGCAAAAATACGACAAAATCAGAGCCATGGTGGCGTTTTCCGGTGAAGTGGAATTCCACGAAGATGACCACAATAGCTTTGCACTGCTAAATCAAAAGTTTACTGAAATCAATATGAATCCAGGCTTAAAAGGCCGGGATATGCGCAAAGCGTTTGATACCGAAGACTACCAGGTAATGCTGGTAGCCAACAAATTTCAAACTGGTTTTGACCAGCCTAAGCTATGCGCCATGTATGTGGATAAAAAGCTGGGTGGCGTCGAATGCGTACAAACGCTATCGCGGTTAAACCGCACCTATCCAGGCAAAGCGGAATCAGACATATTTGTACTTGATTTCTACAACCAGCCCGAAGATATTTTGAGTGCTTTCCAGCCGTACTACCAAACAGCAACACTCACGGATGTTAGCGATCCACAACTCGTCTTTGATTTGTTTGCAAAGCTGCGTACCAGTGGCATTTTCCAATGGAGCGAAGTAGAGCAATTCTGCAAAGTATTTTTCAACAATCATTTACCCATTGCGGCCTTAAGCAATATCTGCAAACCAGCTGTGCAACGCTGGCAGCAACGCTACAATTCGGCGGTTGAGGCGTATGAGAATGCCAAAAAAATTGTTGAACGCACTAAGCAAACCGGCGATGTTGTGCTGATTACCAATGCGGAAAACACCTTCAAAGCATGCGAACAAGAAAAAAGTAAGCTGCTTATTTTCAAGAAAGATCTCGGCAGTTTTGTCCGTTTTTACGAGTTTATGTCCCAAATCGTCGATTACGATGATAAAGACTTAGAAAGGCTGAGTCTGTTTGCCCGCCATCTGCGTCCGTTGCTGCGTGAACAGCGCATTGAAGATGATAAAATTGATTTAAGCAACGTTGAAATGAGCCATTATCGTATTTCGAAGCTCTATCAGCAAAGTTTACAGCTACAAAAAAATGCTGAAGATGGCAAAATCAATCCAAGTAATGATATTGGTACGGCAAAACCAAAACACAAAAAAGAAGAGTTTCTGTCAAATATCCTAAAACGTTTGAATGAGCTTTTTATCACCGATAATCTAACCGATAAAGACTTAATTAATTATGCTTTCACAGTGCGCGATAAACTGTCAGAAAACCAAACTGTAATGGCACAGATTATGAACAACTCACCAGAACAGGTGATGCTAGGTGATTTCCCGAAAGCCATTGATAATGCCGTGTTGGAGAGCAATGACGCCCAGAAGGAAATGATGATGCAATACCTTTCTAATCCTGAACTGGCAAAGAACTTCGCTCGCGTAGTGTTTGATATGTTGAAAGGGATTTAACGCATTTTTATCAAAGAGTAGGGTAAATCCCAAATCCACTTGTGATACACCAAGCGTTAAACAAATTTAGTTTTGAGATTGAGGCGAGAATATTCGGGCCAAACTAAGCCTCAGCACATGCACTCCGGTATAAAAAGTATTTATATGGCAAATGTTGTCAGGATGGTGTTGTTTATAATATCTCGTTCGCTCATGCACCAAAAAACCTTGCCTCAAAAGAGGAAATTGAATTTATTACAGGCATTCACCACTGCCTTTGGGAAAAGTAAACAGCACAACTACCGCCTTTACAAGAAAGATATAAGAATAGTGATATTCATCGTATCCGGTTTAAATCATAAGTTTCGTGCCATATTGCCTATCTGTGGCCAGACAATCCAACTCATGATGCTATAAGCGATAACAATTATTTCCTTATCGCGCTAAAGCGCCATGGTGCTGGCCATTTTTAAACAGATAAATCTAGATTTTCAACATGATTCACATCATGGCATCTTTTATCGTTTCCTATATAGAAACCATATAAAGGCTGAGTAGGGTACGGCCTAGTGAAACATTGCATCACCATTACCAGCTCATAAAACAAACTCAAAACCAGTATTTGGTAAGGCATGCTCTTATCGGCGAAAATTACCTTACTAATCGTTAATGTTTAAATCAGGCTTTCTGTTCACCAACAGGCAGCCCGTGGTTTTAATGCCAAATGGAAACAATTAGATAGCGAGCGGATGAAAATCTGAAAAACATAAAATCAGCCAAAATTTATTGTTTTAGCAAGCTAAAACAAAACAGCAAACAATCCCTAGCGGAAAATATTTCAGCCTCAAATCTAAACTTATTGTTTGGATAAATATCCACCCAGTCTGGAGCAAATCAACTTCACATTAAATGCAGTCAAACAAATGTATTGCCTGATAAATCTATCAATGAAAGCCTCAATAAAAAAACTTCCGGATTCTAAACAAATCCGGAAGTTTTATTCACGATTCAGCTAAAAGGTTTAGTTGTTGCTCCACTTGAAGCCAACACCGGCATTAAAGCCAACCTCTTTGCCAGTAGTGGAAACACCTGCACCCCAGCCGATATTACCGCTATTACTCATTGCCTTGTAGTTGGCGCCTACAGCGGTATAGCCACGATAAGTACCTACACCCACACCAACTGCCTGCTCACCGGCATTCAGAGAAGGCAGATAAGCACCGGATAAGGCCATGGCCAGAGCAGTACCAGAATAAGCACGACGCTCAGTACGCTGAACACGCTCATTTACTTGGTTCACATACTTATTGATGTTCGTAATCTGATTATTAACACCTTTAAGTTGAGCCACATTCACAGCATCAGTGTCAGCAGTACCAGCTGCAACACCAGTTATCTGACGGTATACACCCTTAGATGCATCACCCACAGATACCGCTCCTTCCGTACTTCTTGTGGCACGGATTGCTGCTGCCTGCTGCGATGTTGCAGTTACTGGAATATATCCCACTTTACCAGCAGCTGTGCTTGCTACTGATCCGGAGCCCAGAGCCACACCACCGGACTGTTTCACCTGAGCATTGCTGCCCAAAGCCACACCATTGGCAGCAGGAGCACTAGCTGAATCACCAATCGCTATCGCTGAAGAACCACTAGCCATTGCTGCGCCACCCACTGCTATTGAATCAGCACCTTGAGCAATTGATGCAGCTTTAGCAGAGTTGATCTTCGCATACTTGGTGCCATAATTCTGAATATTTTGCAGTGCATCAGCGACATTATTTGCTGTTACATTGCCACCAGTAGGCGTAGACGTATCGTATTTAGGCGGATTGATAGCATTCGAACCCGGTGTGTAAGATGTACCCAGACCTGATGCTATGGAAGCAATCTGGCTGCCGACAACTTGACTGATCGCGGTAGACAGACTATTCAATTGTGCGTCTGAAACCGTACCTGTTGGCAAACTATGTACCAATGTACTCAGATTATCCAAGTCTGTTTTCACATCCCACAACTGACCAGCATTAACTGCATCTAAAGAACCACGTGCAAGATTACCGGCTGCCACATTGGTAATACGCTGAGCTGTACCGCTGCCATGACTGGCATCATAAGCTCCCAACGTACCATTCCACTGCAAGGCATTCTTCGTCAGGTTAGTAATATTAGTGATCATTTCGCCTGTCGGAGTATCTTGCAAAATACTGGTGATTGTAGATAATCCGGTCGAAGTAGATGTTGATAAACTTGTCAGTCTTGATCTTTCGGTATACAGCTGGCCGCCATTTACAGCATCATGTGAATCTTGGTCAACTAAACCATCAGCCACATTGATAATCTTGCCATATTTTCCATCAAAATCTCGAGTAAGTTTATTTGGTCTTCCAGCATCAAACCCGTTTTTATCATCACTCCATTGCAGGCTCTTATCCTTCAGCTCTTTCACATCTTTTTGAGTATTGCCAAAGCTGGTAGACAGGCTGCTCAGGCTGGTGCTCGTGTTTGTAGCCAGCCTATCCAGACTGTCACTGGCAGTACTCAAACTACGTGACAAACTCTCATATCCGGTAGACATAGAGTTGCTGATGCTGTTGATACCTGAAATTACAGTTGATGAAACTACTGTTGACAGACTATTCAGACCTGTGGAAGTAGAACCAGACAATGCATACAGCTGGCTACCGTTTACCGCATCGGTAGAATCCGCTGCCACGCGGCCTGCAGCTACATTGGTAATACGCTGAGCTGTACCACTACCATGACTGGCATCATAAGCACCCAGTGTGCTATTCCACTGCAAGGCATTTTGCTGCAGGGTGGTCAGGTTCTGATTTGTGCTACTCAGACTGGATGTCAGGCTAGTCAGACCGGTTGAAGTACTGCTGCTCAGGCTGGTTAAGCCTGTGCTGGCACTAGCCAGTCCTAATTGAGTGGTGCTGGTCAGCGTATCCACTTTGTTATTAACATTAGTCAAACCTGCTGATGTGGCACTGCTCAAGCTGCTCAGTCCCGTACTACTGCTGTTCAATCCTGCCTGCGTCAAAGTAGACAGGCTGTACATCTGAGCACCGTTAATGGCATCACTAGAGCCGGCACTGATATTTCCGTCAGCAATACCGGTCAGATTCTGCGCACGACCGCCACGAGTGGCATCATAAGCGTTCACTGCATTGTTCCATTGCAGTGCATCCTTTTGCAGATTACCTACATTGGTATTGGTATCACTCAAACCAGTTGACAGACTGCTTACACTCTTAATTACTGTACTGAGGCTATCAGTAACGATGGTAGACAGACTACCCAACTGATTTTTGGTTACCTCATTCAGGTTAGTAGACAGGCTGCTTAGTCCGGTTGAAGTAGAACCAGACAAACTAAACAACTGGCTACCGTTAATTGCATCAGTAGAATCCAAGGCTACCCGGCCGGCCGCTACATTAGTAATACGTTGAGCTGTACCACCGCCATGACTAGCATCGTAAGCTGTTAGCGAACTATTCCACTGTAAGGCATTTTGCTGCAGGGTAGTCAGGTTCTGATTTGTGCTACTCAGACTGGATGTCAGACTAGTCAGACCGGTTGAAGTACTGCTGCTCAGGCTGGTTAAGCCTGTGCTGGCACTAGCCAGTCCTAATTGAGTGGTGCTGGTCAGCGTATCTACTCGTTCATTGACAGTAGACAAACCTGCCGATGTAACACTACTTAAGCTGCTCAGCCCCGTACTGCTACTGCTCAGTCCTGCCTGTGTCAGAGTAGACAAGCTGTACATCTGGGCGCCATTGATGGCATCACTTGAAACAGCGCTAATATCTCCACCAGCAATACCGGTCAATTTCTGAGCATGGCCATTACGGGTTGCATCAAAAGCACCGCTCACACTATTCCACTGTAATGCATTTTGCTGCAAGGCTGCTACATTAGTATTGGTTTCTCTCAGACCTGTAGACAGGCTGCTTACATTTTCCGTTACCGTACTGAGACTATTAGTCACTATAGTAGACAGACTACCCAGCTGATTTTTGGTTACCTCATTCAGATTAGTAGACAAGCTGCTTAGCCCAGTTGAGGTGGAGTTAGATAATGTATACAGCTGGCTTCCATTTACTGCATCGGTAGAGTCTGCAGCAAGACGTCCGGCGCTAATATTGGTAATGCGCTGTGCAGAACCGTCACGACCAGCATCATAAGCTGAAAGTGAACCATTCCATTGCAAGGTATTAGCCTTCAGCGTCGTCAGATTTTGATTGGTGCTGCTTAAGCTAGCAGTTAAACCAGCCAAGCCTGTTGCTGTACTGCTACTCAGCGTGCTCAGATTGCTATTGGTACTGTTCAAGCCTGCCGCAGTTACCGTAGACAGACTATAGAATTGCCCGCCGTTAATAGCTTCAGTTGAAGCTGCATTGACTGCACCTGCACCGATGCCACTCAGTACTTTGGCTTCTCCATTTCGACTGGCATCGTACACACCCTTGCCTGCATTCCACAGCAGCGCATTGGCCTGCAGTGAAGATACACTAGCATTAGCTGCCTGTAATCCTTTATCCAAAATCTGTAGATTGGAAGAAGTCGTACTGGTTAGGCTGCTTAGACTGTTGTTGATGCCAGTAATGCTGTTTGTCGTTGTATCAGACAACTGATTCAGCGCATCTTTAGTGCTACTCAGGCCTGTTGTAAGTGTACTCAGGCTAGTGCCATAGGCAGTAGACAGTGTATTTAACGCTACATTAGTAGAGCTCAGACTTTGATTCAACGTATTGACACTGGCTGTTGTACTGGTGGACAAGTTATACATCTGAGCACCGTTTACAGCATCAGTAGAATTTGCAGCTATGGAACCTGCAGCTACCTGAGTAATATTCTGTGCCTGACCTGTACCATGATCAGCTACGTAAGCACCTTTAGTTTTATTCCACTGCAACGCATCTGCCTGCAATGAAGTGACATTACCATTAATCTTACTTAAGCCGGTAGAAAGGCTGCCGATATTATCGGTTACCGTACTGAGGCTGTTAATCACAATGGTAGACAAACTACCAAGCTGATTTTTAGTCACTTCATTCAGATTAGTAGACAAACTGCTTAGTCCGGCTGAAGTGGAGCTAGACAATGTATACAACTGGCCACCGTTTACTGCATCGGTAGAATTCAGAGCTACCAAGCCCGCAGCTACATTAGTAATACGCTGCGCTGTGCCACCATGTCCGGCATCATAAGCTGACAGCGAATTGTTCCAAAGTAGGGCATTATCTTGTAGAGCAGAAACTTTGGCTGTCGTGGAGCTAAGATCGGTATCTAGTTTATTCAGGCTGTTCGTTGTATTAGCAGTGAAAGTATCCAGTTTACTGCTAACAGTGCTAACACTATTACCTAATATAGTAGAAAGACTTGTATAGCGATTATCTACCGTTGTTCTGATGCCGGTAGAAAGGTTGTACAACTGAGTACCATTAACTGCATCAGTTGAATCAGGAGCTACGTTGCCGGCAGCTACATTAGTGATTTTCTGTGGCTTATCTGTACCATGATCTGCACTATAGCTACCATTTTTCCACTGAAGAGCATCCTGCTGTAATCCAGCTACGGTACTAGTAGTTGAGCTCACAGTGCTGCTCAGGCGTCCTAGTGTAGTGGATGAACTATTGTACAAACTACTCAGACTATTTTGAGTAACAGTAGAAAGATTAGCAATATTGTTTGAAACACTTGTAGATAAGCCGCTCAGCCCAGTAGAAAAGCTAGAAGACAGAATAGCTACACTGTTTGATGTCGTAGAGGACAAGCTGTTGAAAGCATTCGATACCGTAGTAGACAAGCTACTGAAAGTAGTGGAAGTACTAGTAGACAGATTGTTTAGTTTTTCCGGCCAAGACGTAGACAGGCTATCTAATGTCTGTTGGGCTGAATTCAAACCAGATGATAGTGAGCGAGATACATTTGCCAAGCTGGTAGAATATCCTGAGGAAGCACGATACAGTTGTGCGCCAGTAATCACATCACTTGAATCTACTGTTTCAGCACCTTCTGCAACACGGGTAATTTTAGCTGGCTTGCCAGTAGCATGGCTAGCATCATAACCTGTCAGAGCAGAATTATACTGCAACGCGTTCTGCTGCAGCTGGCTTACTTTGCCACTAATCACCTCGGTAACAGTTGAAAGACTAGATACACCACCGGCTTTGACAATCGTGCTTAAAGAAGATGAAAAATTGTCAAATCCTGTGCTAACACTGTTTGAAAGGCTAGATATTTTGGTATTGGTTGTAAACAACTGGCCAGCAGTCGCTACATCACTGGAATCCTGCGCAAGTGTACCTGCAGCAACATTGGTAATCTTACCTAAAGCACCTGCCGTACCATGACGGGCATCGTAGGCACCACCATTACCTAAACTATCATTCCACAGCAATGCGTTCTGCTGCAATGTATTCACATTAGCGTTAGTTAATTTCAAGCTGCTGGAAGCAGTAGTAGATAATTCAGTTAGCCTGTTATTGGTATCGTTCAAACCAGTTGAAAGGCTGGCCAGATTATTAGTATTCATCTCAGTTAGAGAAGAAGACAAGCTGCTTAAACCATTTACCACACTGTCTGAGATTGAGCTTATGCTACCAGACAGTTTGCTAACATTAGTATTGGTTGTAAACAACTGGCCACCAGTAACTACATCACTTGAATCTGCACTTAAAATGCCATCCTTAACATTAGTAATACGCTGATAGATACCATTATGACTTGCATCATAAGCACCTTGACCACCATTCAGATCCTTATTCCACAATAAGGTATTTTGCTGCAGCACACCAATATTGGAATTGGTAGTCTGAAGAGAAGTTGAGGTTGAGGTAGTCAGATCATTCAGTTTGATATTGGTTTTATTTAATTCGTCTTTCAAACCAGCAAGACTATTGTTGCTGATATCCTGAAGCGAACTAGATAATTCACCAAATGTAGTACTAACACTTCCAGACAAAGATGTAAGATTACTATTAGTGGTAAACAGCTGACCACCAGTAACCACATCGCTGGAACCAGCTACGGCATTTCCATCCAAAACATTAGTAATCCGCTGAGCCTGTCCATTATGAGTAGCATCATAGGCTTTCAAATCACCATTCCACAGCAATGCATTTTGCTGCAGAGTTGAAAGGCTGGTATTGGTTGCAGTCAGCTTAGCGTCAAAACTACTAGACAAACTACTGATTTTACTATCAGCAAAATTGTTCAAAGCTGTGGATATACTACTGATACCGGTTGAGGCTGATGATGAAATCGAACCAAGAGTATTAAAAGTACTGCTAGATATATCGCTCAAAGTACTATTAGTAGTATACAACTGGCCACCAGTGACTACGTCACTTGAATTAGCTCCTAAAGAGGCATCGGCCACATTAGTGATTTTTTCTGATCCACCTATCGCACCGTGGCTAGCATCATAAGCACTGGCAGTACTATTCCATTGTAAAGCATTCTTCTGTAATGCTGCCACATTAGCACTGGTAGAAGCCAGATTATTATCCAAAGTTGTAGATAATGATCTTAGTCCAGATTTCAGTGAGTTATCCAGAGTATTAGTCAGATCGATCAAATTATTACTAGTGGCAGTAGATAATGTATTTAATCCAGTAGACATACTAGTAGACAAGCCACTGACTGCGGTATTGGTAGTATACAACTGGCCACCGGTAACAACATCGCTGGAGCCTGCTGTGGCACTACCATCAGCTACATTGGTAATTCTCTGTTTTTCATTTGTAGCACCATGACTGGCATCATAAGCATTTACAGTATTATTCCACTGCAATGCATTCTGCTTTAATGAATTTAAATTAGTATTGGTTGTAGTCAGACTGTTTTCAGCAGCAGTAGAGAGAGAAGTCAAACCTGTAGACAGGGATTTATTCAGATTTGCTGAAATATTATCTAGACCGGTAGAAGCAGAACCAGATAAGCTTTGTAGTCCATTATTCAGTTTGTCAGTCAAACTACTAACACTAGTATTGGTTGCAAATAGCTGCTTACCTGTAACCACATCACTTGAATCAGCGCTAAGTATGCCATCTGCTACATTAGTAATTCTCTGTGTGGTATTGGCCAAACCATGGCTAGCATCATAAGCACCAATATCATTATTCCATTGCAAAGCATCTTTTTGCAAAGCTGAAATATTTGTATTGGCAGATTGCAGACCAGTACTGAGAATAGTAGACAGACTTTGTATTCCTTTTGCAGACAAGCCTTCTAATGAAGTAGATAAGCTGTTTAGACTTTCTACCGTAGAGCTAGAAAGCGTATACAACTGTCTACCTGTTGCTACATCTGTTGAATTAGCTGCAAGTGTGCCATCCATTACATTGGTAATACGCTGATTTTCGCCACCATTTCTGGCACTGTATGCTTTATCAGCAACACTCCATTGCAAGGCATTTTTCTGCAGATTAGCAATATCTGCCTGACTATCACCTACTGCAGACGATAAGCTGCTGATTACAGACTTAGAAGAATTCTGTAATGCAGTATTCAGGCTACTTAAACTATTCGTAGTTGATAAAGACAATGTATCTAGAGTGGTATTAGTTGTGTATAACTGAGCGCCAATAACCACTTCACTGGAATCTGCTGTCAGATCGCCGCCTGCTACCCCTGTAATCTTCTGAGCATTACCACTGCGGCTGGCATCATAAGCAGTTTTAGTTGAATTCCACAAAAGCGCCTGATCTTTTACAGCAGTTAATTTAGTGCTGGTATCTGCCAGACTGGAATTAACTGTTGAAGTAGTACTCGCTAATTTGCCAGCCGTAACAGTGGAAAGACTATACAGCTGACCACCGTTAATCGCATCAGTGGAAGCCTGATCAGTACTACCTGCTTTAACATGAGTGATCTTCTGATCCACATCACCATGTCTAGCATCATACGCACCTTCTTTCCACAGCAATGCATTACTCTGCAGCCCAGTAACACTATTACTAATAGTACCAGCTACCAGAGAAACTTTATTAATATCTGCAGTGGTTGAAGAAATTATCTGATCTGAAAGCTGAGACAATCCAGTTGAAACACTACCGGATAAAACTGTCAGATTTGAATTAGTCGTATATAGCTGAGCACCATTGACAGCATCAGTAGAAGCGACAGATGTAATATCACCCGCGGCAACCTGAGTAATTTTTTGAGGGCTGCTGCCACGCAGGGCACTAAATGCTTTTAAGTTATCATCCCATTGTAAAGCATCAGATTTCAGATTTTTAATACCTGTAGAAGTAGAACTCTGCACGCTTGATAAGCTAGTGCTAACATTACCCAGATTAGTGTTGATGTTAGACACTACATTATCCACACGGCTGGATAGTGCAGTAGATAAGGTAGTAATATTAGTATCAATACTGGTTGATAAAGAAGACAAATCAGCGTTTGCAGACTGTAGGTCTGAACTTGTTGTTGATGCTAAAGTACTGATACTTTTATTAGTGGTAAATAATTGTCCGCCAGTAACCAAATCTGATGATGTAGCCTTGCTGATGTCACCAGCAGCAACGTTAGTTACCTTACGATTTGAACCTCCATAGCTGGCATCATAAACATCACCATTAAGCTGCAAAGCCACATCACTAAGATGGCCAATACTGTTTCCAGTAGCCACAGACAATGAAGAAATAGTCTTATTAGTGGTATCCAGTACTGTACCCACAGATGTAGATAATGAGTCTCTTTTAGTATTTGCGTCCTGAATACTTTGGCTGGTTGAAGTAGACAACCGGCTGAGACTAGAATTAGTTGTAAACAACTGCCCACCGTTAACTACATCTGTAGATGTAGCTTTAGAAATATCGCCGGCTGCAATATTGGTAATTTTTTGTGCTTCACCATTACGGCTGGCATCATACATACCGTTTTTCAATTGCAGTGCATCAATATTCAGCTGGCTCAGACTAGTGGACGTACTGGTTACAAGAGTATTCAACTGATTTACAGAAGACGACAGCGTTGTGCTAACAGAAACTGAAGTTGAATTAAAATTGGCTACTGCACTACTGATGCTGCCCAATGAAGATGTGCTTAATGAAGCTAACTCTGTATTAGTAGCGTATAATTGTCCACCGTTCACAGCATCTGTCGAACCCGGTGCAGTAATATCACCAGCACTAACATTAATGATTCTTGCTGTTTTTGCTCCACTGGCTGCATGAGATGCATCATAAGCCAATTCTTTTGTATTCCATTGCAACGCATCTTCCTGAAGGTGCTTAATTCCCGTAGATGCTGAAGTATTCAAGGAAGTGATATCAGAATTTGCTTGATTAAAACGAGTGGTAATACTGTTTGTCAGATCAGTTAGATTACTTGTAGTTGTACTTATTGATGTAGAAGCAGATGCCAGAAAATCAGTTAAATTACTGTTTGTAGTTGACAATCCGGTTGATGTAGACGAAGAAAGTGAACTCAGACTGGTTGATGTGGACGTGCCCAGACTTTTAAGCTGAGCTACATTCACTGCATCTGTATCTTGTGTACCAGCAGCAAGTCCAGTAATCTGTCGAGTCAAGCCCGAAGCAACGTCCCCAATTGCTACAGCATTTGCTGTACTGTTCCATACAGGTGAAGCTGTTGCAGCATCACGGGAGACACTTGTTGATGGATTATACCCAGCCACACCTTTTGAAGTAGAAGCGACAGAACCACTACCTAAAGCAATACTATCATCAGATTTGGCAGAAGCACCCTGACCAATTGCTACGCCATTGGTACCACTTACCTGAGTATTATTACCCAATGCCAAAGCATTGGCTGCACTTACATTAGCCGTATTACCAACAATCATTGCTCCAGTGGCTTGTGCAGAAACAGTATTACTGCTACCCAGAATTCTTATGTTATCAGCTTTACTAATTCCTTCTGGATCAGTCTGGATAGTATTTTTATTACCAAAAATACCAGTATTATCAGCGGCAATCGTACCGTTCTGATTACCAAAAGAATAAGTTCCTTCACCGTTGACTATAGTTACACCGGTTGCAGCAGTAGTCTGGGTACCATCTGTACTGTTAAAGCCTGTAGTAGTACCGGAACCACCAATAGCTCCGGAACCTTTACCATTCACCTGATTAGCTGAACCAATACTGATACTCTGCTCCGCATTTGCCTGAGCTGAATTACCGATGGCAAGAGCAGAATCTTTTTTGGCCTGAGACTGTACACCTAAAGCCACCGTACCATCTGCGCTGGCTTGAGACATCAAACCAGCAGCCACACTACCCACGCCATCAGACGAAGCCACAGAGCCTAAAGCCACACTAGATACACCAGTAGCCTGAGCGCCAATACCGAAGGCAACTGCCGCGCGTCCAGAGGCAAGAGCCGCTGTACCGATAGCCATTGCACCACCAGCTGTTGCCGTAGCATTGGTACCAAAAGCTACAGAATAATTACCTGATGCATAGGCACCACAACCAGAAACAAAAGAATATACACCATATGCTACAGGCATTTTACTTTTAGCACCGCCTGTTAATAATCCCTGCATACCGGAGGTGCCTGTAGTTGTAATACCGTCTGTGCTAGCATCTACAGAAGTGGTAGTTGTACCATAAGGAGTATACTTGGTACCTACCCCATTATTTTGAAAAGTCTGATTCTGGGCAAACCGCAGGTATTCATCTAGAGCACTGATACTTGTGCCTGAAATAGTGCGGTTTGGATCTCCTCTTCCTACAACTTCATCTGCACCACATGTATAAGGATAGGCAGCACTACCTGTAGCGTTAAGGTCATTAGCTCCATTAATTACCATAGAACCATGACTGCCGTATGGATAGCTTTGGGGTGCACCGTCAGTACCTCTATTAGTTCCACCAACAATTGCTGCATTAGAAGCATACGCACTTGGAACAAATATTGATAAATTTAAAACCGCAGTAATAACACCCAGTTTGGAAAGGATATTCAGTTTAGATTTACTGCCGCCTTTGTTGGCAGCAGGTAATAAGGAAACTGTATCAGACTTGGTTTTGCTTTTAGCTAGTTCGGAAGCAGCTACCCAAGTCTGGGTCGTTTCATTCCATATAGCACGATATATTTTATTCAATTGGTTTACTCCTGATTAGAAATCATGCCGTCAAACAAAATTCTGGATAACTTAAAATAAAGTTAAAACTCAAGTTAAATCTTTAAGTAATATAACATAAATATTTGTTTGGATGTAGTAAACGAGACCGAATAGTATTTAACAGTATAAATTAAATTATTTTTATCGCTTTATGCAACATAATGAAAATAAAGATATTTTTATATATATCACTAAGTCTCATCAAACTAAGGACTGTTGAAATACTTTGTTTAAATGTTATTATTGTCTTATTCTAACCACAGTACCCTTGTTGTTAACACTTAATAATTACATAAATTTAGAAAAACATTTATTCCAGGAAATGAATGTTTAAATGAGGGTAAGCAAATGAAATAAGAATGATATATTGATATTGTATTTTTAATTTTGTAATTTATATTTATTCTTCTTTATTTAACCAATTAAAAACATGTATGTATTTGATAAGCTATCTTTTTAGATTACATAAATGTTATTTGTAGATGAAATGATTTACTCATATTATAAAGTCATTTTGATTGAGAAGAACTAAGCGATGAATCTGTAATTTCACATACATCAGAGAATCTTGATTTTATATAAATAACAATGATAATTTCAATAATATAATTTGATAGTTATGATATTAAATAAAGTGAATTTCATTTCAAGCTTACTAAATATGAACTCTATTACCAAAAATATCTGTTGATGAAATTTTTAAAAGTTTCATCATAAATTTATTTAATTATCATATTTAAATATGTAAATTTCCAAAAAAACCCGAATTGGGATTAATATGAATTTACCAAATAAAATCAATGTTCCATTTCTTTTTCAACATCTATTAAAGCGCGACGTGACAAAGCCAAAGTAGCACGATTACTATCCAGTACAGAATATAAAAACAGGCTACCTAATTTTTTTAGCGGTCGGATAAGATGATATTGATGTCCGACAGTAATAAGAATATCCTCAATTTCATCGTTCAATTCCAGCATCTGCATGGTTTTGATTTTAGAGCGGATAACTTCTGTACTGCTGGCTGCGGCAATTTCCAAATCTATTTTATTGATGGCACTGCCAGCCATCAGCATACCATTATCATAATCAACCACTGCAGCTGCTAGTGCACCTTCTACGTTTAACAATTGTGCTACCACAGCCTGATAGTTCATTCTCTTATCCTGCAAAAATTAGAAATTAGGCCAAATTATATCAGTTATTGTATTCAAATTTTCTTACCCATTGCAACATATTCTTTAGCTGATTTTAAATTCAGTAGTTTCATGCTACCTGAGGTAAGTGATGAAATGCCGAAGGCAGTAGCCGATTATGTGGAAAAGTTACCCATTCATATGCTTCTGGCTGATTAAGTAGTTGCCGTAAAAGTGCATTATTAATAGCATGCCCAGATTTATAGCCCTCAAAAGCTCCGATAATTGGATGGCCCAGTACATACAAGTCACCAATTGCATCCAGAATCTTATGGCGTACAAATTCATCTGGATAACGCAAGCCTTCAGGATTAAGAATATCCATATCGTCAATCACTATCGCATTGTTTAAATTTCCTCCCAATCCCAGATTGTGACTACGCATCAGTTCTACTTCCTGCATAAATCCGAAAGTTCGTGCCCGCGAAATTTCATCGATATAAGATTGCCCCGAAAAATCAATCTTAAAAGTCTGATTACTGCGGTTAAACACTGGATGATCAAAATCTATGGTCAAAGTTACCTGAAATCCTTCATATGGAGTAAATTTCACCCATTTATCCTTTTCTACAAGTGTTACCGTCTCTTTAATACGTAAAAAGCGCTTTTCTACAGGCTGATCAACTACGCCTGCATCCTGTAATAAATAAATAAAAGGTAAACTAGACCCATCCATAATGGGAATTTCCGGTGCGTTCAACTCTACCAGAATATTATCAATTCCATAGGCAGCAAATGCGGACATGATATGCTCAATGGTACCAATACGAATGCCATCTTCTGTCACAACAGTCGAAGAAAGGCGGGTATCGTTAATCAGTTCTGGTGTCAGTTGCACAATACGGCCTTGTTCACCGGTCAAATCTATCCGCCGAAAACGTATCCCTGTATTAAAAGCAGCCGGATGTAATCCGAGTCTGACGCGCTCTCCCGAATGCAAACCCACACCAGTTACACTAATGCTTTTCGCTAATGTCCGTTGCAACATATTTTTTCCTGACTAATCTGCATACCTTATGGTAACGAAATTTTCTTATGGCAGTAATGAATTCTGCCAAACAGTGGATAAATTATTGCTATCAAGGTTCATTCCAATTAGTTTTCCACAGCAAACAAAAATTTCGCAAAGATTATCCACATAATCCACAAAATATTCCCAAATCAAGATTTTAACTTATCAACAATTAAACATATGATAAATATAGATATTTTAAGTTATCCACAGAATGTATGGCTTCGTCTTTGTCTTCATCATTTTATTATTTATATTTTTATTAGAATAATAAATTAAGTTTCTACGTGCTCACGTATTCCTGTTATTTCTACAATATTATCGATTACTCTGAAAAGCACATCCCAATCAAAAAGATTCACTACAAAAATCTTATTAGATTTATATTGATGAGCTGGTCTTGGATCATGAGCCAAACTCTGATTAATTAAATCATAATGTTTTGTATCTAAAGAAAATAATCTTACTTGTTGTAAAGCTTCTGGTGACCAGTACACTCTCAGCTGTTCATGTTCACGAGCAAAACCACAACGTGCATGAGGCTTCGCCTCAACAAAAGGAATATAAGGTTTGATATCAATAACTGGTGTCTGATCTAAAAAATCCACACCACTGATGTGTATACGAACATGTTTATTACATTCGATTCGTTCCAGTTTCACCAATGATAAACCTAGATGATTTGGTCGATGTGGGCTACGAGTCGCAAAAATCCCTTTTTTTTCTTTGCCTCCCAATTTAGGTGGACGAATTAATGGCTGCCAACCTTCTTTTACGGTGGCATGAAAAATAAACTGTACCCAGATATATTCATAATCTTCTAATCCGCGTACACAATCAGTTGTGAATTCTTTGGATAAGTCTATATATGCCAAAGCAGCTGGAACAAGACCAGGCTGCCTGGCTACACCAAATTTCTGTTTATAGGGAGAAGTAATATATCCAATTGGCTGGATTGACCAATATCCTTTGGATACTTCAGAAGAATGAGAAATCATACTAAATACATATTTATTCACTTGAGCATATTGTACGGGAATCAGTGTATATATCTGTATATAAGTTGTGGATATTGATATAATAAATTGTTTTATTTATATATTTTTGTAATAAATAGAAAATAGCTAGCCTGTTTCCGATGTACATAGCCAATTCAAATTATTTGAATAAAATGTTATGCTATAAGTCTGAAGTTTTCCAATATAACTTAAACAAATTCAATGTAATATAGATAATTTATTATCTATGCTGACTGATGGATTCTTAGCTAAATTCAGTTCTGATTAATAAAATAAAAAGTATCAGCCTTCTAAAATCAAAGCTTTGATTTTGGGAAATAAGGATAATGATTGAATACTATATGTTGATAAATAAAAAGAGTAGGGTAGAGGTTGAATACTAAATTTATATTAGAAAATTATTTCCCAAATTATGATTTTGTTTGTGGATGTAGGTAACAAACTTGGACATAAAAATTTTCTATTATTTAATGTTAAACGATGCCACTTTATTTGTGATTAAAAGGGAAATTTTTTAAAGTAATAAACACTCAAAATTTAATAAAATCTCAGAAATAAAATTCTATTAAATTCTATTAGATTCTGTTCATTGCCAGACAAACAGGTAGTTAATAGTGGTTTATCGGCAGTGTGTTTATATTTCTGATACCATGTCGAGTTATTAGGAAAGAAGATAGCAGTATAATTATTTAATTTGACTGATTTATCCATTTTAAGATGGTTATTCTGTAATCAGAATGCTGGTAACACCTAAGATTGTTGCTGGTTTTGATTAATCTAGGGATAGTTCTGATGAAAATATTGGTAGCAATAAAGCGTGTTGTTGACTATAACGTAAAGGTACGCGTTAAAGCTGATGAATCAGATGTGGATATTGGCAATGTTAAAATGTCAATGAATCCTTTTGATGAAATTGCTGTTGAAGAAGCAGTGCGTTTAAAAGAAGCAGGAAAAGCCTCTGAAGTAGTGGCGGTATCAATTGGGGTAAAGCAATGTGAAGAAACCTTGCGAACAGCTTTAGCAATGGGCGTTGATCGTGCCATACATATTGAAACCGATGAAAAACTTCAGCCACTTGCAGTGGCCAAGTTGTTAAAAGCTGTAGCAGACAAAGAACAGCCGCAATTGTTTTTGCTGGGAAAACAGGCAATAGATGATGATGCCAACCAGACGGCACAAATGCTATCAGCTTTAATGCAGGTTTCTCAGGGTACGTTTGCCAGTAAAATTGAATTAAATTCTGATGAAGTATTGGTAACGCGTGAAATTGATGGTGGGCAGGAAGAAGTGGCACTTACATTGCCAGCCGTAATTAGCGTTGATTTGCGCCTGAATGAACCTCGCTATATTAAATTACCTAACATTATGCAGGCTAAAAAGAAACCGCTGGAGAAAAAAACGGTAGTCGAACTAGGTGTGGATATTTCTTCGCGGCTGATTCAGCTGAAAGTAACCGAACCGCCAGAGCGTAAGGCGGGTATTAAAGTAGCTGATGTAAGTGAATTAGTTGATAAACTGCATCATGAAGCTAAGGTTATTTAAAGGAGATATAAATGTCTGTATTAATTATTGCTGAACATCAGCAGTCATGTATAGATGAAGCTACGTTGCATGCCGTAACAGCAGGAAAGCAATTGGGCGATGTGGATATTTTAGTTGCGGGATATGAAGTAGCAGATGTTGTGGCTCAGGCACAGAAAATCTGTGGTGTACGAAAAGTGATATTTGCAGATGCCTGTATTTATGCTCATCCACTGGCAGAAACTTTAGCTCCTTTAATAGTACAACTTTCTGAGTCTTATAGTCATATAATAGCTTCTGCCACTAGTTTTGGTAAAAATTTACTGCCTCGCGTGGCTGCATTATTAGATTGTGAGCCCATATCTGATGTGACAGAAATCATTGACTCTTCCACTTTCGTCCACCCAGTTTACGCCGGTAATGCTTATCAGACCATACGAAGTGAACAGCTCAAACAGATCCTCACCATTCGAACCACTGCTTTTCCATTGGCTGAAGCAACTGGAGGACAAGCGCTCAAAGAACAGATCTCACCGGTGGAAGTACCAAACCTAAGCCGTTTTATTGGCCGAAAGTTAACAAAATCTGAACATCCAGATCTCACCACTGCTAAAATAGTTGTTAGTGGCGGGAGAGGCTTAGGTAGTGAAGAAAATTTTGCTCGTCTTTTGAATCCGTTAGCAGATATTTTGAATGCAGCTATTGGTGCTTCACGTGCTGCTGTGGATGCTGGCTATGCGCCAAATGATTATCAGGTAGGGCAAACGGGTAAAGTAGTTGCTCCTGATTTGTATATAGCTATCGGCGTATCGGGTGCTATTCAACATCTGGCTGGTATGAAGGACAGTAAAATTATTGTTGCCATTAATAAAGATACAGAAGCTCCTATTTTTAATGTAGCAGATTATGGTTTGGTTGCTGATTTGAATACAGCTGTTCCAGAATTAATTGCACAGTTAAAATCAATTTTGCATTAAAGCATTAAAAAAATTTGCTAATGTTTCACGTGAAACATTACTGTATTGTGTGAATAAAGCAGAATTAATGGAAACTATCTTGAATTAATGCTATTTTAGGATAGATAAGATTGTCTGATTCTAAAAATTGCCTGAATAGAAACTATTCAGGCAATTTTAATGAGATATCAAAGAAATTAATAGGCTATATAGGATGAATTGTTTACATGATAAACAAAGTTTTGCCTTTGCTTCAGATAATTATGCAGGCGTACACCCAGAAATTATGCAGGCTTTGCTAGTGGCTAATGATGGACATCAGCCAGCATATGGAGCTGATGTTTATACCCTAGCTCTTCAACAAAAAATAAAACAGTTATTTGGGGAAACGGCTGAAGCATTCCCCGTTTTTAATGGAACGGGGGCCAACGTAACTGCATTGCAGTCGCTATTGCCTCGCTGGGGTGCGGTGATATGTGCCGAAAGTGCACATATTCAGTGTGACGAAGGCGTGGCACCAGAACATTTGGCCGGTGTAAAGTTGCTAACAATTCCTACTGCAGATGGTAAATTAACCCCGCAATTGGTATCCAAACAGGCATGGGGTTTTGGTGTAGAGCATCGAGCGCAACCAGCAGTGGTATACATCAGCCAGTCCACTGAATTGGGGACTTGTTATAGTGTGGCTGAGATTCGGGCTTTATCTGATTACTGTCATCAGCATAATATGAAATTATATGTTGATGGTGCGCGTCTGGCGAATGCACTGGTTGCAGAAAATACAGATGTTAAAACCATGATTACGGCTACTGGTGTAAATATGCTTAATCTGGGCGGGACTAAAAATGGCCTGTTACAGGGAGAGTGTATTATCAGTATGCATCCAGATACACATGCATCTATGCCATATCTGCGTAAAATTAATGCTCAGCTGGGTGCTAAAATGCGGTTTATTTCTGCTCAGTTTTTGGCATGGTTTGAGTATGATCTGTGGCTGAATCTGGCTGCTAATAGTAATCAGATGGCTACCCGTCTAGCGAATGCACTAGATGAAATTGAGGAAATTACTGTTACTCAGCAGACGCAGGCCAATGCTGTGTTTGCTGTGTTACCTGCACATGCACGTGCCAAGCTACATCAACAATTTCATTTTTATGATTGGGATGAAAGTAAAGGTGAAGTACGGTGGATGACCAGTTTTGATACAACAGAAAAACAAGTGGATACCTTTATCGCTGCTATTAAACAGGCTTTGGTACAGACATGAAAGAAGTTTATCAGTATACAACGCTGGCCACACCGGCTCAGGCAGAATTTAAAGATAAAGGCAGTCGCTTTCTGGGGTTTGCTTGGCCCGTGCAAGATGAAGCAGAAATTCGTCAGCATGTACAGATATTAAGAGAGCAGCACCATAAAGCACGACATTGCTGTTATGCATGGCGTCTAGGTGTGGATGGCAACCGATACCGTGCCAATGATGATGGAGAACCTGCTGGCAGTGCTGGTAGGCCCATTCTCGGACAAATTGATTCTGCGGCAGTGACTGATGTTTTAGTCGCTGTTGTACGCTATTTTGGTGGTACCTTACTTGGGGTGCCTGGTTTAATTCATGCATATAAAACCGTTACAGCAGCTGCTATTGAGGCTGCAGAAAAAATACAACAAGATATCTGCCGGCAATTACAGCTTCATTGTGAATATGCTCATTTAAGTGAAGCCCTGCGCTGGTGTAAGCAGCATCAGGCACAGGTTTTGAAACAGGACTTACAGCAGAATTGCTCGCTACAGGTGTGTATACCGCTTAGACGGCTGGAAAATGCTCTGGCTGTTTTGCGTAAGATGCGCATAATTGATGTTAAACTGGAGAATTAAATGATATATTGATGCTTATAATAGTTAGTATTTTCTGACTAATTGTAATGATATTAAGCGAGAAATAAGTATGAAATTATTGGTTATTGGTAGTGGAGGACGTGAGCATGCTTTAGCATGGCGTCTGGCTCAGTCGCCTAAAGTCAGTACTGTTTATGTAGCACCGGGAAATGCCGGTACAGCTACCGAACCAAAACTGCAAAATATTGACTTCACTAATCATCAACAGCTAATTGATTTTTGTCGGCAGCAGCATATTGAGTTTACCGTAATTGGTCCAGAAGCGCCTTTGGCTGCAGGCATTGTGGATGATTTTATTGCTGCTGGTCTGGCGGTTTTTGGTCCAAGCCGTTATTGCGCTCAGCTAGAAAGTTCCAAGGATTTTGCTAAGGAATTTATGATCAGGGAAGGTATTCCCACCGCAGCATATCAAACATTCACTGATGCTAAGCAAGCACACCAGTATGTTAGCCAGAAAGGTGCACCGATTGTGATTAAAGCTGATGGTCTGGCATCAGGTAAAGGTGTAATAGTTGCCATGACTCTGGCTGAAGCCCATCAGGCAATAGATGATATGCTATTGGACAATGCTTTGGGTACAGCTGGTGCCAGAGTTGTTATCGAAGAGTATCTTCAGGGAGAAGAAGCCAGTTTCATTGTGATGGTAGATGGTGAACATGTCTTACCTATGGCAACTAGCCAGGATCACAAACGTTTACTTGACCATGATAACGGGCCCAACACTGGCGGGATGGGTGCCTATTCTCCGGCTCCTGTGGTCTCTGCTGCTGTGCATCAACGAGTAATGGATGAAATTATTCTGCCGGTAGTTCGGTCTATGCAAAGAGCCGGTCATCCGTATCGTGGTTTTTTATATGCTGGTCTGATGATTGATCAATCTGGTGCGCCCTATACGATTGAATTCAATTGTAGATTTGGTGACCCGGAAACTCAGCCTATTATGTGTCGTTTGCAGAGTGATTTGGTAGAACTAATACAAGCAGCTTTAGCAGGAAAACTAAATAACATTGCTGCATCATGGAGCGAACAGGCAGCTGTGGGTGTGGTGCTGGCTGCTGATGGTTATCCACAAGCGCCACTTAAAGGTGCTGTAATTTCAGGTATAGAAGTAGCTAATCAGTTTGGCAAAGTTTTTCATGCTGGTACAAAATTGAATGCACAAGGTGAAACGATTACTAATGGTGGCCGCGTATTGTGTGTAGTGGGAATGGGATCAGATATTCATACCGCACAAAAACAAGCCTATACAGCTGTAAACTCTATCCATTTTGATGGAATGCAATATCGACATGATATTGGATCTAAAGCAATAAAGTATGACATTTAATATAGTTGTTGAAAAGTAAGCTAATCCTTGCTTCAGGCTTGTTAGGATGGATTACAAACGATTGAATTTTATATTCAGAATACAAAAAAATTCATATGAACAAAATATAATAGGTAGTTAGTATGCTTAAATTTTAAGCTTATTGCTTTTTATAAATTAGCGAATGTATATAATTTATTATGTATTACACATATAAAATTGGTCTACAATAAACTTTAATTTTTAGTAGATACATAAATGTATAAAATTTTGGTATTTGGCTATCAGCGAATAAATATGTACTAAAAGTATAAATACTATGCTTACCTAATTGATTAATTATTTACAAATGGAATTTATCTGGACTTATTTGTATATATAGAAAATACTAGTCATAAAGCCTGATATAAATGTTGATGATTTCCTGATGATAAAAGAGTATAAATTGTATTACACTGATCTGAAGTATGTGAGTTAATAAAGCTGTAAAAAATTTTTGCGGATATGATGTAGTGGTAGCATAACTGCTTCCCAAGCAGTTCGGACGGGTTCGAGTCCCGTTATCCGCTCCAAAGAATATATTCAGTATTTATTTGTAATATTAAAAATGTATCTGCTAATCTAAAAACTAAAGTATTTGCATCAGTTGATAAAAAAATAAACTAGGTCACGTGCTTGTTCTTAATAAAATACCTCAGCAGATATTGATTGTTCTGAAAGTCGCCTTTATTGAATTCTTAATAAACTATTGGTTATGTTTGGATGAAGTCTGATAAGGTGAAATTTTTTATAAGCTAATCAAAGCATACAAAAAGTAAAATACAGCAGCGTAAAAGTTGGATGCAGGATAAAGTAAAATTTTATTAACTAAAACATAAAAGATTACTTGCTTTGAATATTGCTTTTTTACCTGATTAATAACTTACCAAATAAAAAATTTTAAAACCCTTATAAATATATATAAACCAATTAATTGTTAAGAATATGTATTCTAAGGCAAGACTCAATAAAAATTAACAATGCTAAAAAAGAATTTTATTAAAGATTGTCGCTTTTATAAGACATTCAATAACAGATAAACAAACAATGTATTAGCTATGTAAAACCATTGCAGAACCAATAAAATCATATAACTTATTGTATTTTATTAATTTAATATAAAACAAGTACGCGTTTTTTTCATATGGGTTCTATTCGGAACTATCTCTGATTAACTACATTTATACAAACATTTATGTTATATTACTTAATAATTTAACTTAATTTTAACCTTTCTTTAAGTTATCAAGATATTTTTGATAAACGCATGATTTTAAAAAATTAGGAGTAAACCAATTGAATAAAATATATCGTGCGATATGGAACGAATCCACTCAAACTTGGGTGGCTGCTTCTGAGCTAGCTAAAAGCAAAACCAAAGCGAATACAGTTTCCTGTCAGATGCCTGTTGTATCTACAGTACTAAGTAAGTTTGGTTCTAAAGTATTTAAAATCGGATTAATTGCTTCAATCGTGAATATGACTTTAGGGATGCCTATTGCATATGCTGCTGGTCGTGCAGCAATAATAGGTGGAGATCCGGGTCGAGGTTCTGATAATAGAACAGGTAGTTACCTTAACACATCAAGCATCAATGCAGTTCAGATAATGGGA
Organism: Snodgrassella alvi; assembly: GCF_040741455.2. NCBI lineage: Bacteria > Pseudomonadati > Pseudomonadota > Betaproteobacteria > Neisseriales > Neisseriaceae > Snodgrassella > Snodgrassella alvi. Next base: position 1,517,664 of record NZ_CP160328.2, read on the forward strand.
GATAATAGTGATTTTTGTGGTTATGATAGGGTTGCAGGACGAGATATAAACGGTGCTCAGCGTAATCAAGGCCCCTCAGGGCTTCCTGCTATTTCAGCAATGGAAGAATATTTGCGGTTTGCTCAAAATTATACAGTAACCGGTACCAGAGGAGCTGTTAATGGTAGAACCCTCAATCCATATGGTACAACTAACCATGTTGAAAATTGGGGTGGCCAAGGATGGACAACTGACCCCACTAATGGTTCAAATGGGTTGCCTTACAATCCTCCCAAACCTCCTATATCAGGTTATATGGATCAATATGCTACAGGGGGATATCAAAATGGTTTAGGGAGTGCCTTTGGTGTAAATTCATTTGTTATGGGATGTGGTTCCTATGCTTCTGGTAATCATTCATTATCATTCGGGACTGGTGCGTTTAATACTGGCGGCGGGGCACAGGCTGTAGGTAATTTTGCTTTGGCTGGTGGACGAGCTTCCAATGCGATTGGTATCTCATCGCAAGCTACTGGAGTTTCTAGCGTAGCTTTAGGTTCCGTTGCTAATTCAGATGGCGTAGGAAGTGTGGCACTTGGTTTGATGTCACAGGCTTCTATAGATGGAGCAGTTGCTGTTGGGGTGAAATCTCAGGCAAGTGGCGACTCTTCAGTGGCCATCGGTAATGACACTATTGCTACTGGTAAACAAGGTATTAGCATTGGTAATGGTAATGTGGTTTATGGAGAACAATCCATTGCCATAGGTGGCTCTACCACACCTACTGCATACAAAAAAGATGATGGAACGGAAGCATCTGGTCCGGATGGCTATACCTTTATTAATGCAAACAATACTTTATCTTTGGGTAATAGTAATAAAAGTACAAGCCCAAATAACGATATTACTGCAGCCAATACGGCTATATTTGGTAACCAAAACACCATTATCAATGCTATTTATGATGTTCATGTAATTGGTAGTGGCAATACAGTTGGTAGCACTGATAGCAGCGGTATTGGAGCAACCATAATCGGTAACAATGCTTCTGTTACCACAGATAATGGCTTGGCACTCGGTAACAATACTATTGTGAATGGTACTGGCGCCATTGCTGTAGGTACAAATGCCAAAGCTATGGCAGATGGTTCCGTAGCTTTGGGATCGGATTCAATAGCTAATACAGCTGGTAATGTTTCTGGCTATAATCCAGATACCAATGTGGCTGCTACTGATCCTTCCCTTAGTACGTCCACATGGAAAAGCACTACCGGGGCGGTAGCAGTAGGTAACTCTGCTAAGAATATTACCCGTCAAATTACGGATTTGGCTGCTGGTACGCTGGATACTGATGCTGTCAATGTGGCGCAGCTAAAGAGTTTGTATTCATCTATCTCTGGCAGTGCATCCAGTCTTTCAACAGCGATAGATGCCAATGTATCTGTGGTAAAAACTAAGATTAATAGTGCTTCTATTTCAACATCTGATGTTATAACTAATCTTAATCAAAATATTACAAAGGCTTCTGGCGATGCTGATGATAAATTAGCACAAATAAATACCGATATTTCTTCTTTAAGTACCTCTACATCTAGCTCTATTGGTGCATTACAAACCAGTGCTTTGGTATTTAAAAATGGTGTTTATAATGTCGGTTCGGACGATGGCAGAGAAACTAAAAAAATAACAAATCTGACAGATGCTCGTCTTACTGACGACTCCACTGATATGGTTAATGGTGGCCAGTTATTCAGTACCAATTCTTCGCTGAGTTCTATCTCTACTGCTATTTATACTAATATCAGTAACCTTAACGAAGGTACTTCTAATTTAGTATCTGTCGTTAATACATCGGTATCAACAATTGATAGCAATATTAATAGCTTTACTACAACTACTGATAAAGGTATAAAAGATTTACGTGCAGCCATACTCAAATGGAATGGTTCGGATGCATTTGATGCGGGTAATGAAAAGAAAATAACGAATGTAGAAGCAGGTAGTATTGACAGCGCAGATTCTACTGATGCTGTAACGGGTGCACAGCTGCGTGCCACCAATATGAAGCTTAATAAGCTGGATAGTGATATTCAGGATAGCCTTACAGACAACAATCTTAAAATTGATAAATTTGTAACCGATACAAATATAGCGTTATCAAGTTCGAATAAGTCATTAGATGGTCTGTCTACTTCAATTTCGACTGGATTAAGCCAGATTACACGGAATGCTCTTTTATATGATGCCACTACAGGGGCATTTGTTGAAGATAAAAACAAGACGCCGCAAAAAATCTCAAATGCTGCAGAAGGTGATGTTATTGCGGATTCTGATGATGCAATTACAGGTGGCCAGTTATACACTGTAAACTCCAATCTAGCGAGTCTTTCTGTATCTGCTTCCACTGGCTGGCTCAATATAAGTGGTAAACGCAGCAGCTTGACAACAGACACTGCCAATAGTCTTACTAATCTTTCAACTGCAATAACAAATAACTTAAACAGTTTAACAACTTCGGCTAATTCTAGTCTGAGCACATTAAGTAATTATTTACAAATATTGTCAGATTCTGCATCTACTGCTATCAGCGGTTTGCAGGAAAGTACCATATTGCGTGGTGAAGACGGCTATTTTCATGCCACTCATGATGGTACAGCGCAAAAAATCACCGGTGTTGCACCTGGTGATATAAGCAGTCCTAATTCAACAGATATGGTTAATGGTGGCCAGTTATTCAGTACCAATACTGCAATCACTAATTTATCTAGTACTGTAAATACGCAATTTGGTAGTTTGTCTGTTTCGGCTTCTCTGTCAGTCGGCCAGAGTCTTGATAAGTTGTCTACGAGCCTGGCTACAACTGGCAGTAAAGTTGCTGCATTGCAAGAAGATGCTTTGCAATGGAACGATGATGACGCAGCATATAGTGCCAGTCATGGTGATGCAGATACAAAAATTACACATGTCAGTGCAGGTGACATTACCAGTGCAACTTCAACTGATGCAGTTGTCGGCAGCCAGTATTATGATTTGAATACTTCAATAGATGCACGAGTAAGTACGCTGACCACATCAGCTTTAAGTACTGTGGGAGAAATTAATAGCAGTATTTCCTCTTTGCAACAACAAATGCTCCAGTATACAGATGGTAAATATAATGCTAAAAGAGTAGAAAAAGAGCAGAAAATTACAGGTGTTGCTGATGCTGCTTTAAATAGTGCTTCAACCGATGCTATTAATGCTAAGCAGTTATATACTACCAATTCAACCTTGGATACAGTTTCAACCACTATTTCCAGCGGTTTATCCACCTTGGCTGGTAATATAAATCAGACAGCAGTAAATACTCTGCAAAGTGGCATGGTTCTGGTTAATGGACTGAATTCAAGTATCAGTACTTTGAAGAATAATGCTCTGCTGTGGAATGAAACTGATAAGGCATTTAGTGCTACTCATGATATTGACGGTAATACTAAAATTACTAATGTGGCCAATGGTTATGTAGCAGCTGGTTCTACAGATGCAATCAATGCCGGCCAGATTTTTTCGTTTTCTACATCTGCTTCCACAGGAATACAATCTTTAAGCACTGGATTGAATGGGTTATCAGTACAAAAAATCAAAGAATTATCTAGTTCTATTCAGGCCGGTGTCACTGGAACTAATAATAAAATTGCAACGTTAAAGCAGAATGTTCTGCTCTGGAATGCTGATGCATATGATGCTAGCCATGGCAGCAGTAGAGGTAAAATTACACATGTAGCTGATGGCAATTTGCAATCTAATTCAACTGATGCTGTAACCATGGGGCAGTTATACACCACCAGCACTAGTATCAGTACATTGAATACTGATGTGGTGACAAAACCAGCTGAGTTATCCTCAAAATTAGATGTTGCTATGGCTGCTACTAATACCAGTCTGAATAATACTATTTCAGGTAGTATCAGCAGCCTGTCAGATAAAATTAATACCGATATTGGCACAGCCAATTCCAATATTAATGCACTAAAACAGACTGTATTGCAATGGAATGGTAGTTCTTATGATGCCAGCCATGGCCAAGTTGGCGGTAAAAATAAAATTATTAACGCTGCACAAGGCAATGTGAATGATAAATCATCCGATGCGGTAATTGGTGACCAGTTGTCAATGACAAATACCAAAATCTCTGGGCTGACTTCAGATTTAACGTCGCAGCTTCAGAGTTTGTCTGGTTCTTTATCTGGAAGTCTGGCTAGTGTTTCAACCACCATGGATAGGTCACTTTCTAGTGGTTTGAATACTTTTGCCTCAACCATTGATACCAGTTTGGTTCCTGTAAATGCTAGTCTAAGTACTATTAAACAGAATGCATTGCAATGGAATGGCAGCGCTTATGATGCCGGTGGTACTCAAGGTATAAAACGAAAGATTATAAATGTGGATAAAGCTGATTTACAGGCTAAGTCCAGTGATGCGGTAATTGGTGCTCAGTTGTTTAGCACTAACAGTCAGATTAGTGCATTATCTTCTTCGTTTGATAACAAAGTATCGGATTTTACAAGTGCAACTTCTAGTAGTCTAAATAGTCTATCTACAGCATTAGAGAATTCTTCTTTTTCTGGACTAGAAAGCCTTTCTACTACAACAGAGCAACGCCTTCAAGGAATTAACGGCAAACTCCCTGCCCTTCTGCAGAATGCATTGCAATGGAAAAATGGAGCATATGATGCCAGTCATGGTGTAGTAAATGGTAAAAACCGGATCACCAATGCTGCAGATGGATCTTTAGTTAAGGGCTCAAAAGATGCGATTACAGGTAATCAGCTGTATAACACCAATTCTGCCATCAATGATCTGGCTAATGAGGTCAAAAGTGGCATTGGAAATTTATCCAGTGCTCTGAGTACCATATCTGATAAAAATATCTCTACTTTAACTGGGTTGCTTGCTCAGACAAATACCAAAGTTAGTAGTCTTTCTACAGCAGCAGGAACACAATTAGGTGTGATTAATAATGGTGTATCTGATTTGCAGAAAGACGCTTTACAATGGAAGCGTTTAGATGATTCAGGTGCAGGAGCATATGATGCCAGCCATGGCATTGCAAATGCTAAAAATACACTGACACATGTATTTTCAGGTAATGTGAAAGAGGGATCGTCTGATGCGATAATCGGTGCACAGCTATATAGTACAAACAACAGTATTTCTGTTTTAAACAATAAATTAGCCGATGTATCGGGCAGTATGCAAGCCGGTATCAGTAGTTTATCAACTTCTTTGGATCAGGTAACCGGTTCTAATTTGGCCAAACTGACTCAAAGCAGAAGTACTATTGAAAACAATATAACTAGCCTGTCTTCAAGTATTTCTTCAGCTTTAAGTACGGCCGACGGAAGTTTGGGTACTCTCAAAACGAATGCCTTGCAGTGGAAAGACGGAGCCTACGATGCAAGTCGTAATGATAAAAATAGCCGTATAACCAATGTTGCTAAAGCTGATATTTATGATGGTTCAACAGATGCCATCACTGCAGGACAGCTGTATAGTACCGAAAATAGTTTTGACACTTTGAACAGTGATATTAATAAGCGTTTTGAAAGTTTTTCAACGACTTTAAGCAGCCTTGTTGATATTGGTATAAGCAGTCTGTCAGCAGGTATAACGGGTATTAATACCGGAGTAAGCACATTGCAGCAGAATGCGTTACAATGGGATGCGAGTATTAGTGCTTATGATGCCGGTTCTGCAACTGGTGCCAGAGCTAAAATTACTCAGGTTGCCGCCGGTCAGGTAGGAGAAAGCTCGTCAGATGCTGTTATTGGTGCACAGCTGTACAGCCTGTCCACGGTGTCTGATGCAAATCTGACCAGTTCCTCCAATTTAATGTCTTCCAGCTTAAGTACAATACAATCTTCATTAACGGGTATTTCTGATAAATACTTTACCCAACTCAGTTCTTTGTCAGACAGTATTCTAAGCAGTACTATTAATCTGTCAGGAGCATCTGCAAATAGCTTATCAACTCTTTCTGATACTCTGTCCAATAGTATTACCAGTTTATCCAACAGCACGAATACTGGCCTGAATAGCCTGACTGCTGATGCCGCAAACAGCCTGAGTAGTCTATCCACGGTGGCTGAATCTGGTATAAGTAGCCTGTCGCAAAGTATTTCAACTTCAGCAGGCACTCTGATAACTTCTCTGTCTACAGTTAATCATGATGCAGGCTCATTGAAACAAAATGCACTTCAATGGAATGATTATGCAGCTGCGTATAATGCTGATCATGGAACGGGTACTGCTCAAAAAATTACAAATGTGTCTACTGGTTTGATAGCATCAGGTTCAAACGATGCTGTGAATGGTGCCCAGTTGTACAGCTTGTCTACCAGTATGGAAAACACAGCTAATACAGCGTTCACCGGTTTATCAGATGCACTGGTTAGCAGTATTTCCACTGTTGATAGTAATTTGCAGAGCTTTTCTGACACTACAACTAGCAATTTGAGCAGATTGGATACCAATCTGCGTACAGCCACAGCTCGTGTAACTACCTTGCAGGCTAATACCTTGCAGTGGAATGGTAGTGTTTATGATGCCGGCAAAAATGGCACTCCACAGCGTATTACCAATGTTAGCGGTGCTGCTAGTGTGGCTGCAAATTCCACTGATGTGATTAATGGTGGTCAATTGTTTAGTCTTTCTAGTTCTACTTCAACTGGTTTAAGTAGTCTTGCAAGTAACCTGAGTGAGATGAGCAAGAATCAGCTAGGCAGTCTGTCTACCGTCGTTACTAACAGCCTCAGTAGTATCACCAACAATATAGATAGTCTTTCTACTGGCTTGAGTTCTACTACCAACAATGTTGCTGCATTGCAAAGAGATGCGCTGCAATGGAACAGCGCTAAAGGAGCTTATAGTGCGGATCACGGTACCAATACAGCTCAGCTGATTACCAGTGTAGCTGCAGGTTCCATAGCTGCAGATTCTACAGATGCTGTAAACGGTGCTCAGATGTATAACTTGTCCACCAGTACAACAGCCAGTGTCAATACTTTGAATCAAAGTCTGAGCTCTACTAATGTAGCGTTAAATACACTGTCTACTGCCTATGGCACTAGTCTGAGTACACTTACAACAGGCCTGAGTAGCACTAAAGATGCGCTGAATCAGTTGTCCGATACAACGACAAACAGCATTACTGGCATCAACAACAGTCTAAGCAGCCTAACCAGTACGACTTCTTCCAATCTACAGATTTTGGATAAAGGATTACAGGCAGCTAATGCTAGTGTATCTTCACTGCAGGCCAATGCGCTGCTGTGGAATGCAGGCAAGGGTGTGTATGATGCTAGTCGAAATGGAGAAGCTAAAGTACTGAGTGGCATCGGTGCAGGTGCAGTAAGTGTTGGCTCTACCGAAGCTATTAACGGCGGACAATTCTATAGTTTGTCTACGGTAACTGCGGCAGGCTTGAACAGTACCAATAGCAATCTGAGCACGCTGAGTAGTAGTACATCATCAGCTCTAGCTGGTTTGACGGGCAGCCTAAGCAGTATCAATCAGAGCATGAATAACCTGCAGACAACTGCTTTACAATGGAATGGTAGTTTTTATGATGCTGGTCGTGACGGTTCTGCACAGCGCATTACCAATATTAGTGCCGGACGTCTTGCTGCAGACTCTACCGATGCAGTAAATGGAAGCCAGCTGTATACATTATCTAACTCCACCTCAACCGGACTAAGCAGCTTGTCTACTAATCTGAATGAGGTGACAAAAAATCAGCTGGGTAGTCTGTCTACTATAGTGACAAACAGTCTCAGTACGGTAACGGAAAATGTAAGCAGCCTGTCTACAGGTCTGAGAGAAACCAATACTAATGTAGCAGCCTTGCAGCAAAATGCATTACAGTGGAATAGTACTAGTAACGCATATGATGCAATACGCAGTAATCGTGCTCAAAGACTGACCGGAATTATTGGTGGCGATATAAGCCTCACTTCAACTGATGCCATCAATGGCGCCCAGATGTACAGCCTGTCTACTCTGACACAGGCAGGACTGAGCAGTAGCAGTACGGGGCTGAGCAGCTTAAGTAATGCTTCATCAGCAGCTTTGACTACTGTCAATGATCGCGTGGATACGCTGACCAGCACCACTCAATTAGGACTGGCTAGTGCCAGCACAGGCTTAACCAGCCTGAGCAGCAGTACTTCAACCGGTCTGACCAGTCTGACATCCAGTCTGAGTAGCACAAATCAGAACCTGACTACCCTGCAGCAAAATGCTCTGCAATGGAATGGTAGTGCTTATGATGCCGGTAGAAATGGTGCGCCTCAGCTTATTACAAATGTAGCGGCTGGCCGTGTTTCAGTGGATTCTACTGATGTAGTTAATGGTGGTCAGTTGTTCAGTCTGTCTAGCTCCACTTCAACCGGACTAAGCAGCCTGTCTACTAATCTGAATGAGGTCACAAAAAATCAGCTGGGTAGCCTATCTACTATTGTTAATGACAGTCTCAGTACGGTAACGAAAAATGTAAGCAGTCTGTCAACTGGTTTAATTGAAACCAATAGTAATGTGACAGCATTACAGCAGAATGCTTTGCTGAGAAATAGGATAAGTGGTAATTTCGATGCCAGCCGTGAGGGTAAGGATCAAAGACTGACCGGTATTGCAGCTGGAGACATCAATATTACTTCAAGTGATGCTATCAACGGTACTCAGATGTACAGCCTGTCTACTCTGACGCAGGCAGGACTGAGTAGTACTAGTACCGGACTAAGCAGCTTGAGCAGTGCCTCATCAGCAGCTTTGACTACGGTCAATGATCGCGTGGATACGTTGACCAGCACCACTCAATTAGGACTGGCTAGCGCCAGCACAGGCTTAACCAGCCTGAGCAGCAGTACTTCAACCGGTCTGACCAGTCTGGCATCCAGTCTGAGTAGCACAAATCAGAACCTGACCACCCTGCAGCAAAATGCCTTGCAGTGGAATAGCACACTGGGTGCTTATGATGCTGGTCATGGTAGCGGTACAGCTCAGCGTATTACCAATGTAGCAGCTGGTAGCGTGACAGTAGATTCTACCGATGCGGTAAACGGTAGCCAGCTGTATGCATTGTCTGGTTCTACTTCCACTGGTCTGAGCAGTCTGTCGACTGTAGTTTCATCAACTGTGATTTCAGGTATCAATAGTATCAGTAGCTCTATGTCTACCGGATATGAGAGTCTGTCACGCAGTATGAGTACAACAAGCGATAGCCTGAACAAACTAACTTCTAGCACGAGTACAGCTTTAAGCAGTCTGTCTACCAGCTATGATCTGACTCAGAAAGATGTGAAACAGCTGAAGGATAAGAGCCTGCAATGGGATGAGGATAAAGGTGGATTTGATGCTGGAAAGACAAATAGTCTGACCCGAGCTGCTACTTATGGCAAGGTTATCAATTTAGCTGATGGCTCGGTTGATCAGGGCTCACATGATGCAATTAATGGTGGACAGCTATACTTACTGAAAAATGATGTGACCAGCCTTTCTACAGGTACCAGCACTAGCTTGTCTTCATTAAACAGTGCTTTAAGTGAGTTATCCACAGGTAATATTATTACTAACATTACCAACCTGACTCAAAATGCCTTACTGTGGAATGGTAGTGCATATGATGCTAGTCATGGCAGTGCTACGGCACAACATATTACCAATGTGGCTGACGGTAATATGGCCAAAGGGTCTTTAGATGCTATTAATGCTGGTCAGCTGTGGGCTGTAAGACAAGATTATAATAATTTGTCTACAATGGTTAATAGCCTGCCAACCAGTAATGTTTCTGATGATTCGCTGAATAGTCTGTCTACATCAGTTAGCACAATTGTTGCTAGCCAGATTGCATCGATAGCTTCGGCTCTTGGTACTTCACGAAATTCAGCAGGAAGTATCAATCCACCCAAGTATGATATTTCTACACCTACAGGTGGTAATGTATCAGCAGATAATGTCGCTGATGCACTGCAAAATCTGGAGAATTATGGTACGAAATATGTGAAGATCAACTCTGCTAAAGCTGGATCAATTGCTCAAGGTGCTAATTCAATTGCAGTGGGCGGAGCAGCAATGGCCAGTGGTACATCAGCGATTGCGATTGGTGATTCAGCCAGTGCTCCCGCAGCTAATGGTGTGGCTCTGGGTAGCAATGCTCAGGTGAAACAGACCGGAGGTATAGCACTAGGAGCTGGATCAGTTGCGAGTGTTGCTGCCGGACAAGAAGGATATATTCCAGTAACCGCAACGTCGCAGCAGGCAGCGGCAATCCGTGCCACAAGAAGTACGGAAGGAGCGGTATCTGTGGGTGATGCATCTAAAGGTGTATACCGTCAGATAACCGGTGTGGCAGCAGGTACTGCTGACACTGATGCTGTGAATGTAGCTCAGCTTAAAGGTGTGGATAATCAGGTTACCAGAGTTAATGAATATGTTAATCAGCTGAATGATAATATTCATCATGTTGAGCGCAGAGCTTATTCAGGTACAGCCATGGCCATGGCGCTGTCTGGGGCTTATTTGCCTTCACTGAGTTCTGGTGAGCAGACTGTCGGTATTGGGGTAGGTGCATATCGTAGCTATGGTGCCGTTGGTGTAAACTATAAGGCAGCCAGCAAAAACGGCAAAGTTACGTGGGGTGCAGGTGTTTCCACTACTGGTAAAGAAGTTGCTTTCAATTCAGTACTTGGCTTTAAGTGGTAATTAATCCTGACTAAACAGACTTCTGGACTTCCGTGTGAAGTCCGGAAGTCTTATTTATTCATCATTGACAGTATTTTTAATAAGAATACGGGATAATATGCGCATCGGTATTTCTGTTATTACTCATGCCAACCAGAACATCTGGGAAAATGGTATGGGTCAGAATGTTATATTTTTGGTTCAAAGCCTGAAGGCTATACCTTTTGTTAAATCAGTGGATTTAATTAATGTTGGTGGTCAGCCCCGTATGGCTGAACAAATTGATTTGAATCTGTTTGATCTGCGATTGATGTCAGAACAGGAAGCTATAGATGCTTTTGATGTCATTATTGAACTGGCTGGTGCGCTATCTCCACAATGGTTAGCCTTGCAGCGTGCTCGTGGTAAAAAGGTGGTATTTTATTGTGTTGGCCAGCCTTATGTGGGATTATCAGAATATAATGTGTTTGAAAAACCAACTAGTTTTCCGCCAGTAGATCGTTGTGATGAAGTATGGCTTTTGCCAAAAGACAAAGCTTATATTCCCATGCTGCGGACAATGTATCGTTGCCCGATATACATTACGCCTCATTTATGGGATCCAATGTTTGTTTCCAGACGCAAACAGGAAATCAGTGAACAAGGTCTTAATTACGGCTGGCATAGCAATGTGCATGATGAGGTAAAAACACCTCTGAGTGTAGCTATATTTGAGCCCAATATTTCAGTTGTTAAAACTTCTTCTATTCCCATGTTAGCTTGTGATGAAGCTTATCGTCACGAACCGCAATCAATTGAAATGATGCATGTGCTTAACACTTTGCACATGAAAGATCATTTAACCATGCTACATCTGGCCAATTCTCTGAATCTTGTTAAAGATCATAAGGCATGTTTTTATGGCCGTCACGATATAGTCGGTTTTATGGCGCAGCACGCCAATGCTGTGATTTCACATCAATGGTGTAATGATCACAATAATCTTTATATGGACGTACTGTATGGAGATTATCCATTGATTCATAATACTCCATGGTTAAAAGAGTTCGGTGCTGGATATTATTATCCAGATTTTGATGCACTTGAAGGTGGTAGACAAATAATCCAGGCTTGGCTACATCATGAAGAAAATTTGAGTAGTCAGCGTCAAGCTTCACAGGCACTTTTTAAAGCAACGGATCCTTTATCAGATGCCAATATTAAAGCCCATGTACAACTATTATCTAATTTGTGTGCTGATCGTCCAGAATTATTAAGAGGTTAACCCATGTCGTCCGTGTCTTCACTTCGTGTAGGTGTTTCGATTTATGTACGTAAAGGAGCTCAGTCGCTTTGGGAAAATGGAATTTTCCAGAATTGTCTGTTTCTGGCAATGTTGTTAAAAAAATCTCCAATTGTCAGTAACGTGGTTCTGGTAGCTGGATCAGGTGATGGGGATATGCAGGATGCTATGAATTTTCTGCAGGATTCACCAGTACCGGTAATTGATATGGCCACTGGTTTGAATGAGTTGGATGTCATGATAGAGATGAGTGCCCAGCTTTCCAAAGAATGGATGATAGAGTTCAAAGCCAAAGGTGGAAAAGTAGTCAGTATGCGCGTAGGTAATGATTATGTAATTGATATTGAGCGTATGCTGTTTGATAAGCCGCCTGCCTTGCTGATTACCGGTGCGCCTTACGATGAAGTATGGACATTGCCAGAGTATGAAAAAACCTGTAAGCCATATTTTGCCAGTACATTTCGCACGCCGGTAAAGATCATGCCGCATTTATGGAGTCCGGTTATTCTTAATCGTGCTTGTGAAAAATTGCCAAAAGGCGAGCAGTTTGAATACCAGCCAGGCCGCAATCGCTGGCGTATTGGTATGTTTGAGCCAAATATGTGTATGGTGAAAACCAGTTATATTCCTATGCTGGTATGTGAAAATGCACATCGGCTGAACCCCAATTTCATCGAACATATCTATGCGTGCAATACTATGAATTTGAAGGATCAGACAGCTTTTAATCTGTTTGCTCAAAGTCTGGATATTGTCCGCCATGGCTTGACTTCGTTTGAAGGTCGCTACCCGATCTGGCAGGTGGTATCTATCTATTGTGATGCAATTGTTTGCCATCAATGGGAAAATGCTCAGAATTATATTTACTATGAGGCCTTATATGGTGGCTACCCGCTAATTCATAATTCGCATTTGATTGGTGACTGTGGCTATCGTTATCACGATTTTGATTGTGAAGAGGGTGGCAAAGTATTGGCAGAAGCCTATAAAATGCATGATGAAAATTTGAGTACTTACCGCGAGCGTGCAAAAGTTTTTCTGGCTACACTAGATCCTGAGGCAGAAAGTAATGTCCGCTGTTATACTGATGCTCTTGAGTCATTGTTTAAAGCCTAGATTTTACTAATTTTGCTTACACTTTAGTATAATGTATACATAAAACCTGCCAGCAATCAAACATTTCTAATGAAATTATGAACTTATCTAATACTCCGAATTTAATTTCCAGCCATGGACAGGACGCTGCACCAGCACGTTTGCGTATTGGCATTACCATTGGTCTGAGTCACCCAAAAGAAACATTGTGGAATAATGGTATCAAGCAGAACGCAGTTTTTCTTGCTGACGCACTGAAAAATTGTCCTAATGTTGATTCTGTGGTGTTGGTAAACACAACTGATGTACCAATTACATCAAGTTTGCCATGGGATTTGGAGATATGGCCAACTAAGAGCTTCTTAGAGGCCAAAGATCAGATAGATGTTTTGATTGAGCTGGGTGGGCAAATTGGTGCTGAGCAGACGGCCTATATCAAAGACAGAGGAGTACGCTTAATATCTTACTGCTGTGGCTTTGAATATATCCATATGATGGAGTCGGTTTTATTCTCTCGTAATATGGGTGGCGGTAATCTATTTATCAACCAGCGTTATGATGATATTTGGATGATTCCGCAGGTAGCCAATTGCAGCAAGGCATATTTTGAAGTATTCCGACGTCATGATGCGCGTGTGGTGCCATTTGTCTGGAGCCCAGTATTTCTGATTCAGAAAACCGCTGCAATGCCATTTCAGGGCTTATGGCAGGTGCCGGTATCTCGTAAGGGCTGGCGCCTGTCTGTAATGGAACCGAATATCGATGTTGTGAAGTTCTGTTTATATCCGATTTTGATTGCGGAAATGGCTTATCGTTCTGAACCGGAAGCTATTAATATTCTGCAGGTATGCAACACATTGCCGATGGCTCAAAAATCCATGGAATTCATTGCTTTGATGAATCAGCTGGATATTGTGAAAAATCGAAAATCTGTTTTTCTGGGTCGTTATGATACACCAACTTTTCTGGCAACCAATACTGATGCAGTAATTTCTCATCAATGGGAAAATCCGCTTAACTATTTCTATTTGGAAGTATGTTGGCAAGGTTATCCGTTAATTCACAATGCTGAGCTGATTTCAGATTTGGGTTATTATTATGCTGGTAATGATGTGGAAGCTGGTGCAAAACAATTATTTGCAGCAATGAGCGATCATGCTTATAACGCTGCTCATTATGTATATGACCAGCGTCAACAGATTGCTCGCTTTTTACCAAATAATACTGATCTGGTGGCCAGTTATTCTGCATTGCTGACAGAAGTAATGGCCAGACCATTGCGTTAATAGTTTTTATTCACGCATAAATGTATTGATATTATTTTCAAGCATGGTGCAGATACGCTGTATAGCTTCTTCACTGCCCCATGCCATATGCGGAGTAATAATCAGATTGGGCAGGCGGGCACTCAATAAGGGATTGCCATGTACCGGCGGTTCTTCACTTAGTACATCCACGCCAGCTCCGCCCAACTGCCCGTATTTCAACGCTGCTACCAATGCCTGCTCTGCCACTAGACCACCACGCCCGACATTAATCAGTACAGCCTGTGGTTTCATTGATTTCAATTCTGTTTCATCTATCATGTTACGAGTTTGCTCATTCAGCGGACAATGTAAAGAGATAACATCTGCTTGCTGTATAAGCTGGGTAAACGGTGTGTAGCCATTACGACAATCTTTTGCATTTTTATGTTCACCCCAGAGGACATGCATGCCGAAAGCTTGAGCTCGTGCTGCCAGCGCCTGCCCGATACCGCCTTTGCCGAAAATACCCAGTGTTTTACCATTCAGGTCGCGGATTGGGGCGCCGAAATGGCAAAAAAAGGGACTGCTTTGCCATAAGCCGGCGGCTACATCTCGCTGATAAGCAGGTAATTGGCGCATTAGTGCCAGAATCAGCATCATTGCATGTTCGGCTACGGTGTCATTACCGTAGCCGCGCACATTTCGGATACCAACGTTATGCTGTTGAGCAGCCTGTTGATCAATGTGGTCCAGTCCGGTGGCGGGTACGGCAATCAATTTCAATTGGGGGCTATTTTTGATGGCTTCTGCATTTATCCGAACTTTATTGGATATGACAATATTCGCTTGAGCAATACGGCCTGCTACCTCATCTGGATTGCTGTGGCTGTAGGTTGTGATGTGATGAGGAAAATCGAATTTGAATGGAAAGTCTGGCAGGGTGGCGCGGTCAAGAAAAACAATTTCGCTGGTACTCATGTTGTCTCCTAATATATGAAAAATGCTATATACAATCACATGCATGGGTCTAATGTCTGTGTTACAGTGTACGCTAATTTGTTTGTAAGGATAAATGTGTATGGATTTGGTAATTGAAGATTTAGAGCAGGGAACAGGCCCTGAGGCTGTGAAGGGTAAAGAAATTACGGTGCATTACACAGGCATGTTAGAAGATGGCACAGTTTTTGATTCTAGTATTACCCGCCAACAGCCGCTGTCGTTTACGTTGGGTGCCGGTATGGTAATTGCTGGCTGGGATGAGGGTTTTAATGGAATGAAAGTAGGCGGCAAACGTAAATTGACTATTCCTCCTCATATGGGGTATGGCAGCCGTGGAGCTGGTGGGGTGATTCCACCTAATGCTACACTGATATTTGATGTGGAATTGTTAAAGGTTGATGATTGATTTGCAGTGATATGCAGGTTTTGTTCAGGCAGCTTTTTTCGGCTGCCTGAACTGTTTTATTTAGCTGGAGTTTTGATAATGGACAATAATCCGACTATTGCTGCTATTGCAACTGCACCGGGACGCGGTGGTGTAGGGGTGGTGAGGTTATCCGGCAAAAATCTGCTTCCTATGGCTCAAAAATTAAGTGGAGGCAAAACGCTGCAACCACGTAAAGCGTTATATACCGATTTTGTTGATGTAGAAGGCACGGTTATTGATAATGGTTTGCTGCTGTATTTTGCAGCTCCGGCCAGTTTTACGGGTGAAGATGTGATTGAACTACAGGGCCATGGAGGCCCTGTGGTATTGCAGATGTTATTGCAATGCTGCCTGCAACTGGGTGCCCGATTGGCCGAACCGGGGGAATTTACTAAACGAGCATTTTTAAATAATAAACTAGATTTGGCTCAGGCAGAAAGTGTGGCTGATTTGATTGATGCTTCTAGTCAGTCGGCAGCACGTATGGCGGTAAGGAGCTTAAAGGGTGTATTTTCACAGGAAATACACCGATTAGTGGATGATCTGATTACGTTGCGTATGTTGGTCGAAGCAACTTTAGATTTTCCGGAAGAGGATATCAATTTTCTTCAGGCTGCAGACGCTAGTGGTAAGTTAGATCATTTGTGTATTCAGTTGGATAAGGTATTGCGGCAGGCGCAACAGGGTGCGCTTTTGCGTGAAGGTATGAATGTGGTGCTGGTGGGAGCACCTAATGTGGGTAAATCCAGTTTACTTAACGCTCTGGCAGGTGATGAGGTGGCCATTGTGACTGATATTGCTGGTACCACGCGCGATACCGTCAGGGAACAGATTACGCTTGAGGGGGTGCCGGTACATATTATTGATACGGCCGGATTGCGTGAAACCGAAGATGTAGTTGAACGGATTGGTATTGAACGAAGTCAACAGGCAGTACAGCAGGCTGATGTGGCGCTGGTGCTGGTTGACCAACGCGAAGGTATTAATACCACTACGGCGGCGATTCTGGCGCAGTTGCCAGCCGGTTTGCATAAAATTGAAGTACATAACAAGATTGACTTAACTGGTGAAGCTGCATCCAGTGTTTCACGTGAAACTGGCGATTTAGTTGCTTTTACTGACGCCAGTCAGGTAATTGGTTTGTCTGCTAAAACCGGTGCTGGTCTGGATTTGCTGCGGCAAGCGCTGTTGCAACAGGTTGGTTGGCAGGGTGAAAGCGAAGGGCTATTTTTAGCACGCACGCGTCATATTCAAGCACTAGAGATGGCTCGGGAAGAGCTGGCCAATGCGAGTTTATGTCAGAATAATCAGATTGAATTATTTGCGGAGCATTTGCGGTTGGCACAGAACGCTTTAAACGAAATTACCGGTGAATTCAGCGCTGATGATTTGCTAGGGGTGATTTTTAGCCGCTTTTGTATAGGTAAATAAATATTTGACTGAATCCGTTTTTTATCGCACTGATTATTGCTCGTAAATAGTCAGTGTTTTTTTTTTGCTTCTTTTACAGTGGCCGGATCAGGGCAAAGCGAGGCTGTGTCTGGCCATTGTGGATGATGTTTTCGTTGAACATGCTTTTGGGACGTGCCCAGAACGAATAATCACCATATAGACACTGATAAATAACCAATTCTTCTTCGGTTTCACTATGGCGTGCGGTGCCAGTTACCTGATACAGGTTGCCTTTGTAATGTTGGTAGATGCCACGTTGCATGTGTGTGTCCTGTATAGTTGATATAACTAAAATCTCTTTGATTACAACTCGGTATTCTTTTGGCTGTTTGCTGATTGATTATACAATGTTTTGAATGAATTATAACAATATGCATATTAAGGAATACAGAATATGAATAATGATCAGCGTGCCCAAATACCGGATGCACCATTGTCGGATAATGAGCGTCTAAAAGGAGAAAGTAACTATTTGTATGGTGAAATTGCCGCTGATTTGAATGATGGTATTACCGGTGGATTTAATGGTGATGATTTTCAGTTGATTCGTTTTCATGGTATGTATGAGCAGGACGACCGTGATGTGCGTGCTCAGCGGCAGGCAGCTAAACTGGAACCATTGAAAAATGTAATGATGCGTTGCCGGTTGCCGGGTGGCATTATTACGCCGCAACAGTGGCTGGGTATTGATGAGTTTGCTACGGCGCATACTTTGTATGGCAGTATCCGGCTGACGACACGGCAAACATTTCAGTTTCACGGGGTGTTAAAACAGGATATCAAGCCGATGCATCAGTGGCTGCATCAGCTGGGGCTGGATTCGATTGCAACTGCCGGTGATATCAACCGCAATGTGTTGTGTACTAGTAATCCGGTTGAAAGTAGTTTGCATCGTGAAGCTTATGAATGGGCGTGCCGGATTTCTGAGCATTTATTGCCCCGCACCCATGCGTATGCTGATATTTGGCTTGACGGAGAAAAGGTACTCAGCAGCGAACTGGATGCGCCGCTGTCTGCGGGTGTGAGCGGGGATGCGGTAGAACCGATTAATGGCAAGACTTATCTGCCGCGTAAATTCAAAACTGCACTGGTGATTCCGCCATTGAATGATGTGGATTTACATGCCAATGATTTAAATTTTGTTGCTATCGGTGAAAACGGTCATCTGGTGGGATTTAATGTGCTGGTGGGCGGTGGCTTGTCTATTGATCATGGTAATCAGCGTACTTTTCCAAATACTGCTAAGGATTTCGGTTTTATTCCGGTAGAGCAGGTATTGCGTTGTGCAGAAGCGGTGGTGACTACACAGCGCGACTGGGGTAATCGAAGCGATCGCAAGAATGCGCGCACTCGTTATACTTTGCAGCGGGTGGGTGTGGATGTATTTAAACAAGAAGTTGAAAGGCGGCAAGGGTTTGCCTTTGCACCAAGCCGCTCGTATACGCTCACGGAGCGCGGAGACAGGATTGGCTGGGTAGAAGGGGAAGATGGGCGCTGGCATCTGACTTTGTTTATTGAGAACGGCCGCTTGCTAGATTATCCGGGACGGCCATTGAAAACGGGTATGCGTGAGCTGGCCAGAATTCATCAGGGTGATTTCCGCCTTACTGCCAATCAGAATGTGATAGTAGCCGGTGTGCTGCCTGAGAATAAAGAAAAAATTGAGCGCATCGCACGTGAATACCGTTTGATTGATGATGAAGTGACAGAGCAGCGCAAGAATAGTATGGCTTGTGTGGCTTTACCAACCTGTCCGCTGGCCATGGCTGAATCGGAACGTTTTTTGTCGGGCTTTATTGATCAGGTTGATGAATTAATGGCGAAAAATGGGCTGGCTAAGGAGCATATTATTCTGCGTGTGACTGGCTGTCCAAATAATTGTGGTCGTGCATTGCTGGCTGAAATCGGGCTGATTGGTAAGGCCATCGGCCGTTATAATCTGTATGTCGGTGGTAATCGTGCTGGCACACGGATTCCGCGTTTGTTCCGTGAGAATATCGACGTAGACGAAATTATGCTGATTTTGCAAGAATGGATTGCACGCTGGGCACAAGAACGACTGGATGCTGAGGATTTTGGTGATTTTGCTATTCGTGCCGGTATTGTTAAACCGGTAGTGGATGCGGCAGTAGATTTTTGGGATCCAGATAAGGTGCCAGTATAGCACTCTATCTGATAGGGACAATGTAGTGTTGTTGATTATGGTCTGAACTACTAAAAGATTCAGACCATTTTTGTTAGTTAGAAGTATTCGGGCTTTTGTTTAGGGCTCTGGTTTGGCATAGAGCTGGTCAAACAGGCCGCCGTCACTGAAAAAGCGTTGTTGTGCTGCATGCCAGCCGCCAAATTCTTGATCAATACTGACCAGTTGCAGGTTGGGGAACTGGTGGCGATATTCGGCCATAATTTTCGGGTTAACCGGCCGGAAATAGCTTTGCGCTATTAGGCGCTGGGCGCTGTCACTGTACAGATGTTGCAGATAGGCGGTAGCCAATCTGCGCTTGTCGGCACTGGTGATATTGCCGTCAACTACGGCTACGGGAGGTTCGCACAGAATAGATAGTGACGGTGTGACGATTTCAAATTCATCCGGTGCCTGTTTCATGGCGAGTTGGGCTTCGTTTTCCCACGCCAGCAAGACGTCTCCTAGTTGTCGATGGGTAAAGGTAATGGTGGCAGCTCGGGCTCCGGTGTCCATCATCGGCACATGCTGAAGCAGGGCACGTAAATAAGCTTCTGCGCTGGCATCGCTTCCACCAGGCTGGTGTTTGGCCCATGCCCAAGCTGCTAGAATATTCCAGCGTGCGCCACCGGAGGTTTTCGGATTAGGGGTGATAATCTGTACATTGTTTTGAATCAAGTCACCCCAATCGCGGATGTGTTTGGGGTTGCCTTTGCGTACTAGAAATACAATGGTTGAAGTATAAGGGGTGCTGTGGTGGGGCAAGCGCTGTTGCCAATCAGATGGCAGTAACGTTTTTTTACCACGGTTGATGGCGTTGATGTCGCCGGCCAGAGCTAAGGTCACGACATCGGCTTTTAGGCCGTTCTGTACAGCTATTGCCTGTTTGCCGGAGCCACCATTTGACTGACGAATATGTATTTTTTGCCCAGTTTGCCTGTACCAGTAATGCTGAAAATCAGTATTGTAATGCTGATACAGTTCGCGCGTGGCATCATATGAAGCATTGAGCAAAGTAGTGTTGCTGTTGTTCTGGCTGTTGCATGCGTTCAGACCCATTGCTACTGCCGCTAGCAGACCATAACGCCAAAATGTGTTCATACTTGAAAATTTATTGTGCCGTCAAAGTTTTAATGTAGCAATGCAACTGTGGGGACGGAAATACTGTTTTTTTGTTTGTTTATAACTAAAAGCAAGTTGTTGGACGGTTTGTTGCTGCGGTAATCGGCCTAAATTTGAAAAAGTTGGCTGGGGCTGTTATAAACCGCATTTGATTTTTAATCTGTTTGATTGAGAAAGTTAGATGAAGAGCGGGAATACAGAGGTTGCTGCACACAGAAAGCTGCTGACACGGGAAGATGTGCGTACGTTGATGCTGTCATCCTTTGGTGGCGCGCTGGAATTTTATGATTTTGTAATTTACGTATTTTATGCCAAGGTGTTGTCTGAGCTGTTTTTTCCAGCTGGTATGAATCCGTTTTGGGCGATGCTGAATACTTACGGTATCTTTGCTGCCGGCTATTTGTTCCGACCGCTGGGTGGTATTGTAATGGCGCATTTTGGCGATTTGTTTGGGCGTAAACGTTTGTTTGCCCTGTCTATCATGATGATGGCTTTGCCAACGCTGCTGCTGGGATTGATGCCTACATTTGACACCATTGGCTATGTTGCGCCTGTGTTGCTGCTGGTATTACGCATGATACAGGGTGTGGCCATTGGCGGTGAAATTCCGGCGGCTTGGACGTTTGTATCTGAGCATGTGCCTGAAAAACATGTGGGTATGGCCAATGGTTTTCTTACCGGCGGGCTGTCGCTGGGTATTTTATTGGGCTCGTTGATTGCACTGATGATGTCCAGACAGTTTACCAGCGCAGCTATTCTGGATGGTGCATGGCGTATTCCTTTTATTCTGGGAGGTTTATTTGGTCTACTGACCTTGTATCTGCGTAGTTATCTGCGAGAAACACCGGTCTTCAAGGCGATGCAGCAGCGTAAGGAGCTGGCTACGGATATGCCATTAAAATTACTGGTGACTCAGCATAAGACTGCCGTGATTATTGGTATGCTGCTTACTTGGTTTTTGACCGGATGTATCGTTGTGATTTTGCTGGCCATGCCACAATTGCTGACTGCGGGCTTTGGTTTTTCCAGTGCGCTTGCTTTTGAAATGCAGAGTATGGCGATAGTGATGCAGATGATCGGCTGTGTGCTGTATGGTGTTTTAGCCGACCGTGTAGGCAGTGGACGCATGCTGATTTGTGGGATTGTATTGACTGGTGTGATGGCAGTGTTATTCTATCCGGCACTGGGAAATAGCAGTGAAGGTATGGTTTTTGCTCTCTATATGCTGTTGGGACTGGCTGCCGGGGTAGCCGGTATTGTATCTGCTGCGATGATTAAAATGTTTCCACCCGCTATTCGCTTTACTGGTATTTCTTTTTCCTACAATGTGGCTTATGCGATTGTCGGTGGCCTGACTCTGCCTGTCGTGCAGTGGTTAAGCAGCTATAGCCCTATTGGTGCCATGTATTACATTCTGCCATTGTGTGTGGTGGGTTTGCTGGCGGCTTTTGCATTCCAATTTCGTTATCAGCGCTAAAACTATCGCGCCAAAAATGTTAGACACAAAAAAACTGCTTTATCCATAAGTGTTCATCATGTCAGGATAAAGCAGCTTTTTTATTAACAATCAGGCGTTACCGGCATTAGCTTGTTCGGCCTGATACATGGCTTCGAAGTTAATCGGAGCCAGCATCACTGGCGGGAAGCCTGAACGGGTGATGGTATTGGATACGGTTTCACGGGCATACGGGAACAAAATATTCGGTGCTGCTACCGCCAGCAGTAATTCCACATCATCTTCTGGAATATTGGCAATGCGGAAAATACCGCTTTGAGCCACTTCGTTCAGAAATAGTACTTTTTCTTCGGTCATCTTGGCAGTAACTGTCACTGTTACGGTAACATTATAGAATTCATCCTCTAGTTTCTCAGCAGCAGAAGTCACGCGCATTTCGATTTGAGGTTCTCCGCCTTCAAGAAAAATTTGTGGTGCATGGGGCACTTCCAGTGACAAATCTTTCAGGTAGATTTTTTCAATGCTGAATACCGGCTGTTGTTCGTTTTTTTCTGGTGCTTGTTCTTTTTTGCTCATGCTTTTCTTTCAACAAAGGGATAAGGGATAGGGTGGCAGAACTATCCGGCACAGCCGGATAACGGAGAAGAGAAATAGTCTGCGCTTAGCCTGCCAGTAAAGGATCTAGTTTACCTGCTTGGTTCAAAGCATTCAAATCATCAAAGCCGCCAACGTGTACTTCTCCGATATAGATCTGTGGTACGGTACGGCGACCGGTACGCTGCATCATCTGCTCGCGCGCCTGAGGATCGGTATCAATGCGGATTTCATTGATGGCTGTGACGCCTTTCTGTTTCAGTAAGGCTTTTGCCATCTGGCAATACGGGCATACACCCGTGGTATACATGGTAATCGCTTGCATCGTATTTTCCTTGTCTGCGTACAGATACTGATTAGAATAGCCTAGCATACCGCGAACTGAAGCTACTGAACAGGTGCAGGCTTTCTTTGCGAGTATGCTGCGGTATAATTAGTGAATATTTACATCACAAACGGACACCTACAGATGATTCGTTTTGAGCAGGTATCGAAAACGTATCCGGGCGGTTTCACCGCAGTGAAAAACCTTAGCTTTTCTATCAGTAAAGGGGAGATGATTTTTATTGCCGGCCATTCCGGAGCTGGTAAATCAACCATTCTGAAACTGATAAGCGGCATTGTGAAGCCTACCAAGGGAAAAGTGTGGCTAAACAATCAGGATTTGGGACGTCTGAACGACAATCAACTTGGTTATCTGCGTCAGCATATCGGTATTGTATTTCAGGACCATAAACTGCTGTTTGACCGCAATGTGTTGCAAAATGTGATGTTACCTTTGCGAATTACCGGTTATGAACGTAAGCAGGCAGAGCACCGTGCCCGTATAGCAATTGAAAAAGTTGGCCTGAAGGGGCGAGAAATGGCCGACCCAGTGACCTTATCTGGCGGAGAGCAGCAGCGCCTGTGTATTGCTCGTGCAGTGGTGCATCAGCCTGGTTTGCTGATAGCTGATGAGCCCTCAGCCAATCTGGATCGGGCGTACGCACTGGATATTATGGAATTGTTCAAGACCTTTCATGAGGCTGGTACCACAGTAATGGTAGCCGCTCACGATGAAACTCTGATGGCTGATTACGGCCATCGCATTATTCGATTGCAGGAAGGCAGGTTATACGCATGATTCAGTTTGTTTCCCTGCATACAGAAGCGGCGTGTAAAGCATTACGGCAGTTACTGCGCCAGCCGGTGGCCACGCTGTTGATTCTTGTTATGCTGGCAATCGCCATGACGTTACCACTGGCATTGTATCTCGGTGTACAAAGCGGACAGCAGGTGCTGGGACAGATTAACGATGCACCCACCATGACCCTGTATATGCAGATGGAAGCGAAAGCCAGTGATAATCAGGCTGTAGAAAAAGCCTTGCAGGCGAATAAACAGCTTGAAAAAGTAGTGTTTGTGAGTAAGCAGCAGGGGCTGGAAGAATTGCAGCAGAGTATGGGAAGTCAGGATCTGGTTTCTATGCTTGATAGTAACCCGCTGCCGGATGCGTTTACCGTCACGCCGCAAGTGGACACTCCAGAAGAATTGGCGGCATTACAGACGCAGCTGGCGCAGCTGCCGATGGTGGAAAGTGTGAAAATGGATGCGGAATGGATGCAAACCCTGTATCAGATTAATCACTTTGTGCATCAATTGTTGTGGTTTCTTGCTATAACGCTGGGACTGGCGTTTGCGCTGGTGGCGTATAACACCATTCGCTTACAGATTCTTAGCCACCGTGAAGAAATAGAAATTACGAAGCTGCTCGGTGCACCAGCTTCTTTTATTCGCAGGCCTTTTCTGTATCTGGCCATCTGGCAAAGCCTACTTGCTGCCGCCATTAGTACCGGCTTGTGTTACTGGCTCTGCTATATGACTCAGCCTATAGTCAGTGCCATTCTCCAACCTTACGGCGTGCATATTGCCTGGCGGTTTTTCAACCCCTGTGAAATAGTGGTAATTTTATTGCTGGTTTGCGGACTGGGTGTTGTGGGTGCATGGCTGGCTACGCGTCAGCATCTGCTTAGCTTTAAATCCGTACGCTAAATATTTTGTCTATCAGTAACAGAAATCCTCAGTAAACTTGCTTTACTGAGGATTATATTCAAGAAAGTTTTCTACAATTTCTATCATAAAAAAGCCAGCATAATGTTTTGCCAAATCTAATCATGCGCTTGCACTACAATACTAACCATTACTGAATATTCAGCAATAAGTGCTACCATTCGTTTATTCATAAATTTGTTGTCCAGTATCTAACGAAACAGATTTTTTTAATATACTCAGACATTGCGGATTAACAGGCATAAAAAAGCGGCACTGATTCACCCTTAAAGTGATTCAGCAACCGCTCATGTATATTTTCAATGTGGTAAAGGCTATTGATTCTGACGAGCCTGAGCTGCCTGTGCCAGTAGTTGCAGCATCGTTTCGGTTTCTTCCCAGCCAATGCAGGCGTCTGTAATACTCTGACCATAATTTTCTGGATTATCCTGCCTGCCTGCCATCAGATTGCTTTCCACCATAACGCCCATTATATGCTGCTCACCGGCCTGAATCTGTGCGGCGATATCCTGAGCCACTTCCATCTGCCGACGATAATCTTTGCGGCTGTTAGCATGACTGCAATCAATCATCAAATATGGTGTAACCTGATGTTTGTTTAGCTCGTCTACTGCGGCCTCAACATGCTCATGGCTGTAATTAGGTTCTTTACCACCGCGCAGAATAATGTGGCAATCTGGATTACCGCTAGTACGCACAATAGCCGAATGGCCGGCTTTGGTTACCGAAAGGAAATGATGTGGATGGCTAGATGCGCCAATGGCATCAATGGCAATTTTCAAATTACCGTCGGTACCGTTTTTAAAACCTACCGGACAGCTTAAACCAGAAGCCAGCTCGCGGTGTACCTGACTTTCCGTCGTACGGGCACCGATGGCACCCCATGAAATCAGATCGGCAAAATATTGTGGAGTAATCATGTCCAGAAATTCAGTTGCAGCAGGCATACCCATATTGTTTAATTCCAGAAGCAGTTTGCGAGCCAGACGCAGACCATAGTTAATATCGTAGGAACCATCTATTCGCGGGTCGTTAATCAAGCCTTTCCAGCCTACAGTGGTACGTGGTTTTTCAAAGTATACACGCATCACAATCAGCAATTGATTTGCATATTTTTCGCGTAATACATTCAGCCGCCGGCCATATTCCAGTGCAGCGACTGGATCATGGATGGAGCAGGGGCCGATAATGACCAGTAAACGTTTATCATGTCCATGCACCAATGCAGCAATTTCCTCACGAGTATCGTGGACTACTTCAGCAGCTTTATCGGTAATCGGCAATTCATATAAATGGGCAATCGGTGGCAACAATTCTTTAATTTCTTTAATCCGGACATCATCTATTGGTCTGGTTACTGCCTGATTCATAATTTTTCCTGTCGAATGCTATTATTTTAAATTTTAATGATTTACCTATCAGGCTATAATGAATAAGTTTAAAAAGCAAGATTCAAACTTTTGTATCGCTACAATATTGCTTAAATATCAAATTATCTAGCATATAATTATATTTCAAATCTAATATATATCGGTTATTGGCAGAATATTTTAATAAAAACCATTATATTGTTCTGGCACCTTGATTAAAAATTTGCAAGTGCTGTTTTAAGCACGTATGGGTTTCGGGTACAATCGCCTCCCCTGTGGTTCGTAAACCTCCCACATTAAAAAACTAGGAAATCAACTATATGCGTGCACAAAATAATCTGGGCACAGTTAGTCTGCTGGGTAATCAGCATACGCAGTATTGCAGCGATTACGCACCGGAGCTACTGGAAGCCTTTGATAATCAACATCCCGATAACGATTATTTCGTTAAATTCATCTGTCCTGAATTCACCAGTCTGTGCCCGAAAACCGGTCAGCCAGACTTTGCCACCATTTACATCAATTACCTACCCCGCTTGCGCATGGTAGAAAGTAAATCATTGAAACTGTATCTCTTCAGTTTTCGCAATCATGGTGATTTTCATGAAGATTGTGTCAACATCATCATGAAAGATTTGATTGCATTAATGCAGCCTAAATATATAGAAGTATATGGAGAATTTACGCCGCGGGGCGGCATTGCCATCCATCCGTATGCCAATTACGGCGAACCCAATACACGCTACAGTGACATGGCCGCTCAGCGTCTGCTGCAGTTTCAAGTGAAATAAACCTGTCACTGCTGCAAGATACTTTCTGTATGGCTAGCTCGGGTTTTCTGATGATTACCTGTTGCGCAGCCGCATAAATAAACAGGATTACCTATGTATGAATTTTCCGATGCGCAGCGTTTTAAGGCGTTGCGCTGGCTGACTTTCTGGCACATGCTGGTTATCGTGGCCAGTAATTATCTGGTGCAGTTTCCCTTTACTCTGTGGGGGCTACACAATACTTGGGGCGCATTTACTTTTCCGTTTATTTTTCTAACTACTGACTTAACCGTACGCATATTCGGCTCAGGTCTGGCGCGAAAAATTATTTTCTGGGTGATGTTGCCTTCATTGTTGTTTTCCTATGCCATCTCCGTATTGTTTCAAAACGGACACTGGATGGGCTGGGTGGCATTAAGCCATTTTGATTTATTTGTAGCGCGTATTGCTCTTGCTAGTTTTACCGCTTACGTAGTCGGACAGCTGATGGATATTCTGGTGTTTAACCGGCTACGCCAATGCAAGCGCTGGTGGCCGGCTCCAAGTGCCTCCGCTGTGCTGGGTAGTGCCGTCGATACATTACTGTTTTTCGCAGTAGCATTCTATCATTCACCAGATGCCTTTATGGCGGCCAACTGGTTACAGATATCCTTTACAGATTATGCATTTAAAATCACTGTGGCCGCACTGTTTTTCCTGCCCACGTACGGCGTGATACTGCGTTATTTACTCTATCGGCTGACCGCCTTAGCACCGCGTGCCGTAAACGGTTAAAACGCATCAAAAACGTTGCTACAGCGTAATATCTTACCTTCAACAGGCCGGTTGATAAGTGGCCTGATTGCCGTGAAGGCATCTGTTATAATACGCGCCTATTTTCAAATACCTGGCTGAGAGAACATCATGGAAGCGGAGCAGATTAATCAGTTAAACAATATTCTGGATGATATGGCATCCCGTAGTCACGATTTACGGAGGTATCTTTGACTACGCTGGCAAAAAAGATCGTCTGGAAGAAGTAATCGGTCTGTCGGAAGACCCTGAACTCTGGAACGACCCGAAAAAAGCACAAGAAGTTGGCAAAGAGCGTAAAGTACTGGAAGGCATTGTGCTGACGCTGGATCATCTGCACAGCGGGATTGAAGACAACCGCATACTGTTGCAAATGGCTGTTGAGGAAAACGACAGCGACGGTTTCGCAGCAGTGCAGGCTGATATCACCGCATTGCAAGAAGAGCTGGCGCAGCTAGAATTTAAGCGCATGTTCAATCAGCCAGCCGATGTGAATAATTGCTTCATAGATATCGTGGCTGGCGCAGGTGGCACCGAGGCCGAAGATTGGGCCGGTATGTTATTGCGCATGTACGTACGCTATGGCGAACGCAAAGGTTTCAAAGTAGAAGTCCTTGAAGAAGACGAGGGCGAAATTGCAGGGGTTAACCGCGCTACCATCAAGCTAGATGGTGAATACGCCTACGGATTGCTGCGTACCGAAACCGGTATTCACCGACTGGTGCGTTACTCACCGTTTGATTCTAATAACAAAAGACATACATCGTTTGCTTCCGTATTCGTTTATCCGGAAGTGGATGACAGCTTTGAAATTGAAATTAATCCCGCAGATTTGCGTGTCGATACCTATCGCGCTTCCGGTGCCGGCGGCCAACACATCAACAAAACCGATTCGGCTGTTCGCATCACGCATGAACCAACTGGTATTGTCGTACAGTGTCAGAACGACCGTTCCCAGCACCGTAATCGCGAAGAGGCAATGAATATGCTCAAAGCCAAGTTGTTTGAGCTGGAAATGCGTCGCCGCAATGAGGAAAAACAGAATCTCGAAGCCAGCAAGGATGATGTAGGCTGGGGACATCAGATTCGTTCCTATGTATTCGATTCATCGCGTATCAAGGATTTACGCACTGGTTATGAAGTAGGCAATATCAAGGCCGTAATGGATGGCGACCTTGATGGCTTTATCGAAGCCAGCTTGAAACAAGGTGTTTAAAAAATATGTCATAAGGCTGCCAGCTATCAGTTAGGCGGCCTTAATTGTTAAGGTAGCCTGTATGAAATCTATTGATGTCATTATTCCCTGCTATAACGCCGAAAATACATTGGCACGAGCAATAGACAGTGTATTGGTACAGCCGGAACTGGGCTGTCTGTGGCTGGTGGATGATGCGTCAGCAGATGGAACAGCCAGTTTGATTCGGCAGTGGCAGCAGCGCCATCCACAACTTATACGAAGTGAGTTTCTGCCCACAAACCGTGGTCCGGCTGTGGCGCGTAACTGGGCCGCCTTAATGTCTAGTCGTAACCACATAGCATTTCTGGATGCAGATGATGCCTACCAGCCGCATGCACTACAGGCAGCCAGCGCCGTGTTCAGTTTCCGGCCGCAAACCGGTTTATTGCGTTTACCGGTCAAGGGACATAATATCCCTGAACGATACCGAGAGCATGAAAAATTTGCTGTGGCATGGCGTACGTTTGAAATGATTACTGCCACCAATACAGTTTTCAACCGTGCCTATTTCCTCGCCTGTGGCGGTTTCCCAGTTGATGCTCTGTTTCGGCACCTTGGTGGCGAAGATGGGGCGCTGGGGCTGGCCACAATAGAAAGCTGCATGGTGGCCACACTGTTTGATGAAGCTGGAATGCCTGATATCGGTGTCGATTTTTATGGCCACGATGGGATGTATGTACGCAAACTGCTTGATGCTATGCTTTATGGGCAAAAGCGGGAGGAATGCGATGATACAGCGATGCAACAGGCCGATGCGGTAACACAAAGTATTGTGCAGCGGTTACACGATTTGCATGAGATACTTGCTTACCCACACCCTGGTAAACAACCCCTGAAATTGTTTACCGATTAAGCATGGCACTCAAAATGCCAGTGCATTAACTGAATTTAGTCTTATCATTACTCTGGAAGTAGAAGAAACATGATCAATCCATTAACTGCCTTGTCACCGCTGGATGGGCGATATGCCTCGGCTGTCTCTGAATTACGGCCAATTTTTTCTGAATACGGTCTGATACATGCTCGCATAAAAGTTGAGCTGGAATGGCTCAAAGCACTGGCTGCCGAAGCCGCAATTAGTGAAGTTCCACCCTTTACTGCCGCTACTGTTGCCGAAATCGACGGCGTAATTGCGGATTTTTCAGTTGAAGATGCGCAGGCAGTCAAAGCTATCGAGGCTACAACCAACCATGATGTAAAAGCCATCGAATACTGGCTGAAACAGCGTTTTGCTAATGTCCCCGAAGTGCTGGCCGTGAGTGAATTCATTCATTTTTCCTGTACCAGTGAAGACATCAATAATTTATCGCATGCACTAATGCTGAAACAGGCTCGTGACGAAGTATTGCTGCCGAAACTTTGCGAGCTGATTGAGGAATTGCGTCAGCTGGCACATACTCATGCTGCCTTACCGATGATGTGCCGAACACATGGGCAGCCTGCTACACCTAGTACGCTAGGTAAGGAAATTGCCAATGTGGTGGCGCGTCTTCAGCGCCAGATTCAATCAGTTCAGCAACAACAGTTTCTGGGCAAAATTAATGGAGCGGTCGGTAATTACAATGCGCATCTGGTCGCTTATCCAGATATAGATTGGGAAGGCCATTGCCGCCGTTTTGTTGAATATAATCTGGGACTGACATTTAATCCTTATACCATCCAAATAGAGCCGCATGATTATATGGCCGAATTTTTCCAGAACATTAGTCGTATCAATACCATTCTGATTGATTTTAACCGCGATATTTGGGGTTATATCTCAATCGGCTACTTTAAGCAGAAAGTGAAAGCCGGAGAAGTTGGTTCCTCCACCATGCCACATAAAGTCAATCCGATTGATTTTGAAAATTCAGAAGGTAATCTGGGTATGGCTAATGCCATACTGGGTTTCCTGGCCGAAAAGCTTCCAGTATCGCGCTGGCAGCGTGATCTAACTGACAGTACTGTATTGAGAAATATGGGCGTTGGTTTCGGCTACACCATTCTCGGGTTAATCTCGCATTTACGTGGATTGCATAAACTGGAAATCAATGAAGCTGCATTTGCTGCTGATTTAGAGGCAACATGGGAATTACTGGCTGAACCAATTCAGACGGTTATGCGTCGCTATGGCGTAGCCAATCCCTACGAGCAGCTCAAAGAGCTTACCCGTGGCAAACACGGCATCACGCCACAAAGTTTACAGGCATTTATCAGCCAGCTTGCTATTCCGGACAACGCCAAAGCACAATTGCTGGCGCTGACTCCGTCATTATATGTTGGTAAAGCGCAAGAACTGGCAGAGCGCATTTAAAACAATACAAGTAGAAGGTGGGCATAGCCCGCCTTTTTTTATTTATGGCCGTAAAATATTTTTATCCACAACTATACCCTTTCCGCTCAAATCTCATAGCTCAACGGTTGTTCAGCTTATTGCGGATAAATTAAAAACTAGCTCAGAATTAAGAATTTTGTGGATAATTAGCCAGTTCAATCAAATTATTATCCGGATCACGAATATAAATTGAAGTCATTTTTCCACAGGCACCATGTCGGCTACTGGGTTGCTTCTCCAGCGGGATATGATGCTCCTGCAAAATAGCTATCACTTCATCCAGCGATTGTTCCACGATAAAACACAAATCTGCTGAGCCTGGCGTAGGATAAAGTGCTTTCGGATTAAACTCATGTCCTTGCTGGTGTAAATTAATTTTCATTTCGCCAAAATGCAGAGCAGTACGATTGTCGGCAAACCTACTTTCGCGCATGCCCAGTATCTTTGTATAAAAAGCAGTTGAAGCCTGAATATCTTTAACTGTCAAAACCAGATGATCCAGCGTTTTAATTTGCATTACCGGCTCCTTAAATAGCATTCCACAGAATTTCTGCCGAAAAATAACTTTTAATTATTGATTATATTATAAAAAATAAAATTTTCTCAAACAGCAGATAAAGCAAAAATTATTGTATAAGGTCAAAATACCTTATTTGTAAGCAAATATTTTTATCAATTAGAATGCTATTTTTTTAATGATTATAGGCAGTGCTGCAAGCATTAAAAAATTCAAATGACTTTATCCAGAAACAAAAAAATAAACAATAATATTTTTATGCTTAAAGAATAAATGATTTGTCAGAAATTAATAAAAAAGCCAATGCCATTTGTAGCATTGGCTTAAATAAGTCAGGTGTTTTATTCCATACGTAATTCTGCTGCACGAGCATGAGCCGTCAGTCCCTCACCATGCGCTAGAATACTGGCAATCTGTCCCAATTGCTTCGCTCCCTGCGCAGATACCTGAATTAGGCTGCTACGTTTCTGAAAATCGTAGACACCCAGAGGAGATGCAAAACGAGCAGTACGGCTGGTCGGTAAAACATGATTGGGCCCAGCACAATAATCGCCAAGACTTTCACTGGTATACTGACCCATAAATATAGCACCGGCATGGCGTATTTTCGGTGCCCATTCCTGCGGATTGGCTACTGAAAGCTCCAGATGTTCCGGAGCCAAATAATTGGCAATTTCACAGGCTTCTTCCAGATTCTGCACTTGAATAATGGCTCCGCGATTAGCCAGCGATGCTTCAATAATGGCTTTACGTGGCATCTCTTTCATGAGCGTCTGCATTTGTGCTTCTACTTCAGATGCATAGTTTGCATCCGTAGTAATCAGAATTGCCTGAGCGATTTCATCATGTTCTGATTGACTAAACAAATCCATCGCCACCCATTTAGCCGGCGTGGTGCCATCGGCAATAACCAATATCTCGCTCGGGCCTGCAACCATATCGATACCTACCACACCAAACACCCGCCGTTTGGCAGCAGCCACATAAGCATTGCCTGGGCCGGTAATTTTATCGACTTGCACAATACTTTCCGTACCATATGCCAGCGCTGCCACAGCTTGTGCCCCGCCGATGGTAAAAACTTGTGTGACTCCGGCTACATAAGCAGCACCCAGTACAATATCATTGCGTTCCCCGTTTGGCATGGGCACGACCATAATGATTTCTTTTACTCCTGCCACATGTGCCGGCATCGCATTCATTATCACCGAGCTTGGATAAGCTGCCTTGCCGCCGGGAACATAAATACCCACTCGATCCAGCGCACTAATCTGCTGTCCCAGTAAAGTACCGTTTTCATCTTCATATTGCCATGATTGTTGTTTCTGGTGCTGGTGATAGCTCTCAATCCGTTTTGCCGCCGTTTGCAAAGCAGACTGAACATCTGCAGGCAGCCGTGCAAATGCCGCAGCCAAATCGGCCTGACTTAAAGTCAGGTCAGCCATGGATTGTGCCTGTGTGTGGTCAAAGCGATTGGTATATTCGACTACTGCTGCATCACCACGTTTCTGTACATCTGCACATATAGCAGCCACTGCTGCATCCACTTGAGGATCCTGTGCGGTTTCAAATGCCTGAAGGGCAGTCAACTGAGCCTTAAAGTCAGTATCCTGCGAAGAAATATATTTCATACCTTTGTATAACGGGCAGCCTATGCTGCCCGATCCTGATAGATTTAATTAAATATTATTACCGAAATTATCATCATCCACATCGATAACCGGAGACTTTGTTTTAGCTGCTAGCTCATGTGCTGGAATGGTATTGCCATCTACTTCAACATCATACGGTTTGACTACCCGTACTCTCAGACCACGGCCGGCCTTGCGGCTGTCGATCCATTCATTGCTGATGGCGGAAATAGCATTATTGGCATTATCAAAGCCATAGTCTTTAGCGTTGAACCCACCATCACTGGTTACCAGCTCTCGTGCGACCGAGCTTACTGTTGCCCAGCCTTCAATATCACAGGTTCGTTCAATCGCTTTCTGTACCATCGGTACCAGACGGTTCCAATAATGCTGGCTGGAAGTTTCGCCAGAAGAACGATTGGATTTAGCAGTACGGCTGTTGAAACCAGTTTTAGCTGGCCGGCCGCGGCCGCGACTGTTTTCTGATGTCGTCACCGCTGTTTCAAATACAGCTTTGCGAGGACGGCCACGGCCGCGCTTAGTCTGATCATCACGGCTTTTATCGAAGCTGGTGAATTCAGGCGCCTGAGTTTCAATTTGTACCAATACCGGTTGAGTATTCTTCGTTTTTTCTTCCGGCTCAATCTTGACACTCACCTTTTCCGCCGGTGATGATTTGCTGACAGCCGGAATCGTAATCACCAAAGGTGCGTCATTGTTCTGCTGGAAAGCAGCCGGTTCAGCAACTGGAGCAAAAGATTTATTTTCTGTTTTCGGCAGCAGATTATTACTGCGTTTTTTCAAACGCAGCCATAAATGATTTCCATGCATCTGCGTTTCAAAAATATCGATAGCATTAATCAGATAGGACAATTTAGTATAGCCGTAATTACGAGCATCAAAATCAGAATTAACCTTATTGATGTATTGTCCCACTACCCCCAGCGACGTCCAGCCATCATCATCAGCATGTTCCTTCACTGCATTGCGAAACAGATTCATCAATGCTGTGTCCTGCTTCAGTTCAGTCGGAGATTTACGCTTGTTGCGGAATATAGGTGTCTGGGATTTGTCTTCACCAAGTTCTACTGTTGTATGGCTAAGCAGATTTTCAGTATAAATAAATTTATCACAGGCTTTACGAAAAGATTCAGGCGTTTTCTTTTGCCCGAAACCATAAACAGTCAGGCCATTTTCACGAATGCGTGATGCTAAACGGGTAAAATCACTGTCGCTGGACACAATACAAAAACCATCAAAAGTATTGCTGTAAAGTAAATCCATCGCATCAATAACCATGGCCATGTCGGTGGCATTTTTTCCCTTTGTGTAGGCAAACTGCTGCACCGGTGTAATAGCATGCGGAAGCAATGCATCTTTCCATTTGGATAGGCCACTGCTCCAGTCACCATAGATTCGTTTGACACTGGCAATACCATATTTGGCAATTTCTTCCAGTAGAGATTCAACCGTACTGGCTGAAGTGTTGTCTGCATCTATAAGTACTGCCAGTTTGGCCGAATTTTCCGTTGTCATTTAAATAATTCCTGTTCAATATAAATAAAACTAAATTTTTTGATTTTTTGCCTGTGCAAAAACATCAATAATTGGTTGTATACATGAATATTTCAATTTTAAAGCTGCCTTATTCACCACCAGCCGGCTGGATATATCCACCACATGCTCTACAGCCTGTAGATTATTTGCCTGTAATGTATTACCGGTAGAAACCAGATCAACAATTGCATCAGCCAAGCCCACCAGCGGTGCCAGTTCCATCGATCCATACAGCTTAATCAAATCAGTATGTACACCTTTACCGGCAAAATGTTCTGCCGCTATATTCGGATATTTAGTAGCTACCCGCAAACGGCAGCCGGGCTGCGAAGCTGCCGCATAATCAAAACCTTTTCGTACGGCTACCATCATCCGGCAGCGGGCAATATTCAAATCCAGAGGCTGATATAGGCCATCTCCATCATGTTCAATTAAAACATCTTTTCCCGCAATTCCAAAATCAGCTGCACCATATTGCACATAAGTAGGCACATCTGTTGCCCGCACAATAATTAAGCGGATATTGTTATGATTCGTATTAATAATCAGTTTGCGGGATGACTCCGGGTCTTCAATAGCCTTAATCCCCGCTGCTGCCAGCAAAGGCAGCGTTTCTTCATAAATACGACCTTTAGATAACGCAATGGTTAATTGTGCAGTCATTTTTTTATCAGTATCTAGACACTGCAAAAATCTTTAGCTATAAATTTATTATTGCGTAAAAATTAATTTGCATATTATAAAAATATTAATTACATAATTTTAATCTAACAATTGTTTCATGTCATGAGCCAATTGTGTTGCTGTCTGGCTGTGTGGTTCATACACCACGGTATGTCCCTGTTTGTCCAGCAAATATGTCCCAGTACTATGATCCAGCTGATAGTCTTTTGCACTACTACCTGCTACTTTATGTACCGCAATTTTATATTGGGTAATAACACTATTAAGCGCCTGCAAACGCGATTTGTCTACCGTTAAACCGATAAAATTCGGATTAAATGCTGGTGCATACTCAGACATAACTTGCGGTGTATCGCGCAGAGGGTCAAGTGTAATAAATAGCACCTGTACTTGCTTACTCTTTTCTCCTAACTGATTTATCGCATCCGCATAAGCCAGCAGATTAGTGGGGCATACATCTGGACAATGCGTGTAGCCGAATACCAGTGCAACCACTTTACCGCGAAAATCACGCAAATGTACTGATTTACCTTTGCCATCCAGCAAAGAAAAATCATCTCCGCCCAGACCGGCATCGCGCACATCGCTTCCTTCAAAAGAATATTGCTGATGCTGCGGCATATCTGCACTGGCAGCCGGCTTGGCTGTAGAAGCCGGTACTTGCGGCTGACATGCTGATAGCATGATTGCCGAAACGATTAACGCCGCAGATAAATGGATTTTAAACATAAATTGATTTGTATTACAAAATTGTACTTTATAATGTTCAGCTAAAAAATACAATACAGATTTTTAATTTTAAATTAATAAGTAAAATATAAAAAAATCCAAATATAAAATCAATATTTTATTCATAAATAATTAAAAAAATTCCCTACCAAGAAAAAAACCTTTACAACTATAGAAAATCCGTTATAATGCCGATTCTTCGCTAGCCCAGATGGCGAAATTGGTAGACGCAGGGGACTCAAAATCCCCCGCCGCAAGGTGTGACGGTTCGAGTCCGTCTCTGGGCACCAGATTTAAAAAACCGCTGAAATCAGCGGTTTTTTTACGTCTGCCGCCTGTAAAGACAACAAAATAAAAGCAGCACAAAATATTTGCCGCCCAAATCATTACCATGTATAAACTTCAACAAAAACGTTTACACAAAAGTGATTAAAATAAATATTGGCAGATATAAGCAATAAACTGAGTAGAATGAAAAATATCTTAAAAGAACCAAACATCAATCAGCAGGGCAGATATAGCTAAAATATATGCCAGTCTAAATTATTAAAATTGACTACAAAATGATTATTAAGCAAATTGATAGTAAACAAGAGGATTTAGAAATATTGCAACAGCTCCGGCAGCGGCCTGATTTATCACCGCAAACGCAGCGGAAAATTGAGCAACGCATCCGTTTATTGTGTGCTGGCATCAAAGGTGAAGAAGAGTCAGCCTATCTAATGCAATTTCATTTTGGAAATCATCCAGATTGGGTAATTATCAACGATTTAAGGCTGCAGTTTCAAAATAAAGTAGCTCAGATAGACCATTTACTGATTAATCGCCATTTGCAGATATTTGTTTGTGAAAGCAAACGAATAGCCGGTGAATTGATAATCAATGAATTTGGTGAATTTTCGCGCCGATATAATAATGGGCAAGGACAAGGCATGCCTTCACCACTGGAACAAAACAAACGCCATATCAGTATCCTGAAACAATTGTTACAAAAAAAGCGGATTCAATGCCCCAGTCTTTGCGGCTTGTATTTTAAGCCTTTGATATATAGTCTAATATTAATATCAAACGATAGCTCTATCCGGCGCCCGAAAAAAACAATATCTGGACTAGATAACATTATAAAGAATGAGCAGTTGCAAGAAAAAGTAAAGCAGTTGAGTAAACCTTTAGGCATATTCAGCATTATTCGCACTGTTTCCCGTAGCCGGCTAGAAGAATTTGCCCATCAGTTGGTCAAACTACATCATCCACAAAAGCATGACTGGTTGGCATGTTTTGGATTAAATAAAATAAATAACCATTCAGCCAATATTGCTACGTCTCCACAGCCGCAAACAGAAACCCTAACCCCAGTGAAAAAGTTTGTCAGCTATTTTTGCGTAGCTTGTCGTAAAAATATTAGCCCAGATGCTGCCAATTATTGCTGGAATCATAAAAACATATTCGGCGGCAAAGCCTATTGTTATCAATGCCAGCAAATAATTAGACAAAAGCAGCAATAATATCCTGTGCACTGCAATTTCCGTATACAGTCATAAAACAGTAGCATTTTGTTTAAAAAAATTTAGTAACTGCAAAAAAATATTCAACAATACTTTTTCTAAATTATCAGATAACACCAACTACATACAGAAATTAAACTGTGGTTAGGAAATGGTAATGATTTACAGCATGGCTGTCATAGCAGCACACTATCAAGGATAATAAACTGTATAAAATTAAATATCTGAATTATTATACAAATATCGTAGTTAAGTAACAGGAGCCAATCATGAATATTGCTGATATTTCTAAACAGCGTTATACCACGAAACATTATGACAAAACCCGCACAATACCACCTGAACAATTAGCTCAGTTATTTGAAGTAATTAGAAACAGTCCCTCATCGGTTAATTCACAACCTTGGCATTTTTTTGTAGTAGATAACGATACTGCGCGGGAAAAAATCATGCCAGCCATCCTAGAACTGAATCATCCGCGTGTCGCTGATGCATCCCATACATTAATATTTTGTGCCAAAAAACCGTTGGACGAAAAGCATTTACAGCAGGTGTTGGCACAAGAAGAAAAAGATGGCCGTTTCGGTGAAGGAGAAGTAAAAGAAATGATGGACAAAGGTCGCCATTTCTTTGTAAATAAAAACAGTTCTACTCCGCAAAGCCAGCTTGAATGGGAAAGTAAACAGCTTTATATCGTGCTAGGGCAACTATTATTTGCGGCCACGGCTGTCGGCATCGATTCTACAGCTATTGAAGGATTTGATGACCAGAAAATGGATGAAATACTTGGTCTACCGCAGCAAGGTCTGAAAAGCGTTTTGGTGGTATGTCTAGGCTATCGTGCAGCCCATGACAGTAATGCCAGCCGCCCAAAATCCCGCTTACCGGAACAAGAGATTTTTACGCATTTATAATAATCAGATCTGACTGTCTTCAGACAGCTTCAAGGGCAGTTACATGTAGCCTATATTGCGTAACTGCCCAATTATTTTTTTATAGCTGGATTGCCGATGACTACTTAAAAGTGGATTTATTTAATCGATAAATAGCCAGTGAGAATAATAAGCACAAATAAATATCTTCATTCTGACCAGAAAATCATATTAAAAATTTCGAATTCCCTGTTCACAGATAAAAAACGGTATTCTGATATCGTGTTTTTCCGATTCTATTTTACCAATTAACTGGCATTTAAAACCCACGCCGGTCAATCTCAAATGCCATGGTGGTAAAGCTGCAAGCGTAGCATCATAATAACCTCCACCCTGACCAAGCCGGTTACCCTGCTGGTCAATGCCAAGTAAAGGGACAATAACTGTGTTTAAGCTGCGGGCGCGTAGGCGTGGTCCGCCAAACTGCGGAATTGTCTTCCGTCTGCGCTTAAGCCCATGCAAAATCAAATAGCGAGCTGTAGCAGGCTGTCGTGGTAGGTGCGGGCAACGTGTAAACCATAATTGGCGCTGCTTGGGTGCAATACTGGGTAAATAGACTTCAGCTCCGCGGTGCTGTGCCGTGGCAATAAAAGACCACAATGATAATTCGCTACCAATGGCCCAGTACGCTGCAATCCGTTTTCCACGTCTTATCAAGGGATAAAGCAGGCGGTTAATTTGCGATGTAGCCTCTTTACGGAGCTCCGGCTTTATTTGTTGCCGTTGCTGTCGCAAATAGCGGCGTAGTAATGTTTTATCGTAATGCTGGTGCATAAATAAAATAGACGGCTTAATAAATTGATTAACAGAGGTAGTATAGTGCACTTGCCGAAACAGCTTTTTTTCTGTATCATCCGAACGTTTTACCTCGGTAAAAATAAATAACGCTCGCACCGTACGCGAAAGGGTGCTCTTTAATTTATAGAGTTCTATGCGTGGCGGTGTCAGGCTTTAACCCTTTAAGGATAGATATTATGTCACAAATTACTATGCGCCAGATGCTGGAAGCAGGCGTACATTTTGGCCACCAAACCCGCTACTGGAACCCGAAAATGGCTGAATACATTTTCGGTGCGCGTAACAAAATTCATATCATCAATCTGGAAAAAACCCTGCCGCTGTTTATTGAAGCACAGGATGTTGTGCGCCGTCTGGCTGCCAACAAAGGCACCGTATTATTTGTTGGTACTAAACGTCAGGCTCGTGATATTGTTAAGGAAGAAGCAACCCGTGCTGGTGCACCTTACGTAGATCATCGCTGGTTGGGTGGTATGCTCACCAACTACAAAACCGTTAAACAGTCTATCAAACGTCTGGAAGAAAAAACCGCTGCGCTGGAAAATGCTACAGAAGCTGGCTATGGCAAAAAAGAAGTGCTGGAAATGCAGCGTGAAGTAGCCAAACTGGAACGTTCTTTGGGCGGTATCAAAGACATGAAAGGTCTTCCGGATGCTATTTTCGTTATCGATACCGGCTATCAAAAAGGTACACTGGTAGAAGCCGCTAAACTGGGTATTCCAGTTATCGCTGTGGTCGACACCAACAATAGCCCTGACGACGTTAAATATGTAATTCCCGGTAATGATGACTCAGCTAAAGCCATCCGTCTGTATTGTCGCGGTATTGCTGATGCTATTCTGGAAGGCAAAGCCCAATCATTGCAGGAAGTGGTTCAGGCTGCTCAGGCTGCTGAGGAAAAACAGGCTGCAGCAACTGCCGAATAATTAGCTCTTTCGTATTTTTCGTAAAAGAAGGGGGACATTAGTGCCCCTTTTTTTAAAGTATTTTTTCAGTCTGATATCCATCAGGCTGAGTATAATCAAGTTTAAGGAGTAAAACATGGCTGCAATTACTGCAAAAATGGTTGGTGATTTGCGTGCTGCTACTGGTCTGGGCATGATGGAATGCAAAAAAGCACTGGTGGAAGCCGAAGGTAACATGGAAAAAGCCGAAGAAATTTTGCGCATTAAATCCGGTGCCAAAGCTGGTAAATTGGCTGGACGTACAGCTGCAGAAGGCGTGGTTGCCGAATATGTAGATGGTAAAGTAGGTGCCGTAGCCGAAATCAACTGTGAAACGGACTTTGTTGCCAAAGATACCAGCTTCATGGCGTTTGCTCAGGCTGTGGCCAAAGCCGTTGCCGTACATAATCCAGCTAGTCTGGAAGCCTTGGCTGAAGCTAAAACCGACGACGGTGTAACTATTGAAGAAGCCCGCAAAGCTGTGATTGCCAAACTGGGTGAAAACATCACCGTGCGCCGCTTTGAACGCATTGAAACCGACAATAGTCTGGTTACCTATATGCACGGTACCAAAATCGGCGTATTGGTTGAGCACAAAGGTGGTGATACTCAGGCTATTCGCCAGGTGGCCATGCACATCGCAGCTTCCAAGCCACAGTGTGTCTCTGCTGCTGAAGTAAATCCGGAAATTGTGGCTAAAGAACGCCACATTTATGAAGAACAAGCTGCTGCTTCCGGCAAGCCGGCAAACATCATTGAAAAAATGGTGGAAGGCCGTGTACAGAAGTTTCTGGCAGAAGTAACTCTTCTAGGTCAGCAGTTTGTCATCAACCCTGACCAAACCGTGGAAAAATTTCTTAAAGAACAGAATGCCGAAATCAGCCGTTTTGTAGCTTTCCACGTAGGTGAAGGTATTGAGAAAAAAGAAGTAGATTACGCTGCTGAAGTAGCCGCTGCTTCTAAAGTATAGGGCAGTAAATGCCAAGGGCACTCTGGATTCAGATTTCTGAATCAGGGTGCTTTTTTTTGAGTTATCTCTTTCATCGCATTGAGATAGCTGAAATAAAAGTTCCCAATATATTTTGAAAATTATAGTAATAGCTGTTAAAAATCTAATGGCAATCAGATAGAAAGAATGATCATGACCAAACCAGCAAAATACAAGCGTGTATTATTGAAGCTATCCGGTGAATCCCTGATGGGGCCAGATGCTTTCGGTATCAACCGCGATACCATCATGCAAATCACCGCACAGGTTAAAGAAGTGGTCGAAATGGGGGTAGAAGTGGCTATCGTCATAGGTGGTGGTAACATCTTTCGTGGTATGGCTCAGTCTGCCAAAGGCATGGAGCGCGCCACCGCCGATTACATGGGCATGATGGCCACAGTAATGAACGCCCTTGCCTTAAAAGAAGCCTTCGAAACCCAGCAGATAAAGGCGCGTGTCCAGTCTGCCCTGAGTATGCAGCAGGTTGCCGAAACTTATGCGCGTCCCAAAGCCATCCAATATTTAGAAGAAGGTAAAGTGGTCATTTTTGCTGCCGGCACCGGCAATCCATTTTTTACCACCGATACTGCAGCCAGCCTACGTGGTGTGGAAATGAATTGTGATATTATGTTAAAAGCAACCAATGTAGACGGTGTATATACGGCCGACCCCAAAACCAATCCAGAGGCTAGACGTTATCAGCAAATCACCTTTGATGAAGCAATCAGCCAGAATTTAAAAGTGATGGATGCCACAGCCTTTGCCTTATGTCGTGAGCAGAAATTGAATATTGTGGTGTTCGGCATCTTCAAACCGGGTGCATTAAAAAAAGTCATCATGGGTGAAGATGAAGGTACACTGGTGCATGTTTAAAAATCGCCAGACAGATTAACTTAACTTGAGTTGACGCGTATAACTGCGTTAGTATGCGCGTTTGCCATTTTCTGGTTGCCGAAATTTCAACAAATTGAAATAAATGCAATCAGTTCAGACAGGAATGTTCATGATTAACGAAATTCAACACACCGCTGAAACAAAAATGCAGAAATCCTTGGATGTATTGCGCGATAATCTGGCAAAAGTTCGTACCGGCCGTGCACATACCGGTCTGCTGGATCAGGTAGAAGTAGAATACTACGGCAGCATGGTTTCTGTAAGTCAGGTAGCCAGCATAACTCTGCTGGATGCCCGTACTATCGGTGTTAAACCCTTTGAAAGTAAAATGGCCGCCGTTATCGAAAAAGCCATCCGCAATTCCAATCTCGGACTGAATCCAGCTGCCATGGGTGATTTGATACGCGTGCCGATGCCAATGCTTACTGAAGAGCGCCGAAAGGATCTAATAAAAGTAGTACGTGGCGAAGTAGAAGATGGTCGCGTTGTGGTACGTAATGTTCGTCGTGATGCCAATAATGACCTCAAACGTCTACTCAAAGACAAAGAAATCAGCGAAGATGAAGCCCGCCGCGGTGAAGAAGGCATTCAGAAGCTGACTGATAAATACATAGCTGAAATTGATAAAATGCTGGCAACCAAAGAAGCCGACCTGATGGCCATTTAAGCTTGTAAATCCCCGTAAAGGATGTATCTTGACTACCAGTAGTACCCAAACCGTGCCAGAACACACAGACATACCTCGTCACATTGCCGTTATCATGGATGGAAACGGGCGCTGGGCCAAAAAACGGTTGATGCCCCGTATCATGGGGCATAAAAAAGGTCTGGAAATGCTGGAAGACATGACAGCAAACTGTGCCCGTATGGGTGTCGAGTATCTGACTGTTTTTGCTTTTTCAACCGAAAACTGGCGGCGGCCGGTAGATGAAGTTAACTTCCTGATGAATCTGTTTCTGCAATCCTTACAGAAACGTGTACAGAAATTGCATAAAAACAACCTGCGCCTGCGAGTTATCGGTGATCGTAGCCGGTTTGCTGCAGAAATTGTACAAGGTATTGAAGATGCTGAAGCATTAACTGCAGCCAATACCGGCCTTACTCTGACCATTGCTGCAGATTACGGTGGTCGCTGGGATATTCTGCATGCAGCCAATCAGGCCATTCAGGCAGGAGCTACCGAGCTAACTGAAAGCAGCATTTTGCCCTATCTTTCACTTGGCGATGCACCAGAACCAGACCTGTTCATCCGCACCGGTGGTGAAACACGTATCAGTAATTTTCTCTTATGGCAACTAGCCTACACCGAATTATATTTTACACCGGTGCTGTGGCCAGATTTTGACGAAGACCATCTGGCTACTGCCATCCGCTCCTATCAGGTGCGGGAGCGGCGCTTTGGTAGAACTTCGGAGCAGCTGCCTC
This sequence comes from Snodgrassella alvi, assembly GCF_040741455.2. Lineage (NCBI taxonomy): Bacteria > Pseudomonadati > Pseudomonadota > Betaproteobacteria > Neisseriales > Neisseriaceae > Snodgrassella > Snodgrassella alvi. Next base: position 1,561,351 of record NZ_CP160328.2, read on the forward strand.
TTACTCAACAGCGTCCCTGACATATGCTCAAACAACGTATTCTCACTGCACTAATCCTGTTGCCCTTAATGATAGGTATGTTGTTTGGGGCCAATAACAGCTTATGGGCTGCTTTCAGTGGCCTCATTGCATTGCTGGCTTTATGGGAATATGCCCGTATTGTCCATTTCACCCATGTACAAAACCTACTCTATTTGCTGCTGAGTGCAGCAGGTGGTTTCTGCCTGTATCTTTATCATCAACAGACTTACACACCTGTATGGTTACAGATAGTTGTATTGCTGTTTTGGCTGATAATCGTCCCCTTCTGGTTAAAATTTAAATGGAAAGTTAAAGCAAACTTGCTTGGTGTATTGACAGGTTGGATATTAATGTTGCCTTTCTGGCAAGCTTTAATTTCTCTGCGTCCAGATGCCAGATCAGCCACTGCACTACTGTCGATCATGGCTTTAGTATGGATTGCTGATATTGCCGCCTATTTTGTTGGCCGGACATTCGGTAAACGTAAACTAGCACCGACCATCAGCCCGAATAAAAGTTGGGAAGGGGCAATAGGTGCCGTATTCTGCGTTGCAATATATACATTAATATTGCAGCAGCGCGGATGGCTACCTGTTAATCTGCCGGCGTGGCAAACCATGATTCTGGCAGCTATTCTGACCGCTGTCAGTATCTGTGGCGATTTGCTTGAAAGCTGGCTCAAACGTGCAGGTGGTGTAAAAGACAGTAGCAAGCTTCTGCCTGGACATGGCGGTGTATTCGATCGGGTAGATTCCCTGATAGCCGTACTCAGCGTTTATGCCGCTTTAGTGGTTTGTTTTAATATAAAGTGATTTACTGATGAATGGTTGTAAACCGATATCAATTACCATTCTGGGTGCTACCGGCAGCATAGGCCTGAATACGCTAGATGTTATAGGCCGCCATCCCGAACGCTTTGTTGTCTTTGCTTTGACAGCGCACCAGCAAATTGATCGTTTGGCCGAATTGTGTTTTCGTTTCCAACCGATGTACGCAGTGGTAGCCACCGCCCAGCAGGCCTGCGTATTGCAGGCGCAATTACAGACAGCGGCACTGAAAACCGAAGTATTGTATGGTGAGCAGGCGCTGTGTGAAGTGGCACAGGCCAGTGAAACAGATGCTGTAATGGCTGCTATTGTTGGCGCGGCCGGACTTAAACCGACTCTTGCTGCAGCAAAAGCCGGTAAAATCATATATCTGGCCAATAAAGAGACTTTAGTAGTGGCTGGTGCCTTATTCATGCAAACTGTACAGCAGTACGGTGCGCGTCTATTACCGGTTGATAGCGAACATAATGCCATCTTTCAGTCTTTGCCTGCTGATTATCAGGGTAATCCTCAACTGGCTGGCGTGGAATCGCTGATTTTAACGGCTTCAGGTGGCCCCTTTCTGCATACACCGTTAGATGAATTTGCCACAATTACCCCAGAAGCTGCTATAAACCATCCTAACTGGAAAATGGGACGTAAAATTTCAGTGGATTCTGCCAGCATGATGAACAAAGGGCTTGAACTGATAGAAGCTCGCTGGCTATTCAATGTAACAGCTAAACAGCTGGAAGTAGTTATCCATCCACAAAGTGTGATACACAGTATGGTACGCTATATTGATGGTTCTGTACTGGCACAAATGGGCAAGCCGGACATGCGCATACCGATTGCGCACTGTCTGGGTTTGCCAGATAGAATTGTTTCAGGCGTCAAACAACTGGATTTTACGCGTTTAAGTGGCTTAAACTTTTTTGCACCGGATTTTGTACGCTTTCCCTGCCTGAAATTGGCATATGATGTACTGAACAGCAGCAATGACGCCAGCTCTTGTGTCCTGAATGCAGCTAATGAAATTGCCGTGGCCGCTTTTCTGGATGAGCAGATTCGGTTTACTGAATTGGCACAGGTCGTTGAAAGCTGCCTGCAGCAATTCAGCGGCTCTACAGCAGCATCCATCGAAGAATTTCTGTTTCTGGATGAGCAGGTGCGCAGTGCTGCTAAAACATGGGTGGCCGGTAGGGCTGCCAGCTGAATACAGGATAAACCATGTTACTAACCATAGTTGCTTTTATCGTAGCCATTTTACTTCTGGTCAGTTTGCATGAATTAGGCCATCTGCTGGTAGCGCGCTGGTGTGGTGTAAAAGTGCTGCGATTTAGCATCGGTTTTGGTAAACCCTTCTATTCTATCAAACGTGCCAACATTGAATGGTGTCTGGCTCCCATTCCGTTAGGCGGTTATGTCAAAATGGTAGACACACGGGAAGGGGAGGTCAGTGAGGCTGATTTACCTTTTGCCTTTGACCGTCAGCATCCTCTGAAACGAATTGCTATCGTCATTGCCGGTCCATTAACCAACTTGATTCTAGCGATAATTTTGTATGCGGCCAGTTTCAGCATCGGCGGTATTACTCAGATGCGGCCATGGGTTGGGATGGTAGAGCCAGCAAGTGTAGCAGCAGATGCCGGTTTTCGGTCTGGTGACCGTATTTTAAGTGTGAATGGACAGCCAGTTACCGATTGGTCAGATGCTCAAGCCAAAATCATGCTTGATCTGGATGCTGGCAAAGTTTTGGTAGATGTCATCAGCGCCGCAGGACAACCTGGAAAGCGTCTGTTCAACATTGCTGGTACCGAAGCAGCGGCTAATGTAGCTAAAACAGGATATCTTGGTATCGTGCCGTTTAAAGTAATCAACCAGATAGGCATGGTCGTACCTGACAGCGTAGCTGCCAAAGCAGGTCTGCAAGCCGGGGACATATTGTTAACCATAAATGGCCGCAAAATTAGTAACTGGCAGGAATGGGTGGATAATATCCGAGCCAGTGCCGGAGCGCGACTAGATATTAGTTATCAACGCAATGGACAAATTCAACATACCAGTCTGCGCCCTGAGTCTGTACTCGACAACGGCACCATCATCGGCCAGGTTGGTGTTGGAGCCATGCGTGATAAAGCATGGGATCGCCAGATACGCCAACATTATCAGCCCAGTTTTTTTCAATCAGTGCAGCTGGCTATGCAGCGCACATGGGATTACATTACACTCACTCTTTCCATGTTTGCCAAATTACTCACTGGTCAGGCATCCTTACATTATTTATCCGGTCCCCTGACCATAGCTGATGTGGCTGGAAAAACTGCAGCCATGGGCTGGCAGAGCTATACTGAATTTTTGGCTTTGGTCAGTGTCAGTCTGGGTGTACTGAATTTATTACCCGTTCCCGTGTTAGACGGCGGGCATTTATTGTATTATGCGATCGAATGGATTCGCGGCAAGCCCCTCAGTTTACGCATTCAGGAAATGGGGCTGCGTTTTGGTATTGCTGCCATGTTAATGTTGATGCTGGTGGCTTTCTTCAATGATATTACCCGCTTGTTTGGATGAATGATGAAATTAAAACAGATAACTGTCAGTTTAATGGCCTTAGGCCTGTCTTCACTGGCTTTGGCAGTCGAACCGTTTACCATAAAAGACATTCGGGTAGAAGGTTTACAGCGTACCGCACCGACAACCGTTTTCAGTTACCTGCCAGTTAAAATCGGTGATACATTCAATGATGCCGAAGGTGCAGAAATCATTAAAAAATTATACGCTACCGGTTTTTTTGATGATGTTCGAGTGGAAACAATGGGGAATCAGGTTCTCCTGACAGTTGTTGAACGCCCGATTATCAGTAGCTTTGATGTTACCGGCGGTAAATCAATCAACAATAACGATATCAAGAAAAATCTTAGTAATTTTGGTCTGGGTCAGTCACGTGTCTTTAATCCAGCCACACTAGAGCAAGCCCTGCATGGCCTGCAGGATGCATATCATCAACGAGGTAAGAATGCGGTTAAAATCACTCCCAAAGTGACTCGGCTTGAACGTAACCGTGTAGCACTCGAACTAAAAATTGATGAAGGTCCTACTACTACCATCAAGTCTATTAACTTCAGCGGCAACCAACAGTTTTCCGCCCATACCTTGCGCAATCAGATGTCTTTAAGCCAGAAAAGCTGGACCAGCTGGTTGACCCGTGATGACCGCTACTCTGACAGTCAGCTACAGCAGGATCTGGATAAAATCAATAACTTCTATCAAGATCATGGCTATCTGAATTTCCGCATTGCCGATGTCAAAGTTAATAGCAGTGAAGACAAAACGGCGCAAATGATTAATATCAGCGTAAACGAAGGTTCTCGCTATCGTTGGGGCAAGGTAACCATAAGCGGAGACACACGCGAAGTACCCATAGATTCATTGCAGAAGCTGGTTAAAATCAAACAAGGCAAATGGTACAACCGTTCCAAAATGATTGATATCATTAAAGCCATTCAGGAAAAAATGGGTAGTTCTGGCTATGCTTTCTGTCAGGTAGATGTTCGACCCATCCCGAATGAACAAACACACGTTGTAGATTTCGTACTCAACGTCGTGCCAGACCGTAAAGTATATGTCAATCAAATCAACATTACCGGTAACAACAAAACCCGTGATGAAGTTTTGCGGCGTGAGTTAAGACAGATGGAACGCGCACCCTATGACGTATCCAAAATCAATCGTTCCAAAGAACGCATACAGCAACTGGGCTATTTTGATAATGCGCAAGTAGATGTCAAACCAGTGGCCGGTACACCCGATCAGGTTGACCTGGATATGAGCGTGAAAGAACGCTCTACCGGCTCCATCAATGTTGGCGCGGGCTGGGCTCAAGATGACGGCCTGCTCCTGTCGGCCGGTATTTCTCAGGACAATCTTTTTGGCACCGGTAAATCAGCCAGTCTGCAATTATCACGTTCCAAGGTAAATCAGGTTGCTGCCTTGTCCTTTACCGATCCGTACTTCACCCCCGACGGCGTCAGTCTAGGTTACAACGTCTATTATCGTGGTTACAACCCTAGCAAATCTGACAGTAATTCCATGGATTATAAAACCACCACAATTGGTGCAGCTATGACCATGGGTGTACCCATTACTGAATATGACCGCGTAAACTTCAGCTTGGGTGCAGAACATCTCGCTGTTAACCTGTATGGCGACTATGCCCCTCAACGTTATGCTGAATTTGTTCAGAAATACGGAAAAGATAACTGGATATTTAAAGGTACCGTAGGCTGGGGACGTAATACCACAGACAGCGCATTATGGCCCACGCGCGGCTACATAATGAATGCTAATATTGACAGCGGTTTACCAGGTGGTGATTTACAATATTACAGCCTAAGCCATGACCAGCGCTGGTATTTCCCAGTTAGCAAAAACTTTACCGTCATGCTGTACGGACAGCTTGGTTATGCCGATGGCTATGGTAAAACCAAAGATCTGCCATTTATGTATGCCTTCAATGGCGGTGGTTTGGGTTCTGTGCGCGGTTATGAGTCCGGCACATTAGGTCCGAAATATTTCAATCGTTACAGTGATGGTTCCTATAGCAGTGATTCCAGCAGTTATGGTGGTAATTATATCGCCACAGCTACTGCTGAACTGTTATTCCCGTTTCCTGGTATTAAAGATCAGCATACAGTCCGCTTGAGTATGTTTGCTGATGCCGGTAGCGTATGGGACAACAAAACTTATAACTATTTTGACGAAAAAAACCCTTATGGTGGTTCCAAAACCCATAAATCCAGCTTTGGCAACGAAGTACGTTATTCAGCTGGTCTGGCTGTAACATGGTTATCACCCATGGGGCCATTAAAATTCAGTTATGCTTATCCGATACACAAAAAACCGGAAGACCAGTTACAGCGCTTCCAGTTTCAGTTAGGAACCACGTTCTAATCGCAGTCAGATAAGGACTAACACATGCTTAAAAAAATTTTTTTAACATTCGTAGTTACTCTGTTTTCATACAATTTGGTATGGGCAGAAAGCATACAGAAACTTGGCTTTATTGATACTGGTCGAGTCTATCAGCAATCAATTCAGGCTCAATCTATTCAGAAAGACTTGGATAAAGAATTTGCTCCGAGGCAGAAAAAATTGCAAGCCATGCAGACTGAAGGTCTGAAATTAAAAGAAGCGATTGAATCTGGAAAAATTCCTGTCGCTGAACGAGAAAACAAAATTAAGCAAATGCTGCAAATGGATGAGCAATATAAAACAGCAGCAGCAGAACTAGCAGAAGATTACAATTTGCGCCGCAACGAAGAGTTTGCTTCACTTCAGCAAAATGCCAACAAAGTTATCATCGATATGGCAAGAAAAGAAGGTTATGATCTAATCATACAAGATGCCATATTTGTTAATAGCAAATTTGACATCACTGATGCCGTCATCAAAGCACTTAATGCGCAGAAACAGTAAGGTAAAAAATGGCTGAAAATCACCTAACTGCCTCAGCTTTGGTTAAACAACTGGGTGGGGAACTGCGTGGCGATGATGTCATTCTCACCCGCATTACTTCATTGCAACAGGCACAGGAGCATGATATCAGCTTCCTGAGCAACCCCCGTTTGCGGGAAGATGCAGTAGCCAGCCGTGCAGGCGTCTTAATTGTTACCGAAAAATCAGCGGCAGCACTAGTGGGACGTACACTGATCATTACTGATGATCCTTATCTCTATTTTGCTCGTGTAGCGCGTCTGTTTCATCCATTCCAACAAGCTAGGTCGGGAATTCATCCGAGCGCCATCATCGCACCATCAGCACAAATTGCCGACAGTTGTGAAATCGGAGCTAACGTTGTTATAGGAGAACGTTGCGTTATCGGTGAACACACACGCGTTCTGGCAGGTACGGTCATCGAAGAAGACTGCATCATAGGTAATGATTGCGTCATTCACGCCAACGTTACCATTTATCATGGTTGTCAGCTAGGCAACCGTGTTGAACTGCATTCCGGTTGTGTCATCGGTGCCGATGGATTTGGTTTTGCCTGGGATAAACAAAAAAATGAATGGTTTAAAATCGTTCAGACCGGTTGCGTGATTTTGGGGGATGATGTCGATATCGGTGCTAATACCACCATTGATCGCGGTGCCATCGAAAACACCATTGTTGAAAAAGATGCCAAAATCGACAATCAGGTAATGATAGGCCATAACGGTAAAATTGGTGCTCATGTTGCTATTGTTGCCTGTACCGGCATAGCTGGCAGCACAGAAGTCGGTGATTTTTCCGTAATCGGTGGTGCAGCGATGATAGGTGGTCATTTGAATATACCGCCCAAAACAACTATAGGCGCAGCTACTGCTGTCAGCCACAGCATTAAAGAAAGCGGTTACTACGCCTCTATTTTCCCATTACAAAAACACAATGACTGGGTGAAAAATGCCGCACACATTCGGCATTTACACGAAATGAACCAGAAAATAAAAGCTTTGGAACACCAGTTAGCCGAGCTAAACGGCAATTCATCAAACCAACAGGATTAACGCAATGGATTGGTCTCTACCTTTAGACGTTCGAACACTTCAGAAATTATTGCCTCACCGCTATCCATTTCTACTGATTGATCGTGTCACAGCTTACGACAGTGAAGCCATGACCTTAAGTGCAATCAAAAATGTTACCGCTAACGAACCCTTTTTTCTAGGTCATTTCCCTGATTTCCCAGTTATGCCTGGTGTACTCATCATCGAAGCCATGGCTCAGGCCTGCGGTACACTGGCTATCCTGAATCACGGTGGACGGGAAGATGATGAAATTTATTTTTTTGTTGGCATAGATAATGCCCGTTTCAAACGCCAGGTCATACCAGGAGATCAGCTTAGGTTTGAAGTTAATCTTGTGGCTAACAAACGGGATATCGGAAAATTCAAGGCAGTAGCTTGGGTGGATAATCAGATAGCCGCAGAGGCAGATATCATGTGTGCTAAACGAAAAGTTGATAAATAAAAGTTATCCAACAGCCACAAATATTCATGACTTTTATAAAATTTATAATAGTATCATTAATCACTTATGATTAAACTGGTCGTAAATCACGAATGTAGGAAATATACATGACGCAGATTCACCCCACAGCCATTATTGATCCCAAAGCCGAACTCGATAGTAGCGTATCTGTGGGTGCTTATACCGTAATTGGTGCCAATGTGCAGATTGGTGCTGATACCGATATTGGACCGCATGTTGTCATAGACGGGCATACCACTATTGGAGAAGGGAACCGTATTTTTCAGTTTGCTTCGCTCGGAGCAATACCACAGGATAAAAAATACCGTGGGGAGCCCACACGACTGATTATCGGTAACCATAACACTATTCGTGAATTCACTACATTCAATACCGGTACTGTTACCGGTATTGGAGAAACCCGCATTGGTGACGACAACTGGATAATGGCCTATGTCCATCTTGCGCATGATTGCGTCGTTGGCAGTCACACAGTCTTTGCCAACAATGCGTCACTAGCTGGTCACGTAGTGATAGGTGACTATGTAATACTGGGCGGGTTTTCACTTGTACATCAATTTTGTCATATCGGCGATTATGCCATGACAGCTTTCGCAGCTGGTGTACATAAAGATGTGCCACCATATGTCATGGCAGCCGGATATCGTGCTGAGCCAGCAGGACTCAATACCGAAGGCTTGAGGCGACATAAATTCACAGCAGACCAAATTGCCAACATCAAACGCATCTACAAAATTCTTTACCGGCAAGGATTAAGTTATACCGAGGCTAAGTCCAGAATTATTACAGAAGCAGATACAGCAGCGGAATTACATATCTTTAAAGAATTCTTTACTCATTCAACCCGTGGCGTCATTCGCTAAAACAGCATAAATAAAACTGGTAGATTATAAAATCTACCAGTTTTATTTATTAAATCCAGCTTTGCCTGTATAAAGTTATTATCACATTTCAACGCAGATTTATTATTGTTTAATATAAATTTTATCCAGTCCAGCCGACAATTTTATTATCCAGCATAATAAATAATTTTATCTTTCATATAAAAGTTCTGATTGGATACCTGCTTCTATAATTTCATAGCAATTACACAAAATTTTAATAAAAAAATTTAACCCTGTTTATAGTAAATACATATTTAGCTTTGCCAACAAAAGTGTGCAGAATAGTTAAAATCACTAAGGAATTTTTATATTCATGAGCAAATAAATGGCTTAAATTGATAACCAATTTCATTAAAAATATGAAGCTGAACAAAAAAGGACTTTCTTTTATAAGAAAGTGCATCAATCTTCCAGTAAAATTAGTCTGTATTACAAATCCAAATTAAACCTCTACTTGTCTTCTGTAACAAAGCCAACCTTCACCAAACCTGCATCCCGTGCTGCAGCCAAGACCTGAGCAACATGATCATAAGCAACATGTTTATCAGCAGCTATTGCCAATACCACATCAGGATTAGCCTGCACTTCTGAATGTAAATTATTTTGTAGCTGTGTCAATGTAAGAGACTTGTCACCTAGCTTATATTCTCCATCAGCCCCAATCGATAATCGCAATGGTGCTTTGGGCTCAGCCTTTTGCTGCGAATTTGCTGTAGTAGGCAAGGTTAATGGTATAGAGTGAGTCAGTACCGGCATGGTAATCATAAACACAATTAACAGTACCAGCATCACATCAACCAGCGGCGTTACATTGATATCTGCTGACTCATGAACCTCATCATCGCTAAAATGACCAAATGCCATCACTTATTCCCCATTATTTAATAGCTGCGCATGCAGGTCATGAGCAAAACCATCCAGATCACGACTTAAATTTTTCTTGCTGCGAACCAAACCGTTATAAAACAACAAAGCCGGAATAGCAGCAAACAAACCAATGGCGGTAGAAATCAGCGCCTCCCCTATGGGACCAGCAACAGCAGCAATACTCATTTGCCCACTATGCCCGATATTAATTAAAGCATGATAAATACCCCATACCGTACCAAAGAGCCCGATAAAAGGCGCACTCGAACTAATAGAAGCCAGAACGGTTAATCCGCTTTCATAGCGCCGTAAAATCTGCTCCATACTATTGCGAATCTGGCTGGTAAGATAGCGATTAAAAGGCATTGCCGCAGCTAAAGAATGATTAGCCTGATCATGATACAGCTTGCTCGCACGCAGAGCATCCCGGGTAAGACTTGCAACCGGAGACTGATTATCAGCCAATTCATGTTGTAACTGAGTCAGATTTTCTGCTGAAGCAAAACAATTTAAAGCAGTGCGATTATCCCGTCTGGCACACCATAAGCTCCAGCAACGCATCAATGCAATAATCCAGGTCATAATGCTCATCAGGACAAGAATGGCTAAAACAGTCAGCAAAATCCAGCCACTCTGAGCATAAATTGAAGCAATATTACCGTCCATAAGAATAATTACCTTCAAAGTTAATAATGATTTAATTAAATCATCTAAATAGATATAAAAACTAAATTACCGCTAGCCACTCTTAATTAGGCATTCTAAAAGCAACATTAAAATGATATTTATACGGAATAGGTATACCGCCACGAGTAGCCGGTTTAAATCGATATTTCAGTACAGCCTGTTTGGCTGAACGATCCAAGCGGCTAAATCCACTACTTTTGCTGATTGCTACATCTAGGGGTTTACCATCTGCAGATACTGATACAGTGATTCCAACAACTCCTTCTTCACCGTTATTCATCGATTCAGGTGGATAAACAGGCCGTAAGGCAGCTAGATAGCCGCCCTGATAGTCTTTGGGTACCACTAAACTACCGCCAGCTTGGTCAGCGTTATTTTTATTACTTGTAGATGTTGAGTCAGATTTACCTTCATTATTAGAAGAAATAGAGGCAGATGAATTATTTTCAGAAGTCGGCTTGATAAGACTGGGTTTCGCCGTTGTGGGTATTAGTTTAGGCTTATCTTCTTTAGTAGGATTAACATTAAATTCACTTTGTCTTTTAATCGAAGCCACAGGTTTAATTATCGATTTATCCGATATCACTTTCTTAGTTGCCGAAACCTTCATGATTTGTTTCTGTACGACAGGTTGTTTAGTTGGTGAACTAGGTGCAACATCTGGAATAGCCTGATGTCCACTCATACCTAAATCGACAAAACTAAGGGATTGTATTTTTGTGTCAATATCAATTTTTTGAGAATGAATAGCAATTGCCCAGAATAAAAGCACATGCATGCTGAGAACAAAAACAACAATCAAAAAATTGGCTTTACGTTGGTTTTCCATATTTTGATTATGATAATAGAAACCATTCCTATTTGCAACATGACTTAACACTAAAACACATGCCTATTCTGATAGTGCAAACTAAGAAATTTACGATGATTAGAGCCAAGCTAGCTAAATATTAAGCTCCATTACCAAGCAAAAAATCTTCTTAATTAAGACAAATATTTTAAGATTCTAATCTCAACACCTACATATATCTAATGAAGATTTTAAGCATTTGAATAATTACTATTTTTTGATAAAATATTAAAGAGACAATATGCGCAAGCATAAAACGCATAAGATTGCTCAAACTCAGATAATTAATAAATATTTTAAGGAGAAAGTTATGAAAAGACGAATTACGGCAATGGCAATGGCATTTACTACTGGTTATGCTTTAGCCGCTACCCCTACACTAAACTGGAATATTCCTACTAATAAAGTAATAGAAAATATAACCTTTGGTATTACCATTAATCAGGCTGCTCCCGTTGATGAGTTTTATTTTTCAAATCAGTTCGGTTTCACAGGTGGTGGCGGGATTGGGTATACTGGTATTCAACCAACTAAAAACGCAAAAGATGGTTCTCGTCAGTTTATGGTGTTGTTTAGTAGTTTTCGTAAAGACACCATTGCCAGACATGCAAATTGTAAGGGTGGGGCTGATGGCGCTAGAAGTGGTGCCACTTGTCGTATGTATATACCAGGAGAGTTAGGAGATACCTTTGCGTTCCGAGTACAGAAAAATGGAAATTTGCTGATGGGAACTGTAACAAATCTAACTACAGGACGCCGAGATGTCATAGGACAGTGGGAAGTAAGTCCATCTGCGGGTAATTTGGCCAGTAAACAAATCTCATGGATCGAAAACTATAAAATGAATAATCCCTCCTTTCATTTGACGTGTGATAAAAAAGGTTGGCCTTACTATGAGGTTAAATTTTTGCCACCAACCGCCAACAACAACACCATTAAAGGTTCTATTTCTACATTGTCCAGAGGCTCAGCTGCATGTCCTGGGGCGATCACTTGGCAGCATGACGAAAGTGGAACCTTAGTTAAAGGTGGATATAAATAATTTATAAAACATAAGATAAAAGCACGCTGTCGGCGTGCTTTTATCTTTAATAAAATACTACTTATATAAAACATTTAACCAAAAGATTCCCGTATTATGTGAAAGGAATCGTGTCACTCAAACAAAAATCAACTTATGGCCATATTCTTGGCAAGCTAAAGCAAACTTCAATGCAGTCATAAAGACAAAAAATAAATCTTATTAGAACAGCGGTTTGGTAGATTGTATAAAAATAAGAGGAGGAAGTAGTTGACAGGGTGGATGTAGGGGCGTATAGTTCGCCTTCTTCGCTGAGACGCGAGCCGAAACGAACGAAACAGTTTAAAGTAGAACGCAGTCGAAAGCAACGCTCTTTAACAGAACAGATTACCGATAAGTGTGAGTGCGGATAAGCCTCACACTGATTCAGAGGGACAGGATAGTAATAAATCTTGTCAATAACTTTGAAGCAGACCAGTGATACTGAAGGGAACTTCAGGATTACAACAAGCTAAGATTAAACATAAGAGTTTGATCCTGGCTCAGATTGAACGCTGGCGGCATGCTTTACACATGCAAGTCGAACGGCAGCACGGAGAGCTTGCTCTCTGGTGGCGAGTGGCGAACGGGTGAGTAATGCATCGGAACGTACCGAGTAATGGGGGATAACTGTCCGAAAGGATGGCTAATACCGCATACGCCCTGAGGGGGAAAGCGGGGGATCTTAGGACCTCGCGTTATTTGAGCGGCCGATGTTGGATTAGCTAGTTGGTGGGGTAAAGGCCTACCAAGGCGACGATCCATAGCGGGTCTGAGAGGATGATCCGCCACATTGGGACTGAGACACGGCCCAAACTCCTACGGGAGGCAGCAGTGGGGAATTTTGGACAATGGGGGGAACCCTGATCCAGCCATGCCGCGTGTCTGAAGAAGGCCTTCGGGTTGTAAAGGACTTTTGTTAGGGAAGAAAAGCCGGGTGCTAATACCACCTGGTGCTGACGGTACCTAAAGAATAAGCACCGGCTAACTACGTGCCAGCAGCCGCGGTAATACGTAGGGTGCGAGCGTTAATCGGAATTACTGGGCGTAAAGCGAGCGCAGACGGTTAGATAAGTCAGATGTGAAATCCCCGAGCTCAACTTGGGACGTGCATTTGAAACTGTCTAACTAGAGTGTGTCAGAGGGAGGTAGAATTCCACGTGTAGCAGTGAAATGCGTAGAGATGTGGAGGAATACCGATGGCGAAGGCAGCCTCCTGGGATAACACTGACGTTCATGCTCGAAAGCGTGGGTAGCAAACAGGATTAGATACCCTGGTAGTCCACGCCCTAAACGATGACAATTAGCTGTTGGGGCACTAGATGTCTTAGTAGCGAAGCTAACGCGAGAAATTGTCCGCCTGGGGAGTACGGTCGCAAGATTAAAACTCAAAGGAATTGACGGGGACCCGCACAAGCGGTGGATGATGTGGATTAATTCGATGCAACGCGAAGAACCTTACCTGGTCTTGACATGTACGGAATCTCTTAGAGATAGGAGAGTGCCTTCGGGAACCGTAACACAGGTGCTGCATGGCTGTCGTCAGCTCGTGTCGTGAGATGTTGGGTTAAGTCCCGCAACGAGCGCAACCCTTGTCATTAGTTGCCATCATTAAGTTGGGCACTCTAATGAGACTGCCGGTGACAAACCGGAGGAAGGTGGGGATGACGTCAAGTCCTCATGGCCCTTATGACCAGGGCTTCACACGTCATACAATGGTCGGTACAGAGGGTAGCGAAGCCGCGAGGTGAAGCCAATCTCAGAAAGCCGATCGTAGTCCGGATTGCACTCTGCAACTCGAGTGCATGAAGTCGGAATCGCTAGTAATCGCAGGTCAGCATACTGCGGTGAATACGTTCCCGGGTCTTGTACACACCGCCCGTCACACCATGGGAGTGGGGGATACCAGAATTGGGTAGACTAACCGCAAGGGGGTCGCTTAACACGGTATGCTTCATGACTGGGGTGAAGTCGTAACAAGGTAGCCGTAGGGGAACCTGCGGCTGGATCACCTCCTTTCTAGAGAAAAGAAGAGGGTTATTCGCATTCACACTTATCGGTAAACTGAAAAGATGCGAGAAGAGACTGAATAAACTGGGTTTGTAGCTCAGCTGGTTAGAGCACACGCTTGATAAGCGTGGGGTCGGAGGTTCAAGTCCTCCCAGACCCACCACTTATTTAAGAAGAGAGGGGGCATAGCTCAGTTGGTAGAGCACCTGCTTTGCAAGCAGGGGGTCATCGGTTCGATCCCGTTTGCCTCCACCACACTTTACTTTGGAAATTAAATTGAGTTTATCTGGAAGCAGATGAAGCGGAAGCTGAATTTAATTTGCGAAGTAACGCATCGATCTTTAACAAATTGGAAAGCCGAAATCAACAAACAAAGATTGAGGCATGGAAGCAGAGTCTGGAGACGGATGAAGTGGAAGTGCTGAAAGAATTGGGTGATGATTGTATCGCTGAGCAACGAAGACAAAAGGCGTTGTTCAGACAACCAAGAAGTAAGCTTTATGAGAGTAGGGAGCTTAAGTCATGATTACAGGTCAACGGTAGTTGTGATGAAGTCAAGAGGTTCTTGAAATGATAGAGTCAAGTGAATAAGTGCATCAGGTGGATGCCTTGGCGATGATAGGCGAAGAAGGACGTGTAAGCCTGCGAAAAGCGTGGGGGAGCTGGCAATAGAGCTGTGATCCCGCGATATCCGAATGGGGAAACCCACCATGTAAAAGCATGGTATCCTAAACTGAATACATAGGTTTAGAGAAGCGAACCTGGAGAACTGAACCATCTAAGTACCCAGAGGAAAAGAAATCAACCGAGATTGCGCAAGTAGTGGCGAGCGAACGCGTAAGAGCCTGTATATGATAGTCACTGAGATAGAAGAACAAGCTGGGAAGCTTGGCCACAGAGGGTGATAGCCCCGTATTTGAAATTTCAGAGATGGTACTAAGTATACGAGAAGTAGGGCGGGACACGAGAAATCCTGTCTGAATATGGGGGGACCATCCTCCAAGGCTAAATACTCATCATCGACCGATAGTGAACCAGTACCGTGAGGGAAAGGCGAAAAGAACCCCGGGAGGGGAGTGAAACAGAACCTGAAACCTGATGCATACAAACAGTGGGAGCGGAGTAATCCGTGACTGCGTACCTTTTGTATAATGGGTCAACGACTTACATTCAGTAGCGAGCTTAACCGATTAGGGGAGGCGCAGGGAAACCGAGTCTTAATAGGGCGACGAGTTGCTGGGTGTAGACCCGAAACCGAGTGATCTATCCATGGCCAGGTTGAAGGTGCCGTAACAGGTACTGGAGGACCGAACCCACGCATGTTGCAAAATGCGGGGATGAGCTGTGGATAGGGGTGAAAGGCTAAACAAACTCGGAGATAGCTGGTTCTCCCCGAAAACTATTTAGGTAGTGCCTCGAGCAAGACACTGATGGGGGTAAAGCACTGTTATGGCTAGGGGGTCATTGCGACTTACCAACCCATGGCAAACTAAGAATACCATCAAGTGGTTCCTCGGGAGACAGACATCGGGTGCTAACGTCCGGTGTCAAGAGGGAAACAACCCAGACCGCCAGCTAAGGTCCCAAATGACAGATTAAGTGGTAAACGAAGTGGGAAGGCCGAGACAGCCAGGATGTTGGCTTAGAAGCAGCCATCATTTAAAGAAAGCGTAATAGCTCACTGGTCGAGTCGTCCTGCGCGGAAGATGTAACGGGGCTCAAATCTGTAACCGAAGCTGCGGATGTCAGGCAACTGACATGGTAGGGGAGCGTTCTGTAGGCCGAAGAAGGTGTGTTGAGAAGCATGCTGGAGGTATCAGAAGTGCGAATGTTGACATGAGTAGCGATAAACAGGGTGAAAAGCCCTGTCGCCGAAAACCCAAGGTTTCCTACGCAACGTTCATCGGCGTAGGGTGAGTCGGCCCCTAAGGCAAGGCAGAGATGCGTAGTCGATGGGAAACAGGTTAATATTCCTGTACTTGATTCAAATGCGATGTGGGGACGGAGAAGGTTAGGTCATCGATCTGTTGGAATAGATCGTTTAAGCCGGTAGGTGGAGCACTTAGGCAAATCCGGGTGCTTAACGCCGAGAAGTGATGACGAGTGTCTAAGGACACGAAGTGACTGATACCACGCTTCCAGGAAAAGCCACTAAGCTTCAGTTTGAATGAAACCGTACCGCAAACCGACACAGGTGGGTAGGATGAGAATTCTAAGGCGCTTGAGAGAACTCAGGAGAAGGAACTCGGCAAATTGATACCGTAACTTCGGGAGAAGGTATGCCTCTGATGGTGAAAGATTTACTCTGTAAGCTATTAGAGGTCGCAGAGAATAGGTGGCTGCGACTGTTTAATAAAAACACAGCACTCTGCAAACACGAAAGTGGACGTATAGGGTGTGACGCCTGCCCGGTGCTGGAAGGTTAATTGAAGATGTGCAAGCATCGGATCGAAGCCCCAGTAAACGGCGGCCGTAACTATAACGGTCCTAAGGTAGCGAAATTCCTTGTCGGGTAAGTTCCGACCCGCACGAATGGCGTAACGATGGCCACACTGTCTCCTCCTGAGACTCAGCGAAGTTGAAATGGTTGTGAAGATGCAATCTCCCCGCTGCTAGACGGAA
This sequence comes from Snodgrassella alvi, assembly GCF_040741455.2. NCBI lineage: Bacteria > Pseudomonadati > Pseudomonadota > Betaproteobacteria > Neisseriales > Neisseriaceae > Snodgrassella > Snodgrassella alvi. The sequence continues at coordinate 1,578,187 of NZ_CP160328.2, forward strand.
AGACCCCGTGAACCTTTACTGTAGCTTTGCATTGGACTTTGAAGTCACTTGTGTAGGATAGGTGGGAGGCTAAGAAGCAGGAACGCTAGTTTCTGTGGAGCCGTCCTTGAAATACCACCCTGGTGACTTTGAGGTTCTAACCCGGATCCATTATCTGGATCGGGGACCGTGCATGGTAGGCAGTTTGACTGGGGCGGTCTCCTCCCAAAGAGTAACGGAGGAGTTCGAAGGTTACCTAGGTCCGGTCGGAAATCGGACTGATAGTACAATGGCACAAGGTAGCTTAACTGCGAGACCGACAAGTCGAGCAGGTGCGAAAGCAGGACATAGTGATCCGGTGGTTCTGAATGGAAGGGCCATCGCTCAACGGATAAAAGGTACTCCGGGGATAACAGGCTGATTCCGCCCAAGAGTTCATATCGACGGCGGAGTTTGGCACCTCGATGTCGGCTCATCACATCCTGGGGCTGTAGTCGGTCCCAAGGGTATGGCTGTTCGCCATTTAAAGTGGTACGTGAGCTGGGTTTAAAACGTCGTGAGACAGTTTGGTCCCTATCTGCAGTGGGCGTTGGAAGTTTGACGGGGGCTGCTCCTAGTACGAGAGGACCGGAGTGGACGAACCTCTGGTGTACCGGTTGTGACGCCAGTCGCATCGCCGGGTAGCTAAGTTCGGAAGAGATAAACGCTGAAAGCATCTAAGCGTGAAACTCGCCTGAAGATGAGACTTCCCTAGGGATTTAATCCCTCTAAAGAGACGTTCGAGACCAGGACGTTGATAGGTCGGGTGTGGAAGAGTGGTAACACTTGGAGCTAACCGATACTAATTGCTCGTGAGGCTTGACTCTATCATTTGAAGGACTTCGCACGCAGAAGATGTGCAAGGTAAATGATAAAGCTTACTGATGAGAATACAAGCATCACCAAGATTAAGGCTTTCTGATTTGACAGTTTAAAGTCTGGCGGCCATAGCGGGTTGGTCCCACGCCTTCCCATCCCGAACAGGACCGTGAAACGACCTAGCGCCGATGATAGTATGGATGCCCATGTGAAAGTAGGACACCGCCAGACACCCATTAAAAAGAACCCAGTAGATAGTCTACTGGGTTTTTTGCTTTGTGCTGAATGAGAAACTGGTTAAGACAAACCAGCGAACCCCTGCTGCCGTAGGGCTTCGTACACTACGATGGCCGCTGCGTTGGATAGATTCAATGAGCGGATATGGGAAGTCTGAGGGATACGCAGGCAGTGATCTGCTCTGGCCTGTGCGAACTCCTGCGGCAGGCCGGTCGTTTCGCGGCCGAAGAGGAAATAGATTGCTTGCCTGCTGTTGCTGTAGTCAAATTCTGTGTAGTTGCGCGTGCCGTACGTCTCGGTTAGATAATTTGATTTGAAATCATAAATATCTGAAACTAAGTATGATACAAAATATCTTAACAATAATTTTGACCAAAAGATTTATTAAATAATAAATTATTAAAAACTGAGCATTTCAAGAACTTAAGAATTTTTCATTGAAAATTGATATCGGTTGTATATTAAGAATTTTGACTAAAATACCCATCTTGTGGATAAAGCTTAAAACCTGAATCTTTTTCTTTCAATATTTCTCTTTCTGCTATAAGACAAGTATGATAAGTTTTCGAAAAAATGATATTCAGTTGAGTTTTAGCTTATTTTTACTGGGCAGCGATAGCAGGTGCAATTATTTTTCGTTTGTGAGAAATATTCGGTACACTTGGAGCTGTAATTGTAATAGGTTATACGATGATAGGTTTGATGATTGTAACCCATGAGACTGTGGGACAGGCAAATATGCAGTTAATTCAGCATATTTTTGGATCTGTACCTGAAAAAGTTTCATTAATCGGGGTACGTAGCAGCGATTTAATAGAAAATATACATAAAGAGGTGGTAGAGAAACTGGCCGCTTTGGATTATGGCCATGGTGTACTGATTTTGACAGATATATTTGGAGCTACGCCGTGCAATTTGGTACGCCGGCTGATTCAGCGAGAAGATGTTATTTTACTTACTGGTTTGAATGCTCCTATGTTAATCAAAGCACTGCAAAATTTTACTAAAGCAGAAGATGTGCATAAATTTGCTGATGATGTTAAAGCAGCTGCTATCGCCGGTATTATGACTATATCTAATCAGGATGAGCCCTAACATGATAAAAAAGGAAATTGAAATTGTTAATAAGCTAGGTTTGCATGCACGAGCTTCGAATAGATTTACTCAGGTGGCCAGTAGTTTTCAGTGTGAAGTGTGGGTAACACGGAAAAGCCGGCGAGTGAATGGTAAAAGTATTATGGGTCTGATGATGCTAGCTGCCGCGCAGGGTAGTGTTATTGAACTGGAAACAGATGGAGTAGATGAAAATCAGGCGATGCAGGCATTAGTTGAACTGATTAACAATTATTTTGGTGAAGACGAATAATGTGTATAGTGCTGCATGGTGTGGCAGTAGGAACCGGAGTAGCTATTGGACGGGCTCATTTAGTCGTACGTGGGATGGACGATGTCCCTCATCGCGATTTATCCATAGAAGAAATTCCAGCAGAAATTGCCCGCTATGAGCAGGCTATTAAAACGACACGCCGTCAGTTAGAACAGCTACGCACCGATATTCCTCAAAATGCACCTTCGGAACTAGGCGCGTTTATTTCTTTGCATCTGATGCTGCTTGGAGATGTCAGTCTGTCTCGAGAGCCTGTTGATATTATTAAAGAAAAGTGTATTAATGCTGAATGGGCTTTAAAGTTACAAACAGATAAGTTAGCTGAACAGTTTGATGCAATTGAAGATAATTATCTGCGCGCGCGTAAACAAGATATGTTGCAGGTGGTTGAGCGTATTTTTAAAAATCTGATTGGACTATCTACAGAAGTTGTAACTGAAGCCGAGGACTTTGAAGAAGATACGATTCTGGTTGCACATGATTTATCACCGGCAGATACCGTCTTTTTTAAAGACAGCCGTATTGCTGCTTTTGTTACAGATGCTGGTGGTCCAACTAGTCACACAGCTATTTTGGGGCGTAGTCTAGATATTCCATCAGTAATTGCGCTTGGATATGCCCGTGAGTTAATTAATGAAGATGAATTGATAATAGTTGACGGTTCTATGGGCGTAGTCATTATTGCGCCTGATGATGTTATTTTAAAAGAATATCGTCGGCGTTTACGCGAATTTCGTAGTCTAAAACGGCAATTAAATAAACTAAAAAATACGGCGGCAACAACCCTAGATGGCATCAATATAGAGCTTTTAGGCAATATTGAAAGTGTTAATGATATTAAATCATTAAATAATCTGGGTGTAGATGGTATCGGGCTGTACCGCAGTGAATTTTTTTACCTAAATCGGGATGCATTACCGACAGAAGAAGAGCTATATACAGAATATGCTGATGTGGTAAAAAGGCTGAAAGGTAAACCATTAACTATACGCACTATTGATTTGGGTGTTGATAAAAATCCGCGTTGGTTTGGACCCAGTCATACGATGAATCCAGCCCTAGGTCTGACTGGAATTCGATTATGTTTGGCAGAACCTGTGATGTTTCGTACTCAGATGAGGGCTATTATGAGAGCTGCTGTTCTCGGTCCTGTACGCATGATGTGGCCAATGATTTCGTCAGTCACTGAAATTCAACAATGCCTAACTCATCTGAATACTGCTAAACAGCAGTTAAATGACCGTTTTCAAAAGTTTGATGAAAAAATTCAGGTCGGCGCGATGATAGAAATACCATCAGCTGCTTTAACTGTGAATTCTATTCTGAAACTGATTGATTTTGTGTCTGTGGGTACCAATGATTTGATTCAGTATACATTGGCTGCTGATCGTAATGATGAAAGCGTTAGTTATTTATATCAGCCTGGTCATCCTGCAGTGCTTAAGCTGCTATTACATGTTATTCGTACTGCTGTGCGGTTAAATAAACCAGTGTCGATTTGCGGAGAAATGGCTGGAGATGCCCAGTATACGCGTCTGCTTATGGCGATGGGGTTACGTCGTTTTTCGATGAATGCGAATAACATTCTAGCAGTAAAAAATCAGATTATTCAAAGTGATTTGTTAATGCTAGAAAATGAGGTGCAGAAAATTCTGCGCAATGATGATCCTGATAAGGCATTAAAATTGCTTAAAAAATTTAATTCTTCACATGAATTGGCTGATTCTGTGGAATAAAACAAATTCTTTTGTTTGACTTAGCATAGATTAACTGCGTTTAATGCTCGGATTAATATAATTATTTTATCAATATTGTTGTTGCCTGACAGTCAGTATTGAGTAAGTAGTGTTTTCCCGCAAATTGTCCACCGATATTCTCTCCCTTGGTATCGGTGGTTTTTTTAGATAAATATATGCAATGTGAATATATTATTTAAATTGATTGATTACATAGTATGTTTTCAATATCGAAGAGTTGAAGGAATCTACTATCTTACTAAAGTAATTAATTGCAAGTTGGTGTCTGGAGTAAGCTGTTATAATAGCGGTCTATTTTTATACAATAAATTGATGATTCATGATGCAAGAACAATACTGTCCTGAGAAAATTGAACCCGCAGCGCAGGCACGCTGGCAGGAATACCGCTTATTTAACGCTGAAGATTTTAGTCCAAAACCCAAATATTATTGTCTGTCGATGTTCCCTTATCCTTCTGGTAAGTTACATATGGGACATGTGCGTAACTACACAATTGGTGATGTATTGAGCCGTTATCGTCTGCTTAATGGTTTTAATGTTATGCAGCCGATGGGGTGGGATGCATTTGGCTTGCCGGCTGAAAATGCAGCAATGAAGCATCAAGTGGCGCCCGCACAATGGACGTATGACAATATTGCTTATATGAAAAAACAGTTGCAAAGTCTGGGCTTTGCGATTGACTGGGGTCGAGAAATTGCGACATGTACGCCAGAGTATTATCGCTGGGAACAATGGCTGTTTGTGCGTTTGTTTCAAAAAGGCATTATTTATAAGAAAAATGGTACGGTTAACTGGGATCCGGTAGATCAGACTGTATTGGCTAATGAACAAGTAGTAGATGGGCGTGGTTGGCGTTCTGGTGCGATTGTGGAAAAACGCGAAATCCCGATGTATTACTTTAAAATTACGGATTATGCTGAAGAGCTGCTCAATGGGCTGGATACACTGGAGCATTGGCCTGAGCAGGTTAAAACCATGCAGCGCAATTGGATTGGAAAGTCGCGTGGTATGCAGGTTCGGTTTGCGCTAGCTGATGACAGTAAGGCCGGTTTGAGCGGTGATTATGCTGACTATGTGCAGGTCTACACTACACGTCCAGATACGCTGATGGGTGCAACTTACATTGCGGTAGCAGCAGAACATCCTCTAGCCACTGCAGCAGCTATTGATAATCCAGATTTACAGCAGTTTATTGCTGAGTGTAAGGCTGGTTCAGTTGCAGAAGCTGATATGGCTACGATGGAAAAGAAAGGTATGCCGACAGGTCGGTTTGCTGTTAATCCTCTGAACGGTGATGTACTGCCGGTGTGGGTAGCTAATTATGTGCTATGGGGTTACGGTGATGGTGCTGTGATGGCAGTTCCGGCTCATGATGAGCGTGATTTTGAATTTGCCACTAAGTATCGCTTGCCGATTAAGCAGGTAATTGCTTCTACTCAGGCTGATGATGAATTCAATACGCAAGCTTGGCAGGAATGGTATGGCAGTAAGGAGCAGACGCAATGTATTAACAGTGGTGAATTGGACGGCTTAGATTTTCAGGCAGCGTTTGAACGTATAGGTGAAATTTTGCAGGCGAAAAATGCTGGTGCACCGAAAACGCAATACCGTCTGCGCGACTGGGGTATTTCTCGCCAGCGTTACTGGGGCTGTCCGATTCCGGTTATTCATTGTGATGATTGTGGTGATGTTACGGTGCCGGAAGATCAGCTGCCTGTAGTATTACCAGAAAATGTTGTCCCTGATGGTGCTGGATCACCTTTGACCAGAATGCCGGAATTTTATGAAACCAATTGTCCGTGCTGTGGAAAGCCTGCTCGCCGCGAGACCGATACAATGGATACGTTTGTTGAATCCAGCTGGTATGCGATACGCTATGCTTCGCCGCAATGTGATACGGCTATGGTGGATAAAGAGGCTGCTAATTACTGGTTGAATGCTGACCAGTATATTGGTGGGATTGAACATGCAATTTTGCACTTGTTATATGCGCGCTTCTTTACTAAATTAATGCGTGATGAAGGGTTGTTAAATGTAGATGAACCATTTGAACGTCTGCTTACTCAGGGTATGGTAGTTTGTGAAACCTATTACCGTGAGGGTGCGAATGGTAGTAAAGAATGGATTGCACCACAAGATGTGGACTTAAAGCGTGATGATAAGGGTAGACCACTGGAGGCAACTTTAAAAGCAGATGGCAAACCTGTTTGTATTGGCGGCATTGAGAAAATGTCTAAATCTAAAAATAACGGTGTCGATCCCCAAGAGCTGATCGACCGTTATGGAGCAGATACAGCGCGTTTGTTTATGATGTTTGCTGCACCACCAGAACAATCGCTGGAATGGTCTGATGCTGGTGTAGATGGTGCACACCGCTTCCTACGGCGTTTATGGCGTACGGTGTATGAGTACTTGCAGCAAGGTACCAGTGTAAAGGCATTTTCAGGTAGTCAGGATGGGTTGTCCGCTGAACTGAAAGCATTGCGTCTAAAATTACACACCACGATAGCCAAGGTAACCGATGACTATGGCCGTCGCCAGCAGTTCAATACTGCTATTGCTGCAGTGATGGAACTGCTTAATCAATATGATCGTACCGATTGCAGTTCAGAGCTAGGACGTACAGTAGCTCAAGAGGTGTTGGAATCCGTGTTGCGCCTGCTGTGGCCGATTGTGCCTCATGTATGTGAAATATTGTGGAATGAGGTGTCTACGCAGAAAACGCTGTGGGAAGCAGCATGGCCGCGTGTGGATGAAGCTGCACTGGTACAAGACGAAATAACCTTAATGGTGCAGGTAAATGGTAAGCTGCGTGGACAGATTACCGTTGCAGCTGATATCAGTAATGATGCAGCACAGGCCGCGGCATTGGCTGAGCCATCTGTACAGCGTTTTGTTGAAGGAAGAACGCCGAAAAAAGTAATTGTTGTGCCAAAACGTTTGGTTAATATCGTCGTCTGAATTTTGCAAGGGCTAAAAAAAAGACATGTTTTAACATGTCTTTTTTGTTTATATTTGTCTGATTTGAGTATGAACAGTCAGTAATCAGATTATCCGTGTTCTTTAAAACTTATGGCAGGGTGTAGGCAATTAATGTATCACCCATTTTTGTACCAAATGAACCATGACCTCCGGCCATTTGTACAACGTATTGTTTGCCATTAACAGCATAGGTCATAGGTGTTGCTTGACCACCTGCTGGTAAGCGTGCCTGCCATAATAATTGACCATTACTAGTGTCGAAGGCACGTAGATAATCATCTTGTGTGGCACTGACAAACATTACATTACCTGCAGTAGATATTGAACCGCCAAGCCCTGGTACACCGATTTTCATCGGAGGCAGTTCAAACAGTTTCGGTAGGCTATCGCGTATTGTTCCGATACGTTTTTTCCAGACTACTTTATTAGTTTGTAAATCTACGCCGCTAACAAATCCCCAGGCTGGTTGTTTGCAGGGTAAGCCAATCGGAGATAGGAAAGGATTGATTTCTACTCCATAAGGTACCCCATACATGGGTTGCATACCGTTTTCTGTGCCTGCACCTTGTTCTTGCTGTGCTCTGTTTGGATTGGTTGGTATCAGGCGAGAAATGAAAGGTAGTCCAATCGGATTCATTAGTGCAATCTGACGATCTTGATTCACAGATATACCACCCCATTCAAACACACCTAGATTTCCGGGAAATACAAGAGTGCCATTTTCAGAAGGTGGCGTATAAATGCCATCATAATTTAGACGTTTAAATTGAATTCGGCAGACAAGCTGATCGAACATGGTTGCACCCCACATATCCTTATCTGTGAGTTTGCCCTGTGGTGTCAGGCTTAGTGTTGAGAATGGCTGAGTTGCTGCATAGTGCTCGCCTTTAGTTGGATTGCCACGTTTTAAGGTTTGCGGTACTGATTTTTCTGTAATAGGAACAATGGGTTGTCCAGTTTCACGATTAAGCACAAAAATATTACCAGTTTTAGTCAAAATATAAATGGCTGGTACTCGTTTTCCTGAAGGTAGTGTTACATCCATTAATGATGGTTGAGCTGGCACATCCATATCCCATAAATCGTGATGAGTGGTCTGAAAATGCCAAATAAGTTTTCCGGTGGAGGCATTTAGTGCCACGATGGAATTAGCATATCGTTCTTTGAGTTTATCTCGATTGCCTCCCCAGATATCTGGTGTACCTACCCCAGTAGGTACATAAACAATATTCCTTTGCTGGTCATAGGCTAGAGGTGCCCAAGCATTGGGAGAATTATGCACAAAAGTAGTATTTTCACCCGGCATGGCATTCGGATTTTGTGCACCAGTATCAAATATCCATTTCAGATGGCCATTGTTGGCATCATAACCACGGATGACACCAGAGGGCTCTTTTGTGGAGAGATTATCAGTAACAGACCCACCAATGATAATAGTGCTGGGTGTCACTACCGGCGGTGAAGTAGGATTGTAGCCACCTAAATATGCGTAAGGCATTTTAGCTTGAAGGTTGATTTCGCCGTTATTGCCAAAGTCCTGACATTTTTGTCCATTGTCGGCATTAACTGCAATTAAACGTCCATCATTAACCGGCAAAAGGACTTTTCGTAGACATAAAGTAGAAGGAGTGGTTTCATTTTGCTTAGCTTTGGTCGCGTCGTAATAGCTGACACCACGGCAAGTTAGATGTTGAAAGGTTTTATTGCTGCGTAACTTTGGATCAAAACGCCAAAGCCTTTTACCTGTTGTGGCATCGAGGGCATCCAGAAACTGATGTGGTGTACAAATGAATAGTTTGTTACCGATTTTAATTGGTGTCAGCTCATTAGTTGTTTCCGCTGAGTCGTTATTAGTTTTGAAATCACCGGTGTGATAGGTCCAGGCTACTTTAAGCTGATTAACGTTATTGGTATTGATTTGAGTTAAAGGGGAATAGCGTGTACCGCCTTGTGTACGGCCATAGGCGGGCCAGTCTTCTGCTGCTACGCCATTTGGGTCTACTGCAGGTGCTGGCTGGGCGCGCGAAATGGTTCCGTTGATTTCCTGTGGGTCATGATTAATGCTGTAAAGCATGATACCCAGAATAACTATCAATCCAATGGCAATGGCGGCTTGGCCACTGCGTTTTGTAGTTAATTGGCGTGTTGGCCATGGTAACAGTAGCCACAGACCTAGTATAAACAGAATGTCAAAACGTGGTGCCAATGCCCAAAAGTCTGTACCGGATTCCGATAATCCCCAATCAAGTGTGGCAATGAGGATTATCGCGAACCACCACAGGCTATTGCTGCAATTACGCTGATATAGAACGGTGAACAAACCAAGTGCGATTGCTAGGATTGCATAATAAGCGGAACCGCCCAGACTAATTAACCAAATTCCTCCTATAAGCAGATAAAGAGTAGCTAGCCATAATATGATCGATGTGATGATTTTGGCGACGAAACGCTTTGATTTATGTGTGTTCATTATGCCTCTGTATGTTGTTTTAATAAAATTCTTATGGTTAATAAAAGTCATTATAGTCAGCAATAATAATTATGCAAATGACTATCTATATGAATATTAAATAATTAATATTCAAGATTTTATATACTATTCATCTAAAAATTATTGTCTTAGCGATTCAAAAGCTAATTTAGCAGATTTATTGATAATAAATTATATTATTGACGATGGTGTATAAAAGTTAATTCTTTTTTCAAAAATCTGGTTGATAATGATTCAGAACAGATTCTTTCAGTAGTATTAATTATCTCTAGGGCGCAACAATAATATTTTCTTATGTGAACATTCTTGATTTTGTTTTTATCTGATGTCATCGCACAGTTTCGATACGAATAGATGTAGTTTTGTTAATATAATTATTTCAAAAATTCAAAGTTTTTGATAAAAATGGTTGGTTAATGCTGAAGCTATCTGGTTGGCTTAATTCACTATTAATTATTTTTTAAATAAGCTGTAAATTATTAGATTGATAAATTATTTAATAAATGAACTTTTCTTAAGATAAAAAATTCTTCCGTATATTCTTTGCTTTTTATTGAAAAGTTTGAAATTAATATATTTTCTATTGCTGATGGCATATAAATATATTACTGGCGCAAGCTTAGCAATAAATCACGGAATACATTTGGATCCTTGATGAAGGTGATTTCGCCAACTTGCGGAAAATGATAATCAAGCAAGCGTGAAACCCAGAAACGGATACATGCTGCCCGTTGTGCAATCGGGAAATAATCTTTTTCATCAGTGGTTAGTGTTCGTATGCTTTCATATCCACGGAAAAAAGCTTGCTGGAGATTCTGATCAAGATGATTGTCTGCTCGTCGAGCCCAATCGTTTACTGCAATAGCAAGGTCGTACATGAAGTTGCCATTACATGCATAATAGAAATCAATAAATCCGGCTACCTGCTCCCCGTCCAACAAAACATTATCACGGAACAGATCGGCATGGATAATACCTTCTGGTAAATCCGCACGATTATGAGTATCAAAAAAAGCAATTTCTTCTAGCAATAGATGCTTATCTTCTGCATTTAGAAAAGGTAACAGCCGATTGCTGGCTTCGTGCCACCAGCTTATGTAGCGTGGATTAGGCATTGTTTGAGGAAATTCAGTTCCGGCCAAATGCATTTTCGCCAGCATGGCTCCTGTATGGAAGCATTGCTGCTCAGAAGGGCTGCTGGTGTCTTTGCCAGACAAGCAAGTAACTAAACAGGCTGGCTTGCTTGCAAGCGTACTATCCAACCGGCCGTCTATTCGGGCAATGGGGGTAGGACAAGCTACATCATGAGCACTGAGATGCTGGGTAAGATCCAGAAAAAAAGGCAGTTCAGCTTGGGTCATGGCTTCAAATACTGTTAATACATAACGTCCCCGTGTGGTGGTAACGAAGTAATTACTGTTGGTTACCCCTTGAGCGATACCTTGCAAACCAATAAATCGACCCAAGTGATAATCGCGCAGAAAAGTGCGCATTTCATCATCGCTGACACTGGTATAAACAGACATAGATATCACCAATCAAACAGGATATAGACATTATTAAAAGCTGAAACAGAAAATAGAATTGATTTCAGCAAAACGTGTGCATGATAACAAAAAAAACTTGTATTCAGTCAGCAAAACAGGACTAATACAGCGGTTATTATGCTTTTAACATATAATAAAAAGGAATAAATGAATGCATAAGGGCTATTTCACAAGCTGAGAAGATTTACGTATCCTTGATAAGCACTATGTATTAAACGCTGGCTGAAGGTTTGCCAGTTCAGGAGTATAAAATGAATTTATCCGTGCTTGCGAACACGATAGTGTTCGCATTGTTATTATGGGTGCTTGGTCGAACGCAGTTTATCAAATGGAGTCTTTCCAGAAAAGTATTGCTGGGTATGATTCTGGGTATTTTATTCGGACTGGGGCTACAGCTTGTATACGGCACAGCCAGTCCAGCTGTTGATGCATCATTGCAGTGGATTAATGTAATTGGTAATGGTTATGTTCAGCTTTTACAGATGGTAGTGATGCCGCTAGTATTTGCTTCTATTCTGAGTGCGGTAGCGCGTTTACATAATGCCACACAGCTGGGCAAAATCAGCCTGATGACGATAGGTGTATTGTTGCTGACTACGGCTATTGCGGCCCTGATAGGAACTCTTCTTACCAGCTTGTTTGGATTGACTGCAAACGGCTTGATTCAGGGTGAGGCTGAAACTGCACGTTATATTGCAATTCAAACAAATTATGTTGGAAAGGTAGCCGATTTAACCGTACCACAACTGCTTCTTTCATTTATTCCGAAAAATCCCTTTGCTGATTTAACTGGAGCAAATCCAACTTCTATTATCAGTGTTGTGATTTTTGCTGCATTTTTAGGTATAGCGGCATTGAAACTTTTGAAAGATGATGCCGCTAAAGGTGAAAGGGTATTGCTGGCTATAGATACGTTGCAAAGTTGGATTATGAAGCTGGTTCGGATCGTCATGTTATTAACTCCCTGTGGCGTGCTGGCGTTAATGACAAAAGTAGTGGCCGCTTCCAATTTACAAGATATCATCAAGCTTGGGGCTTTTGTACTGGTGTCTTATTTGGGATTGGCATTAATGTTTATGGTACATGGTTTGTTGCTAGGGGTTTCTGGTATCAATCCAATAAAATATCTACAGAAGGTTTGGCCGGTGCTGACATTTGCCTTTACTAGCCGCTCCAGTGCTGCTTCTATTCCACTAAATGTCGAGGCACAGACACAACGCCTAGGTGTGCCAAAGTCGATTGCTGGTTTCGCTGCTTCTTTTGGTGCAACCATCGGGCAGAATGGCTGTGCTGGCTTGTATCCGGCCATGCTGGCTACTATGGTTGCACCAACAGTAGGAATTAATCCGCTTGACCCTTGGTGGATAGCCTCCCTAGTTGGAATAGTAACCATCAGCTCAGTTGGGGTAGCAGGGGTGGGGGGTGGTGCGACTTTTGCTGCTTTGATTGTATTACCGGCAATGGGCTTGCCGATTACATTAGTTGCGTTACTAATTTCGGTGGAACCTTTAATTGATATGGGTCGCACGGCATTGAATGTTAGTGGCGCCATGACCGCCGGTACTTTAACCAGCCAGTGGCTACACCAAACGGATCAAGCCATACTAAATAGTAGCGAACATGATGAGCTTACACCATAATCGTTTTGAGTGAACTAAAACTACTTTGAATTTCAGCCAGTCTTTTAATACGGACTGGCTGAATTTATATTGATGCTCTCGCAATGATCTGAACAGATTGCGATTATGAATGCACTCAGAAAAAAACAGGGTAATTAAATATAAACCACCCTGTTATGAATACAGGACAAGTAAATATTATCCAACTTGCTACTGTATATTTATCTGCTGTGTAGAACAATTTGCAACATGCGCCGGATGGGTTCTGCGGCACCCCATAAAAGCTGGTCACCAACGGTAAATGCACTAATGTAATCACCGCCCATACCCATTTTGCGAATACGTCCGACAGGTACAGTTAATGTGCCGGTAACAGCCGCAGGTGTCAGCTCGTGCATGGAGGCATTTTTTTCATTCGGCACGACTTTTACCCAGTCATTAGCTGACGCCAAAATACGTTCAATTTCAGAGACCGGTAAATCCTGTTTCAGTTTTATAGTTAGCGCCTGACTGTGGCAACGCATGGCACCCACACGTACACACAATCCATCAATCACCAGTGGTTGGGTACTACGACCTAAAATCTTATTGGTTTCTACGGCACCTTTCCACTCTTCCTTTGACTGGCCATTACCCAGATCAGCATCAATCCAAGGAATCAGGCTTCCGGCCAACGGTACGCCAAATTGTGTCTGCGGATAAGCATCGCTGCGCAGAAAATCGGCTACTTTGCGGTCGATGGACAGAATAGCACTGGCCGGATCGGCCAGCTCGGTACTAACCTGTGATTCAATTGCACCCATGGCACTGATCAGCTCGCGCATATTTTGAGCACCAGCTCCGGAAGCTGCCTGATAGGTCATGCTGGTAGCCCATTCTACTAAATCTTGCTCAAACAGACCGCCAAGAGCCATCAACATCAGTGATACCGTACAATTACCACCTACAAAATCTTTGATTCCACTAGATAATGCAGTATCAATTACAGCACGGTTGACCGGGTCAAGTACGATAACGGCTTTATCACTCATACGCAGGGTAGAGGCAGCATCAATCCAGAAACCCTGCCAGCCTTGTTCACGCAATGGCTGATGCACAGCTTTTGTATAATCACCACCTTGACAGGTAACAATAATATCCATTTGTGCCAGTGCTTCCAGATTATGCGCGTCCAGCAAAGTTTTAGCTGTCTGACCAAAATCCGGCGCTGCCGCACCTGCAGCCGACGTCGTGAAAAAATACGCATCAGCAATGTTCTGAAAATCATTTTCTTCCTGCATGCGCTGCATCAATACCGAACCCACCATGCCGCGCCAGCCAACAAAACCTACTTTCACCGGGTGCTCCTTAAGTCACTTTAAATGAATCAAAATCTCTGTTACCAGAAGTCGTTCACTCTTATAACCATATTCGTGACTATTTGTAAACTGTTAATTTTTGTTTGAATTGTATTTGATGCTGAATAGCACGTTTTGGCAGATTGGTGCCATCCGTTTGAGCTCAATTCTGGCCGTATAGAATCGGTAGCCATTCCGGTGTACACTTTCGCCTTTGTTTTTAGTTGGTGCAATCGATGAATTTACTGCGTACTCTGGCCAAAGTCAGCAGCATGACCATGTTGTCACGTGTGCTAGGTTTCATCCGCGACACCATAATAGCCCGCAGCTTTGGTGCGGGCATGGCAACAGATGCATTTTTTGTGGCGTTTAAACTCCCCAATCTGTTGCGCCGTATTTTTGCCGAAGGCGCATTTTCACAGGCCTTTGTGCCGATACTGGCTGAGTACCGCGAGACGCGTTCACCAGAAGCAACGCGGGCTTTTGTGCAGCATGTGGCCGGATTGCTGTCGTTTGTGCTAATAATCGTGACAGCCATCGGGATTCTGGCTGCGCCGGTGGTAATTTATATTTCTGCGCCTGGTTTTCAACAAGATGCCGATAAGTTTGCACTTTCTGTCCAGCTATTGCGGATCACATTCCCATATATATTTTTGATTTCGTTGTCTTCACTGGTTGGCAGCGTACTCAATACCTATCATCAGTTCAGTGTGCCGGCTTTTACCCCCACATTTTTGAATATCTCCTTTATTGTATTTGCTTTATGGTTGGCACCATATTTTCATCCGCCGGTACTGGCTCTGGCATGGGCAGTATTTGTGGGAGGATTGTTGCAGCTGTTGTATCAATTGCCATATTTATTTAGGCTGGGTTTTCTGGCCATGCCTAAGCTAAAACTTAGGGACAAGGCCGTAAACCGTGTTTTAAAGCAAATGGCACCGGCCATTCTTGGTGTATCAGTGGCGCAGATATCTTTAGTGATTAACACCATCTTTGCTTCCTATCTGCAATCGGGTTCAGTATCGTGGATGTATTACGCCGATCGCCTAATGGAGTTGCCGACGGGTGTACTGGGCGTAGCACTGGGAACAATTCTACTGCCCACGCTGTCTAAGCATTCTGCCACTAATGACATTGCCAGTTTTTCCGCTTTACTCGACTGGGGGTTGCGTCTATGTATGCTGCTCACTTTGCCGGCAGCTGTGGGTATGGCGGTTTTGTCCTTTCCATTGGTAGCGACGCTGTTTATGTACCGAGAGTTCAATGAATATGATGCACTGATGACACAAGGCGCATTGGTGGCCTATTCTGTTGGTCTAATTGGCCTGATTTTGATAAAGGTATTGGCACCAGGTTTTTATGCGCGTCAAAACATAAAAACGCCAGTCAAAATCGCGATTTTCACCTTATGCATGACGCAGTTAATGAATCTTCTGTTTGTGTGGAAACTGCATCATGTTGGTCTGGCTCTGGCCATCAGCTTAGGTGCCTGTATCAATGCTGGGCTGTTGTATATCCTTTTACGACGACAGAAACTGTATACACCCACAGCAGGATGGATGCGTTTTCTGCTGCGGCTGGTAATGGCATTGATCATTATGGGAAGCGGTCTGTGGCTCTTGCAGCATTATTTGCCATTTAATTGGCATAGTAGCGGACTGATAAAAGTAGGTCAGCTAAGTGGCTTGATAGCGGCCGGAATTGTCTTGTACTTCGGTGCTCTTTTCGCATTGGGTTTCCGGATACGTGATTTCCGGCGTGCCGAAGCAGAATAAATAGCTCAGTATTTTAGCTTTCTTGATGAGTAAAGTAAGCGTATTACTTGCGTTCAAATTCTTTCAATTCTTCGGCAATAAAATATTTAACCAAATCAGAGTACAGAGTTTTGATTACCTCTCCGTTTAGACCTTGCTCTTCTGCCCAGTGCTGGCGTTTTTCAAGCATGCTTTTAAAACGTTCACTGGCTTGAACATCGGCAGTATTTTTTTTAAATTTACTGGCTGCTTTGACATAACCGAAACGGATGGACAATAACTGAATGATCGCATAATCAATGTTATCAATTTCGCTACGGATTTCATTCATATTGCTGCAATCATCTGGCAGACGGTGTGGAGTATATGGCATATTTGTAAGTTATTTATTTATCAAGAAATTATATTTTAGGCTAGTAAAGATGTTATATATAGTTAAAAACGTTAAGCTTAACAAATGAAAAATATCGACTAAAAGAATTTAATTCAAGTTAAACAGCGGGGCGTACTCTCAACCCTCTTAATTATGTTATTAGAATTATCTAAAAGTGATATTTATAGCGCAAAATTGTAACTAACAGGGATTAATAAAAAATTTTATAATTGATATTCAGTTTTCTCTAGCAGAAAAAAATATAGAAAATTAACAAGTAATTGTTCGAAGATATTAATGATAACAATTATCATTATATTATTGAAAACATTATTTTTTTATTTCTGTTTAATGTAATACGTACTTTTAATAACGTTCGAAATTAGTTACAATACATCAATTTTACCAATATTTGCATAAGGTCGGCGCAATTATGTTGGCGAATTATTTCCCCATCTTAATATTTGTTCTGGTTGGCTTTGCTGCCGGAGTTCTTTTTATTTCTCTGGGTCTGTTACTGGGACCAAATCGCCCGTATAAAATGAAGCAGGAACCGTTTGAGTGCGGTTTCGAAGCGTTTGAAAACGCACGTATGAAATTTGATGTGCGCTACTATCTGGTGGCCATTTTATTCATCCTCTTTGATCTGGAAGTGGCCTTTATGGTGCCGTGGGCCGTGGTGTTTAAAGAGCTTGGTGCCTATGGCTTCTGGTCGATGATGTTGTTTTTGCTGATTTTGGTTATCGGCTTTGTTTATGAATGGAAAAAAGGCGCTCTGGAATGGGAATAGAAGGCGTTTTAAAAAAAGGTTTTGTCACAACTACTGCCGATACCGTACTTAACTACGTGCGTACCGGTTCATTGTGGCCGGCTACTTTTGGGCTGGCCTGTTGTGCTGTAGAGATGATGCAGGCCGGTGCTGCCCGTTATGACCTAGACCGCTTCGGCATTATTTTCCGTCCGTCGCCGCGCCAGTCTGACCTTATGATTGTGGCCGGTACCTTATGTAACAAAATGGCGCCTGCCTTGCGCCGAGTTTATGACCAGATGGCAGAGCCACGCTGGGTATTGTCAATGGGTTCCTGCGCCAATGGTGGCGGTTATTACCATTATTCCTATTCGGTAGTGCGCGGCTGCGACCGTATTGTGCCGGTCGATGTGTATGTACCTGGCTGCCCGCCTACAGCAGAAGCACTGGTTTATGGTCTGTTGCAATTGCAGCTGAAAATAAAGCGTACCGCCACCATAGCGCGGGTCTGAAAGTGAGGAAAATATGGCAGATATAGCAATACTGAAGGCCGTGTGTGAAACCACTTTCGGCGATAAAGTACGTTACTGTCTGGATCGCGGTGAGCTGACGCTGGATTGCGCCGCCGCAGATTATCACCAACTGATGCAAACCCTGCGAGACCACCAAGAACTTAAATTCGAAACTCTGATTGATTTATGTGGTGTGGATTATCAGAGCTACAAAAATGAACCATGGGAAGGCAAACGTTTTGCCGTTGTGAGCCATTTACTGTCAATCAACAATAACTGGCGCGTTCGCGTGCGTGTATGGGTAGAGGCGGAAGATTTTCCTACGGTTGATTCTGTTGTGGACATTTATAACGGTGCCAACTGGTATGAACGCGAAGCGTTTGATATGTTCGGCATCCTGTTTAACAATCATCCCGACTTACGCCGAATTTTGACTGACTATGGCTTTGTCGGTCACCCATTTCGTAAAGATTTTCCGGTTTCCGGCTATGTGGAAATGCGCTATGACGAGGCCGAAGGCCGCGTGATTTATCAGCCGGTAACGATTGAACCGCGTGAAGTCACGCCGCGCGTGGTGAGAGAGGAGCAGTACGGTGTCTAAATTACGCAATTACACCATTAATTTCGGGCCGCAGCATCCGGCTGCACATGGCGTGTTGCGCCTGATTCTGGAAATGGATGGTGAAAATATCGTTCGTGCCGATCCACATATCGGGCTATTACACCGTGGTACGGAAAAATTAGCTGAATCACGTACCTATCTTCAGGCATTGCCGTACATGGATCGTCTGGATTATGTATCCATGATGTGTAATGAACAGGCCTACTGCTTGTCTGTTGAACGTCTGCTGAATATTGATGTACCCATTCGCGCTCAATATATTCGCGTGATGTTTGCCGAAATTACTCGAATCCTCAACCATCTCATGGGTATCGGTTCGCATGCACTGGATATCGGGGCCATGACTGTGTTTCTGTATGCATTCCGCGAACGTGAAGACCTGATGGATATTTACGAGGCGGTATCCGGTGCACGTATGCATGCTGCTTATTTCCGTCCAGGCGGCGTTTACCGTGATCTGCCGGATTTCATGCCTAAGTACGAATCCAGCAAATACCGTAATGCCAAGGTATTGCAAAAACTCAACGCTAGCCGTGAAGGCACCTTGCTAGACTTCATTGAAGACTTTACTAATCGGTTCCCTGCCTGCGTGGATGAATATGAAAATCTCCTTACAGATAATCGTATCTGGAAACAGCGTACTGTCGGGATTGGTGTGGTTTCACCAGAGCGAGCCATGCAGAAAGGTTTTACCGGCGTGATGCTCCGTGGCTCCGGTATAGAGTGGGATATTCGTAAGAAACAGCCTTATGATGCCTATGCCGCCATGGATTTCGATATTCCGGTCGGCATCAATGGTGACTGCTACGACCGCTATCTGTGTCGCATTCATGAAATGCGGCAAGCTAACCGCATTATCCGCCAGTGTGTTGACTGGCTCAGAACCAATCCTGGGCCGGTGATTACGGATGATCATACCGTGGCGCCGCCACATCGTACCGCTATGAAAGACGGGATGGAAGAATTGATTCACCACTTCAAGCTGTTTACCGAAGGGATGCATGTGCCGGAGGGTGAAGTTTATGTGCCCACTGAGCATCCGAAAGGGGAGTTTGGTGTGTATCTGATTTCAGATGGTGCCAACAAACCTTATCGCATGAAAATCCGTGCACCGGGCTTTGCCCATTTACAAGGTATGGATGAAATGGCACGCGGCCATATGCTTGCAGACGTGGTCGCCATTATTGGTACTCAGGATATTGTATTTGGGGAGGTGGATAGATAATGTTGTCCGCTGAGAGTTTAAAACAGATTGATACAGAACTGGCCAAATATCCGGCCGACCAGCGTCGCAGTGCCATTATGTCAGCCCTGCGCATCGCACAGACAGAAAAGGGCTGGTTACAGCCAGAAACCATCGAGGAAGTAGCAGACTACATAGGTATCCCACCGGCACAAGCATTGGAAGTGGCTACTTTTTACAATATGTATAACCTCCAGCCGGTAGGTAAATATAAACTCACCGTATGTACCAATCTTCCCTGTGCGTTGCGTGGTGGTGTCAATGCCGGTGAATATCTGCAAAAGCGCCTTGGTATTCGCTATGGCGAAACCACTGCTGACGGCAAATACACACTTTTAGAAGGCGAATGCATGGGTGCCTGTGGTGATGCGCCGGTGCTGTTAGTGAACAATCATAAAATGTGTAGCTTTATGAGCGAAGAAGCCATCGAAGCGAAACTGGCGGAGTTGAACTGATGGCAATGTACCAAAATGGCGTAATTTTCAATCAGGTTGATACAACTGATCCGGAATGCTGGACGCTGGAAGCCTATTTAGCCCGCGGCGGCTATCAAGCACTGAAAAAAATCATTCATGACAAAATACCGCAGGACGATGTGATAGCCGAGCTGAAAACATCCGGCCTGCGTGGACGTGGCGGCGCCGGCTTTCCGACTGGACTGAAATGGAGCTTCATGCCGCGTTCGTTTCCAGGTACCAAATACATCGTCTGCAATACCGATGAAGGTGAGCCCGGTACATTTAAAGACCGGGATATCATTGATTACAATCCTCATGCCCTGATTGAAGGCATGATTATTGGTGGTTATGCGATGGGTGCGGCTACCGGCTATAACTATATTCACGGCGAAATCTTCGAAAGCTATCTGCGCTTTGAAACTGCTTTACAGCAGGCACGGGATGCTGGTTTCCTCGGGCAAAATATTCTGGGCAGTGATTTCAGCTTTGAGTTACATGCCCATCATGGCTATGGTGCTTATATTTGCGGCGAAGAAACCGCTCTGCTGGAGTCACTGGAAGGCAAAAAAGG
Source organism: Snodgrassella alvi (assembly GCF_040741455.2). Taxonomy (NCBI): domain Bacteria; kingdom Pseudomonadati; phylum Pseudomonadota; class Betaproteobacteria; order Neisseriales; family Neisseriaceae; genus Snodgrassella; species Snodgrassella alvi. Next base: position 1,598,663 of record NZ_CP160328.2, read on the forward strand.
TCAGCCGCGCTTCAAACCACCATTTCCGGCTTCCTATGGTCTATATGGCAAGCCCACTACTGTCAATAACACAGAAACGTTCTCTTCGGTGCCGTTTATTATTCGCGATGGTGGCCAGCAATTTGCGGATAAGGGTATTCCAAATAATGGCGGAACCAAGCTATTTTCAGTTTCCGGCCATGTAGAACGCCCCGGTAACTACGAAATACCGCTGGGCACACCGTTTAGAGACTTACTCGATATGTGCGGTGGCATGCGCAATGGCAAAAAGCTGAAAGCAGTGATTCCAGGTGGCTCCTCCGCACCGGTCCTGCCGGCTGATGTCATGATGGAAATTACGATGGATTATGACGCCATTGCCAAAGCTGGTTCTATGCTTGGATCCGGTGCAGTGATTGTCATGGATGAAGATGTCTGTATGGTTAAAGCATTGGAGCGGCTAAGTTACTTCTATTTTGAAGAATCATGCGGCCAGTGTACCCCATGTCGTGAAGGTACAGGATGGCTGTATCGCATTATCCACCGTATTACCTCGGGTAAAGGACGGCCGGAGGATTTAGATTTGCTGGAATCACTCGGTAATAATATTTCGGGGCGTACAATCTGCGCGTTGGCGGATGCGGCGGTGATGCCGATTCAGGGCTTTATGAAGCATTTCCGCCCCGAGTTTGAGCACTACATCGAACACGGCAAACCCATGAAAGAACATCGCTGGTGCTAAGGCACTATCTGCTTAGTTAGGATTGCGAACCTATGTTACAAATTCAAATTGACGGTAAACAACTTTCTGTCGAGCAGGGTAGTACGGTGATAGAAGCCGCCCGTCAGGCCGGTACGTTCATTCCGCACTTTTGCTATCACAAAAAATTGTCCATCGCCGCCAACTGCCGAATGTGTCTGGTTGAGGTGGAAAAGTCACGCAAACCGTTGCCTGCCTGTGCCACACCGGTAACCGATGGTATGGTGGTGAAAACCGATTCTAAATTGACGAAAGATGCCCAAAAAGGGGTAATGGAGTTTCTGCTGATTAATCACCCGCTGGATTGCCCGATTTGTGATCAGGGTGGTGAGTGCTTGCTGCAGGATTTATCCATGGGCTATGGCAAAGGCGCCAGTCGTTACAGCGAAGCCAAACATGCTGTTGCCGGTAAAGAGATGGGGCCGTTGGTGTCGGCTGCCGAAATGAGCCGCTGCATTCATTGTACCCGCTGCATTCGTTTTACTGAAGAAATCGCCGGTAAACAGGAGCTGGCGATGAAAAATCGTGGTGAACATTCTGAAATTGCTCCCTTTAATGGCAAAACACTGGAAACCGAACTGTCTGGCAACGTCATTGACTTATGTCCAGTTGGTGCTTTAACCAGCAAACCATTCCGTTTTGACAGCCGTTCATGGGAGCTGAGCCGACGGAAATCCATTTCTGCCCATGATGCGCTGGGCAGTAATCTGATTGTGCAGACCAAAGACCATACAGTGCGCCGTGTATTGCCACTGGAAAACGAAGCCATTAATGAATGCTGGCTCAGTGACCGCGACCGCTTTGCTTATGCAGGACTGTATCAGGAACGCTTAACCCAACCGCAAATCAAACAGGATAACCAGTGGCATACCGTCGACTGGCAAACTGCACTCGATTATGTGGCCAAGGGCTTACATGGTGTCAGCCACGATTTTGGCAGCGAAGCAATTGGCATGTGGGTCAATCCTGCCAATACTGTGGAAGAAATGCATTTGGCCGGCAAACTGGCTCAAGGACTGGGCATCAACGCTGTTGACAGTCGTCTACGAGCGCTGGATGGGCGACTGGGCGCAGCTGCAAAAGGGGCGCAGTGGCTGGGACAGAACATTGAGCAGCTCGCGGCCAATGAAGTAATTCTGATTGTTGGTGCCCGATTGCGTCAGGAGCAGCCATTGCTCACCGCTCGCATCCGGCAAGCCACCAAAAACGGCACACAGGTGGCAGTACTGGCTGCAGCCCAGGAAGAACTATTCATGCCTTTACTGGCTCAAGTCAGCCTGCATCCTTATCAGTGGATAGACTGGTTAAGCAATGCACTAAACAGTGAAGTAGGGCAGGCGTTATTAAAAGCGGAGAAAACCAGCATTATTCTGGGCGCTGATGTCCTTAATCATTCAGATGCCGCTGCCGTTTATGCTGCAGCACAGGATCTGGCAGAAGCAACTGGCAGTATTCTTGGTGTTTTGCCGCAAGCAGCGAACAGTATTGGTGCTGAAATAGTGGGCGTGGCGGCTAAAACGGCCGAACAAAGTATTGCCGCGCAAATTACTCAGCCGAAACAGGCCGTGATGCTGCTGAATGTGGAACCCGATATGGATGTGGCCAATGGTGCTGCCGCTATTGCTGCGCTGAAGCAAGCACAGACAGTCATGGCATTCACCGCATATGATAGTGCCGTATTGCGCGAAGTGGCCGATGTGATGCTGCCGATCACCCCATTTACCGAAACTTCTGGCAGCTTTATCAATATGGAAGGCCGGCTGCAATCGTTCCATGGTGTGGTACAGGCGTATGGAGAAGCCAGACCATTATGGAAAGTACTGCGGGTACTTGGCAACGTCCTTGAACTGCAGGGTTTTGAGTATGAAAACACGCAGCAGATTCTGGCTGATGCACTGGACAAAGACCAGTTATCTGCTTTGCTGAATAATCAGATTCAGCCGGTTGCCACTAGCAATCCTGCTATCAGTCTGGTACGAGTAGGTGGTGTCAGCCTGTATGCCACCGATGGCATCGTGCGCCGTTCAGCTCCTTTGCAGAACACAGTACATGCTGCCGTTCCTGCTGCGCGAGCACACAGCCATACGCTTAGTGCACTGGGGCTGACAAATGGCGATACGGCATGGGCGAAACAGAACAATGATGCGGTAGCGGTCAGCGTAGCCGCGGACGATACCCTGCCTGAAAACGTACTGCTGCTGCCATTGCATCAGAGTAACTGGCAGCTGGGTGCTTTATTGACCACTGTGGAATTGAGTAAAGGATAATCATGCAAGCGTGGTTTCAACAATTATTAGGCAACGACTTCGGTTTACTGGTGTCTGTAATCGTCAAGATTGTCATCATCATGTTGCCGCTGATTATCACCGTTGCCTACCTGACTTATTTTGAACGTAAAGTCATCGGTTACATGCAGTTGCGCGTCGGTCCGAATGTGACCGGACCTTATGGTTTAATCCAGCCTTTTGCCGATGTATTAAAACTCTTATTTAAAGAAGTGACCCGCCCGTCACAGGCCAATAAAGCTTTGTTTTATATCGGCCCGATGATGTCGCTGATGCCGGCTTTTGCCGCTTGGGCAGTGATTCCGTTTAGTGAAACTTGGTTTCTGACCCGCATCAATGCCGGTCTGCTCTATATTCTGATGATTACGTCATTGTCGGTATATGGTGTCATCATTGCGGGCTGGGCATCCAACTCCAAATATGCCTTTCTTGGCGCCATGCGTGCTTCTGCTCAGACCATTTCCTATGAAATAGCCATGGGATTTGCCCTGATTGGGGTGATTATGGTATCCGGCAGTATGGATTTTCACGATATCGTCATGGCGCAAGCCAAAGGTATAGCTGGTGGTTCCATTTTCTCGTGGAACTGGCTGCCACTATTTCCGTTATTTGTGGTGTATCTGATTTCGGCCGTGGCCGAAACCAACCGCGCCCCGTTTGACGTGGCCGAAGGTGAATCAGAAATTGTTGCCGGTTTCCATGTTGAATATTCCGGTTTTGCTTTCGCCTTATTCTTTCTGGCGGAATATATTTTTATGATTCTGGTGGCCGCGTTAACAGCTTTGTTGTTCTTTGGCGGCTGGTTATCACCCTTTCCGCAAAGTTGGGGCTTCATTGGTACTCCGAGTGTATTGTGGATGTTCCTGAAAATGGCACTGGTGCTGTATTTCTATCTGTGGATACGGGCAACGTTTCCGCGTTACCGCTATGACCAGATTATGCGTCTGGGCTGGAAAGTATTGATTCCGGTCACCATTGTCGCCGTGATTGTTTTAGGATTGTGGATGATTTCACCCCTGTCTTTATGGCGTTAAACAGGGAGAGGCACTGAATATGGCAAATATAATTAAAACTTTTCTGATGACCGAGTTGCTTGCGGGCATGAAAGTGACGTTAAAAAACTTTTTTGCACGTAAAGAAACCATTTATTTTCCGGAAGAAAAAACTCCGCAATCAGTCCGTTTTCGTGGGCTGCATGCACAGCGACGCTATCCCAACGGCGAAGAACGCTGCATTGCCTGCAAACTCTGCGAAGCAGTGTGTCCGGCTATGGCAATTAATATCGAGTCAGAAAAACGTGAGGATGGTACACGCCGTACCACCCGCTACGATATCGATCTGACTAAATGCATCTTCTGCGGTTTCTGTGAGGAAGCCTGTCCGGTAGACGCCATTGTCGAAACCCGTATTTTCGAATATCACGGCGAAAAACGCGGTGACTTATATTTCACTAAACCCATGTTGCTGGCCATTGGCGATCGCTATGAAGAAGACATCGCCAAATGCAAAGCTGCTGATGCACCCTATCGTTAAGAGGTGATCATGAATTTACCCTTAATTCTGTTTTATGTCTTTGCAGCGGTTATACTGCTGGGTGCTATTAATACTGTAATTGCTAAAAATCCAGTACATGCAGTGCTGTTTCTGGTGCTGACTTTCTGTGCCAGTGCCATGATGTGGATTCTGATGCAGGCTGAGTTCCTCGGCATCGTGCTGGTGGTGGTGTATGTTGGTGCAGTGATGGTGCTGTTCCTGTTTGTCATCATGATGCTCAACATCGATATCGAACAGATGCGCGCTGGCTTCTGGCGCCATGCACCGATTGCTGCGCTAGTTGGAATACTGACCGCCGCCTTACTCATTGTGATTTTGGTGAATCCACAACTTGATCTGGCACATCTCGGTAGCGACAATCCACTGCCTGCTGACTACAGTAATGTACGCGATCTGGGTATGCAGATTTACACCACTTATCTGCTGCCGTTTGAACTAGCAGCCATATTGCTGGTATTGGGTATGGTGGCTGCTATTGCTTTGGTGCACCGGCAAACCCACAACCCACGTCGTACCAATCCGGCCGAGCAGGTTAAGGTACAGGCCAAAGACCGCTTCCGTATGGTGAAAATGCAGCCTGAAGTTGCTGCATCAGCTGACGATAACAAAGAAGAAGCATCAGAAGGGGAGCAGAAAGCATGATTACCTTAACTCATTATTTGGTACTCAGCGCCATCTTATTTGCCATCTCGGCCATGGGCATTTTCATGAACCGCAAAAATGTGTTGGTTCTTCTGATGTCCATCGAACTGATGCTGCTAGCGGTGAATTTTAACTTTGTCGCATTTTCCCGTTATCTCGGTGATAGCGCCGGACAGATTTTCGTGTTTTTTATTCTGACTGTTGCTGCGGCTGAATCCGCTATCGGGCTGGCGATTATGGTGCTGATTTTTCGCAACCGCCAGAGCATTAACGTACAGGATCTGGACAGCCTGAAAGGCTGATGGTTGAGAGGAACGAGAGAAAATTATGAGTGTTTATCTGATTATTGCTTTGGCTCCGCTCATCGGTTCCCTGCTGGCTGGATTGTGCGGTAAGCTGATAGGCCGAAAAGGGGCGCACAGTGTCACCATAGCCGGCGTTGCCTTATCCGCCGTATTATCGGCGTGGGTACTATACGGGTTTATGACAGGCGGCCGTCAGCCATTTGATGAAAACGTCTATACATGGCTGACCATGGGCGGGCTGGATTTCTCGGTGGGTTTTCTGATTGATACCCTCACCGCTACCATGCTGGTCATCGTAACCAGTGTCTCCTTGATGGTGCATATTTATACCATCGGCTACATGAGTGACGACAATGGTTACCAGCGTTTCTTCAGCTATATTTCCCTGTTTACTTTTTCCATGCTGATGCTGGTGATGAGTAATAATTTCATCCAGTTGTTTTTTGGCTGGGAAGCCGTAGGTCTGGTGTCTTATCTGCTGATTGGTTTTTACTACAAACGCGATAGTGCCATCTTTGCCAATTTGAAAGCCTTTCTGGTCAACCGTGTTGGTGACTTTGGTTTTGTGCTGGGTATTGGCCTGATTCTGGCATATTTTGGCGGCAGTTTGCGCTATGCCGACGTATTCCAGCACATCGATCAAGTCAAAAACGCCACCATTGAACTGATTCCCGGCCATCCGTGGTCTCTGATTACCGTAACCTGTATTCTGCTGTTTGTCGGCGCCATGGGTAAATCAGCACAGTTTCCATTGCATGTTTGGTTGCCGGACTCAATGGAAGGCCCGACACCGATATCTGCTTTGATTCATGCCGCTACTATGGTGACTGCTGGTATTTTCATGGTGTCGCGCATGTCACCATTGTATGAATTGTCTGATACAGCACTTGGTGTCATCATGGTTTCCGGTACTATAACCGCACTGTTTATGGGCTTTTTAGGCATGATTCAACACGACATCAAGCGTGTGATTGCTTATTCCACCCTGTCGCAGTTAGGCTATATGACCGTAGCACTGGGTGCCTCTGCCTACAATATTGCTGTCTTCCATGTGATGACACATGCTTTCTTTAAAGCACTGTTATTTCTGGCAGCCGGTAGTGTGATTATGGGTATGCATCATGATCAAGATATGCGCCACATGGGTGGACTGCGTAAATACATGCCAGTAACGTGGATTTGCATGTTGATTGGTTCTTTGTCTCTGATTGGTACACCATTCTTCTCCGGTTTCTATTCCAAAGATTCCATCATCGATGCTGTTAAAGCTTCAACACTGCCTTTCAGCAGCTTCGCTTATGTGGCACTGGTAGCCAGTGTATTTGTAACTGCTTTCTATTCCTTCCGCCTGTATTTTCTGGTGTTCCACGGTGAAGAAAAATGGCGCCAGAGCGGGCAGGGCGAACATCATCATGGCGAGGAACACCATGGTCTGCGTCCGCAGGATAATCCACATGAAAGCCCGCTGGTGGTGACTATTCCGCTGATTTTACTGGCTATTCCATCAGTGTTTGTCGGTATGTGGGCAATCAAACCCATGCTCTTCAGCGATTTTTATCATAATGTAATTTTCATCAACAGCGCCGCCCACCCTGCATTGGCCACCGTTGCAGAAGAATATCACGGTATTTTTGCCATGGCTCTGCACAGTCTGACTACACCAGTGTTATGGCTGGTCATTGCCGGCGTAGTTCTGGCATGGTTTTTCTACATGAAAAAACCACAGATTCCGGCGCGGATTGTGTCTTCCATCCGTCCGATATATACCTTGCTGGACAACAAATACTATCTGGATGCACTTTACTACAACGTTTTTGCCAAAGGCAGCCGACTGCTGGGAACGCTGTTCTGGAAAGTAGGTGATGTGCTCATCATTGATAAATTAATTGTTAACGGTGCTGCGCGCGTTGTGGCCACAGTGGCTGCACTGGTGCGACGGATTCAAACCGGCTACCTCTATACTTATGCAACTGCTATGGTGCTGGGCGTGTTTGTGCTGGTGGCATGGACATTCTGGCCGTTGCTGAAAACCATGTTCGGCGGTTAATTCAAGGCATTCAATTTAGTATTTTTAGGCTATAAATATGTACGATTACTTACTCAGTTTGGCGATTTGGCTGCCCGTGTTGGCCGGTATCGTTGTGCTGGCCACCGGCTCAGACAAGCACGCTGGGATAGCCAGAGTGCTGGCCTTAATAGGTGCGCTGCTATCCTTTCTCATCACCATACCGCTGTTTTGCAAATTTGATCGCTTGAATGGTGGCTTTCAATTTACAGAATTTCATGTCTGGATAGACAGCCTCAACATCAACTATGCCTTGGGCGTGGATGGTCTGTCTGTGCTGTTTGTGATTCTGAATAGCTTCACTACCTTACTGGTGGTGCTCGCTGGCTGGCAGGTGATTCAGAAACGACCGGCACAGTATATGGCCGCGTTTTTAATTATGTCTGGTTTGATCAATGGTGCTTTTGCAGCCATGGATGCCATTCTGTTTTATGTGTTCTTCGAAGGCATGCTGATACCGATGTATCTGATTATCGGTATCTGGGGAGGTCCGCGACGTGTCTACGCCTCCATCAAATTCTTCCTCTATACCCTGATGGGTTCATTGCTGATGCTGGTGGGTTTTGTTTACCTGTCTAATCAGACTGGCGGCTTTGCTATCGAAACATGGCACAACATTAAACATTTGGCCATGACTGCACAGGTGCTGCTGTTTATCGGTTTTTTCCTGTCTTTTGCAGTAAAAGTACCTATGTGGCCGGTACATACATGGTTGCCTGATGCCCACGTGGAAGCACCAACTGGTGGTTCCATGGTACTGGCGGCTATTACCCTGAAAATTGGTGGATATGGTTTTCTGCGTTTTATGCTGCCGATTCTGCCGGATGCGGCACGCTATTTTGCTCCAGCGATTATTGTGCTGAGTTTGGTTGCCGTGATTTATATCGGTATGGTGGCACTGGTACAAACCGATATGAAAAAACTGGTGGCATATTCTTCCATTAGCCACATGGGGTTTGTGACCTTAGGCTTTTTCCTGTTTACTGGCGGTTACCTGAATGACTGGGCGTTTAAAGGTGCCATCATGCAGATGCTGTCGCATGGGTTTGTTTCAGCAGCCATGTTTATGAGCATTGGCGTGATGTATGACCGCATGCATACTCGTGAGATCTCAGCTTACGGTGGCGTGGTTAACAGTATGCCGATATTTGCCTCATTCATGCTGCTGTTTGCCATGGCAAATGCTGGTCTACCCGGTACTTCCGGTTTTGTGGGTGAATTCATGGTGATTGTCGGTGCGGTAAAAACCAATTTCTGGATTGGCGCGCTAGCGGCACTGACTCTGATTTATGGTGCTGCCTATACTCTGTGGATGTTTAAACGGGTGATTTTTGGTGCTATTAAAAACCCCGAAGTGGCGCAATTAAAAGATGTGAATAAACGCGAACTGCTTATTCTGGTGATTTTGGCCGTAGCGGTACTTGGTTTTGGTTTGTATCCCGAACCCTTTATCGCCGTTGTGCATCAGGCAGCTAATGATTTAATTGTCCAAGCGGCACAAAGCAAACTGTAAGGAAATGTGAATGAACTGGACAGATTTAACAATATTTCCCGCTGTACCGGAACTGGTGCTAACTGGCGTACTGTTTGCCGTATTGCTGGTGGATTTATGGCTGAATGACCGGCAACGCTGGATAACCTGTACCTTATCTGTTATCGGCCTGATTTTGACCGCTGCTGTGCAGTGTCTGGTGTGGAAACAGCAACCTCAATATGCCTTTCACGACATGTTTGTGCTTGATGGCATGGCACAACTGGCCAAATTATGTATGTATGGATTGGTGATAGCCGTTTTTATCTACAGTCAGGCTTATCTTCGTGCCAGAAACATTTATCAGGGTGAATTTTACACTTTGACTTTGTTTGCTCTGTTGGGCATGAACATCATGGTTTCTGCATGCCATTTCTTAACCTTATATGTTGGGTTGGAATTACTGTCACTGGCATTGTATGCGTTGATTGCTCTGCAGCGCGATAGTGGCCGTGCAGCTGAAGCAGCGCTGAAATATTTTGTGCTCGGTGCTCTGGCTTCCGGTTTGCTGTTGTATGGCATTTCTCTGGTATATGGTGCAACAGGTACTCTGCAGTTGCAGCAAGTACTGGCTGCCAGTCAGGAAGGCACCAATCCATGGTTGCTGAAACTAGGTGTAGTATTTATTGTAGCCGGTATCGTATTTAAGCTGGGTGCTGTGCCTTTCCATATGTGGGTACCCGATGTGTATCAGGGCGCACCAACTGCTGTAACTGCTCTGGTTGGTACGGCGCCAAAAATCGCTGCCACGGTGTTTGCTTTCCGTATTCTGGTGTATGGTCTGCTGACGCAATGGGAAAGCTGGCGCGATTTGTTGCTGTTATTGGGGATTGCTTCTTTGTTTATTGGTAATCTTGCTGCCATTATGCAAACCAGTATCAAGCGTATGCTCGGTTTCTCAACCGTTGCACATATGGGTTTTATCCTGCTGGCGCTGTTGGCTGGTGAAGTTGGCTGTACTGCCGCCATTTACTATGCCATCACCTACGCTTTAATGGCTTCTGTGGCCTTTGCCATTTTGATGTTGTTATCTAACAAAGATATTGAATGCCAGAATATCAGTGATCTTGCCGGTCTGAATCAGAAAAATGCTTGGTATGCATTCCTAATGTTGCTGGCTATGTTCTCTATGGCTGGTATTCCACCCTTAATGGGCTTCTATGCCAAACTGGCAGTCATCAAAGCATTGCTTTCTAGTGGCTATGTGTGGGTTTCTGTGTATGCAGTGGTGATGTCATTAATTGGCGCGTTCTACTATCTGCGTGTGGTGAAAACCATGTATTTCGATACTGCGGATTCTGTGGCTGCACCTGTATTTAATATGTCCCTGCTGGGTAAAGTGGTGTTATCCATCAACGGTTTGCTTTTGTTGCTATGGGGTGTAGTGCCGGATGGCGTGATGGCATGGTGTGTACAGGCTTTGATGCATAGCTAAGGTCTTTTATCTATTTGACAGCAGCCTTTATGGCTGCTGTTTTTGCTGTTGGATGAGCATTTATTAAAGTAGATAAGAGCAGGTAAAATGGTTCATTCAAATATGAAAATAATAATGGCATGGTCAGTATGAATCTTTCAGGTTTTGATATTCGCCAGACACAATGTGTGGTGGTAAAAGTAGGCTCCAGTCTGGTAACTAACGGTGGACAGGGTGTAGACCAGACGATGTTGAATAACTGGGCACAGCAAATTGCGCACTTGCGTGCGCGTGGCATGCAGGTAGTGCTGGTTTCCAGTGGGGCCATTGCTGAAGGTATGAAGCGTCTGGGCTGGACAGTACGACCTAAAGCACTCAACGAACTACAGGCTGCGGCTGCAGTGGGGCAGATGGGACTGGCTCAAGCCTATGAAGAGGCATTTGTGTCACTGCAGATTCAGACCGCTCAGATATTGTTGACGCATGATGATATGAGTCACCGTACTCGCTATCTGAATGCCCGCAGTACCATCCGTACCCTACTGGAGCAAGGGGTGGTACCAATTATTAATGAAAACGATTCTGTCACCATAGATGAAATTAAGCTCGGGGATAATGATACGCTCGGGGCGCTGGTGACCAATCTGATTGAAGCAGACATACTGATTATTCTGACTGATCAGAATGGTTTGTATGACCGCGACCCACGCCAGCATACCGATGCCAATTTTATCCATCAAATTGCTGCTGACCATCCTGAGCTGGAAAGTATGGCCGGTGGTGCTGGCAGCAGTGTGGGAACCGGCGGCATGTTTACCAAGGTAGTGGCAGCCAGACGTGCTGCTCTGAGTGGTGCGGCCACCCTGATAGCAAATGGACATGCGGACAATGTATTAGTGCGGGTAGTGGATGGAGAACAGATAGGTACTTTGTTTACGCCAGCTGCAAATCGTCTAAGTGCACGTCAGCAATGGCTGTTGGGGCAGGTGCAGCTAGCAGGAAGTGTTGTGGTAGATGATGGCGCAGTCAAGGCGTTGACAGTACAGCATTCTAGTTTGTTACCCATCGGCTGTATGGCGGTAAATGGCCATTTTGAACGCGGAGCTTTGGTGGCTGTTTGTAATCAAACAGGCCAAGAAATTGCTCGAGGATTAGTAAATTATAGCGATCATGAAATCAGTCGGTTGTTGCGGCAGCCGTCACAAGCAATTGAGGAAATATTAGGCTATGTGGCGGAAGAAGAATTGATTCATCGCGATAATATGGTGTTAAGACGCAGTTGAAGAGAATAGTTGTTGCTGTCTATATGAAATGGTTCGCTCAAGCAAGCAGTAATATTTAAGTATTTTGGGGTGATGAGATTTTATATTCAAATACCGATGATATTTAGTTGCTAATCACAAAATACTGTTATGAAACATAATGTTATCAGTATTTAAAATAAATCATTACTGAAGTGATTTACGTCTATGCGTTGTTTACCCTGTTTACTCTTTGTTTTTATTTTTAGTATAACTTAATAATATTCAGCCATTTCCTACTTTGTTTTGAGGCGTTTTCATGCTGCGATGGATTTAATTAATAAAAAAAACGGCACCTTGAGTATAAAGTGCCGTCTGCACGATAATTTTTATTCATCAGTGCAGCTTTATAAATACGCCTGCACCTGCTCCAAATTTGCCTTGAGTGTTGCCTGTAGCCGCTGCTTTAAAAACCCAGCTTCCTTTATTGCTGGCCACAGAATAACCGACAGCATAGCCAGATTCACCACGATGTGTGCCGAAGCCCATTGTGAGACCACCATCACCGGCATTCATCGGCTGCGGCAGATTAGCCATAGCGATGGCAGAAGCAATAGCTGCATTTGAGTTATCTTCAATATCATTGATTTTACGATTCAGGTGACTGATATTGTGGCCGATTTTATCGAGTGCATGATTCATCTGACTTACATTAACGGCATCTGTGTCTGCTACGCCGGCTGCAACATTGCTGATTTGTCTCTCGTGGCCGATGCTGCCAATAGAGACACTGTTACTGCGGGTGGCCACTGAACTTTCGCCCAGTGCCACAGAATTTTCTGCTCTGGCCTGTGCATGATTGCCGATTGCTGTGCTGTGGTTGCCAGAGGCTACGGCTCCTGAGCCACCAGCTACAGAACCAGGAGCAGATGGTTGTGGTGCGGTAGTTGTCTCGTTTTGGTTTACCTGAAACATACCCGCGCTGCCATTATTCAGTTTGTTGATATCATTGCTGATGTTAGCTGGATTTTGATTGGATACAGTTGTGACCTGACTAATTTTATGATCAGTATAATCTTTTGCTAAAGACAATATGTGATCAAATTGTCCTGTGTTTATGACGGAGCTAGTTGCTGCTTTAAGCTGAGCAACGGTGGCTGCATCGCTGTCTTGAGCGCCATCGGCTACGTTTTGGATGCGGCGTAGTTGTTCTGGTGTGCCAATGGAGACTACTCCCCTGACTGATGAAAGGGGTTGTTTGGTTAGATATGCATCGCCTGATGCACCACTGGTAACGGAATTTATACCTAAGGCGATGCTGTTTTCTGTTAAGACTCTGGCGTTCATGCCTAGCGCAGTGCCACCTGTTTTGGTTGCAGAGGCACCATTGCCGATGGCTATGGCATTATCTGCTATTGCCTGAGCATTTTTTCCTATTGCCATTGAATCCAATGCTAAGGCTTTAGAAAATGCACCCAGTGCCAAGGTGTAATCTTTTGCGGCTTGTGCTCCGCTACCCATAGCAATGGCGTCCTCACCTGAAGATAGGGTGTTGTCTTCGGACTGAAACTTTACATCTTGATCAATTGTCGAAACATTTTTGATATTGGCTGAACCGATGGCTATGGAGCGAAAGCCGGTTGCTGTTGCGGAATGTCCGATAGCCAATGTTCCTTTATTTGTGGCTGCGGCTACATTTCCAATAGCCTGCGCAAAGTCTGCAATGGCTGCGGCTTGACGACCGATAGCCAGCGATGTATTACCTGATGATAATGCTTCTGGACCTATGGCTGTTGCAGAGCTTGCAGACGCTTTGGCGTGACTTCCCAGTGCTAATGTAAAAGGAGAATAGGCGGATGCGCCAAATCCTATTGCTGCACTGCTTCCATAATCTTTGCCACTGATTTTGTTGTAAGGATTGTTTCTCTCTGCCATGGCCCACCCCTTCACTAATTTAGATTCTTTATCTGAGCCGTTTGCCGCTAAACTTGCGCATCCTATTGCAATGTTGCCTACTTCTGTTGGTATAGTATGGTTTTTGGCAGGGGTGACATTGTTTTCACAAGCATCTATTGCAGCTGCTGTATCTCCGATTGCAGCAAAAATATTATTTGATAGGCATAATAAAGCGGATAGGCTTATTTGTGATATCAATGGGCGCAAAGTGGATTTCGGTTGTGTATTCATGGTGATTTCTCCGGTTTGTATCAATGTTGTAAGTATTAAGCTCTAAAGTTTTATATCGAAATATTTGATTAGAGGTGTTGTGTTTTATTTATTTCGATTGATTAATATAATATTGATTATTTGCAATATTATCGTCCATTAATGTCTGTTTTTCAGATGGAATTTAATTTTTATTTTGGATTCCTTAGACTTATTATGCTGAATGACTATTCAAACAGATTATTCATTATTTATGATAATATCATTATAAATATTACCATTCAGCTTTGAATCCTAAAGACCCGTTAAAAGGGGCTTTTATCTGTGCATCTCCGCCGTTAGATTTTGTATGGCCAAATTCTCCGTAAAGTCTCATTTTATTGGAAATTTCGTAGCTGCCTCCAATCGCCATTTCAGTACTGCTATGCGCCAGACTGGTATTCAATGTGGTTGATGCTGTATGAGTAGTGTAAGTGGTGTAATCGTCGCCATCCGGTGAATAGATAAAATTGATTCGTGCATAGGGATGGAATATGCCTTTATTAAACTGAAAATCACCATGCATGCGGCCACCGATACGAAACAGCCAAACATTATTGCCGTTCTGGCTGACGGTTGTGTTTCCGCTTATCTGGCTGTCATTCAGGTGCAACCACTGGCGTATAATCTGTGTCTGGGGCTCCAGTTTCCATGCGCTGTGGCCGATTGTAAAAGGTTTACCTATTTCAACTGATGCTGTGATGCCATGTCCTTTTTGTTTGCTGGCCTGATTACCAGTAGGCCTGATATCTGCCTGATGCTGTGCGCCCTGTAAAACGATGTCTAGATAGCTGCCAGTATTGCTGGTGTAGGTGCTGTAGGCGCCCAGGAAATAAGATTGAATATCGTTTTTACCTACATTCCCATTTATACCGCTGGCAAAACCGGCTACATTCAGATGACCGTTCAGATACCCGAGGTATCCCCCTGTATGCCAGTGAGGATTGTTCCAAATATCGCTGCCCATTTGTAAACCATTATAGTGACCGCTGGTATGTGGACTGGTGGTTCCATTCTGTCGAATATTAGTACGGCTTGTTATTACTCGTCCCCAGCTTCTGCGTTGTTCTGCTGTTGGTGTGGTGCCTGTACGGCGATGCAGGTTTGCTAACATAAGGCTGTCAGCTTGAAGCAGTTGTGCAGCGGTTGAAGAGTTAAGCGGTGTTTCTTTGCGGTAGGCTGGTTTGGTGATGACTGGTTTGTTATCAGGGTGATTACTTACTATGGTGGTTTTGTCGTCTTGCTTAGGTGTGTCTTTAATGCGTGAGCGCAGATACCAGTTGCTATCTTCTCTGGTCTGATCGCCACTAAATAATCGGTATTCATAGGCACCGGCATCGACATGGCTGCCAGTCAGTGTGAATACGGGCTCATTTTCTGCATCCGTAATGTTGGTGCCGGCTACACTGATAATTTCAATACCTTTGCTGTTACCTGTGTCGGCGCCGAGGCCTTTGATATTGTTAATCCGTATAGTGGTTGTGCCTGAGGCATTGCCGCTGATGGCTAGTTTATCGGTAATACTTTTATCATCATTCAGCTCGGTGTCGAGGATGAGTGTGCCTTTGGCGCCGTTATAGTCACCAGTGATTGTAAGATTATCTCCAGTATGCTTGTTACCTAGGCTGATGATGCCAGCATTGGTAACATTGCCGTTGATGATGATGGAATGAGGTTCAGACAGGCTATGGTCTGAGGATGCTTCTGCGGAAAATCCGTTAAATGTTAGTTTTCCGCTGCGATTGATATTCAGCTGATTGGTTGTTAGGTCGCCAGTAAGATTTAGTGTGCTGTCTGTTTGTGACTGGGATTTCCCTCCGATGTTGATGATGCTCCAGTTACGAAGGGCTGTATCGTTTTCTTTTCCTTCGCTGCTTGAGGAACCAGTAAGCCATCCGTTGATATTCAGTGTATCTATATCTTTCACTCCATTACCGTTTAGCCCATTGGTATCTTTGTTACCCGCATCGAGAACTGTAATAGTGCTGGTGTCGCCCTGATTTATGGTGAAGGTGTCATTGCCGTCGCCAAGTAGTATTTGTCCGCTGACTTTGGCTCCATTATTCAGGATAATATTTGTATTGGTGTTATCGTCTTGTATGGCAATACCTGAATTTGACTTTATTACGGCATTTTTATCTAAAAAGATGTTAGTTGTTGTACTGGGTTTTCCGCTGATATTGATTGCGGATCCTATATCACCTTGAATTTGGCCATTTGCTTTTATTCGGATGTTTCCAAGTCCATTATTGATGATGTTGATACCATTCAGGTCACCAGATATGTTGCCATTAATCTGATCGATATTGATGTCTTTAGCGCTGCCGCTGTTTTGAGCTATGATGGCGTCGTTGCCGCCTTTAACATTGCCAGCAATTTCAATATTAATGTCTCCGGTACCGATATTGACGGTATTGATGCCATTGTTTGCTCCGGTGAGGGTACCGCCTGAATGATTAATATTAATATTTTTTGCAGTACCGATGTTGATGGCGTTAATGCCATCCATCTGATTACCGGTTACATTGCCGTTTGTATTGATAAAAATTGAATTTTTGCCACTATTCATAGCACTGATGGCAGTACTTGCGCTTATATTTTTGGTATTGATTGTTAATTGCTGTGTGTTGTCGCCGTTTGTGGCGTTGATGCCATTTTGCTCAGCTGTGATGTTTCCTGTATTGATGGTGGTAAAACCTGTTCCGTTATTAAATGCATTTATACCTACGCCGGTATTAATGTCTTTGGCTTGAATGAGAATATTTTTTGTATTTTCCTGATTTTCAGCGGTTATACCGATGCTGCTTTGGTCACTAGAATATATGTTGCCACTTTTGATACTGATGGAGCTATTTTTACCTCTGTTTTGTACTGTGACGACATTACTACTTTCACTGGACTGAATATTCTGTGTATCAATGGATATGTCCTGTGCTAATTCGCCTGTTGTGACGGCAATAGCGGTGCCAGTTGCGTTAATGTTTCCTGTTTTGATATGTGTGAAACCATTACCTTCATTATTGACGATTAAGCCATCACCTTGATTGGTAATATTTTGGGTTTTGATATCTATGTTAGTTGCTGTGTCGTAATTGTTTGCTTGTACAGCAGGGCCGCTGTCATACTGACCGATATCCATATCTCTGGATTCGTCAATAATTAACGAGTTAAAGCGGTTGTTGATGACAATTCGTTCCGTGCGTTTTGCCTGATTGTTTTCTGCGTAAGTTGCGCTGCTTACGATTCCACTGAAGGTTTTATTGATTGTTTTCTTTTGATTATCATTGCTATCAGATTCAGAAACGTTGGTATCTGTATTCTGAAGACGAAATGTAAAAGGTAATTGGTTTGCAATGGTTTTTGTTGCGCATGTCATTGTTTCTAATTTTTGAATCTGACAGGCAGCGTAACTGATTTCGGGACAGATCAGTAAAAAGGATAGAATAGTTAATTCAGCGATGGTTTTTTGTCCAAGTGCGGATTTTAGATATGTTGTTATTGTTGAGGAGGGGATCTGATTATTCCAGATGGGATGGTGTTTACTTTTCATTGCTCTGGTTCCCAAATAAAAAGTAATCTATTGTAATTCATTGAATTAACAAAAATATATAATAAAAGTTTAAAACAAACTAATATTACCTAAAAACAACACTTTATCAATGAATGTAAAGAATATTTGTTATATGAATTGGATGATTTTGTCTGTGGAGGATTCTTCACAAGAAGAATAAAAAATAAAAGGATTTATTTATCAGATAATTTTTATTGAAAAATTATTTTAAATTTAATAGAAACCACCTTAATCATTGACTAAGGTGGTTGTTTATATAATGCTAAAAGTACTGCTGGAGCGTTGGGGTTACCAGTCAATTTTTAAGCCGGCTGAAGCATTGACGGGTACTTTTACTTTGGCATTACCTCCATTTGACCAAGTATGGCCGATTTCTCCATAAATTTTTACAGTATTGTTGATGTCATACGTGCCACCCAAGGCGAGCTCTGTACTCCGATGTGAGGCACCGGCATTAAGTGTGGTTGTTGTGGATATGGTTCGGTAGCTGGTCTTGTCTGAGCCATCAGGTGAGTAGTAGAAATTAACCCGTGCATATGGATGTATTAAGCCTTTATTGAGCTGATATGTTGCTGCTAAACGTCCACCAAGACGGAATAACCACGCATTATTATGCTCCTGACTTACTGAAGTGTGACCACTGATATTGCTATCATTTAGATCCAGCCACTGATGAATAATCTGTGCTTGCGGCTCAATTTTCCAGTTGCTGTTGGCCAGTGTAAATGGTTTGCCTATTTCTATTGAAGCGGTGATTCCGTGTCCTTTCTGTTTACTAATAGGATTGTAATCCGGTTTGATGTCTGCACGATGACGTGCTGCCTGTAATACAAAATCAGCGTAAGCTCCGTCGGTACGGGTATAGTTGCTATAAGCACCGATAAAATAGGATTTGGTGGTGTTTTTGCCTACTTTGTCATCTACGCCGCTGGCAAAGCCATCTATATCCAGATTGCCATGTAGATAGCCTATATAGCCACCGATACGCCAGCCATTGCCTGTCCAGACATCACTGCCAAGTTGTAAACCAGCATAATTGCCGGTACTGCGGCCTTCGGCCGGACCGTTTTGCTGAATGTCAGTACGGTTTGCAAGAACTCTACCCCAGCTCATGCGTTCTTCAGGTATGGGTGTGGCACCAATACGCTGATGCATATTAGCCAGCATTAGGTTATCTGCTTGTCGTAACTGTGTAGCAACTGTAGCCAGTAATGGCACTTCTTTGCGATACAGTGGTTTGAGTTTAGATGGTTTAACGGTTGTGCCGTTACCAGTGCCACCACCAGTATCGCCACCACCAGTACCGCCACCACCAGTACCGCCACCACCAGTATCGCCACCACCAGTATCGCCACCACCAGTACCGCCACCACCAGTACCGCCACCACCAGTACCGCCACCACCAGTACCACCACCGCCAGTACCGCCATCTCCAGTGCCACCACCGCCAGTACCGCCACCGCCAGTACCGCCACCACCAGTGCCGCCACCATCTGGAGGATTGGTTTGTTTTTGCGAACGCAAATACCAGTTGTTTCCGTTTTGTTGTAAATCGCCTTTGAATAAATGGTATTCATAAGCTCCTGCACTCAGGCGATTACCGTTCAGTGCAAAAGCGTCTTGTGTGCTGTTTCCTTTTACTTCGACAACTTCAATACCATTGGTGTTGCCGGTATCTCCACCCAATCCTTCGACTTTGTCAAATCTGATGGTGGTGTTACCTGAGGCATTGCCCTGAATGATGAGTTTGTCGGCAGTATTGTCTGGAGTATTGCTATCTCTTTGGGCAGAATTAAGTTTTAGATCGAGAATAAGTTTGCCGTTATTACCCTGATAGTTTCCGCCAATAGTGAGATTGTCTCCGGTGTAGGTGCTGTTCAGGTTGATGTAGCCTGAATTTAATACATCACCTTCAATGCGTGCTTGTTTAAGGTCAGGAATGAGTCTGATGGTTGTGCCGTCACCGATATTGAGCTGATTTGTGTTCAAATCACCACTTAGATTGAGTGTACTATTCTGTGCCAGATTGATTTTCTCCCAGTTTCGAATGGCAATATTCCCGGCTACACCATTATTGGTGCCTGTTGTTGAACCGGTTAATGTCTGATTAATATTTAATGTATCAATCATGCCATCATTGCTGCTGGTATCATCGCCACCATCCATAACCGTTATTTCACTGATGTTGGTGCCACGGTTTACGTTGAGGATATCACTGCCATTACCCAATTCGATTCGGCCACTGACAGTAGAACCACTTTTTAGTGTCACAATGGCATTACCTTCCTCATCGCTGATTGCTAGCCCAGATGTAGCGGAAACGCGGCTACCAGTATTAAGCGTGATAGTAGTGGTACTACCGGCTTTGTCATGGCTGATAATACCTGCGCCGGAGCCACCGGTTATCTGGTTTGCCAAGGTGATTAAGGTATTGCCGGTACCAGAATTGCGCGCTTCGATGCCACTGATACCTCCGGTGATTTTGCCACCTGACTGTATAATATTGATATCGGTGGTTTTATTGCCATTCTCAGCCCAGATACCGTAGCCTTTCGTAGCGGTCACTTCTCCCTGTGAAATAATATCTGTGGCATTGCTACCATTGTTTATGGCGTAAATACCGTTATTTCCGGCATGAATAAGTTGAGATTCGATGCGTAATCCAGTGGTTTGATTGTTGTTTTCAATCCGGATGCCGGTATTATCGGTTGCTGTGATGGTTGCACTGTTCTTGATAACTGTTGAACCGCTACCATTGTTGCTTGCATAAATGCCGTTGTCAGAGCCAGAAACGACATTGGTGCTGATGGTTAGGTCTCGTGTGTTACTGCCATTATTAACAAAGATACCATTACCGGAAGTGGATTTGACGGTTGCACTGGACGTAATTTCGGTGGAATCGTTTCCAGAATTGATGGCATAGATGCCGTTGCTGGTGCCCTGTACATTTTTACTGTTGAGGGTTAATTTCTGGCCGTTGTGGTTGATATGTACACCATCACCATTTTGGGATTCTACGTCTCCAATAGTGGTTATTGATGTAATGCCGTTGCCGTTGTTTTCAGCATAGATACCGTTGCTGTATCCATGAACAGTAGAATTTGTGTATGTTGTCAGATTTTTTGCTGTGGCTGAATTGTGTGCATAGATGCCATCTGTTGTTTCAGACACAACACCCTGACTAACGGTAATGGTTGTTGAACCTGTACCATTATTTGCTACGTAAATTCCTTTGCCATGTCCAGTTACGGCTCCGGCAGTAATTTGCACATCGGTGGCGGTCGGATCATTGACTGCGTAGATGGCATCATCGTTATCAGAGGTTATGGTATTGCCGGAGTTGATGATAGTTGCACCAGTGCCTCTGTTGTTAATACTAATGCCTTTCAATTGCCGGCTATGGATGGATGCTGTGGAAAGATGTACATCGGTACCGTTATGTTCTATATAAATGCCTCTTACATCGGAACCGGACATGTCCTGTGTGGTTGTCAGGGTGAAGGCGGCACCTGTGCTATCGTTTCTGGCATCGATATTAGTGATATTTTTATTATTTGCATTGACGGTTAAATCACCGGCGCCGGTCTGATTGCGTATGGTTAGGGTTTGGTTCAGTTCATCATTAGAAGTATTGATGGTTTGGCTGGCTGGATCGCGATTTTCAATCAGATTATTGGTAATAGTTGTGTCCGCAAAGGCGGTGTTATGCGAAAGGCTTTGCTGTGAAATCGTACATGCTTTGTGGTCAGGAGAAGTAATAAGGCACTGAGCATGAGCTATAGTGGGTGCGGCCAAAGTAATACCTAAGATGCTTAGTAGTTTGACTGTAGCTGTTTTGCCTCCTTTGTGGGCTAATTCTGAGGTAACTATATATGCCTGTACTTGCGCACTCCAGATAAGCTTGTAGATTTTATTCATTTTGATTAACTTTAATCAGGTTAATAATAATTTCGTATTAACGACATATATCTTAAGAACTGGCTTTAAAATGAATAAGATATAGTTCGGATTTCATTCGACTATAAAATATTACCTAAGTCAAAAAATTAACTTTATGATTAATATAAGTATTGTTATACGATGTAAAAAATAGTGTTAGAGATAATTTTGATAGGTCAGAAGCTGTAGGGTGACTGGAAAATGCTACATGCCGGTGAAAAAGAAATTAGCTAAATAATTTAATATATGCGTATCTGATTTTTAGATGTGTATTTTATTTATGCTGAAATAATAAAATAAAATATTTCTGGTTTGATTAGGTAAAGAATGTCTAAATATATACAAAATAAGCAAATTTTGAATATCTATTTATTTTAGACCTGTTGCAAATTAGTTTCACTTAGCTTCTTTTTTATCATTTAATTTGAATAAATTATGGCTAATAAATCATCGATTTGGCTTATTATGGCTAATTATATTAGTGTGAACGATGGATTTTATTGAGCATATTTTAATTTTTAGTGACGAGGAGATGATTACGGGTATTAATTTATTGGGAGCTTAAAGCATAGGTTAGTTATTTGTGATACAGGCTATTGAAATAAAAATTTTTCAGCTTTGGATAATTTATCAGGAACTAATCTCTCTACTCTGCCATGGGATAGTATAAATCCGCCATACTGGCTTTTTACGTCTTAAAATATTTTTCTGACTAAGCTAAAAAATTGAAATATTATTGCTTTCATCTAAAGGTTTCTAAGTTTTTCAATCTTAAGTGGCAGCCTGCAATGCATTTATCTGACAGTTTCACAACATTCTGGCAAATCTATCAACTGATTGATAATTAAATATTAAAATGTAATTTATCCACTTGACGGCAATCATTTGCGTGGATTGTCATTTTAATTATGCATTTTTGCTGCAATATCCGCTGATATTGTGTTAGCATGAAAAAGGTTACTCCAATTATTAACCTGTGCAGCAGAATCTTTTCTGGCACAGGTTTTTTCTTGCTGATAGGTTGTATTTTCTGATTAATTTGCTAATCTGACACGGTAACAATTTATCCGCTCAGGAAAATATATGGCAGATGTAATGGTTCTAGTAGTAGAAGATGAGGCAGCCATTGCCACTCTGATTCAATTTACGCTGGAGCAGGCCGGATTTGCCGTGCAATGTGTACCTAGTGTGGAAGAAGCACAGCCATTTTTACAATCCAGACTACCAGATGTGCTGCTGCTGGATTGGATGCTGCCGGGTATTTCCGGTATCGATTTTATCCGCCAGCTGCGCCGCGATTCCAGAAGCCGTGATTTACCGATTATTTTGCTTACTGCACGCGGTGAAGAAACGGATAAGGAGCAGGGGCTGAATCTGGGCGCAGATGATTATATTACCAAACCTTTTTCACCGCGGGAGCTGATAGCGCGTATCAATGCATTGTTACGCCGCCGGGCTCCACAAAAAACCAGTACCCCATTGTCGATACAAGGGCTGGAGCTGGATCCGGTACAGCAGCGGGTGCGGGTTAATGGTCAGGCAGTTGCTTTTGGTCCCAGCGAATTTAAATTATTGCATTTTTTTATGACTCATCCAGACAGAATCTATACCCGTAGCCAGCTTTTAGATCAAGTATGGGGAGACCATGTTTTTGTTGAGGAACGTACGGTAGATGTGCACATCCGTCGCTTAAGGCGTGGACTCGAGACCGTAGGCTATGAGCACCTGATACAGACAGTACGTGGCAGTGGCTATCGGTTTTCCTTGTAGTCATTCATACTGAATCTTTCTTCAGGCAGGATGGAATTTATTTATGCCAGAACTGCGTCGTCACCTTTATTTAATACTGATTACACTGATTGTGGTTGTTATGCTGTCACTGCTAACTGGTGGTGTGCAGTCTGTAGTGATCAGTCTGTGTATTCTTTTTTTCTTGTGGCTAGTGGGGTACTGGTATCATCTAATTAAACTCGTACGCTGGCTGGAACGGCCAAAGCTTCGTAATGTGCCACAAGGTATTGGTATTTGGAATACTATTTTCAATACTTTAATGCTACAGGCCAAAAGCCGTAAAAAACGCAAGCAGAAGCTGGGAGTGGCTTTACTACGGTTTAATCGTATTGCTGAAACCATACCCGAAGGGGTGCTTATACTGGGGTTGGATGGCCGTATTCAGTGGCTGAATCATATGGCAGCCATTCATTTAAATCTTGATACCGAGCGGGATATTGATGGCAATTTGGCTGAATTAATCGCTAAAGCTGATTTTCAACAGTTTCTCCATGAGCAGGATACTGAGTTTGCAAATATCAAGCTTACTTTTGACGCAAATGGCAGTGGCTTACCAAGAATACTGAATATTATCCGTACACCATTTGACGAGCAGGCAACTCTGATTATCACGCAGGACATTACAGCGGCAGAGCAGCTAAATGCGACACGTACCGCTTTTGTGGCCAATGTTTCACATGAACTGCGCACTCCTTTGACAGTTATTAATGGTTTTCTGGAAACACTGACGGATATGCCCGAATTACCACAGGAGCAGCGGCAGTCATTTATCGAACTGATGAGTAAAGAGGGTGCGCGTATGCGCAACCTACTGGCTGATTTATTAACCTTATCACGTCTAGAAAGCCAGACCGATATTTCTTCGCGTAGACAGCCTGTCTGCCTGACGGCTTTGGCTGAGCAAGTGGTGCATGAAGCAATGCTTTTATCGGCAGAGAAGCATTCTTTTATCTCTGAGTTGGCGTCGGATATATGGGTGAATGGTATTCAGCAGGATTTGTATAATGCTTTCAGTAATCTGCTGTTTAATGCTGTACGTTATACGCCGCCTCAAGGAACCATCAGCATCCGGCTATGGAGTCAGGATGTTGCACCAGATGCTAAACAGGCCATTTTTCAGGTGAGCGATACTGGAGGTGGTATTGCCGCGGAACACATTCCTCATCTAACCGAGCGTTTTTATCGGGTCGATTCTGGCCGTTCCCGCCAGAGTGGTGGCACTGGTCTGGGGCTGGCAATTGCTAAACATGCTTTGGCAGAACATGGCGGTAAATTGGAAATTGAAAGTGTGGTGGGAAAAGGCAGTACGTTTAGTGCTGTTCTGCCACAGATGGAAATCAGCAAAGGACTTGACAGCAGCGACACTCCTGCCTAAAATGCGCGCTCTCGGGTCGTTAGCTCAGTCGGTAGAGCAGCGGACTTTTAATCCGTTGGTCGAGCGTTCGAATCGCTCACGACCCACCATCTTTCTTCTATATTCTCTATAATATTTCTTAAATGGCTATTGCCATTTTTCTTCTAACTTGGCCTGTGTGTCTATATTTTGTCATTACGTAGTTAAATTACAAATTGTTATTGCACTAATAGGGTTGTTTCGATTCTGTATTGTTGTTTATATTTTTACACAATTAAAGTGTTATCCTCGATCACATCTTCATTTTCTTTTCTGTTATTTTAATAGCCTTTTGGTTGCAGGCACTGTTTTCATTTTTGTTTGTAATCGTGATTTAGTCTGTATGTTAATGTAATATTAATTTACCAACATGCGTTGTTTAGTTGCTAACAAACATGTTTTTTAGTTTTTGAGTGTTTAACTAAGGAATAAACTGCATGTTTTTCTGAATAAAATATATGTAATTTAAGCTTTATACCCATTATTAGTAGTCTTTCTAAGCAGGAGTTAGACATTATTTTGTATAAATGTTTTTTGTAGGGTATGCATACTGACTATAAAATACAGAGTTTTGTTTTGTACCAATAAAAGAATTGCAGTTATGTTCTGGATTTTCGATTAAGCTGAAATTTGAACAGAAATTGAGTGTTATATTACTTGTAATCTAATACCTAATATTTTCATCGCAAAATATATAAGTCGTTGCAATAAGGATGCTATATTGGAAGATGATGCATGCTGGTTAGGTTATCACGGTAAGGTAGGAGAATTAGACGGATAGAGTATTGGATTGTTAGTAGATACTCCTCAATGTTGTTTAAAGTTATAAAAAATATAAAAAAATATCTTATTCACTCTGAATGCATATTTAATATCAGAAACAAATACCAATTTTTTTTAAATTGATACAGGAATCTATGTCAGTTGCTAATTTCTGTACCCTAGTTCGCAGAAAAATAATAATGTAACTGTACTGACTGTTAACCGAACACAAAAATCAGATTATATTTTGACATACTTGCTACTCCTATTCGGCCATTTTATTGTTAATCGTATTAGCGCATGGTTAAGCCACCATCGACTGAGATGGATTGTCCGGTAACAAAAGAGGAACAGTCACTAGCTAGCCATAGCACGGCATCGGCAATTTCTTCGGGCCGACCTTGGCGTTGCATCGGTACAGTTTTAACCATCGCATCTAAGGCTTCCTTTTGTCCAGATGCTGCCATTTTTTCGGACATAGGCGTGCGAATTAATCCGGGACAGACAGTATTGATGCGAATATTGCGTGTAGCGTATTCTAATGCCGCACTTTTGGTTAATCCTAATACACCGTGTTTAGCAGCATGATAATTAGCACGTTCAGCCCCACCGAGAATTCCGCCTAAGGATGAGCAATTTACAATCACACCATTGCCCTGCTGGCGCATTTGTATCAGTTCATATTTCATACATCCCCATACTCCGCGCAGATTTACACTCATTACACGATCAAAATCCTCTGCTGTGGCATCGGCAGTTTCTGCTAAAACATTTTGTATACCAGCATTATTAAACGCAATATCGAGATGGCCATAGGTAGAAACAATATGCTTTACCATTGCTTCTATATCATCCAAATTGGCTACATTGCAGATAACTGCCTCTGCTTGAAATCCATTCGCAACAAGATCCTGAGCAGCTTTGTTTACTGCCTCTGCATTGATGTCGGCAAGGACGAGAGTTGCACCTGATTCTGCAAAAGCACGAGCAGTAGCGAGGCCTATACCTGAAGCAGCACCGGTCACTAAAGCAACTTTATTATCAAAGGAATAATTCATATTTATTTCTCCGGTTAAGATTTAAAGATGTGACTAATTGTTGTAAATAACTCTTTAAAAGTATGGGTTTTAATATGCAGGTTGATTCGTAACCATCCTTTGTTTTTAAGATTCCAATTTATCGTTCTTAAGTTTTAAAAACGTGATTTTTAGGTATAAAATAATATACAAATATAATATTAATATTCAGCTATTCTCATCATATATTTGTTGATGAGCATTGATGGCTGGATAATTTGTAATATACTGAATTATAAAGAGTAAAACTAGATACTTGGATTTATTACACCTATGAATAAAATTCATTAATCAGTGATGCGCATTAGGCCAGATATAAAGCTTGGAGTTATGACTATACTGTTGTTTAATGATTTTATTAATGCATAATTTGAAGTTTTCATCTAGTCTGGAAAGTGTGTAGAAAACAAGGCATCAGAGTAGGTGGTTATATTCTGGAAGCAGTTAGTGAATTTATAAAGATAATTGACATCCATTAAGACCTGAAGATTTTTAATATTATTCCTACATAATTACTCGTCTTTCTTCAGCAGCAAGAATCAGTGCTTGGGTATAAAACAAAACGATATCATTCAACATAATTAGTTGAAGTTTGACTATTTTTATATGCTACATGCTATTTATGTAGGTTAAAACTGGTCTAGCGTTTCGAGCTTGCTTGTGTATATCTTTTAAAAATTTTTAAGGTCTGTAATGAATGCAAAATTTAGATACTAATATGCTTATGTTTTATTTTTATTTATAAATGTCAGTAATAGATTGAGCTTTGATTAATTTAAAAAAATTCAGTTTTATTCATATAAACGAATAAAGATGTTTACTACCCAGATTAGACTATTTTAAATATAAACTTTTCTCGTAGTTTATTATTCAAATATCTTATTAATTTAGAGTGGTTGGTAAATACTAGCTAAATCATCTCAATTAAATGCGTAATTGAATCGTGTTTATGGGATTAATTCATCTTTTTTATCTATTAAACTAAGTTGTAATTAAAACGTTTTCCTCTAATTATCACAAATATAAATTCTAATAAATAACTTATACTTTAAAAATAAACTTAAATATCAATTAAAATTTAATTGATATGTATCAATAGATGTATTTTTTAAGCCAAAATATAGGTTTGATTTATAATGTAATTAAATGTTAATATAAATTGCATTATATTTATATAGTGTTAACAAAGACCAACTTACAATTATAGATAGATTGATTTATGAATAAAATATATAAACTTATCTGGAATGCCAGAGAACATGCTTATGTGGTGACTTCAGAATTGGCTCGCAAAAGTGGAAAAGTTGTAGGAGTTAAAGTACTTACCTTGCTAGGTGCACTCGCATTAAGTGCAAATGTTGCTTCCGCAGCAGAAGACTTGGTAATTTCAGATAAAGATAAAGCCAACGGAAAAGATATTGTGTTTATTGGCAATATTGATTCGGATAATGGTATAGGCTCTCCAGCCCTCCCTTTTGAAGTCTTTAATTTGAAAGATGGCCAGAATATTAGAGTAGAACTTGAGAGAAAAGGGGATTTGGGTAGTATTTGGGGGTTGAATAACGGAACTGGAGAAACCACTGTTAATATAAAAGGAGATGTTATTTCTTCAGGAAATTTATTTTTTCCTTCTTCCGAGGATCCTGCTGAATCAACAGATGAAAATTTTCTATTTGATGATGCGGTTAGCATGACTAACTCTGAACAAGCAACTAATCTTACAGTCAATCAGGAAGAAAGCAGCATCATTAAAGCTAAAAACACCGGTATTATGGCATCTAATAATGGTACTGGTTCTACCAAAATTAATATTGCAGGAACAATAGCAGCAACAACAGCCGTCTACGCAGATAGTGGTGAAAAAACTCAAGATGTGACTATCACGCAGTCAGCTCCCAGTAAAATTGAAGGTTCAGTTAACGGAATTGTAGTAAATAATCAGGGTAAGGGAGCAACAAATATTGATATAGCCGGTAATGTAAGCTCAACTGGTAATGCAACCATTCCGGAAGATCCTGAAAATCCAGACAGTGAACGATATAATTCTGGTAGTGGTATTATTGCCATAAATAATAAAAACGCTACGGACCTGAATATAACTCAGTCTTCAGCCGCCAGTTTAATTCAAGGTGGAGCAACAGGAATTACGGCATCCAATTCAGGTGTTGGTTCTACCACGATTACTACTGCTGGCACGGTAATTGCTGATGGCATAGCAGAAAATGGTATTGGTATTGCCGCTTCCAATACTCAAACAGCCAAAGCAATCCATATAAACCAGACTTCAGGAAATATTAAAGGTAAAGAAAAAGGCATATCTGCAAGTAATTTCGGCCAAGGCAATACCGAAATCACTACTGCAGGAAATGTTACTGGTAATAAAGACGCCGGCATCGATGTTACTAATATGAACTTTGATTATCCTGATACTGAAACAAGAGCAGAAACCAAATCGAAGACCGATATCATTATTAATCAAACTGCCGGAAGCATTATTGGTGGTACAGATGGTATTACTGCTGTTAATGAAACTGGTGGAAAAGTTTCAGTGACTACAGCCGGTAAAGTAGAAGGTAAAACTGGAGCCGGAATTCAGGTTGTATCAGGTACAGCACCAGTTTCAGATATTGATGAAAGCGGTGAAGATACAAGTTCAGCATTTGCTTTAAATAAAAAAGTCGCAACAAAAGCCGGTGATGAAAATGGACAAGCATATTTAGGCGGTATCAATATTGTTCAGCAAAGTGGTGAAATCAAAGGTGTTGCTAGTGGTATAGATGCCAACAACTACGAATCGGGTGCGGTTAATATTCAGGTGAGTGGCAATGTGAGTGCAACAGGCACTCAATTTCAGGAAGCTGACAAACCAGAAACTGAATATGGTACTGGTATAGGTATTAATGCATTAAATGATGGAGAAAATACCACTGACCTAAATATAAGTCAGTTGGCGGAAAGCAGTAAAATTCTGGGCACAGCAGGCGGCATCAGTGCAAATAATTTTGGCAAAGGTTCAACCACCATCACTACAATAGGAACAGTGATAGCTACTGGACCGGGAGAATATGGAAGTGGTATTTCTGCTTTCAATGGTGAAACGGCCAATGCCATCACTATTACCCAGAGCACAGGTGAAATTAAGGGTGACCAGAGCGGAATATTGGCAACCAATACAGGCAAAGGTTCAACAGTAATTACAACTGCAGCAAATGTAACAGGAACCAAAGGCGCTGGTATTCAAGCAAACAATATAAACTGGAGTGACACGGGTGCTAAGACAGATATCAAAGTAGATCAAACTGCCGGAAATATTACTGGTGGTACAGACGGTATCATTGCTGTTAATGCAACTGGTGGCAATATTACAGTTGGTGTTGCCGGTAAGGTGACGGGGGGTAGTGGTGCAGGTATTGCTACTAATATTCCAAATGGTATTGTTTCTTATACAACCGAAAAAACTGCAGGGATTAGTAATATTACTCTGAACCGTGGTGCAGATGTTTCTGCCGTGTCAGGGGTAGCGATTATAGATGGTGATAATGATGCTAATGTTATTTTAAATGGTGGTTCTAAAGTAGCTGGCCAAATTAATCTTGGTAAAGGCAACGATACGCTCACTATCAATAATGGCTCAGATATTTCTGGAGTGACTGTACTGGATGGTGGCAACGATAATGATACCGGGCCAGATAGCAGTACTGATAAACTGTATCTCAATACCAGTCTGCGTGGTTCTTCAGAAACTTCTCGAAATGGAGAGGTAGGCATTATTAACTGGGAAGATATTAATCTGGGAGAATCAGCTAAACTGACATTAACAGGCAATCTGAATACCCAAAACCTCAATATTGGTTCTGGATCCGAATTAAAGCTTGATAATGTTTCAAATAGTGCTACGGAAGATTCAGCGCACGAAGTGGCCGTAAAAGGTAATGTTAAAAATTCTGGTAGCATTAATATGGTGAACGGTAATGGGGGTGACCGCCTCACTATTCAGGGTAACTATCACGGTAATAAAGGCAGTAAGCTGCTTATGGAAGTGACGCCAAAACAGAATCAGGCTGATAAATTACATATTACGGGAGATGCCACGGGTAGGACTGCGATTGATTTCACTGATGTAAGTGGGCTGGGAGCCAATACTGCCGGTACAAAAGGGGTTGAAATCGTTTCAGCAGATGGCAAAGCTGATGGTGAAGTGTTTACCTTGCTTCGTGATCATGTTGATGCGGGTGCTTATGAATACCGACTGAAAAAAAGTGAAGATAATAAATGGAATTTGTTATCTGAAAAAATTCCTGATACTGGAAACAAAACAAAACCCAAAACTGCATATCGTAGGGAAGTACCATTATTAAGTGCTGTAGGGGCTCAACTGCGTCAGGCTGATAGTCTGATGCTAGCGGATATGCATAAGCGGATTGGTGCGACACCTGCTCCAGATGAACGCAAGGCATGGGGCCGAGTGATTGCGAATCGCAGCGATATTCGTCAGAGCGGTGTAGCTGATGTTCGCAGCAAGGGTAATTACGCCGGTTTACAACTAGGCAGTGATGTTTGGACCAGTAATGGTCTGAGAGTTGGTGGCTATCTGGGCTATTTGCACGGTAATCTGGATGTAGATGGTTTTGCCAGTGGAGTAGATGGCAAAGTTGGTAAAAACAGCACCAAGTCCTATTTCCTAGGCGCATATGGTAACTATACCCGAGATAGTGGAACCTATCTGGATGTAGTGTTACAGGGCGCACGCCACAATGCTGATATCAAGCCGGATAATGCATCAAACAGTAAACAGAAAGGCCACGGTATCACGGCTTCTGTAGAAGTAGGCCAGCCATTTGCACTTGGCAGCCGTAGCTGGAAGTTCGAACCTCAGGCACAAATTATGCATCAATGGCTAGATCTGAATGATATTGATATCAGTGGTAATACCAAAGTTAGGCAGGATCATGACAATGCATGGTTATTCCGTTTGGGTGGACGTTTGGAAGGAAACTATCCGGTGAATAAAGGTGTACTGCGACCTTATGCGCGTTTAAATTTCTTCTATTCTCCTAATGGTGCAGATACCAGCAGTTTTGCAACTAAAGCTGCCTCTACAACATTGCGTACTGGTGCTTCTCATGCAAATACTGAAATGGCCATCGGTGGAAGCTATGAAATTACTGATAAAGTAAAAGCATATGGCGAAATCGGCCATACCTGGTCTAATGGGAATGATGCACATGTGAAGTCACCGGTTAATGGTTCAGTGGGACTGAGGGTAAACTGGTAACGATCATTGATTTAAGTATATGAAGTGAGTAGGACTGAATCGTAGATTGATTCAGTCCTTTTTCTATTCTATGATGTTTTGATAATTTAATTAATAAAGTATCATAACAATATAGGCTTGAATAATACTACTGTTAAACAAAATTTCTGGTAATTTCAGGTTGATAATAATTTTTTAACACCTATACGGCATTATCGAAGGTATGAATCCTGTTACTAATGGATTTATACGATAAAGTTCAATTAAAATTAAGTCTGAAGTTTTAAACGTCAATCGATAAAGAAATTATAAAATTTACGTTTCTTCTTCATCCCATTTTTGCAATAACTCGAGTGGTATTGCATTGATTACTTCGGAAAAGCGTTTACCCACCATGCGTTCTGCTTGACGCAGGAGGGGGATAGTAGGGCTGCTGGGCTCGTTGGCTTCAAACCAGTGACGTATATCCTCAATGCGCTGAAGGGCGTCATAACGGTCGGCAATAGCTACAGGCATCAGTTCTTGTAAAACATCATTTGTAAGGGATTCGTGATTAAGAGAAGAATCTACATCTTCTTGTATAATTTCAGGTGCGTTAGAAATATGGGTGTTGTTTTGTTCTGGTAGGTTATTTTCTTCGGGTGTTTCTCTTTTGGGGGCAGATCGGTTCTCATTATCCTGAAAATAGCTCAATATTTTTTTTAGCGAACTAAAATCCGGTGCATTGAGTTTTAAATTCTCATCGACCCATGTTTGCAATTTTTCTACAATTGGTAGCACTTCATCTAGTGCTATCAGCGCCGGTGTATTTCGCAGACGCAAATCAAGCAATTGCCGCCGTACGGAGTCTGGAGCCAGAGCATCAGCCGGACGGGGAATTGATAAAGAGCGCTCTACATCCCGAATTTGTAATCGCAATGCCGCATTACTAGACAGGACAATCCCGCGAATATCTGCCATAACACCTTGCGGGTCTGTCAGACCGGCAAGCGCATTACTGCGAACCAGTGCCGCATCCTCTTCATCACCATTTTCATCTGATTCAATCTGTGGATATATTTCCTGTGAATAAGTGGTGCAGGCCTCTTCAAGTAAACTTAATCCTTCAAGAAGACCTTTGGCTCCGTTTAACTGGATTCTGCTGCGCAGAAAGATAATATAAATTCGGATGTCTTTAGTCCGTAGCAACAATCTTAGTGCATCGCGTTCAACTTCATTCCAGTTAATTCCTTCCGGTTTGTTAACGAAATCACCATATTGAGCTTCAGGTTGTTCGGTAGATTTAGAAAGTAACAGCAGAAATTCTGGGTCATATTCGAGATTACTGCCACATGGCTGTTCTGCAGAAACGGGAGCAAGCAAGTCTGCATATTGGTGTTTCTGTTTTATATTTTTATTGCTCATCTTTTTCTCACAACTGTCTGATGCTGGAATATTGTTCTGGTTCATACGTCATACCCGCCACTGGAAGATCATTCATAGACTGACCCAGCCAGGTAGTCCATCCTAAACGCTGGTCAGAACTCATTTGCGCTGGAGGGGCTGAACGCGGATTCAGTTGTAGTTGTATTTCCCACTCATATTCATATCCGATAAACGCCCTAACCCATTCGATTAAGCGTGGTAAGTCGCGTCCGTTAGGTAAAAAATGTAAGTAATCATCCAAATTCAATGGGCCAATAGTTAAGCGGAATTTATGCTGTCGATCTGGTACCATCTGTCCTACTAATGCGCCTTCTCCTATCACTGATGCGGGTCCGGGTATACCCAGACGGGTACGTTCTTCGGGCGCAACGGCAATCCAGTGTAATACGTATTCTTCAAGGGTAAAGGGTACGCCAAAATAATGAGACAGTGTTGATGTCATTCCATCTGGATTACGGGCTTCGCGCACTAAATGTGCTCCTGCCGCTAATCTGGGATGAGATGGCAAGGGGCTTTCAGCAAATTCTTCCAGACTCTGACCACTAAGGCTGGCTATAAAAAAAGAAAATTCTTCAGCGTCCTGTCTATCCAGTCCACCGCCAGCAGACTGAGCGCTTTGCCACGCACTATAGAATTGGGTCAGGTAGCGATGGTGAAATAGATCAGCAAAATCTACTAATGTGCTGTCACGGTTACTGTCGCGTCGGCTCAGGGCAATTTCAGTATAATGCATCGGCAAAGGACCATTGGCTCCCCACAATCCCAATCCGAATAATTGAATACGAAATTTTCCTTCTGATGTTAAAGAAGTTGAAGCAATTTCGCGTGGAGCAAAAATCAGTGATGGTGATTGTCCCAGCCGAAACGGTTCTTGCTGTGGTCGTACAGCATCACCTATTGGTAGCTGAAGCGGATATTGAGCACCAAAAAAACGCATCAGACTTAAATACCCATAACGCCATGGCTTCTCGCTAGCCTTATGCAGAATGTCTTGCCATTTTTTTTTATCTGTATTGGGCGAACTGTCCATCTCTTTCATTAGATTGCACCCCTACCGCCCATCCGTACTGGCCAAAGCGCAATCTGACCACGCTGGATACTATGCAAAGCAGTTTGTGTGAACGTATTGATGGCAACATGACGCGATAAGTAGTGCTCCAT
The DNA here is from genome assembly GCF_040741455.2 of Snodgrassella alvi. NCBI lineage: Bacteria > Pseudomonadati > Pseudomonadota > Betaproteobacteria > Neisseriales > Neisseriaceae > Snodgrassella > Snodgrassella alvi. Next base: position 1,633,016 of record NZ_CP160328.2, read on the forward strand.
TACTAATCCAAACAGATAAGGACTAATGCCGGAAAATCCGTCTTCGTCAATTGTCAGCTCGCATTTGACACCTCTTCCGTATACCAAAGGACCTGCACCAGGTAAACGTCGGGTTACTGGTTCAGTTTTGACTCCTATCAAACTTTGTATTTGGCGCAGTTGTGGGCTGTCATGTGTTGGTACAAACAGTCTTAGCATATCCCGTAATGCCTGACCCCCTGGGCGATGAGCCATATCAGACAATGGTAAATAATTGAAAGACAGTTGCCTTATAAGACGCCATGCCAGCTCCCGTTCTGCAAATGGCGCCAGCGGTGGGCGTGGTGCACGGATGAGTCCGATACTTTCAACTGGTACGGAATCATCAATGGAAAGATCATCAATACCATTGCGTGGAACCAATGTTGCCAGATCACGATTGGTTAACCATGCGGTAGCCGAAAGATAACGCAGATATTCAGGATAAGGTGCTTCATTCTGGTCTACCAAAGACAGAAAAATTTCTGTCCCAATATAACTAGTACGGGTACCATATTTTCGGGCATTGTCGGATAGTTTGCGTTGTTCACGACGCAGGGAGAAATATCGGCCGTAATTACCTTCGTCGTTATTAAGAGAGTTATAAAGCGGGCGAAAATTTAGTTCTTCTGTAGTCTGTGGTTTCAGTCCGTGGACAGTTTCAATTGTATAAATTTCATAATCAAGTGGCCGAGATCTGTCCGCAACCAGATGTAACTCAGTGCGGGCTGTATCCAGTTCTATCCTGTCTGTACGTTTACGGAAAAGATTAATTAGTGGTGTACAAAACAAAGCAAATTGTTCTGTACTGGTTTGATTAATTAGCCAGCTATCCGGAATGCGATCCAGCAGAATGATAATTTCAGCTACATTAGCATTGATTTTGCTCAGACCATTGGATAGACCTGTCGGTGTAAAAAAATAAAACCGTTCTGGACAGCTAAAATATTCATGCAACAAATTATGTCCATGGAAAACATCCCATGTAAGCGGTAGTAACCCTTCTCCCGGTTCCAACCCTTCATGCACGACCGCATTTTTTACATTAATGTCTAATGCTCCCGTGAAACTTCCTGGATAACCGGCTACCGTTGCAACGGCACTGGTATGCAATAATTCAAACAGATGAGATGCAATTCTGTCTTCACCACACAGATAAATAGGTAAGCGATCCAAACCTTTAATCTGATTAAAGTTGATTTCACCAAATGTGCGTAAGGTCAGACGTAAGGCACCGGTTACTTTAGTGTGAGCCGGCAGATAACGGTTGAGCATCGGCATGTCAGGCGGTGCCCCGGTTAATCTGGCTTCAATGATCTGGATTGGCCATAATGTAACTTCCTGACTATTGCGAAATTCACAAACTGTGTTTTCTCCTACTGGAATACCGGCACGAAAAGTAGAATGTCTGGGTACCTTAAATCCTTGGTGGAAATCACCTTCCGAATGGCTGGGATGAAGCTGTGCTACCGCCATTGATGGGGTGGGTGTGACATAATTCGGATAAATGACTTCCAGCAGACGTTGGGTAAATCGCGGAAATTCAGCGTCAATTTTTAATTGTGTGCGTGCTGTGAGAAAACAGAAAGCCTCTATCATCCTTTCTACATAGGGATCCGCTATTTCAATACCCTGCATACCCAGACGTTTTGCAATTTTGGGGTGTTGCCGCGAAAACTCAGCGGCCATTTCACGCATGAAAGTGAGTTCTTTGTTGTAATAGTCTAGTAATAACGGATCCATGATTTTTCTATCAGATAATACTTATTCTGTTGGTTTCAAGATCAAATGCACTTTGGACAACAAATGAAGTAGGGTATGGTTCAGTGAGAATGCGTCCGCGTATTTCAAATAATAAGACATTGTAATTTAATTTGGATTCATCTTTCATTAATGGAGCAACACCTAATGAAGAAGCCTCCAATCTTGGTTCAAAACGCAGAATTGCACGCCGAATAGCTTTCTCAATATCAATCCATTTGTGCTCATGCATATATTGACCAGCAATAGGAGGCACGCCATAGTTGACTACAGAAGCAGCTACCTGTGGATACAAACGTAAATCAATCTCATCTTCCAGATTAGTGGTATTGAGTAGATACATCAGATCTCGCTGAACTATTGCCCGTAACCGTTCAGAAGAAACTGTATAATTCTCAGATGTTTCAGTCTTACGAGTGGGTGCATCATCCCGTAGGCGATCAAACAATGTAGGTAAGAGATGAGCCTTCGGGCGTAAAGGGGGGAATTGTTCAGCCATTTATTACCCTTTATCAGTCACAAATTCACATGAAGTGATGTCAAGAATGCCGATATCTCCGTGATCTGTTTGCCATGTTTTTTGCCCTAAAGCCCTTACAGAGGTTTCCCCATGCTCCTTCCAGATAGTTTCACGGCATAACATCAGCGATTCACTTTCTGATTCCGAACCACAGCAGCGACCAAGCAGAAACGCGTGATGTTCTGAACCATCTGTAAGTGTTATTAAGGCGGGTTTCCAAATTAAATCCAGAATAGAGTGGGGACGTGTGGAAGAAACAGAGCTGATCTGTTCGAATGGAAGCCATGTATAGATACTACCGATTACGAGCTCAATGGTTGGACCAAGCCATGTATCACTATCTGCAATCCATGAGAATTTACCACCTGGGTCGATAGTACCGGAAACATCTTTAGCTGAACCCAATGCTGCTTCTCTCATTTCATCCGCTTTTGTCTCATTGTCAGTCTGATTTAAAGCAATTGCATCAAGTAACAAATCTACCCATTCGGGTTGTTGCTGGATGAATCCCGGACGTTTTTGACCAGAAAAACACTCCTTGCGATATATTTCACATGCAATTAATCCTCGGAAAGCTTGGGCCTGTTGTTCAAAATCAGATTGCATCTGAGCACATGCTTGTAATTGCTTCAGCGCCCGCTGCCAGTCTCCCTTCAGACAAAGTAATTGAAATAACAACCAACGCTGAACATGGTCTGTAGGTTTAGTTTTGATTTGTTGTTCAGTTTCCTGTATGACATCAGTCAGAGATCGGTTGGCTATCCATGCTTGCAGCGTAGAAAAATGTTCATCATTTCGGTGTGTCTTGCTCATCCTTAAAATCCTTTTGGTGACTGTCAGCAAATTGTGACATGCGATAATGACTGTCTACGCTAACGGCATGATGCTCTTTTCTGGTTAATGTGGGTGGCATATGTGCATGACTATTCTGCTGTTGCCAGCCCGGAGCGAATAAATGCAAAATTTCGGGTATTTCTTCTGTTTTGAACAGCTCAGCTTCTCTGAGGCTGTCAAGGCCGTTAAAGACATCATCAATGTTTAGTGGCCCAGAAACAATGTCCTGTAAGGTCATTAACGGGTCCAAATTGCCTGAGAGATCGGTTAGATTAACAGTGGATGCAGAACTACTGACATCATTTTTTAGTAATCTTTCCTGCCAGAAATGCTCATTTACTGATAGCTGTGGTGTGTCAAGTGCCTGACGATATTCGTGTAATAAATCCAGAAAAATGGCCTCAGCAGGAGATTCTTCTAATGTCGAATCTTTTGTCTGATATTCAGTACTTTCCAATAGTTCATAAGGCAGGCTTGGCATCACCAGACTGAATGGATTTTCATCTTTCTGCTGAGAAAGCAAATGTGAGTCAAACCATTTTAAATCTAATGGCATAATTTTGTAATCGGCATTGTTTTTGTTGAGTGTTTCAGTTTCGATCTCTGAAGTAAACTGTTGAGCGGGATTAATTTGCCAGATTGATAATCCCCATTCAAAAATATCGCCATCATGCAAAAGACACCAATTATTTGATGCAATCGGCATTCCATTTACTGCGCAGTGAACATTTTGAGAAAGGTTAAGTAGTTGCCAGCCGCTTGCTGACTGACGAATACTTAATGCTAGATTTTCTGTTGCAGGTGATTCTGTTTGAAGACTATAAATCGAGGTTTCGGAAAAAAATGCATATTTTTTTATTTCATAAACCTGACCAACTTTAATTCCACGGCAGTAATCAAGACTTAATAGAAGTGAATTTTCCATAACGTCTTTCAGGTAGTAATTGTTTGTTCTCTGCTAGACCTGAGACCATGAGTTAACTTTCTACAAAAGCTATTGGTAATCTCTGCACTAATATTTATTAATAATATTGTATTTCTGTATAAATGTGTTAAGCAATATTACAGTAATTCGGGATGTATGCATGAATTATCCTTGTTTATAAAAACAAAATCAAGAATTATTCTTGCATCCTTAAGTTTTACATGTTAAATTTTAAATTAACTTCATAATGTTTAAGAAATGTTATAATTTTAATGAAATTTTAGGTATGTTGTTTGTTTTCTCCTTTTAAAAACAAAATAAAGGATACTGGTAAACAAATATGGACATTTCCCGCCAAGCTCTATTTGGTAAACTTAATACAACACTGTTCCGCTCTATTGAATCGGCTACAACATTTTGTAAATTACGTGGAAATCCTTATGTTGAGCTCGTGCATTGGGTACACCAGCTCATGCAGGAAAATGATGGCGATGTTATTCGAATATTGCGGCATTATGAAGCGGATATCGCCAAAATTGAGCAGGATATTTCACGTAACCTGCTTTTGCTGCCATCTGGAGCAAGTTCAATCAGTGATTTTTCCCACCATATAGATTTAGCAATTGAGCGGGCGTGGGTTTACGCTACTCTCACGTTTAAGGATTATAAAATTCGAGGAGCTTGGTTATTTGCCGCTTTGGTACTGACGCCTGAATTGCGTCGTGTATTGACAGGAGTTTCTGGCGAATTTACCAAAATTCCTCAGGAAGAATTAGCAGAATCATTACCTGAAATAATTAAACAGTCCCCTGAATCTCAGGATCGTCCTTACGATGATGCTGGCTATGCAGCTGCCATTCCTGGTGAGGCCAGTCAGTCGTTAATGGATAATAGTCAAGATAGTAAATCTGCTCTGGCAAGATATTGTACAGACCTGACAGAAGAAGCAAAACAGGGTCGGATAGATCCAGTTATCGGTCGTGAGCATGAAATACGCACCATGATAGATATTTTGTTGCGCCGTCGTCAGAATAATCCTTTATTAACGGGAGAAGCAGGTGTAGGCAAAACCGCTGTAGTAGAAGGATTTGCTTTGGCTATTGCCTATGGGGAAGTGCCACCGAGTCTTTCAGAAGTAAGATTATTGTCCTTAGATGTGGGTGCATTACTGGCTGGTGCCAGTATGAAGGGTGAATTTGAATCACGTTTAAAATCAGTATTGGAAGAGGCTAGCCATTCAGCAAACCCAATCATAATATTTGTTGACGAAGTCCACACTCTGGTGGGAGCAGGAGGAGCTTCTGGTACCGGTGATGCAGCAAATCTGCTAAAACCTGCTCTGGCAAGGGGTACTTTACGTACCATTGGTGCTACTACATGGAGTGAATATAAACGGCATATTGAAAAGGATCCAGCTCTAACGCGCCGGTTTCAGGTTTTACAAGTAGCCGAACCGGAAGAAGCTGCGGCCATTAATATGGTCCGCGGTCTGGTTTCAACATTTGAAAACCATCATGGCGTAATTGTGATGGATGAGGCAGTGAGAGCTGCAGTTAAATTATCCCATCGTTATATTCCATCACGCCAATTGCCAGACAAAGCCATTAGCCTTCTGGATACAGCGTGTGCAAGGGTTGGCCTGTCGTTGCACACGCCACCCAGTACTGTGCAATACCTGCGTCAGCAGCTAAATGCTGCACAAACTGAACTGGAACTATTAAGTAAACAACAACGTATTGGTTTGTTTACAGGAGAGTTGACTGAAGTAGAACTGCGTATAGAAGCACTTTCAGTTGAGCTGGAAACCGAAGAAGCACGTTGGCAACAGGAGCTGCAAACTGTAGATAAATTAATAGCTGCACGTGCATGCTGTCAGAACAATGATGATAAGGCTCTTTTGGAGCAACTGTCAGAAATTGAAACAGCTTTACGAGCGTTACAAGGTGATGTCCCAGTAGTTTTTCCAGAAGTTAGTGAAAGTGTTGTAGCTGCAATTGTCTCTGACTGGACTGGTATTCCTGTTGGTAGGATGGTCAAGGATGAGATAGGAGCCGTATTGAATCTTTCTGTTAATCTGGCGCAGCGTGTAGTGGGGCAGGATGATGCGCTTGACCAGATCGGAGAACGTATCCAGACCGCACGCTGTGGTTTAACAGATCCTAATAAGCCGGTTGGCGTCTTTTTGCTGGTAGGCCCTTCTGGTGTTGGTAAAACCGAAACGGCGCTGGCACTCTCTGAAGCCATGTACGGTGGTGAGCAAAACCTGATCACCATCAATATGAGTGAGTTTCAGGAAGCACACACTGTCTCTACTCTTAAAGGTGCACCTCCAGGCTATGTTGGCTATGGTGAAGGTGGCGTCCTTACCGAAGCGGTACGTCGACGGCCATATAGTGTGGTATTGCTGGATGAGATAGAAAAAGCCCATCGCGATGTACATGAAATTTTTTATCAAGTCTTTGATAAAGGCATGATGGAGGATGGCGAGGGCTTAAATATTGACTTTAAAAACACCGTCATTCTGATGACCAGTAACGTAGGCTCTGATCTGGTTTCTCAATTATATGCTGACCCAGCACTCGCCCCGGATTGGTCAACGCTGAAAGAAGTGCTGATGCCGGAGTTACGTAAACATTTTCCGGCAGCATTTATTGGTCGGCTAACCATTATTCCTTATTTGCCATTAGCAGATGAAGCACTGAGCAGTATTGCTCGCCTGCACCTCAACCGTATCGTACTAAGAATGCGTGAACAGCACGGTATTGCATTAAATTATGACGAGGCATTGGTAGAGCATATTGTACAGCACTGCCCTATGCATGAAACAGGTGCTAGATTACTCATCGGATATATCGAACAGCATATTTTGCCAGCTCTTTCACGCTACTGGCTTCAGGCTTTAACAGAAAAAAAAGCTGTGGAATCTATCAATATAAGTATTGACCCTAGCCATACTGAAAATCCAATTATTTTTTCGGTTGTACCTGTCTAGTCAAACATCGTAAAGCAGTAACCTTAATGACCGGTGCAGACCGGTAGTGATTGATAAAAGAAAAGGAAGCAGAAATGGCGGTATTTAACAACAGTGCCCAGAAATTTATTCAGCGTAATCGTGCACCAAGGGTACAAATAGAATATGACGTAGAGATTTATGGTTCTGAGAAAAAAATTGAATTGCCATTTGTAATGGCAGTGCTTGCTGATTTATCCGGTAAACCAGCAGAAGACTTGCCGCCGGTTGGGGAGCGTAAATTCCTAACCATTGATATTGATAATTTTGATGAGCGAATGAAAGCCATTCAACCACGTGTCGCTTTTGCTGTACCGAATACCCTATCTGGTGAAGGGCAGCTGATGGTAGATATCACTTTCGAAAGTATGGAAGATTTTTCTCCGGCAAGAGTGGCTCAGAAAGTTGATGCACTCAAACAATTACTGGATGCACGTACTCAGCTGGCAAACCTACAGACTTATATGGATGGTAAATCCGGAGCAGAGAATCTGGTTAACCAGCTGTTACAGAATCCTGGTCTTCTACAGGCATTAGCCAAAGCACCTAAACCCCAGCCTGCAGCAGGAGATAACCAAGCTTCAGCATCTGCTGATACCGAATAATAACCCAAGTTCAAAGTCTATTTGTACGTATTGATTGAGGAGCATTCATGGCTACGCAGTCCCAACAACAATCAGATGTTGCACTGGCAGAGCGCCCAGTTGCACAATCCGAATTTAGTAATTTACTGACCAAAGAATTCAAACCAAAAACTGATCAGGCAGCTAAAGCAGTTGAACAGGCAGTTAAAACATTAGCCGAACAGGCTTTGTCACACTCAGTTACCATCAGTGATGACGCCTACAAAAGTATCGAGGCTATTATCGCTGAAATCGACCATAAGCTTTCCGAACAAATTAATCTCATCCTGCATCATGAAGCTTTCCAGAAACTGGAATCATCTTGGCGTGGCTTGTTTCATCTGGTTTCTAATACCGAAGTGGATGAACATCTGAAAATACGTTTCATGAATTTGTCTAAAAATGATTTACGGCGCAGCATGAAACGGTTTAAAGGTATTGCTTGGGATCAAAGTCCGTTATTCAAACAGATTTATGAAGAAGAATATGGACAATTGGGTGGGGAACCCTATGGTTGCATGATTGCAGACTATTATTTCGATCATACCCCACCGGATGTTGATTTATTGGGTTCGGTAGCCAAAGTGGCTTCTGCTTCACATATGCCGTTTATTGCAGGTGCTTCACCTTCTGTGCTGCAAATGGATTCATGGCAGGAACTAGCTAATCCACGTGATTTAACTAAAATTGTTACCCAGAATTTGGAATATGCTCCGTGGAATTCTTTACGTGCCAGTGAAGATTCACGTTATCTTGGTCTGGCGATGCCGCGCTTTCTTGCTCGCTTACCATACGGTATTAACACCAATCCAGTCGATGAATTCGATTTTGAAGAAGATACAGACGGGTCTGATCACCGTAAATATGTGTGGAGCAATGCAGCTTACGCAATGGGTGTCAATATCAACCGGTCATTTAAAAATTTCGGTTGGTGTACCATGATTCGCGGCGTAGAGTCTGGTGGTGCTGTGGAAAATCTGCCTTGTCATACATTTCCGACTGATGACGGTGGCGTAGATATGAAATGTCCGACTGAAATTGCTATCTCAGACCGTCGTGAAGCTGAATTATCTAAAAATGGTTTTATTCCTCTGATTCACCGTAAAAACACAGATTATGCTGCTTTCATCGGTGCTCAGTCTTTGCAAAAACCTCAGGAATACTACGATCCTGATGCAACAGCCAACGCCAATCTATCCGCACGCTTACCCTATCTATTTGCCTGCTCACGCTTTGCGCATTTTTTGAAATGTATTGTACGTGACAAAATCGGCTCATTTAAAGAGCGTGAGGATATGCAGCGCTGGCTGAATGAATGGATTATGAATTATGTTGATGCCGATCCGGTAAATTCTTCACAGGAAACCAAAGCGCGTCGTCCGCTGGCTGCTGCTGAAGTGGTGGTAGAAGAAGTGGAAGGAAATCCTGGTTATTACGATGCTAAATTTTTCCTGCGGCCTCACTTTCAGCTAGAAGGCTTAACCGGTTCTTTACGTCTGGTTGCTAAGTTGCCATCTGTGAAACAGACAGCGACTGAATAGCATGATTTTGATCAATACCCAGATAAGATAAAAGCTATTTATTTCTGAGCCCACATTAAATGAGTTCAGGTTGATTCCAGATATCCGGATGCCAGCAAAGTCGTGAAGATTTTCAGCATTATTGAAAAGTAATAATGAAAATGAAAAGCAAAATCTTGAACAATATGTTGTTTGTATTCGGTTTTGGTATTGTGCAAACAGCGTCTGCTTACGAACTGGTTTGTCCAGAGTCTGTTAAGGTAAAAGCTGGTATTCCGGAGTTGGAGTCAGTGCCTCTTAATTGGGTGGTATCTAAATACAAAGACACATTATTAAGACTGGATGGTGCAGGAGTCTAATGTGGAAAACCTGTTGATTTAGCTCAGTTAAAACCACAACCTATTGTCGTAAAGGGTAAAAAGCATTATCCGGCTTGGGAAGTAGACAGTAAGCTTGATTTAGATGATGCAGATTCTTGGCTAAGCTGCTCATATAACCATAATCAGGTGCAACTGACTAGAAGCATTGATTCAACTATGAAAGTTTGCTGGGCAGTTTATTCTAAAGATTCTCAGGGCGGATTACTTGCAAAACTAAAATGTCAGTAATTCAGTTTTTCAATAAATAATTTTTCCGCGATAGTCGTGTATGACGCTAAGCGGATGATGTAGTACTTCTTTAATAGTAAACAACAAAGGAGCCAATATGGCACACGACATTTTCTTGAAAATTGATGGCATTGACGGAGAATCTCCGGATGCACAACATAAAAATGAAATTCAGGTATTAAACTGGAACTGGGGAATCACTCAGGAATCTTCTATGCAGTCTGGTAGTGGTTTGGGTACCGGTCGGGCGACGGTTCATGACCTGCAATTTGAACATTACATTGATCGTTCCAGTCCTAATCTAATGAAATACTGTTTAACTGGTAAGCATATTCCAGAAGCAAAATTAGTGATGCGTAAAGCAGGTGGAACACCTTTAGAATACCTGAAAATCACAATGAATGACCTGATTGTATCAAGTGTAATGCCTTCCGGTAGCAGCACTGATGAGCAGAATCCGCGCGAAATGGTGCGTTTATCTTTCTCTAAAGTGAAGCAGGAATATGTTGTACAGAATCAGCAGGGCGGCAGTGGCGGTACTGTAACTGCTCAATACGACATCAAGGCCAATAAAGAAGCCTAAGATTGAGTAATGCCTCATCTGTCATGTGTTTGAAGGCAAAGTGTTTTTCAATGCAATAAGGATCATCAGAGAGCCTAAAAATTCTCTGATGATATTGACTAATTTGGTCGGAAAATAGCTATCTGGCATTACCATAAATGGTGATGGAATTTGAATAAAATATATCAGTGTTATCGGGAACTATATCGAACTGGCCGCTTTATCTTAATCTGCATTTTGTTTTTGAGTGTAGTTGGTTGCCGGTCTGTGCAGGATGTAAAAGAACAAACACGTCTGGAATTGCATATTGAAGCTGCTGAAAATGTTAATCCTGATGAAAAAGGTCGTGCTGCGCCTATTCAAGTACGCATATACGAATTAAAAAATGACAACGCATTCACATCTGCAGATTTTTACACACTACAGGATAATGATAAATCAGTATTAGGTAATGATCTGCTCGTAAGCGATGAATTTATACTGCGGCCGGGAGAAATCAAAACTATCCGGCGCAGAACCAATCCTGAAACGACAGTTATTGGCGTATTGGCTGGCTACCGCAGTCTTACGCGTTCTCAGTGGCGTGAAACCTACAGACTGGCCGATGCTCCGTATGCAACTTGGTATCGGGAATGGTGGCCACTGAAAAAAGCAAAGCTGGATATAAATATCGGACAGAGGGCCATAGTGGTCACTGAAGTGGATTAAAGCAGAGGAATTTCTCTAAATGAGTTGGTATAACCGTGTAGTCTGGAGTGAAGGGCAATTTCTGCTGCCACAGATTTTCCAGCAACAAGAACGCTATCTGGAGCATTTTGCACATAGTCGCAGTGTGCCGTTATCGCCTTTTTTCTGGGGTTTCAGTCGCTACGATATAGATCACGAAGCGTTGAATTTAGGTAAACTGGTATTAAAAGATGTGGCTGGTGTATTTCCCGACGGTACGCCTTTTGAAGCGCCTGGGCACACATTGCTGCCTCCGCCGTTGACCATTCAGCCAGAGCATCTTGAACAACTAATTTATCTTGCTTTGCCTATCCGCACACCAAATGCTGAAGAGACCAGTTTTGAAGATAATTCGGAGTCGCTTGCTCGTTTTGCTGTATTTGAAAGCGATGTGCGAGATGCAAACTCTATCGGACTTGGCGCAAAAACAGTTCAGCTCAGCCATTTGCGATTAAGGCTGATGCCGCAGAAAGCGCTGACAGATGCCTGGATAGGATTGCCAATTGCCCGTATCAGTACTTTACGGGCAGACGGTGGGGTTGAGATAGACAGCACTGTCATACCACCTGTTACTCATTATACCGCCAGTACCTTGCTGCAGACCTGGCTTTCACAGATCCATGATTTGACACATCTGCGAGCCGATTCACTTGCTGATAGACTTACAGGCAGACAAGGTAAAGGCTCAGAGGCGGCTGAGGTATCCGACTATTTGCTTTTGCAAATTCTAAACCGTTATGAACCTTTACTACACCATGTGCAGAAAGTAGGCGGCACATCACCGGAATTTATCTATCGGCAGTTGATTTGCATGGCAGGTGAGCTCTCGACCTTCGTTAGACCACATACTCGGCGCCCAATAGAGCATTTACCATATCGTCATGATGCACCTTATTATTGCCTGAAACCAGTTGTCGATGATGTTCAGCATTTGTTAAATGCAGTATTGATTCGTAGTGCGCAGCATATTCGACTAGAGGATGCGGCTTACGGAGTCAAGAATGCAGTGGTTGAACCCACAGAACTCCGTGGCTTTAATGCTCTGGTATTGGCTGTTAAGGCTCAGATCCCTCCAGATATTTTGGTACATCAATTTGCTGCACAGACCAAAATAGGTCCTTCAGATCGTTTGCCGGAGCTGATTCGTTCTCATCTGCCGGGGATGGCATTGCAGGCATTACCTGTACCTCCGCGTCAGATTCCTTTTAATGCCGGCTATGTTTATTTTGAGCTATTACGTGATGGTCCGTTATGGGAACATATTGCTCATTACGGTGGATTGGCCATGCACATTGCCGGTGAATTTCCTGGCTTACTAATTGAACTTTGGGGAGTGCGTGATCAATGAATGAGTTCGATACCATTCTCAATGGTACAGGCGCTAAGAAAGAGCAAATACCTGAGGCTTCAGCTACGGAGTCTTTATCACAATCGCAGCATGGTTATGAGTTTGAGCGTCTTGCGGATACATCCTGGTTCGGAGAACAACAATCAGCCAAATTGGCAGACAATATTGATGCAGGACCGGACAGTAAATTACGTCTAGCAGCAATTGAAGCGGCTGATAATCCTCTGCTGGAAGCAGCACAGCCCTTGTTGCTCGCACTGGCCAATATGCCGGCTCAACTTGATTCATACGATAATGGCATTGAAAGTCTGCGTGAACTGCTCATACGCGAAGTGCACATTTATCAAACTTTATGTGATCGGGCAAATTTGAGGCGTGAACACGTACTGGCGGTACGTTATTGTGTTTGCACAGCTCTGGATGAGGCTGCCAATAAAACATCATGGGGAGGTGGAGGAGCATGGGCTAGAAAAAGCCTGCTCATTGTTTTTCATAACGAAAGCTATGGTGGTGAAAAAATATTTCTATTAATTGGCCGTCTTTCTCCAAATCCAATTGAATACGGAGACGTATTAGAAGTCATCTACCGAATTTTAAGTTTGGGGTTTGAAGGGCGGTATAGTGTTCGTCCGGATGGGCGTAAACAGCTTGATTTGATTCGTCAGCAATTGCTATCCATCATCAGCAGTGGCCGAGATCCGGTTGCCCGTGATTTGTCTCCACACTGGTATGCAGATGCATCTGGTAAGTTTCGTCGACTGCGTTCGTTGCCTGTATGGATCAGTACTGTGTTTTTTTGCTGTCTGTTATTGGCCATTTTTGTCTGGTTTAAATTTCAGATTGTGGATACTGATACAAGATTACAACAACGAATTGCTGCTATAGGTAAAGCGGTGCCACCACCAGCAACGACTGGTGTATTGCGGCTGAAAGCTTTACTTAAAGATGAAATTGAACGTGGTGTAGTCAGCGTTAATGAAAATGCTCAGCAAAGTCAGGTAACATTTCTTGGTGATTTCATGTTTGTGCCGGGCAAGAAAACAGTAAATCCCAAAATAATGCCAGTACTGGATAAAGTAGCCAGCGAAATAAACAAAGTATCAGGTACTGTAACTGTAACTGGACATACTGACAATCAACCTATTCATACTGCTGAATTTCCTTCTAATCAGGTTTTATCTGAAAAAAGAGCAGCAGAAGTGGCCGCTTTGTTAGTAAACAAAGGGATAGCGGAATCACGATTGAAAATTGTCGGTTTGGGTGATAGTGCACCAGTAGAGGATAACAATACAGCAGAAGGCCGTGCAAAAAATCGTCGTGTAGATATTTTGGTAACTGAGTGAACCAAATTTTGTATTAATTACATTCGCCGTTAAAAAAGGTATGAAAATGCGGTTACTGAATAATATTGTCAAGCTTTCTTTAAGTATTTGGTTAGGCTTATTTAGTGTTATATCTTTTGCATCTGTTTTGGATAATGATGAACCAATTATCGTTGAACAAATCAGGCAGCAGTTGGCTGAACCAGTAAATGCAGCAAGAATTTCGGATGCTCAGGTAAAAGATATTATTCGTCATAATCTTGATAGCAGGCTTGGAACATCACTGCATAATGTCTATGGCATTAATTTACAAAGCATTTCATCAGATAATGCACCTGCACCTATACAATTGGGATTTTTAGAACTCAGCTATTCAGACGAAACAGCCGCTGCACAAGCTATAAAATCACTGGGCAAAACCCGTTTTTTTAAGCACAGCAAAATTCTGGTTCCATTTTCTGAAGTCAGGATAGGAAGTAAATTGCAGATTTTATTTACTGAAAACGCCGGAAGCCGTCGCGCACAAGCAATTATTGATAAATTTTCGAAGTATGAAGATAAGAACTCGGAAACTTCAGGTTAAAAAATAGTATTAATTTAAAAAGGTTGTAGGGCATAAACCCATAGGTGGTATCAACTATATTTGTGCAGAGGTCATATACCTCAGTAAAAATTTATTATCAACCCACCTAGATAGATAGCTAAAGCAAATAACATGCAAAAAATTTTAGATTTTCTTTTTTCCCGCCGCATGCTGGTAATTATCGGTATTATTTTATTAGCACTGATAGTCTGGTTTGTAGGACCTTTGCTGACGTTTGGTGGATTGCATCCTTTTGCATCTATATCTACGCGCATTGTCACCATTCTGATTCTGTTCGCATTTCTGTTTCTATGGTTTAAGAACTGGTCGTTATCGGCTATCTGGGTTGCAGCTTTATGTGTACTGATATGGAAAGCAGCACCTCTGCTTGCATATGGTCAGACCAAACCATTTGCACCAGCATGGACTCGAGCCATGTTGATTGGCATCGTTTTGTTTTGTTATGCGCTGTATGGTTTGTACCGACTATGGTTGGCTTTACGTGTAGATGAGCAGTTATTGCAAAAAATCCTGCGTCCGCGTGGCGATAAACCTGTTGTTTCTGAAGCTCGTGAAGATCAGCGTGCGGTTACCAATATTGTCTCACGTGCCGTTGAGCAGCTTAAGCAATTGCGTATTGGTAAGCCGGGACTTGGTATACGCCGTATTTTTGAAGGTAAACGCTATTTATATGAGCTGCCGTGGTACATGATTATTGGTGCGCCCGGTGATGGTAAAACAACAGCTTTAATGAATGCTGGCCTGCAATTTCCACTGGCAGAGCAAATGGGACAATCAGCGGAAGCCTTTGCTGTGCCCGGCAAAGGCGGCACAGTACATTGTGACTGGTGGTTTACCAATGAAGCCGTGTTAATTGATACTGCTGGACGTTATGTTCGCCATGATGATGGCGGTTCTGCTGATACTACTTCCCGCAATGCTGAGGAATGGCGTGGTTTTCTCGGTCTTCTGCGCAAATATCGTCCGCGCGCACCAATTAATGGTGTACTTTTAACAGTCAATGTAGCTGATCTGGCCGGTAAATCTGAAGCTGAGCGTATCACTGCTGCGGCAGCATTAAGAGCGCGTCTGGGAGAGCTCCGAACCGAATTAGGTATTCAGTTTCCGGTATATTTGGTGGTAACCAAAATGGATCTTCTGCCTGGTTTCACCGATTACTTTAACTCCCTAACTACTGAGGGGCGTGCACAAATATGGGGTTTCACTTTACCGTATGATCAGAAACAGCAAAAAAATAATTATGATAAGCTGCGTTCAAATTGTGAAAGTGAGCTAAAGCTACTAACGCAAAGACTAGATCAGGGTGTAGATAATCGTTTACAGGAAGAATACGATGTACAGCGCAGATGTAATCTTTATGCTCTGCCACAGGAATTTGCTGCGCTTGCTGAACCATTACTAGATATTATAGAACGCGTATTTCTTGATTCTAAATTTGATGCAACCCAATTGCACAATACGCTCAGAGGTGTGTATTTTACTAGTGCAGCTCAAGCGCCAGCTCAAGCTACAGCTGATCGCCTATCCCTAATGCAACGTTTATGGCGGGCTATCAAGCGTGACCCAGCATATACTGAAAAAAACAGTCTTTATGCAAATACAGTACCGCCTACAGGCAATCGCAGCTATTTTCTACATGATTTGCTGACCAAACTTATTTTTCAAGAGCCAAACCTAGTTCAACCCAATCTACAATGGGAAATGCGTTATCGCGTAATGCGATTTACCGGTCATTTATTGGTACTGATTATATTCCTTTGGCTAGTACAGGGTATGTATACCAGTTATGGTAAAAATAGTAATTATCTTGCAGCAGTTAATGTTAAAGCAGCTGCGCTTGCTGAAAAAGTGCGCGTTTATTCACGTAAACCTACTACAACAGCTGTACCAGATATTCTGAATTCAGCCCGTGAGCTGGCTGCATACCCCGGACTAGATCCGGATAAACCACCAACCAGTTTCCGATATGGTTTGTATAGCGTACCGCATGTAATCAGTAGTGCCGCCTCCACTTATGACCAGCTACTGGATCAGCTGCTACTGCCACCTGTGGTTCGTGGTGTTGAAAGTACCCTTTCCAATGCTATTGCACAGAAAGATACCAAAGCAACCTATGATGCCTTACGTGTCTATCTGCTACTTAATCTGGATGCAGATCATCAGGATAAGTTTAACGCTGCTGAAATTCAGGCATGGATATTGAAAGACTGGCAACAAAACGATACCGCTGCAGCTTTTGGTGGAAGTGCCAGTATTTATGAGCATCTGGGTGCACTTTTTGATGGTAGCCGTGTCATACATTCTCCATTTGCCAAAAATGATGCCTTGATTCGTAGTGCAAGGGAGTTGTTGGAAGGTAGTACCAGTACCGAGCGAATCTACGACCGAGCCAAAGTTGCCATGAGTGATGAGGCACCAGAAGACTTTACGATTGTACGTGCAGTAGGCGCTGATGCCGGTATGGTCTTTGTTCGTGCCAGTGGCGAACCGCTTGATCGCGGTATTCCGGGTCTTTTTACTGTACAGGGTTATAGAGATTTATTTGATAAACGCATCTCTGAATTTGTTGCTGCCGCTTATGCAGATGACGAATGGGTTATGGGCAGGGAGACTGCTGCTTCTCAAAAAAAAACTGCTGAACGTGCCCAGCAGCTGGTTCAGAAGGTTAACGGAGATGATGACCCTTTAATCAAAGAGGTGCGGCGGCTTTATTTAACAGAATACACTTCGCGCTGGCAGGCTTTTCTTGAAGATATTCACAGCGTGAATAGTACCGGTGCTGACAATAGTCCCAGTCTGGCTTTTGACTTACAGACATTGCGTACATTTGCTGCTCCCGATTCGCCACTGATGCGGCTTTCCAAAGCAGTTGTAGAACAAACAACGCTGGTACCACCTATGGACAAAAATACCAGCCAAAAAATTCTGGCTGAACGAGCCGAACAAAGATTATCAGGCAATACCCGTGAAGCCGTACAGACAGCCAAATTGTTGAAAAACGTACGTCCTGAAGAGCAGTTAGAAAAAACACTAGTCGATAATCGATTTGCTGCATTACGCGAAGTTGTCACCGGCGCTGCCGATATGCAAAACAGTAATGCAGGCAGCAGGCCGCAGAAATTAGACAACGTACTGAGTCTGCTCAATGAATATTACAATCAATTAATGATAGCAGATAATGCTTTAGCTGCTAACACTTTACCTCCCAAAATTGATGCTGCAGAAAAATTACGGCTTGAAGCAGTCAAAATGCCAGCACCTTTACAAAATATCTTGCTCGATCTAACCAATCAAGGGGCCCGTAAACTGAATCTGGCATCAGGAGAGGTACTTAGCCGGCAAATGGAGGCCATGATAGGCGGAAATTGTCGCAATGTAATTGATGGCCGTTATCCCTTTGCGGCCAGTAATCAGGAAGTAAGTGCGGACGATTTTAACCGTATATTTGCCAGTGGCGGACTGCTTGACGATTTTTTCAATAAACAGCTCGCATCACAAGTAGACATAACATCTAATCCATGGCGTTACAAACAATCTGAAGGAAGCAACACACCTTTACCGGGACCAAGTTTGGCACCGTTCCAGCAGGCAAAACGCATTCGGGAAGCATTTTTTCAGGAGCAGGGAGCTCGGAAAATGTCTTGGAGTATGGATATTAAAGTTGTTGAACTGGATCCCACAATTACAGACTTGATTATAGATATTGACGGACAATCACAACGTTATATGCATGGACCGGTGCGTCCACTACACATTACCTGGCCAGGTCCGAGAAACGGTTCCATGGCTGAAATAACGGCCAATCCGCGCATACGTCAGGATAGTTCAACAATTATTACCAGCGGGCCATGGGCGCTTTTCCGGCTGCTGAACAAAGGCCGAATCATCAGCAGTATGAGTGACAGCCGCCATTTGGTTGAGTTTAAATTTGATGGTCGCCGTGTAGTGCTCGAAATATCTTCCAGTGTAGATTTTAACCTACAAAGTGCAAACAACCCATTACGTGGATTTACCTGCCCAGTAGGAGGTAGTACGCCATGATTGGTATACCGCGCATCTCGTCACCTGCTATTTGGGGAAAATTACCCGACAGGGGCGATTATGTTCGCTATAGAGCACAAGGACAGGAAATTGATGAATGGCGGATATGGTTAAATAAGCAGGAATGGCTGCAGCCTCAAAAAGATAATATTAAGGATAAACATGATTGGCTGTACCTGACGCCCGATTTTGGGCAGGAAAGTCCCGTACTGCATGCTTTACCATGGAGTTTTGTATTAGCACCCGGAATATTGCCATTTTCAGGACGATCCTGGGTAATCGGGGTGATGAGTCCTTCTGCAGACAGCATTGGTCGTTCTTATCCTTTGGTGATTTATCAGACAGTCAATCAGTCATGGCTGCAACGATATCTGAACACACCATTGGGCTGGCTATATTGGCTGGCACAGTTAGTAGCAGGATATGTGAAACCAACCCAAAAAAATACAAAAGATCTTGCTAGTCAATTAGATAAATTGTGGGAAATTCATAGTCCAAAATGGGGTGGCTGGTTTGCCAGAGCACAAGTAGGAAATCAGACGGCCTGTCGCGAACTGACAGGTAAGATAAAAGAGGAAGATACCGAATTTTGCGGTGTACATTATTTGCCTTGGGCTAATTGGCCGCACGTGGTTTGGGAGTCATTGTCCGCAGAAGGGTGGTTCTGGCAGCAAGATGGAAGGGGCGGATTTCTAGATGCAAGAAGCCTAGGCAATAGTGTTTGGAAGGAATAAAAATGCCAACTAAAAAAGGGGCGTCCCGGTTATTGACAACAGGAGAAATATCTATGGTGACATCGTTATTTAAAACGGCAATCACGACAAGCGCTGTCAGAATTCATAACGATAAATATTTACGATTTCAGGACGAAAATACAGCTATGACACCCAATGGAGAATTATATTGGCCACAAACACATTTTAGAGAGGATTATTCAATTGAAACAGTTGATTATATTCACTGGTTTATGCATGAAATGACACATGTTTGGCAATATCAAATGGGAATGTCAGTTAAAATTCGCGGTTTGTTTAGTTTTGCGATAGAGTACAATTATGATTTAGAAAAAGGAAATTTATTGTCTGGATATAGAATGGAACAACAGGCATGCATTTTGTCTGATTATTATATTTTGGATCGATTTGGGTTTGATTCTTGGTATGACCGAACAAGACAAAAGCATAAAGGTGACCGTTTTAAAAATAAACAATATGGAAAAGATTTTTGGATGAAAATATATAGCAACACGCTGTCACTATTTCTAAAAAATCCGAAAGATCAAAAGGCGTTATTCGAGTGAAAAGCAAATTGAAAAACTGGATATTGGTAGTGAGCATATTACCTTTAGTCACAGGATTTAGTTGTCATCGAAAAATGATGTATACGCCTGATATTACTCTAAAAAAAGATGGTCAGCCATGTATCAGTATACCCTTGCACGAAGTTAATTTTTTAAATAAAAACAAGCAGTTTGATTTAATAACAGCAGACGTATTTCAAGTAGGTGTTGGCACGCTTTGGGAAAAAAAATATTATGACTCATCAAAACTTTATAAAATTCAAGCAGGTAAGTGCATAGGTTTTGAATACCATTTTCAAAAAAATATCGTTTATTCTATTGGTTTTATATCTGCAGCCAGTGGAAGCAAGGAGTTTGAAAATGGCGACCAAAAAATATGGGCTAGAGATTTGCGAATTACAACTAATACTGATGGCTCGGCAAAACTTTTATTAGATCTTGAAGCTAGAGAAAATAATTAAATAAAAATAATCTACAAATAGTATGTTTTGAATTTTTGCTTTTCTTGTAAAAAAATTATATAAATCAAATATCTAATAGAAAATTTATCTGCAATTGAAGAGTTTTACAGATAGTTTTATTTTATCTGCATCTTTAATTTAGTCTAGCTCCTTTGGAATATCCAATAGATAGAAAAGTGTTATTCAAATGAAACTAAGATTGAATAAGTACCTGTTGGTTAGTTTCATATTATTGTACATAACTGGGTGTTATTTTCATCGCCCGATGGTTTCTAAACCCGATATTGTTTTAAAAAATAATGGACAGCCATGCATTAGTATACCGGCACTACTGATAAATTTTGATCGTAAAAAACAGTTTGACATAATAACAACAGAGGTATTTCAAGAAGGTGTCGGGCAATTATGGATGAAAGATTATTTTGATCCGCTAAATTTTGGTTTACCAAAAAAATATTATGTTGTGAGTGGAGAGTGTATACGCTTTGACTATCATTTCCAGAATAATATTGTCTATTCAATCAATTTTGAATCAAATATTAGAGGAAACGATGAATCAAAGAATATGACGCAAAAAACATGGGCAAGAGAATTTCGTATATTCAAAGATAATCATGGTAATGTGGAATTATGGTTAGATTCTAGTGCCAGAAAAAACAAATATAATTAAAAGAAAATAAATACATTAATCATGATTTTTAAATTTGCAATTATTATGTTCTGCAAAAAGCGCTTTTGAGAACCAAAAAAGGTCGAGTAATTTTATTAAAATGACAATAGTTTAGAAAATTGTATTATATCTAATATTTATCGGTTGGTTACAGCGGGACATGTAATCGTTTGCTCTCAGGGCACTATGAAGAAATAATTATAATTAATTCAAAATATTACGCATTACATTAATAACCATTATACTCAAAATAAAAATTTGTTTTGTAATGAATCGGATAATTTTCCTATAAAGTGAAAATATGATGTATTAAAACTGTCGCCCAAAAAATAAGTCTGGAGAATACCTCATATACTGGCATTCAAAGATATATGATTGATAGCTATTGCCACTAGTAAAAAATACAGAATTTTGAATTTGTCATTATGATTAGATATTAATAATTATGTCAAAATACTATTATTATGTTTGCTGTAAATTGAAAACTAAATTAAATCATAGATGCCTGTGCTTATCATTTTCTAAATCAACCAGATTTGCAGATAGTTAAGTTGTTGTAAAAGATTAATTTAGAAATCTATAAATTCGCTTTATTTCAAAAATAATGTCTTATATTGTGTAAATATTATATATAATAAAGTTTTATTTGGTTAAAAGGTGTTTCAAAGATTTATGCTAAATTAATGCTGAATGATTAAACATTTTTTGCATCTTTTTTTCTTCAATAAAGGTTTTATTGTTGGGAGATTAAAGTGCGGTGTGAATATTGAATAGAGTAGTACAAACTTATTTGCAATATGAAATAGCCAAAATTATAGCCTAATGTTAATTGTATTCAGGCGGGTTAATCAGTCAATATTTAGAGAGATGGAGATAGTACATAAGTAAAGGTAGACACTTTCAGATAAAAATATTGTGGTCTTCCATGCACCGGTTTGTTTTGCTATTTAAGATACGTCAGTAATGGCACTTGCTGGAAGAAATAATCTGGTTCAGAAAGTCATTTTCTAAATAATTATTTAATTTAAACCTTTAGAATGGGTTTGCATATCACGTTGGAAAAAAGGCCGTCCGCTGAATAAGCAATCAATACTGAAACATGCGCCTATATTGCATGTAATTAAATCTATGGCGCAATAATGATGGGGAAAAACCATGAGTATAAAACCAGAGTCAGATGAACAGCTTCTGCCGGTGAATTCACTTACCCGTACACCTGGGTTTGTAAGCAACCAAACAGTATCTCCAGATATTGGAGAGCTGGTGCAAAATGGTGTTGAACAGGTGGCGGACAAATTGGCAGAAAAAGCTAATTCGACTATCGCTCAAACTAAAAAAGCCATAGATACAGCTACAGACGCAATGGAGGCTATAGGGAGCATAGGGACAGCATCTCCACTGATGAAAGCAGCACAGGCAGCAGTAGCAGGTAGTTCGGTACCAGTTAGTGCACAGGATATTGTGGATGCTGTAACTGGTGGAAGCAGTGGCGGTACACGGACAGTGAATGTCAGTGGTGCTGCCGTCCCTGCTGGTATGCTTACTTTTGCCAGTATGAACGGACAAGAAACTTTAAGTGAGTTATTTAGCTACACCATTCAACTTAAGACTCCTGATAAGCTAAATATTGGCTACTTCGCGCCTAGTTCTAATTTGCCATTAAAATCAATGGTAGGCAAGGATCTGACTGTTGATATAGAGCTTGAAAACGGTAGTAAACGCTATATCAGCGGGTTGGTTACGGCTGCTCGCGTTGTGGGGCATCAGGGACGGGGTGTGGTTTATGAGCTGCGTCTTGAGCCATGGCTAGAGCTGGCTACCCGTACCAGTGATTACAAGATATTTCAGAATAAAAGTGTAGTAGAAATTATCGATGAAGTTTTAAGTGAATATCCATTTGAGATGGAAAAACGACTTACTGAAACTTATCCGAAGCGCAATTTTCAGGTTCAGTATGGTGAAACCGATTATGATTTCCTGCAACGTTTGATGCAAGAATTCGGTATATATTATTTCTTTGAACATAGTGCTGGTAGTCATAAACTGGTGTTAGTCGATGCTATTGGTTCTCATCAACCTTGTCCCGGAGCTGCATCTGTAAGTTTTCATCAGCAGGGTTTAAAGCTGGATGAAGAGTTTATCCATACTATTGCAGCGAAAGAATCCCTACGTACCGGTAAATGGGTATTAGATGATTTCGATTTTCAGAAACCAAAAGCCAAACTTACAAGTACAGTAGCTAAACCACGTGAGACTGGGCATCCTGATTATGAGCATTATGAATGGCCTGGTGATTATTTTGAAAAAGATGAAGGCGAATTCCTGACTAAAGTACGTATGGAAGCGCAGAAATCTTTAGGCAGCCGAGTATATGGCAGTGGCAATATACGTACCCTAGTGACAGGCTGTACTTTCAATTTAGAAAACTGCCCTACAGTTGAAGCAAATCAAGAATATCTGGTTGTTGAAAGTGCGCTTGTGATTGAGGATATGGGGGAATACAGTGGTCAGGGACAACATTTCGGATACAACACAAGTTTTGAACTATTACCAACCAGTGAAGTTTTCCGTCCGCAGCGTACTATAAAAAAACCACATACCCATGGCCCGCAAAGTGCCATTGTGACAGGTCCGGCAGGAGAGGAAATCTGGACAGACAAATATGGCCGAGTGAAAGTGCAATTTCTCTGGGATCGTTACGGCCAGTGGGATGAAAACAGCTCGTGTTGGGTACGTGTTACACAGCCGTGGGCAGGTAAGGGATTCGGTGGTATGCAGATACCGCGAATAGGCCAGGAAGTCATTGTTGATTTTAAAAATGGTGATCCGGATTTACCAATTATCACTGGCCGAGTGTACAACGCTGATACCATGCCAGCATGGGGTTTACCTGACAACAAAACTCAAAGCGGAATGTTCAGCCATTCGATCGGAGGCGGGCCTGATAATGCCAATGCTTTGCGATTTGAAGATAAACCGGGGCAAGAGGAGCTCTGGCTGCATGCTGAAAAAGACCAACGTATCGAAGTCAATAATGATGAAAGCCATTCTGTTGGAAATAATCGTACAAAATCAATTGGCAATGATGAGGTCATTAGTGTAGGCAACGACCGTACAACTTTGATCAGTAATGATTGTCTTCGTGCTGTTAAAGCCAATGACACGGTTTTGATTGGAGAAAATAAATCGACTAGTGTCAGTAATGATTTTGTAATTGCTGCAGGGACAACCATACGCTTGTCATGCGGAAAAACTGTACTGGAGCTCCATGCCGATGGGCAATTTAATATTACCTGTGAAAATTTCAATATCACGGCAGCACAAAGTGGCCAGATTAATACACTTGGTAACCTACTGGATTTGAATATGGACGGGGGAAGTGCTGCGGCTCAACCTGGTTCTGATGGAGATAAAGGCAATATTGATAGTGCAGTAAATCAGATATTTTCACCACCAGCATAAAATAAAAAAACATAAAGGGCAACTTAATGCAATACCAAACAAATGATACCGAATTTCAGATTCCAGACCCTGACATTAAAGATGTTTCATTAAATATAATAAAATTCAAAAACTTAGGTACATCATTAGTTTTGAGTCGCAGCGAACTTGGAGAAGAGGAAACGCTTGAATCCAGCCTGGATGACCAGTTAAAACGACTTGAAAGCTCTGTAAAAGGATTGAAATTTCATCAGAAAAACAAAATCAGTTTCGGAAAAAATCAGAATATTGAGGCATTTGAGTTAAGTAACCAGTTTATTAAGGGTGCAGAAAAAGTTTACCAATATCAGCTGGTGTGTCTTATTCCCGGTACTCGAACCATGTTTGCGATGAGTTATGTAAAAAATACCAATTTGGGCGAAGCGGAATTAGCCCATTGGGAATTAATTAAACAAAATTTTGAATTTAAAAAATAATGATTTGAGAGAGGAGCAACCATGGGACAGGCATATTGGGCTGCCCGAAAGGGAGATAAACTTCTGCATACCTCATTACTGGCAGATATAGTAGGCGCAGCCGTGGAGTTGGCTTGTTATACTGCCATCACAATAGCAGCTAGTGTTGCAGTTTTTGGGACATTTGCAACTGCTGGGCTTGCTGGCTTTGCTCTAGGTGTTATGCTTGGTGTCGTAATGGAAGTATCTGGAGGTAACAATAAAATTTCAGAGTTAGCAGATTGGGTTAGCGGTTTATTTCCACCATCTGAAGATGGAGAAATCGAAACCGGATCACCCAATACCCAGATTAATAACCGATTAGCTGCTCGGGCTGCTGGTACCATTGACCAAGACCAAGAACTTGTGGGTGACAATGCTGAACCAAAACAACCTAAAAGTTTTGTAGACGTTGCGGCTGACTTCTTGGGTGGATTATGGGATATCGTCCAAGAAATGGTTAGGCCAACTGTAGCTTCACCAGATCCAAGGGCGGCTCCTGCAAAAGAAGATGGAATTCGTTGCTTTAAACACCCATCTTCATTTGCTGATATAAATAAAAAACTCAACCAACCACCTAGCGAAACAGATAAGCTCTGCCCAGGTTTGGCAGCTTTTGATCCCATGATGGGTGATACCAAAGCCACTATTAGCTTTACCGAATATCTGGCCGAAGGTTCCAGTAAAGTCTACATCAACAGCCAGCCGGCCGTACGCAGTAACGACCGCAGTACCTGCGAAGCCAAAGTCACAGAGAATTGTGAAAATGGTGAGAAAGTATCTAAGAACGTACGCATCGGTGGTGAGCCCATCGTCGTGCGTGAAATCAAAAGCGGCAAACATCCCGTTGCCCAGCTTATTGGTGTGATTTCTGCCTTAAGACATGCCCGCAAAATCTTTTCCTGTATATCCTGTTTTGTTCTACGCTTGGCTGGTGATGCAAGTATCAGTATTGTTACTACCAAAATAGTACAAGCGATAACCCGCGGCCACCCCGTCCACCTCCCCACCGGTGCCAAACTCCTCTTCGACACCGAAGAGCTCGACTTCACCCTCCCCGCCCATCTGCCCCTCCAATGGCAACGCTTCTACAGCAGCGTCGACACCCGTACCCACAACATGTTCGGCGCCGGATGGAGCGTCAGCTTCGAAGTCGAAATCGAAATCTCCCCCCAGCCCGATGGCTCCTGTGCCGCCGTCTATATCAACGAACAAGGCCGCCGCCTCGAAATCGACCCCTTACAACCCGGCGAAGGCATGCGCGGCATCAACGAAAACCTCACCATCCGCCGTGGCCAGCACAACCGCTGGGTCATCGAAGACGACGACGGCCTTTACCGCCTCTTCGAGCCCGACCCCAACCAACCCCACCGCCTCTACCTCACCGCACTTCAAGATCGCAACGACAACCGCCTCCTTCTTTACCGCGACAGCCACAGCCGCATCATCGAAATCACCGACAACGACCGCAGCACCCGCCTCTCCCTGCACTATCAGCATCCCCAGCACCCACAACGCGTCACCACCATCAAACAGCAACTGGCCAATGGCCACAGCCGGGTACTGGCACAATACCAGTACACCGCACAGGGCGACCTCCAACACGTCATCGATGCCGAACAGCGGCACACCCGCACCTTTGCCTACGACACCGGCCGACGCCTCATCTACCACCGCCTGCCCACCGGCCTGCACTGCCACTACCAGTGGGATTACTTTGCCGATGCCGCCGAAACCGCCTGGCGCGTCACCCATCACTGGACCGAAGCAGATGGCCAGCGACAAGAAGACTATCACTTTCACTACGATATTGAGCAACGCCTCACCACCGTCAAAGACAGCCTGGGACGCATCAGCCAGCATTACTGGAACGAAGTCTACCAAATCACCCGCTACATCGACCCCCTTGGTCACACCACCGCATTTGAATGGAACGACAACCAACAACTCATCAGCGTCACCGACGCCCAAGGTGGACAATGGCGCTACAGCTATGACGAACAAGGACGCGAAACCGCCGAAACCGACCCACTGGGACGCACCACCCAGACCCAGTGGTTACCCCACTGGGCCTTACCCACCATCAGCGTCGACCCCGACGGCAGCACCTGGCGCTACTACTATGATGAACGCGGCAACCTGCTGACCGTCATCGACCCCTTAAAACAACGCACCCGCTACCAATACGACCAGCACGGCCAAATAACCAGAATCACCGATGCCAGAGGTGGGCACAAATACCTGCGCTGGAACCCGAACGGCCAGCTTATCCAACATACCGACTGCTCCGGCTCCCTGACCCAGCTTGGCTACGACCGCCATGGCAACCTGACCGACATCACCAACGCCATCGGCAACAGCAGCCGCTACCAGTACAACGCCGCCGGCGACCTTATCAGCGCCACCTTGCCCGATGGCCGCCAAGAACACTTCAGCGTCAATGCAGCAGGACAATTACTGACCTATACCGACCCCGCCGGCCACACCACCCATTACCATCGGGACCCGCGCGGACTGGTGCACCGACGCACCGATAGCGCCGGACGCAGCATCCGCTTTCACTATGATACCTATAGCCGGCTGACTACATTAACCAACGAAAACGGCGAGCATTACCAATTCACCTACGACGCCGGCGACCGCCTAACCGAACAGACCGATCTGGGCGGACGTAAACAAAAGCTGACTTACGATCAGCTGGATAACGTCAGTGCCGTTCACTTTGCTGCCGGCAGCCCCGCCGAAATCACCCACCGCTTCACACGCGATGCCATCGGCCGACTGATTGGCAAACACACCCCCGATGGCAACACCGCCTACCAGTACGACCCCGCCGACAACCTCATCAAAGTCGGCTACAAAAAAGCCGGCTTACCGACCGAGGCCGAAGCAGACATCATCACCTTTCGCTACGACATCATCGGCAACCTGCTGAGCGAAACCACCGCACAAGGCACCCTCAGCCATCAGTACGACCAACTGGGCAACCGCATCGCCACCACCTTGCCCGATGGCCGTACCCTCAACAACCTCTATTACGGTTCCGGCCATCTGCACCAAATCAACCTCGACGGCACCACCATCACCGACATCGAACGCGACCGCCTACATCGCGAAGTCCTGCGTAGCCAGGGACAACTGAACACCGAATTCAGATACGACCGCAACAGCCGCCTGCAACACAAACAGACCCGGCGTGGCCACAACACCATCCTGCCCGACATCCTTACCGACCGCCGCTACCAGTACGACAACCTCGACCGGCTGGTGAGTAAAAAACATACCCGGCAAGGACAGACCGATTACCACTATGACCGCACCGGCCGTATCGAAAGCTGCCGCAACCAGGCCTACTGGGAAACCCTGCAATACGATGCCGCTGCCAACCTGCTGGATAAAAGACGCAACGAAGACAGCAGTACCGACAACCAGAACCTGATACGCTTTAACCAGCTACTCCACTTTCGTGGCCTGCAATACACCTACGACGCACACGGCCGTACCCACAGCAAACAGACCGCCAGCGGTACTCAGTATTACCACTACGATGCCGAACACCGCCTGACCGAAGTGCGTATCGAAAAATTAAACTGTACCGAACGTTACGGCTATGTCTACGATGCCTTAGGCCGACGTATCGAAAAACACCAGATAGACCGGGCGGGCAAAGCCTGCAACCGTACCCGTTTCCTGTGGGACGGGCTGAGAATGATTCAGGAAACCCGTACTGACAGAAGCAAAAGCGTCTATATCTACACTGATGAAAGCGGCTATGAACCCTTAGCCAGAGTAGAGACCACCACCGGTACGGAACAGAAAGTGCTGTACTACCACACCGATGTCAACGGTGCCCCGGAAGAACTTACTGATGAAGACGGTCACATTGTATGGGCATGCAGTTATCAGCTGTGGGGCAAACCGATACAGGAAATCGAACACAGCCAGATACAACAGAACCTGAGGTATCAGGGGCAGTATTTAGACAGAGAAACGGGCTTACATTACAATACTTTCAGGTACTATGACCCGGATATAGGCAGATTCACGCAGCCGGACCCGATTGGGTTGCTGGGTGGGTTTAATTTGTATCAGTATGCGCCTAATGGGTTGATGTGGATTGATCCGTGGGGTTGGATTTGTAAGGTAAAAGTTGACCGAGGATCGCATGGTCAGCCTCTTTCAGCAAAAGCAACAGTATCTAAAGCTGATATAGGTACAGGGACAGCAACAAATCCTTCTTCAAGAGCTTGGGCTAGAAGATTAGGTAATGCGGATGATGACGCAGGACATATCTTAGCTAAAATATTAGGAGGTTCAGGTGGCATAGATAATGTTTTTCCTCAACTAAAAGGTGTGAATCGTGGTAGATATCGAGCTTTTGAAAAAAGAGTTAGGCAACATATCAAAGAAAATGGAACAGTAGATTTAGAATGGGAATTTAAATATAAAGGAGGTGGTACAAGGCCTACTGGTATTGTCTATAAAGTAATTCAAAATGGTGAGTTGCAATTTAAACATGTTTTTGCTAATTGAGAGGGTTTAATGAAAAATAATATAGAGGAAGCAGTATCAATATTAAAAAATTTTATTTTAGCTATGAACAAATGGGAAGGTTATTGTGAACCTCTTACTGAGTTAATAGAAAACGGTGAAGATGAAGAACCTTTACAAAATAAAATGAGATCTGAATTAAATGATATATTTAATCAATATTGTACTGATAAAAAAAGAAAATACGGTAGACAGGTTTCATTAGATTGTGGATATCCTCCAGAATACTCACCTGATGAAGAAATTTTAAAAATTGAAGAATTAAGTAAAAATAAATTACTTATACTTACAAAACAGCATACGGAGTTTAAAAATCAATTTCGTTATACATTAGTTTATAAAAATAAAGAATGGCGAATTGATAAAAAAGAAGTATTTGATAAATTTGATAATAAATGGGAAAAATATGCTCTTTAATTTTTCTTAAAATATTATTATTAATCCAACCAACCATTTTTATTAAACTAAAGAATTCAAATGAAAAAATAACGTTTAATCCGTTGAAAATGTTTACGCTGCCGACTTTACAGCAGGCAGCATAACCGAAATTACTCACCATTTCTGACGTTATGCTGTCAGTACGACCAACTGGGCAACCGCATCGCCACCACCTTGCCCGATGGTCGTACCCTCAACAACCTCTATTACGGTTCCGGCCATCTGCACCAAATCAACCTGGACGGCACCACCATCACCGACATCGAACGCGACCGCCTACATCGCGAAGTCCTGCGTAGTCAGGGACAACTGAACACCGAATTCAGATACGACCGCAACAGCCGCCTGCAACACAAACAGACCCGGCGTGGCCACAACACCATCCTGCCCGACATCCTCATTTCAGCGATGGTTTTAAAAATATGCTTCTAGATGAAGCTGGTCATATTGTATGGGCGTGCAGCTATCAGCTGTGGGGCAAACCGATACAGGAAATCGAACACAGCCAGATACAACAGAACTTAAGGTATCAGGGACAGTATTTAGACAGAGAAACGGGCTTACATTACAATACTTTCAGGTACTATGACCCGGATATAGGCAGATTCACGCAGCCGGACCCGATTGGGTTGCTGGGTGGGTTTAATTTGTATCAGTATGCGTCTAATGGATTGATGTGGGTTGATCCTTGGGGGTTGAAATGTGGATCAACTAGAAAATCATACGAACAAGCAAAAAATAAAGCTTTAGCATGGTTAGAAAAAAAAGGTTTTAAAGCGGAAAAAGTTAATATAGGAAAATTTGGCTCAACAAAAGGAAGGCCTGTAGGAATGATGACTGCAGATGGAAAGACGGGATTTAGAGTAGAGTACGATGGAAGAAATGGAGCTCATATAAATGTGTTTAGCGGAAAAGATAAAGGTGAGCATTTCTTATTTAATGCTACTGAATCCACAGTAACCAAACTTCAAAATCTATTTAATCATCCCTCTAAACCACGGAGAAATTTATGACATTTGATGATGAAATCAAAATAAAAATCTCTCAATTATCTGACCCACCAAAACTAATAGATAATTGGGAAGATATTGCAGATAAATTATCTGATTCTTTTAATTGGAAAGGATCAAAGATTGACTGGAAAAAAACTATTAACTATAAAAGTAGTCAACTTTTTGGAAACTATTCTAATTGGGTATTGGTAATAAAAAAATTCATATATGATAATGAGATATGTGCTGAAATAAAAAAAAGTAAAGTAATTTATTATATAAATGATTCGTCTTTAAATTTTGCAGTGCAATTAACTTATAAACAATTTGATAATTTTCTTGCGTTTGCTGTTGAAAATATTCCTCAACATCATTATTTTTTTGATTCATCAAATAAGTGGTGTCTAGTTATAAGTTCAGAAGGGTATGTTGATTTTGGACTATCCCAGAAAAATTTACAAACATAAAAAATAAAGTTGATACAATTTTGTCTTTGATACTGCAGCTGACCTACTCGACAAAAGACGCAACCAAGACTGCCGCACCGAAAACCAAAACTTCGTACGCTTTATCTAAATAATCCACGTCGGCAAGAATACTTAGCTGTGGCGGATGAACATTTAAAAAATAATACCAAATCCAAAGCAGGTGGAAAGAAATGTTAACAAAAAAACAACGTAGTCAAGAAAATACAGTATTCGGCGTCTATATAAAAGAGGGATTGTATTCATTAGCGCAATCCAGAAAAAACCATTGGATGGAGTTTTTTAATATATTTGGTGATAAAGATGAATGGGATGGGGTAGACCTGAATAAGGTTAATATTTTGTTTACCTATTCAGTAGCTGCACACAGACTTAAAGAGTTATTAGTTTCTATACAAGATGAACATGTACGAAAAAATGTACGCCCACAGGAGTCCAAAATTATCACTTATACAGGTCCATTAGCTGAAAAAATAGGTCTGGTGGAAATGGATGACAGATATGATACCGTAGATAATAAAGTTTTGATTCCTCAGTTAACCGTAAAAGACCACTTAGAAATTATTCATACAAAAGAGTATGCAGGAATGCATGGAGATTCTAAAGAAATTCAAAATCGCCTACTAAAATTCTATGAAAATGGCATTAATTGGAATGAATCTCAAAGGTTTTTTTTCCCCTGATGTAACATCGCCAGCACCTACCCAAAAACCTTTAACCAAAGAAGATTATTTGCACTAGTATAAAAACTTGAATGCAAAAACTTTATTAAGGTTTGGATGGAACAAGTTATAACTATAGTCTACTAAATAGGAAAAGAACGAGGTTGCCAAGATAAATTTTGAAGAGCTAATCTGCTTTTAATTTATCACCTTTCCCAAATTACCATTACATTGACCGTAGCCGAAGCCAACACATCATTTCAGCTACAGTTCTAAGAATATGCTTCTAAGCGAAACCAACGCATAAGGCACACGCAGCCATCACTACAATTAACTAAGTAAACAAATTACCACCATACGCCCGCAGCCTTCAATATACCTACGACGCACACGGACGTACCCACAGCAGACAGATCGCCAGTGGTACCCAGAGTATTGCCACTACGATGCCGAACACTGCCTAATCGAAGTTCGTATCGAAAACAGAATCATTCTGTACGATATGGATAGGTATAACATGTTTTAGCCCGACGAAAATAGCCAATAGATACGGTAGTTAAAATTCAAAATCTCACCTTTTTTATGGGATGAATTAAAAATTATTCAGGAAGCGGTGTCGGGTGAACGGCACTGCGTATACGTCTATACTGATGCAGAAGGTTACGCACTACCGGCTGGCATTAATAGAAACTCAAACATTAACATAATATATATTTCATTGTTATTTTCAAATTAAGAAAGCTGTTATTAATCAAAAAAAATATTTAAATTAAATTGCATATATTGCTAAGTATAAATATTAATAATTGTTATAGTATTCGATTTTTACATCTAATGCATAATTTTAGTTATTATTTTTGCATATTTTTATAAATAACGCTTTAATTTTTTATTTTAAATTAGTTTAAATAACAATTTAATTTGCATTAATTGATTATTTTTGATATTATTCTTTCGCGGTTGAGATGGGTGTGAATCTTCCCGAAGAGGATGATAATACTAAAGAATTTATTTTATAAATATCTTTATCTCATCGTTAATTATTAAATCATAATAATTTAACAGAAAATAAAGTGAGGAAAATTAAATGATAAATATAACTAAACCTTGTAAAGTCGTTAAAACAAAATATCCCATTGTACTTGTACATGGTTTGTTTGGCTTCGATCGGATTATGGGTTATCCCTATTTCTTTAATATTGCTGAATCTTTAAGAAAACTGGGTTGTGAAGTTTATACTGCTGCTGTTTCTGCAACCAATACTACCGAAACCCGTGGTGAACAGTTGCTGACAGAAGTGAAGCAGATACTGGCAAAAACCTGTGCTAAAAAGGTTAATCTGATTGGACATAGCCAGGGTGCGCCTACCAGCCGTTATGTGGCTGCTCTTCATCCGGAGCTGGTGGCATCTGTAACTTCTGTAAATGGTGTGAATTTTGGTTCCGAAATTGCAGATTTGATGCTGGATATTCTTGCTGGGAAGATTGTAGGTGAAACTGCTGATCTGATTGTTGAATCATTCATGAAATTTATCAGTTTATTCAGTACCAAACCTTTGCTGCCACAGGATTTTGAAGGTTCACTGAAAAGTTTGTCTACTGCAGGTACAAATGAGTTCAATAAAAAGTATCCACAAGGTCTTCCAAAAACTTGGGGTGGACAGGGTAAAGAACTGGAAACCAATGGTGTTTACTATTACTCTTGGAGTGGTATTATCAAATCAAATGTGGTCAATGAAGGTGTAAATACTCTGGATCCATCACATGCTATTTTGGTTGCCTTAAGTGCTTTATTTACTAAAGAACGCAACCAGAATGATGGTTTGGTTGGCCGTTATTGTACTCATTTGGGTAAAGTTATCCGTTCTGACTATCAGATGGATCACTTAGATGCAATCAATCAAATTGCAGGTGCTCATCCGACTACACCAGATCCAGTCAGCATTTATTTGGATCATGCTGCACGTTTGAAATCTAAAGGTCTGTAATTTAGATTCAATATACTGAGAATAATAACTATAAGTATATTTTGGATTGATAAACTGTCTTGAACAAGTGAAGTAGTATCAAAGCTTACTTGTCTGCAAGGACTGAATCCTGTGAATAACAGGATTCAGTTTTTTTATATGTGTATTTTCTGAAAAGAATGCGCAATCAGGCTGAATAAAAGTGGAGTTATTCTGTAACTAAGGTATTTGGTTTGTTGGTTCCAATATATGGCATTCAAATTTCTTCACTATATATTAAATAAATATTAGAAATTATGAGAGATGGATGTGATGTATACAGGTTAACATTAACTAAAATGTAAATGTCAAAATATATTAACCCTATATGTATATTATGTGTTAATATTATACTTATGTTTATAAAGGTTAATTTATTATGAAATCTATTCATCCGCCATCGAAACTTAAAGCTTTAATGCTGGGAGTGCTAAGTTCTTTATCAGTTTATAGTATGGCTGCAGTAACGATATGCCCTGCTATAGATGGCTGCGAGTTTAATCCTTCTGAAAATAATAGTAATAAAATAGTTATTGCTGCGGGTCAATACCGGAATGGCATACCTACTGTAGAGGAATTTAAAAAATTATTTAATGAAGATGATGTTCCTGGGGATACATATCTTCGAAATTTGACTGTGCTTAATATTGGCTATATACCAGAATCAACTACTTTAGGACAGCAGGTGGAATTTTCGCCAAACACTGAAATTATCATTGATTCATCGTTTTTGAATAATGCTGAATATGGACCATTTAGACAGGATATTGAATATACAGGGGTTCGTTTCAATTCAGAAAAAGGTACTACAAAATTTGTGATACCGAAGGGCGTTCATTTTAGTTTGCAGGGTCAGCCAAAAGAATTAGAGTTTGGTATTACTGGCGTGAGTCTAGATGGCGGTTATTTAAATTCAAATGCGGATTTTTCTATTACTGCGCCAAATTCTAATGCTTATGATATTGGATGGGGTACAGCAGACATTTCTAATTCTGTAATTAATCTTGGCAAAAATAGTGATTTTTCCACAGCAATTTATTTAGGTGGTGAATATGATAATAAAGAAGCGGTAACTAATATAAATAATTTAGAAATAGATGGGGCTGGTTATGGAAATGGTGGTATTGCATTGGCAGGAATTGGTAATAAGAATATTAGAGCCAATGTTACTAATACGAAAATAAATCTTACCAATCCCTTCAGCGAAGCTTTCTTTTTCAATAATGGGGGAATCATTGATGTTGCAAATAGTAAAGTACAGGCTGGAATAGGTATAGCCTTACAATCTACTCAGGATTACGCTTCTGAAAATATATTCAATATAAAAAATAGTAGCCTGACTGGCCAAAATGCACTACTTGGTGTCAATGACCACCGATATTATCCCGCAGATGCGACGGAGGATGATGCTATAGGTGATGCTGATGTGGCTGCGCTTCAGCCCTTTACCTTAACTGCAGATAATTCAACGTTAGCAGGACGAGTTTATATCGATCAAGATCCATCTCTGGCACCTAAGATTACATTTAATCTAAATAATGGTACATCATGGCTGATTGACGGTAATAGTGTACTGGATGAACTGAATATTCATGATTCGTCTGTTTCTTTCAGCAACGATGGGAAATTCAAAACACTAAAGATTAATGGCGATTTAACTGGTAATAATAGCCAGTTTAATATGAATACCAGTCTGGCTGATGGCAAATCAGATAAAATAGAAATTCACGGTCAGGTACATGGCCAGCATAGAATCAGTGTGTCTGATAGTCGCAAACGCCCCAAAACACCGAATGGACAAGTGACGCTGGTGGAGTCTGAGGGTGGTGATGGTTCCTTTTCTATGGTGCAGCCCTATGTTGATGCGGGTAAGTATCGTTATTTCTTCCATCAGAATGGCAATAATTGGATTCTGAGTAATGATAATGGTGCTGCTTCATCTGGTGGTAGCCATTATGGACCGCAGTATGAAATCAGTGATTTTGCTAATTCATTGATCAGTATGCGCCAGGCAGCGAACCAGTATATTTATCAGATGCAAGAACCGTTAAATACACGTTTTATGCGCCGTAAAGATCAGTCTGTTGCTAATAATCTGTGGCTGGACAGTAATTATGCCAATAACCATTTCGATAGTGTGGGTACTAATGATGGATTGGCTACTTCAGGCTTTAAACAAAAATCTTATAGTCTGCAATTAGGTTATGATCATCTGCTGCCGCTGGGAAATGAAAACAATCAGATATATCTAGGGGGTTTGGTAGGACAAGGCCATTCCAGTGTGGATTTTTATGGCAACTATAAAAATGGTAACCTGAAAGCGCTGACAGCAGGAATTTATGCTGGCTGGAACCATACCAGCGGCTGGTTTGCTGATGCTGCCTATCGTTACAGCCATTTGAAAGCCAGTGCCAGCAAGATGGATAACACAACATGGCATAGTAATAGTTTAAGTGCAGATCTTGGTAAAGATTTTTCCTTGGCAGATAAGTGGGTAGTTACGCCTAAAGCTGGTATGACATTCGGACGTTTGTCTGGAGATGCATACAACAGTAGTACCACTTTTTACCGTAGCCAGCTTGGGGCGGCAGTTAGAACTTCAGTAGCTCTGAATAAAATAACGCTCCATCCATATGCAGGTGCTTACTGGTTGCATGATAAGAACAGTTTGGGACATGCTTTTGTAGATGACAGTAATATGCGTATTGCCGGCGCAGGTAATAGTGGTTTGTATGAAGCTGGTCTGGGTATGGACTTTAATGCGAGTAATCATGCAGATTTAAAACTGGATTACGCCAATGGTCAGCATACAGAGCAGAAATTTGGTATCAATCTGAATTATCGTTATTCGTGGTAAGCCATTATATTTTTGTTAATGCGCCGGTTTTCCGGCGCATTTTTTATTGAGCCAGATATATTTGTAAAGGTAGCTTCTGCTGGTGTAGAACTGCACGTATGGGCATATCGTTAATATTTTTGCCGGCAAGTGCTTGTTCTAATACCTGCTGCTGTTTTTTCCCGTTTAATTGCAGATATAAATGGCGGCTGTTTAGGATAACCGGTAAGGTCAGTGAAATACGATCATGAGGGGCGGTAAGAGGTTTCATATCGATTACCAGTCTGTCAGATTGCATGTCTATTCCTTTATACAGATTTTCTGCGTGCGGAAACAATGATGCAGTATGACCGTCATCGCCCATTCCCAAAACCAATGCATCAATAGGTAAGGGTAGTGATTGCTGAAGACGTGTCTGAATTTCATCCACGCCATCATAGGGATTTTCAGCAATAGTTTTGAGGCTAATGAAATGCGCGTCTTTTGCTTTATTTTGTAATAAATGGGTATGAATTAGACGCTCATTACTGTCTTCGTGATGTTTGTCTACCCAACGTTCATCAACAAGGGTTATGTAAACTTGATTCCACGCTATCTGTGCCTGACTGAGAATCTGAAAGAGTTCAACAGGTGTCGGGCCTCCGGATACTGCCAGTGAGGCTTTACTGCGCAGATTAATTGCATTTTGCAGGTTCGCAGTAATGGCTGTGGCCAATGCTGTATTCATTGCAGTAGGGGTGTCAAAAAGATGTAACTGATACATGCTTGCCTCCGATAATAATGGATATGCATTCGGTTTTATTACAAATTTCTTTTTCTTTTATCAAATAAATATTATTTACTTTCAATTGGTTAATAAGTTGTGTTTGCGGATAATTATTGTTAAAGGGCAATATTGTTTGTGATAAACAACGGTATGGATATTTATTAAAATATCTGATTTTGTAGTGAGTTGAGATTGATTACGGCAACTGTCGGATTATCAAGATATTGTCATAAATATTTTTAAGACTAATAAAAATTTTAATGTGAATGGGGTTAAGGCTACGGAAAGCTTAGGCTGATGGTGTTAAGTTATCGCTGTTACCGAAAGTTTTTTTGTAATTAATTTGTTTGATTGTTAGTTCGGAGGGGGTTTTACGTGTCAAACTCGCTGTTTTGTCTTAGAATAGGCGGTTAATTTTTATTTGTTATTGCCTGAATTTTATAACTTGTTTGATGTTTCAGGTAGGGCAGTAGTTTATTAAGAATTACTGCGTATGGTATGAGGATGCATATGAGCGAACAGCAGAATGCGCCGGCGGCGGCCGCGCATGAAGAACAACTGGATGAAAACCAGATTATGGCCCATCGCCGTGAGAAGCTGGCGGCAATTCGTGCTGAGGGGATTGCTTTTCCGAATGATTTCAAACGTGATGCTTTTGCTGGTGATTTACACCAGCAATTTGAGCAGTTTGATAAGGATGAGCTGGCGAACAAAGCTATTCCGGTAAAGGTAGCTGGGCGAATTATGCTGAAACGTCATATGGGTAAGGCTAGTTTTGCCACAATTCAGGATATGACTGGGCGTATTCAGCTGTATATTAATAATCAGGGTGTTGGTGAAGAACTGCACGATGCGTTTAAGCACTGGGATTTGGGTGATATTGTCGGTGCTGAAGGTGAGCTGATGAAAACCAATCATGGCGAACTGACTGTTCGAGTTTCTGGCCTACGCTTACTGACTAAATCATTGCGCCCATTGCCTGATAAATTCCATGGACTGGCTGATCAAGAGCAGAAATATCGGCAGCGTTATGTGGATCTGATTACGAATGAACAGACGCGGGATACGTTTGTTAAACGCAGCCGGATTATTCAGGCTGTGCGGAATGTAATGGTAAGTGAGCGTTATTTGGAAGTGGAAACGCCGATGATGCATCCGATTCCGGGTGGAGCTACGGCGAAGCCGTTTGTAACGCACCACAATGCCCTAGATATGGATCTGTTTTTGCGGGTAGCTCCTGAGTTGTATTTGAAACGGCTGGTTGTAGGTGGTCTGGAGAGGGTGTTTGAAATCAACCGCAATTTCCGCAATGAAGGTATGAGTACGCGCCATAATCCTGAATTTACCATGATGGAATTTTATGAAGCATATGGTGATTATCAGCGCATGATGGATATGACGGAAAAGGTCATTCGTGCTGCTGCTATTGAGGCTACTGGTAGCGCTGTTGTAAGTTATAACGGAAAGAATGTGGATTTAAGCCAGCCGTTTGCACGAATGACTATTGTTGAAGCAATTAAACATTTCAATCCGCAATATCTAGATGCGCAACTGGCTGATGCTGAATGGCTAAAAACTGAAATCAAAAAGCTGGGTGGAGCCTTACCGGTTTCTCAGGCTGTAGGCAGTTTACAGCTGGCCTTGTTTGAGGAGTGTGCTGAAGCGCAGCTATGGCAGCCGACATTTATTGTAGATTATCCGGTAGAAGTGTCACCGCTGGCACGCGCGTCTGATACCAAACCAGGTTTGACCGAACGTTTTGAGCTGTTTGTGGTTGGACGTGAATTGGCAAATGGATATTCAGAATTAAATGACCCAGAAGATCAGGCAGCACGTTTCCGTGAGCAGGTAGCACAGTTGGATGCTGGAGACGATGAGGCCATGCATTTTGATGCAGATTATATTCGTGCGATGGAATATGGTTTGCCTCCTACGGGTGGTTGTGGCATTGGCATGGATCGTTTGATTATGCTTTTGACTGATGCGCAGACAATCAGGGATGTAATCCTGTTTCCGCAAATGCGCTTGGCGTAAATAATCTGGAAGAAAAAAGCCGCCGGCTGAATGCTGTGCGGCTTTTGTTTTTTTTACAGGTTATTCATGGGGCAGTTGCTGATTGTTGTGTGGGTGCTTTACATTGCCTGTTTCAACGGTGAATTCTCCTTCAATAATGTCACCACGCTCTGGTTGAGACTGGCCGGTAAAAGGATTGTTGTTTGTGCTGTTTAATGGCTTACCACTGATGGGTAAGAGCAATAATATAGCGATAATGTCTGATACGAAGCCTGGGCTGATAAGCATGATGGCAGCGAGCACATAACGCAGCGGCCATAGTAACTGGTAAAGTGAAACATTGCTGCCGGTACGGATGGTTGCTATGGCAAGAAATAGTCCAGATACACCGATATTGCGCAGCATAAAAATGCCGCATGCTATCGATAGAATGATAATCAGCAAAGTCCAGCCTGCACCAATCAGATTGCTGACCAGAATAATGGAAATTACTTCCAATGCTGCCAGTATCAGTATAGCCCAGCTCAAATATCGCATGTAAGTTTCCCTTAATTAAGCAATAACAGTTTTTACAGATGGTTGCGGGTTGGAGGAATTCAATATGGACATCTTAAAACTGTTTGTTTATTGTTGGCATGCAGACCCTTGCTGGACGATGTGAGGGCAAAGCTATGTTAATATCAACCTCAAATTAGCTTTAACCGTTATGCTATACGGATGTATGTTGCGGCTGGGATGGAGTAATGAAGCAGATAGAAATAGGGTCTGTAATGATTAGAAGGTTTGGTTTATATCTGATTTATTGTCTAGCGATAGCGCTGAGTGGTTGCAAAAGTAGTGGTTCGGTAAATGCCCCAGTGATGAGTGCCAGCGCTCAAAATGGTTATTATCGTGTACAGCGTGGCGATACCTTATACAGAATTGGGTTACGCTTTAATCAGAATGTTAATACGCTGGTGCGTTGGAATAATTTGGCAAATGCAAATGCAATTGAGGTAGGGCAGCTGATACGTGTGCGTAAACCGGTAGGGGGTTCGCGTAAGAACTCAGTAAAA
This sequence comes from Snodgrassella alvi, assembly GCF_040741455.2. Classification (NCBI taxonomy): domain Bacteria; kingdom Pseudomonadati; phylum Pseudomonadota; class Betaproteobacteria; order Neisseriales; family Neisseriaceae; genus Snodgrassella; species Snodgrassella alvi. The sequence continues at coordinate 1,673,607 of NZ_CP160328.2, forward strand.
AAACAGTCGTCAGGAAATGTGGTGCGTCAGCCAGCACCAGTTGCTGTTAGTAATGCCGCTCCTGATATCAGCCTGCAATGGCCGGTGCGCGGGAGGGTGATTAGTATGTTTAACGGTCAGACGCAAAAGGGGATTGATATTGCTGGTAACCGTGGAACACCGGTTAAGGCTGCGGCTGCAGGTACTGTACAGTATGCTGGTGATGAGCTGCGTGGGTATGGCAGGCTGATACTGATTAAACACAGCAATACTACCATGACGGCTTATGCATATAATGACTCTCTGAATGTCCGTAATGGACAAAGAGTGCAGGCAGGTCAGACCATTGCCACGATGGGTGACAGTGGAACGAGCGGTGTAAAACTGCATTTTGAAATACGGGTAAACAGTCAGGCTGTGAATCCTATGCGATATTTACCGGAATAAATCAATACGGCTAGCTGGTGTGCTTGCGCAGAAGTGTTTTTATAGGCCTAAGCACGAAGTTGATCAAATGGATTTTAATCTATAATAGGGCAAAGATTAAGGAAGCATTATGAAAGAACATCGTGCCCGTAAGCGGTTCGGACAGAATTTTCTGCAAGATAAAAGTATTATTCAGGATATTGTGCGTGCAGTACGGCCTCAGCCGGCAGATACAGTTGTTGAGATCGGTCCCGGACTGGCCGCTATTACAGAACCATTGGCTATAGCGGTGGATAAACTGCATGTAATTGAGATTGACCGAGATATTGTAGCGCGTTTACGTACATTGCCTTTTGCTTCGAAGCTGGAAATCCATGAGGGTGATGTACTGCAGTTTGATTTTGCGAGTGTGCCTGGGCGAAAAAAAATAGTAGGCAATTTACCTTATAATATTTCAACACCGTTGTTATTTCGCTTTGGTGAGTATGTTGATGAGATTGTAGACATGCATTTTATGCTGCAAAAGGAAGTAGTCGAGCGCATGGTGGCGGAGGCCGGTAGTAATGATTACGGGCGTTTAAGTGTGATGTTGCAGTATTTTTTTGAAATGGAAAATTTACTGGATGTGCCCCCTCAGGCATTTAACCCTGCTCCAAAAGTTGATTCAGCGGTAGTGAGAATGATTCCACAGCGCGGACGTATCGGAATTGCGCAGGATTTTCAGCATTTTTCGGCTTTGGTCAAACAGGCTTTCCAGCAACGACGTAAGACCATTCATAATAATCTGAAGGAGTGGGTGGATGATGCCAGATTAATAGATGTAGGCATTGATCCAGGTTGGCGACCAGAGCGGATTAAACCCGAGCTTTATGTGGCTTTGAGTAATATTTTGTTGGACAATGGCGCGTGTATTTGAATAACTGATACCGTCTGTTCCATGATGTGGGGAATACATGATTGAATTTAAAAACGTCCATAAGTGGTTTAAGGACTTACATGTTATTAATGGTGTGAATCTTAATGTCAGCCAGGGTGAAGTAGTGGTGGTTTGCGGTCCGTCTGGAAGCGGAAAATCCACCTTGATCCGTACTGTGAATCAGTTAGAAAAAATCCAGCAAGGTGAAATCTGGGTTGATGGAATTAACGTGGCTGACCCTAAGGCTGATTTAAACCGAGTACGTACAGAAGTTGGATTCGTATTCCAACATTTCAATCTATATCCACATCTGACGGTACTAGAAAATATTATTTTGTCACCGATGAAGGTGAAAAAACAAAGCCGTGCTCAGGCTGAAGCGAAAGCTCAAGAGTTATTGGCTAAGGTGGGTCTGGCACATAAGTGTGAAGCTTATCCGCAGCAGTTATCCGGCGGACAGCAGCAGCGCGTAGCGATTGCACGCGGTCTGGCTATGGAGCCAAGGGTGATGTTATTTGATGAACCTACCTCTGCTCTTGATCCAGAAATGATTGGTGAAGTACTTAAAGTAATGAAAGATTTGGCACTTAGTGGTATGACCATGATGGTAGTCACCCATGAGATGGGTTTTGCCCGTGAAGTGGCCGACAGAGTGGTATTTATTGATCATGGTGAAATTGTTGAGGAGGCTGCTCCTGAAGAGTTTTTCCTACATCCGCAGCATGAGCGTGCGCAACAATTTTTGAATCAGTTGTTAACGCATTAGCATAATTTATTTTCTGGCTGCTTGTTGATGGTTTTTAGCTGCTAAAAAGTTGAGAATGCAAAATTATGATGCCCCTTTTCATAAAGATGATAAGGGGCATCATTTTTTGAAACTGTAAAGTTGAAATATTAAGAGTTTTTGAAGGGAAAAGTAGTTTATGTTTTTAATTTCTGCTTTGGTTTAGGATTAATATCCTAAACGCTGACAGATTGTTGAGACTAAACCAGCCTGATTTAAAGTATAGAAATGTAAACTAGGTGCACCCTGCTGTAGTAAATGGTCGCACATTTCGGTAACCACATCCAAACCAAGGGCTTTAATTGATGCGGTATCGTCGGCGTAGGATTGCAGTTTTAACCGTAGCCAGCGAGGAATTTCGGCACCACAGGTTTCAGAAAAACGGGCTAGTTTTGAGAAGCTGGCAATCGGCATGATGCCGGGAATAATTGGAATATTGACCCCACGGCTTTGAACTTCATCTACGAACCAAAAATAACTGTCTGCATTAAAGAAATATTGGGTGATGGCCGAATCGGCACCAGCTTGACATTTTTTTACGAAATGATTGATATCGTCTTCGGCACTGCGCGATTGTGGATGAAATTCTGGATAGGCTGCTATTTCTATGTGAAACCAGTCGCCAAATTCTTGCCGGATAAGTCCTACCAATTCATTTGCATATCGTAGCCCCTGATGTCCAAATCCGACTCCGGATGGAACATCGCCACGCAAAGCCACAATATGGCGGATACCCATATCTTTATAGGTCTGAAGCAGACTGGTCATTTCTTCGCGACTGGCTCCGATACAGGCAAGATGCGGAGCTGCAGCCACGCCATCGTTCATGATATCGGTAATGGTCTGAAGTGTACCGGCACGAGTGGTGCCACCAGCTCCATAAGTGCATGAAAAATATTCAGGTTGATATTGGCTGAGTTGTTTGCGGGTAATACTCAGTTTCCGCCGCCCCTCTTCGGTACGCGGCGGAAAAAATTCAAAACTCAGCGGTGTAAAACTCATGATTGAACAGCCTCTCCAGTTGTTATAGGTAGATATCTAACCATAACGTTTCAGGCAAGGCCAATCAATGCTTTATGTACATATTTTCTTTGAAAAATTCGATGCTTATTATGAATATAATTCATAATCTATTGGTAATGGTTATATAAGTGGTTACTCAACCGTTTTATTTTTCTGTTTGGCGCCGTGAAAACTGAATACCGAGCTGTTTCAATTTGCGATACAGGTGCGTACGCTCTAATCCGACTTTCTGAGCAACTTTGCTCATGTTATGTCCTTCCTGAGCAATATGGTATTCGAAGTAACGTCGTTCCAGATCTTCGCGCAATTCACGCAGTGGCATATCGAAATTAAAGCCCGTCATGTTTTCCTGCGGGTGATTATGCTTAAATTGGTTCAGTATGGTACTGATGGCATTTACATCGATTTCATTATTTTCTGCGGTCATCATCAGACTTTTGACGACACTGCGCAGTTGTTCTAAATTGCCCGGCCAGTCGTACTGGCGTAATTCATTCAGAGCTGCTGTGGTGAATTTTACCGGTGGAATTTTCTGGCTTTCCGCCAGCTCGTTGGTAATTTGTTCAACTAGAAATACCATATCATCCAACTGTTGGCGTAAAGGTGGAATTGGCACTATTAAAGATGAAAGGGTATTGAGCAGTTTGTTGTCCTGTAACGGATCGGTAATCATTTCTTTGATGGGGCGGCTACACACGCATACGATTCGGGCATTGTAGCGATCAGCTTTTGTCAGGATAAAGCCGATACTTTGCTGAGTGCTTTTGCCGTACTGGGCAATATCGCCCAGATAAAGAATGCCACCGGTGGCTTTTTGTAATAATTCTATCGGGGCGTCAACAATTTGTTCTACTTTGGATGGTTCTACCCAAGGCGTGGCATTTTTATGAAAAGAGCGGGCAACAAGCTCAAATGGAGAACCCAACTCACCAGTCAGTAACACTGGGGTGCTGAATTTTGCGATGCGTTCCAGTTGCTGGTTTAATTCTTTAATCGCAGGGCTATGTCCCAGCTTGTCCAGAGATAGGTTGGAAGCGGCTTGCATTTGTCCGTATTTTAAAGCGCGGTCTACGGAGCTAAGCAGTTTTTGCAGGGAAATAGGTTTTTCCAGAAAATCAAGTGCACCGATTTTGGTAGCCTCTATAGCAGTATCGATACTGGCATGGCCGCTCATCATCACTACTGGCATGGTAAGCTGTCCCGATTTTGCCCATTCTTTTAGTAAAGTAATTCCATCACAGTCTGGCATCCAGATATCCAGTAACACCATAGCGGGACGGGTTTGCTGGCGTAATTGGCGGGCAGTATCGGCGTTTTCGGCCGTAGTGACGGTATAACCTTCATCTTGCAGGATTTCCGATAGTAAATCGCGGATACCTATTTCATCGTCAACAATTAAAATATCACTGCTTCGCATTTCTATTCACCTGTAATGGTAAGGTTATTTTGACACAAGCCAGTCCATTTTTCTGATTACTGATCTGGATTCGTCCGCCGTGTTCTTCAATGATTTTTTTGACTACTGGCAATCCCAGTCCGGTACCACCGGGTTTGTCCGTTACATATGGATCGAATGCATGTAATAACATCTCCTGACTGAATGTTTTACCATTGTTGCTCACATAGAAAAGGATATGTTCGTTATTTATTTCGGTTGTTACGCTGATATGGGGTAAAGCATCAGCGCTGGCAGCCTCTACGGCGTTTTTGAGCAGGTTGTGAATAACCTGACGTAAAGCGCCGCTATCGGCGTTAACATACATTACTATCTTACTCAAATTAACCGTAAATGTACAATTACTACCTTCATAAAGTACCAAAACCTCGCGAATTAGTTCATTTAAATCAAGGTTTGTGAATTTTAATGCCGGGGCATGTGCATAATTGCGGAATGCTTCAACCATGTCTTTCATGGCGGCTACTTGTCTAATAATAGTATTGGTGGCACGGTTGAGTATCTGTGCATCCGATTCATTAAGTTTATCACTGAGTTTCCAAGCCAGCCGCTCGGCTGAGAGCTGAATAGGCGTAAGTGGATTACGAATTTCATGTGCCAGCCGTTGTGCTACTTCGCCCCATGCAGCTTCTTTTTGGGCGCTTACCAGTGCAGTAACATCATCAAATACCAAAATAGTGCCGCCACCGCTGTCTTCCGGCAGTGGCGTAGCCTTACCCAGCAGTATCAAGGTTTCATCTTTGTGATTATAAGTGATTTGTACAGGTTTGTTTTGATGTTTTGTGGACAAAATCTGCCGAAATACATCGGCCAGCATAGCTGATTGCGGGTTTAGCTCAGACAGTTGATCTATATTTTGGCCTAGAATGGCATCTAGATTTTGTCCGAGGATATTTTCTGCCATTTGGTTGTAGGTAATCGGATGGTTATCAGCGTCAAGCGTGACTACGCCAGTGGTCAGACTGTTGAGAATATATTCCAAATAATGGCGTGCAGCTTCTTGCTGTTCACGTGAGTGTCGAAGCTGTACGGTCATGTGATTAAAGAGTCCGGTAAGCTTGCCTAGTTCATCATTGCGGTAAATGGTTTGCTGTACATTCAGATCACCTTTGGCTACGGCTCTGGCGCCATCTGCAAGAGAAAGAATCGGAGCAACAAACTGACGGGCAAAATATAAAGCTACTAGTAAAGCCAAAACGATTGCCAGCAGGGTAGCCATCAGCAGAGTGGCCAGAAAAAAGGTTTGCAAGCTTTTTTTGGTAAAACTCAGTTCTCCGTATTTGGCGTGTGCGGCTTCGATTAAGGTAGCATCCCGCGCTACTTTGGCTGGAATAGGTTGGCGGAAAAACAGGGCTTTATCGTTGTTATGCCCCGGCAAAATCAGCCAGCCCTGTGCATAAAGTATATTGTTGATGCTTTCAATTTCGCGGATTGAACCCGTGCTATGCAGATGGGACAAAAGATTTGGATTGAGTTCTGGTGTGGGCAGGTGCTTGGGGTTGTATTCGGCAACTAGTTGGCCGTTATGCAGATTGCGAATATTGAGTTGGCTAAACTGTTTATTCTGACCATAAGTTTGTAAAATCGGTAAAACTGGGCTTTGCAATCCATTGGCTGCTATTAATGCAATTTGGATATTGACGGCGCGTCGCACGCTGTTATCTAATTCATAATCCAGAGCCGATTTACTCAAACTAATACTGCGGTTAAGGGCTTCTTCGGTATCGTTACCAAACCATGAATGTATGCTGTGAGAGATGAATTGTGCAGAAACGCCAAACAGAAACAGGCCAGGTAGAACAGCCACCAATGTAAACATTAATGCCAGACGCATAGCAATTTTGGAGCCAAACTCCTGCCGGTGCCGACTTTGTAAAAGTTTCCACCAGTAAGAAGCAGCCATCACGGCCAGTGTCAGTACAAGTAAGGAAGCAAATCCGAATGCGAACCAGAAATACTGTGATAGGAAACCAGTATTTCCGGTGGCGACAGCCAGAACATACAGAGTCACTACACAGAGTACTGCCATGACCAGAAGTAGCCGTCTCATGTTAATTAATCCGCGTTGATAACCAGACGATGCCAGCCGGAATCTAGTTGCCAGTTATGAGAGGTTAGGGCATTGATTTGAAAAGGTTTGGGTAATTGACTGATACTCAAACTAAGGCGGACATCAGCTCGTACTTCTCCGGCTGATACGCCACTGAGTGTGCCACTACTAAGAACACGCCAGTTTGCTGCTGCACCAATGGCTTTAAGTGCTGTTTCCAAGCTATTATATTCGGTAGAGAACGTTGACCCCATGCTGACTCGATAGCGATTGGTCAAAGGATGATATGCGAGCTTGTACTGGATAAGATTATCACCTGCAATCAGGTTGTTAATCCGGTTGCGGTAGGAGGCAAGAGTAGGAGCGGTGAGCTGGTAGTTGAGGTCGAAGTTTAAGGGAACGCCTTGCGTCAATGCCTGTTTGAGCTGATCGGGCAGTTGGGTGTTAAAACGGGTATTGATGGAAAGCTGGCCATTGGGGGTAATATAGGCCTGAGCACGCGTGGTGCTTATGCCTTCTGCCTGTGCCAGAGTGATGCTCAGGCAGAGCAGACAGGCAAAAAATAGACTAAATTTTATCGATAAGCGCGTAAAAAAAGCCATCTTGTCTGCTGTTCGGTAACAATACACGTGACAGACGCTCTCGGGCGTCGGAATGTCGGGTTAAAAAACGGGCCAGTTGCTGCTGATTTTCCTCGACAAAAATCGAACAAGTGGCCAATAGCATGCGTCCGCCAGATTTTAATGTCAGCCACAAATTATCCAGTAAAGCCTGCTGCTGTAAGGCTGTTTTTTGGCCATCTTGTGGCTGACGCAGCCATTTGATATCCGGATGACGTTTTACTACACCGGAAGCGGTACAGGGTACATCGGCCAAAATGGCATCAAAAGTGTTGTTATCATACCATGAGTGCAGCTCTTTTGCGTCGGCACAATGCAGCTGTGCCTGTTGCTGAAGACGTTGCAGATTATCCTTTACTCGCTGCAAACGCTGAGAATCAATATCTAGTGCTGTGACTTCACATTCTGCCCATTCAAGTATATGTCCGGTTTTACCCCCCGGCGCGGCACAGGCATCCAAAATGCGTTCGCCATTCTGTGGGTTCAGCAATGGAATAGCCTGCTGTGCTCCATAATCCTGTACGGAAACCTGACCATCTGCAAAGCCTGGTAGTTTTTGCACAGTTATAGGCTGTTGCAACATGATGCTATGCGTATCCAGAATTTTTGCCGGTATGTCGGCTTTAACCAGTTCGTTCAAATATTGTTCAGCATCGGTAACACGACGGTTTACGCGCAGAGTCATGGGTGGGTGTTGCTGCATGGCCGTAGCTATATTATGCCAATGTTGAGGATAGTGCTTTTTCAGGTAATTTAACCACCATGCTGGCAGGTTGTAGCGTGCTTCTTCCTGCTTGTTGGTGGTGGCTATAAGCGTTTCACGCTCGCGCAGAAAACGCCGGAGTAAGGCATTAACCAGCTTCTGATAGCGACCACCGTAGATTTGACGTGCATTATTCACTGCTTCATTGACCACGGCATGAGTAGCGTTACGGCTGAAATTTAGCTGATACAAGGCAATGATAAGCAGATGATTGATCTCATTAGGCGGAAATGATTTTGTCATTTTTCGTACTAGCTGCTGCAGTAAACCTAAATACCGCAAGCTGCCGTGACTTAAATCTTGCAATGCACCTTTGTCTGCTGGAGACAGTTCACTATGCTGCTGTATAAGCTGAGTCAGTACTTCACTTAAATTACGACCGCTTAATACTTCTCCTAAGGAGTAGGCTGCCAACTGTTGAGCTCGTGCCATGCTCATGCACTGATCTCCGCTGAGTCCAATCTGCTACCCTCTGGTAAGGTATGTCCACTCTGAAATGAAGCTACAGACATGGCTTTACTGCCTGCCTTCTGAATTTCCTGAATGCTGATGGCGCCTGTGCCACAGGCAATAATCAGTTCATGTTCGTTGCTATGCAAGACAGTACCTGCCGCACCAGAATGTGCGGTGATGTTTGCCTGCCAGATTTTTAGTGGTTTATCTTGCCAGATAGTCCAAGCTCCGGGTACGGGGTTAAAGGCACGAATTTTGCGGACAATTTCAGTAGCCGGTTGACACCAATCGATTTGTGCCTCTGCTTTGGTTAATTTCTGGGCATAGGTAACACCCGTCTCACTCTGAGGAATAGCTTGTAAACGCTCAATCTGTCGTAAATCAGCAACAATCGCAGTGGCACCTAAATGCATTAAAGCATCGTGTACGTTAGCTGCCGTATCATCAGCACCTATAGTGTAAGTATGGCGGCTGATTATCGCACCGGTATCCAGACCAGCATCCATTTGCATGATACAGACGCCGGTTTCTTTATCGCCAGCTTCGATGGCGCGCTGGATGGGCGCCGCACCGCGCCATCGTGGTAAAAGAGAAGCATGAATATTTAGACAACCGTACTTAGGTATTTCCAATACAGCCTGCGGCAGTATTAATCCGTAAGCTGCTACAACCATCACATCTGCATTCTGTTCCTGTAATATGGTCTGTGCTTCCGCCGTCTTAAGTGTTGCAGGCTGAAGAACGTTAAGTCCATGTGTCAAGGCAGCTTTTTTTACCGCGCTTGGTTGTAGTTTCAATCCGCGGCCACTGGGACGATCTGGCTGGGTTAAAACCAATGGCACTTCAAAACCGGCAGCAACGATGGCATTAAGTGCGGCTGCGGCAAAATCAGGAGTACCAGCAAATATTACAGAAGGCTTCATACAACAAATCCACAATACATCACCGCAAGTATTTATTACTGGCGATACAGTTAACAGGTCAGACAAAAGGTCAAATTACATTTTTTCGCGGGCGCGTTTTTTCAGTTTGGTTTTTATGCGATTCTGTTTTAATGGCGACAGATATTCGACAAATACTTTACCAGCAAGGTGATCAAGCTCATGCTGGATACAGATGGCCAGCAAGCCGTCTGCTTCCAGAGTAAACTTTTCACCGTGCTCATTATATGCTTCAACCGAGATACGTTCAGAGCGGTGTACCATTTCATAAATACCGGGTACAGAAAGACAGCCTTCTTCATATTCGGTATCACCCTCACGGGCAGTTATTACCGGATTAATGAAGACTCTGAGTTCATTACGTTCTTCGGAGAGATCCATCACTACTACACGTTCATGAACATTTACCTGAGTGGCAGCCAACCCGATTCCTCTGGCCTGATACATGGTCTCGGCCATATCCTGCACTAGTGTGCGGATTCTGTCATCAAATTGAGTCACAGACTGCGCAACAGTATGTAAACGCTCATCAGGATATTGTAAAATGTTTAATAGAGCCATTATGTGTTTAATTCCTTGTTCAATCTGACCTGTTTACATGATGGCAAAACTGGATTTTTAAAGATTGTTGATATAGATTCAGGTAAACTGGCACTTATATCCATACTATGTCATATAACAACTATTTAAAACAGTAATTTCCCTAAGGATACTTTACATGCATAAACATATTATAACTCTGCTGTGTACACTGAGTATGGCCATATCCGCACCTGTGATGGCAAAACTGAATATTCGTCCAGATGCACCAGCGCAATATGTAGTCAAAAACGGCGATACACTGTGGAGCATATCCGGTAAGTATCTTTATAGCCCATGGCAATGGCCCAAGCTCTGGGGCTCCAATCGTAGTCAAATCCATAATCCGCAAAGGATTTATCCAGGGCAGGTATTGTCTTTGCGCTATGTAGATGGTCAGCCCCGTCTTGGCTTTGATAACAGTGCAGGAATTCCAACGATTAAGTTGGAGCCGAAAATTCGTAATCTGTCTTCTGGTTATGGAATCAGTACTATAGATGTTGATTTTTTCAGAATGTTTATGCAGCATCCGCAGGTCATTGATAAGGAGGAGACCAGAAATGCACCACGATTAGCTGCGGGACCGGAAAACAGAATACTGTTTTCTAAAGGGGATAGAGTTTATGCAGATCGCCAACTTGAACCAGGCCGTTATCTGGTTTATCGCATTGAACAGAATGTTACCGACCCAGATACGCATAAATATCTTGGTCAGCTAGTACGCTTTAGCGGTGAAGTTGCTACTTTAGCGGGACAAAACAGTGCCCTGAACGAGCGAAGCCCAGATGAAGCTGCCAACTTACCCAAAGATGAGTATTATACACGTGTGAATCCATTGATTAAATTACCAACACGTACTGCACAGCCAATGGTTGTGACTAATATTGCATCTGAAATCAATAAGGGCGATTATCTGTTAAAAATTACAGATGAGCATGATCCGTTTCAAATGATGCCTCATGCACCTAATACTCAGGTTAAAGGCAAAATTGTGTCTGTAATGGATGGCATACAGGAAGCTGGCCCTTATCAGACAATTACTATTAATTTGGGTAAAAATGACGGTATAGATAAAGGCACTGTATTGAGTTTGTATACTAAAAGTCGTCAGTTTAAAGCAGGATTTTCGACAGATTCAAAATCATCACGCAACGTATTTAAATATTTAAGTATTCCTGCTGAGGAGGTTGGTCTGGCAATGGTTTACCGTGTGAGTGATAATTTATCTTCTGCATTGATTATCAGTGCATCTAATGCAGTTCAAATAGGTGATCTGGTAATGAATCCTGGACATGATATGGATGATGTCCGTCCTGAGTCAGCACATGTATTCGGTTTGCAAAATGCTGAACCTAAAATGACTGACGATTAAAGACCTATATAATGCAGATTCTTCAGAAGATTGCATATAATCAAATATGATCATAAAGAAAAGTGCGGAATATCCATTTCGCACTTTTTCTGCTTTATGCGGATAGATGAATAAATATGTAAATCAGATAGATAGATTTTTCGTGCTGATAAATCATTCTCATACTACGAAATATAAATTTATCAGTTATTTGCCAATTTGTCTTTGTCGATCAAACCGTTCAAATTTTTTTTCACATTTTAAAAATTTTTCTGTTTGAATTATTTCGTGAAACAAGCCAATTAGCAAGAAATCTATTTATTTTTCTAAAATCTGTTTGACCTTTAATACTAATCCAATTCCCTATATGGGAAATGATATTGCAATTCGCTTCAATAAAATGATTTTATGCTGACCAATGCATTAATAGCTTATTTTGTAAAAATAATATAATTTAATCAATTATTTGTTCTTTGATATTGCAAAAATAACAATTGATATTATTTCGAGTCACAATTTTCAATGATAATTTTATAGATACATTAATTACGTAGGTTTGATTTCTAGATGAAATGTTTTAGAATACCCAGTTTATTTGCCAAATATTTCTCAAATATTTCAGTAATCTGAATAGAAGTGTGTCTGATAAGTGCGGGAATTGGGCTGAATGTATAGTGGATAAATACAATCTACTGTCAGAGTTATAGCATATTTCTGCAATTATTTCTGTGGGCAATGGAATGTTGCTGTGAAGCTTTATTTGAAATAAATATTAAGTAAATCAGTCGATTTTGATTTTAGTTGCCTTAATCTCAGGTTGGTAAATCAGGATTGTTGCTGCTTGCATAAATAGCAGTAGCGTGACTATGTTAAACCGGACGTGCTGGTTATGCTTTTTGCACGATTGTATTTAATCAATTTAAATAACCCACCCTTTATCCCTTTTACAATACTAGCCTGTTTTCGTTTGTAATTTATACACGGAATGATATGAGTTGTTTTACACCCATTGTTGAAAATAAGACTGGTCTGAAATCTTTATTTCAGGCAACTGATTTGTATCAGTATGCTGTATTGTGTGATTTTGACGGTACCATCAGTGAGAAAGATGTTACTGATACATTGCTTGAAAATTTTGGTAACGATACATGTATCCAATTGGAGAAGCAATGGCAGGAAGGCATGATTGGTTCGCGAGAATGCATGCGTCAGCAGATTGCTAATATGGACGCCAGTCTGTCCGAGCTGGACAATGTACTCACAACAATCCGCATTGATCCGGCTTTCAGCAAGTTTATTCATTTAGCTCGTAACATGCATTTGAATGTGCATATCGTCAGTGATGGGTTGGATTATGCTATTCGGTCAATTCTGAATCGCTACGGCTATGATTTTCTTCCTGTTTATGCCAACCGATTATTACATAATCAACAGCGGGGTTGGCAGCTGGAATTTCCTTATGCTAATGAGCACTGCCTCAAAGCCAGTGGAAATTGTAAATGTCAACATCGTCAGAAATTGTTCGGTTTTCAGAAAGTTTTTTATGTCGGCGATGGTACTTCGGATTTTTGTGTGGTCGATAAAGTCGATTTGGTTTTTGCCAAGGATAAACTGATTGATTTCTGTCAGCAGCGGGGTATCCAGTACTATCCGATTCAGGATTTTGGTGATGTTGCAGCCATTCTGCCTAATTTGATTGAAGAGCCGGTAGAAAATTATTGCCTGTCTCCAGCCTAAAGTATCATCCGCCGATTTGTTATTATGATTCAAGATTCCTCCTATTTTTTACCCGGTAATCACAATGGTGTGCTACTCATCCATGGTTTGACCGGCACGCCGAATGAAATGCGTATTCTGGCTAAAGGATTGCATCAGGCCGGTTTTACTGTCTATGCTATGCAGCTAGCGGGACATTGTGGTGATGAAGCTGATTTATGTCAGACTAGCTGGCGTGACTGGTATGCTAGTGTGCAGGAAGCCGCTCAGTTTTTACGGGAGCGTGTTGATAACCTGTTTGTTGCGGGATTATCCATGGGTGCATTGCTGGCTTTGAAGCTGGCAGCTGATCAACCCGAGCTAGTAAAAGGAGTAGGCGTCTATGGGGTGACGTTCAGCTATGATGGCTGGTCTATTCCGTTATGGGCAAAACAGCTTTTTGTTCTGCTGCCTGTTTTAAAAAAACTGCATTTATTCCAAAAAACTTCTTTTATCGAAAAGCCACCGTACGGTCTGAAGGATGAGCGTATCCGTGCCACGGTCGCTGCCAGCATGTTCAGTGGTGACAGTGCTAGTGCCGGTTTGGCAGGTAATCCGTTTCCTGCTCTGGCAGAAATGCAAGCGTTGGCCAAACTGATGCGTCAGCAGCTTTCACAGGTAAAAGCACCCTGTTTGATTATGCATTCAGGTCATGATGATATTGCCAATATCAACACCAATGCGCGACTAGTGGAAAAACATGTAAGTGGTCCCACGCGATTTGTGGTGCTTGATGACAGCTATCATTTAATTACTATAGACAGGCAGCGGCGGGAAGTAATTAATCAATCAGTAGCTTTCTTTGAAAATATTGTTCAATCAGCTTAGAAAGTTTTTCCTGTTGCAGAAAGAATGATTGTATGTCCCTGATTGTTTTTGTGCTGTGGTTTGCCAATATCTGTTTTGATACCCTTGGTCAAACAGCATTTAAATATGCAGCCATCGCACCTAATAATCGCGATGGCTGGTATTACTGGATTGATTTATTTTGTAATTATTGGCTGTGGATTGGTATTGGTTCCTATGTGGCCGAATTTTTATTATGGCTGGCGTTTTTAAGTCAGGTACCATTATCACAGGGCATATTGCTTGGCTCAATTAATATTATTGTGCTGATGCTGGTAGGACGTCTTCTGTTTCAGGAAAAGCTCACCCGTTTCCGGCTTCTTGGCATGTTCTGTATCACCATTGGTGTAGTGCTGGTAGGAGCTTCATAATGCGTAAATTTTATTTAATCGGCTTTGCACTTTTATTATTATTTGACACTCTGGGACAGAGCAGTTTTAAACTCACAGCTATTCATGCACAGCCACTTGAAGCCAATCTGGGTTGGATATTAAGGGTCTTTACCCAGCCTTGGGTCTATATTGCTATTGCTGGCTATATCGGTGCTTTTTTTACTTGGATGGCCTTACTGAAAAAGGCGCCGGTCGGCCCAGCTTTTGCCGCTTCGCATCTGGAAGTGGTAACAGTCATGCTGGTTTCGGCCTTTCTATTTCATGAACATATTACGGTCATACGCATTATTGGTGCAGTATTTATTGTGGGTGGTATCATCTTTCTGGCGTTGGCAGAAAAAGAAATTGTCCAGAATGAAAATCGTCACGATGATGAAACCTGTTGACTATTTCAGGTCTAAATTTTAGTGCCGTTTATGTTTAACTATTATGAAAATCCGCCTACAGCCGGCTTACCGCTACAATGGCGGGACTGGCTGCCGGTAAAATCATCGTTGGCCGACAAAGTAAGCGCACGCTTTAACTTGCCACCATTACAACTAACCTGTTCAGGTACGGCAGCGCTGGTGATAGCGTTAACTACGCTAGCGCATCAACAGCCTGAGCGTAAAACCGTAATCGTACCTGCTTATACTTGTCCGCTGGTAGCATTAGCTATCCATCATTGTGGTTTGCAGATACAGCTTTGCGATTTAAAACCCAACAGTATTGATTTGGAAACCGCACATTTAAATAATTTATTGAATGAAAAAGTGCTGGCGGTCATTCCAACTCATCTGGGCGGTCGGGTCTCTGATGTAGCTAGTGTTAAAAAGTTAGCCCAATTTCAACAGATAGCGGTAATCGAAGATGCTGCGCAGGCTCTGGGCGCAGAAGTCGGTCAATACGGTGATGTGGTTCTCTTCAGTTTGGCTGCCGGTAAAGGTTTGACCATGTATGAGGGCGGATTAGTTACCGCTCCCGAAATTCAATTGCGCAGGAGCTTACAGAAAACTGCCAATAAACTGTTACCACACCGTTTTAAATGGGAATTTCTGCGTACACTACAACTATTCGGCTATACAGCCTTATATCATCCTGCCGGTCTGCATTTTGTCTATGGCCGCGGCCGGCGCAAAGCTTTGCGTCAGCAGCAATGGATTGCAGCAGTAGGCGATGATTTTGATTTCGACATTCCTATGCATCGGGTAGGCCATATACGGCAGCATGTTGCCACCAATGCCTTCCAGCGATTACCGGCATTTTTGCAAACATTACAACTACAAGCGCAACAGCGGATTCAACAGTTACAGAAAATCAGCGCTATACAAGTTATTGTTGATCAGTATGGTCAGGGAGTGTGGCCATTTTTAATGGTGTTAGTGCCGACTAATCAACAGCGTGATGCTATTTTAAAAGAGTTATGGACTAGCCCCTTGGGCGTAACCCGCTTATTTATCCATACACTGGCGCAGTACGATTACCTAAAGCCGATTGTACCAAAGGAATCCACACCCAATGCTGAAGATTTTGCGGCTCGTATGTTAACCATTACCAATAGCCCTTGGCTGACAGATGCGCAATTTGAGCAAATTTGTGCAGTTATTCAGCGTGTGGTTTGCGGGTGGTGAACTAAGGCTGAGAGTAACTGCTGATTGACAGCATGGTGCTGTTGCTGCCATGCAGATAGCGTGGCTTCCGGAATTGGTTCCTGTTTGTCCATAGCACTGAGCATACGTTTAAGCCAGCTTGTATATTCCCATTGTGAAACTTCGCCAGTAATATCACTACCAATAATGCGTTGATTTAGCGAATTTATTACGGACAATAAATGATTAAGCTGCATACGTCCCTGATCCCAGTTAGTCTGCACCACATCCTTAGCTAGCACATCCTTATCAATAGAAACATATACTGGTCTGTTATTTCGTTGCTGTGCTTGAATAAAAGCACTAACCAGCTCTTCCGGGGATGCAAAACTATGAAAAGCATGGCTCAAACCGATTTTTTGGGCCCAGCCAATTTTTACATCCATATTCCAGTAGGTAAGTTTGCCCTGAAATAATGGAGCTAGCCGGTTTTCCCAGCTATGAGCAAAGCCAATATCTTTGGAAGTAATACCTAGCACATGCACATGGCTGACAAAAGGCAATTGCGTCACATAGCTCACCCAGGAACCACAATGAATCCCGAACAGATAGCGCATGTTGTCTGGATGGTTATCAAAAATAACCACTTCTATCGGTTTTGTAGCAGTAAAATATTGTTGTAAACGTTTTATAAGCAACAGCGAAACATGATGATAATCACCGCTGCCCATCAAAACTGTGCCATAGTGTTCCGGTAACTTTTGCTCGAGTTCTTGCTTCAGCTGGCTGAAGCGAGCGTGCGAACATCCAAAACGAATAGCCTCCTGCCATTGCCCTAGCTCAATTCTGACAGCATCGGGTATAGTGCCAGTGCTGTTGTCAAAATCCAGAATAACCGTTTTATTCATACTATCTGCCGTCCTGATTATCCTGCTTATGCGCTTCCTGCCAGTTTTTATCTTGCTCAAAACGACTACTGAGTTTACTAAGCAAAGCACGCAAAACGGGGTTGCGGACATACACCATGTGTTTGGTAAAAGTAAACTGAGCGCCTAAAGAAGCCTTAACCTGCGGATCTGTCCAGCCGGCTATATAAAACTTCAAACCTTGCTGTCTCGCATACTCCAGATTGTAAAACCAGCTTAGATAATACAGATTCAGTTCGCGTGCCAACGGATAAGCAAAACCAATATATTTATCCACCAGCATATTATTGAGCACAAAGCAAATATTGTAGCCGACCATTTGCTGCTGATAATGATAAGTGAAAATTCTGGCCTGATTATTACCGTCCTGAAGCAACCTACGGAAAAAATCCCGCGTTAGCAAATCAAAATGTACATCACTTTGATTGTAAACATTTAAATACAGCTGATAATACTGCTCTAAAACTACTTCATCTTGAAAGCAAACATCTCCACTATGCAAGCAGCTTATTTCAACTAGAGTTTGAGTTTTCAGCTTACGGCGAAAATTTTTACGTCGTTGATAGGATAAGCGCCCTAGATATTCATTAATATCCTGAAAATCAATCGGCACCCAAGCTAGCGCCTGACCTTCCACTTCGATAAAACCTCGTTGCTTCAAAGTCAGAATCAGCTCGTTTGCATACTCATTTGCTTCTTTATTTAATAATGGTGATTGTTGAGGAATATCTTTCACAATCAGCAGCGGATATTTTTTGCCATAACTTTGTAATATTTCTGTTGCCAGTTGATGAGCCGGTTGTTGTGGTGAAAACAGAGCATACTCAGATACTGTTGTCCCGATAAAACAGGTAAAAGGGTGTAGAAAACGCTGCCACCAATCAAAAAAAGGCCA
The DNA here is from genome assembly GCF_040741455.2 of Snodgrassella alvi. NCBI lineage: Bacteria > Pseudomonadati > Pseudomonadota > Betaproteobacteria > Neisseriales > Neisseriaceae > Snodgrassella > Snodgrassella alvi. Next base: position 1,691,330 of record NZ_CP160328.2, read on the forward strand.
ATGCCGTATCTTCTGTTGAAAATCGGTATCAGCAGTCGTGAGCAAATCAAAGCGTGTCGCAAAAGCAGGCACGCCATTTGATAGTTGCCACGCGCTGAAATTGAGTGGTGGACAGGCCAGAAATGTTTCCATCAGCTCGTCCGGTTCCAGTTGACTTAGATATTTCATATAATCTCAGAGGGCAGCCAGCTAAACCGATTGCTGAACTGCCGTATACCGTAGCTTAAGCGTTCAGCTCTTTTTTAGCCCGCGTAATCAATTGATCCAGCAACTCAATGCCCTGATCAATTTCCGCTCTGGTAATATGTAATGACGGTGCAAAAGTAATTACATTCTTATAATAACCACCGATGTCCAGTACCAGACCCATTTTCTGACCGTGCCAGTCCAGATCACCAGACATACCGATGTCGACCATCTTATCTACCAAAGCCTTATTCGGGGTGAAGCCATCTTCAGTACAGATTTCTGCCCGTAGAGCCAAACCCAGACCATCTACTTCACCGATTTCTTTATGGCGTTGTTCCAGCGTTTTCAGGCCTTCAAGGAAGTAAGCTCCACTTTCCATCACCATTTTTTCATAATCAACCTCCGCCATCATCTTGAATACCTCAAGGCCAACAGCCGTACCCAAAGGATTAGAGGCAAAAGTTGAATGTGTAGAACCAGCCGGAAATACTTGCGGATTAATCAATTCTTCCCGCGCCCACAAACCACCCAGCGGATTCATACCATTTGTGAGTGCCTTAGCAAATACCAGCATATCAGGCTTAACATCAAAGTGCTCGATTGACCACAACTTACCAGTACGGTAAAAGCCCATCTGAATTTCATCCACCACCAGCAAAATTCCATACTGGTCCAAAACTTTTTTCAGACCTTTAAAATAATTTCGTGGTGGCACAATATAACCGCCCGTACCTTGCAGCGGCTCCACATAAAAAGCCGCATATTCAGCCTGGCCTGCTTTCGGATCCCATACACCATGGTATTCCGTTTCAAACAAGCGAGCAAAATCAGCCACTAGATGTTCACCATATTCCTCAGCCGTCATTCCTTTAGGACGGCGAAACGGATAGGGAAACGGAATAAACATCGCGCGATCACCAAAGTGTCCGTAGCGGCGGCGATAACGGAAGCTGGAGGTAATCGAAGATGCACCCAGCGTACGGCCGTGATAGCCACCTTCAAACGCAAACATCAGCGAACGGCCCTCACAAGCATTACGAATGATTTTCAGTGAATCTTCAATACACTGAGAACCACCAACGTTAAAATGTACCCGTCCATCATGTCCAAACTTGCGTTTCATATCCAGAGCAATGGTTTTAGCCAGCTCAATCTTGGTAGGATGCAGATACTGACTAGCACACTGCGGCAAACTGTCTACCTGTTGTTTCAGTACCTTATTTAATCGCTCATTGGCATAACCGAAATTGCAGGCCGAATACCACATCTGTAAATCCAAATACGGCTTACCATCCTTATCGTACATGTAGCTGCCTTCACAGCCATCAAAAATTTTCGGTGGATTAACATAATGAACTGTATCACCGAAAGAGCAATACTTAGCCTCATCAGCCAGCAACTGCGCATCATCCAGACGATTTTCAAGGGTTTGAGCACTGGGCTTACTCATCATTCATTCCAATCAAATAAAATTAAACAGTATATAAAAAGTACACGATTAAACTTATTATATCCTGCTATAGCAACGTAACTGTAAGAAACAATGGCCTCCTAACCCTAAAAAAACAATAACAATCGCAAATTAAATTATCTTTGCATTAAAATAAATATTTCCAACACCACAAAACAGCGTACAAAATGGCTGCAACAGCATAAAAATTACTCAAAAACATCATCGCATTTTCTGCCTCATAACCATTACACCAACCCATTCAAAAAATGCCAAGAAATTTCAGAAGAAATCCGTATTTTTACTTATGATTCTCAATCAGTTAGACTAAAACAAATCAACCATACAACAAATTCAGCAAGATCAATACTGAACCACATACCTATGAATACAGAACTCAACCGCATTCTACATCCCCGCTGGCTCCTGTTTGCCCTTGCCGTTGGCGGCTTTGCCATCGGTACCACTGAATTTGCTACCATGAGTGTATTACCTTACATTGCCAGCGGACTGAACATCAGCGAACCCACGGCCGGTCACCTAATCAGTATCTATGCACTTGGTGTCGTTGTAGGCGCACCCGTAATAGCCATATTTGGCGCTCGGTTCAGCAGGCGAAGCCTACTACTGGTGCTCATGGCTTTTTTCTCTCTGGCTCATCTGGGTACCATGCTTGCTCCTGATTACAAAAGCATGATGCTGTTTCGCTTTTTAAGTGGCTTGCCGCATGGCGCCTACTTTGGCGTAGGTGCGTTGGTTGCCGCAGCCATGGTGCAGCCGGATAAGCGTACACAAGCAGTCGGATTAATGATGATTGGCTTAACCATAGCCACTACTGTTGGCGTACCCTTAAGCAGCTGGCTGGCACAGGCCTTAGGTTGGCGTGTCGTTTTTTTAATTGTAGCTATACTGGCAGCCATCACCGTTATCCTTGTAGCCGTTTTCCTACCACCTCACTGTATGCAAGGTGGAGACAGCAGTGCTGTTCGCGAACTAGGTGCACTGACTAACCGGCAGATATGGCTGACTCTTGCCATAGGCGCCATAGGATTTGGCGGCATGTTCGGCATCTACGCCTATATGGCCTCAACTCTCGAAAACATCACAGGCATGTCACCCCGAAACGTACCATTAGTTATGTGTCTCTATGGCGTAGGCATGACCATTGGCAATATCATCGTACCGCGGCTGGTAGGCCGCCACGTCATGACTGGTCTTGCATGGTTACTCGTTTGGTCTGCAGCCATGTTAGCCTTGTATCCTTTTGCCGTGCATTATCCCTACTGGGTATGTATACAGGTTATCCTGATAGGTATGAGCGGTGCCGTTGGTACCTTGCTGCAAATCCGCCTTATGGATGTAGCCAAAGATGCCCAAACATTGGCCGCAGCATTAAATCACAGTGCCTTTAACGCTGCCAATGCATTAGGTCCTTATCTTGGAGGACTGACCATAGCTGCTGGCTGGGGTTGGACCAGTACAGCATGGGTTGGCGTCATGCTGGCGATCATTGGCTTGATTGTGTGGTGGATTACCGTACGAGATGAACAGCGCATAACGATTAAAAATGATAATGGCAACTGATATTAAGTAGATCCTAATAAAGCTTGATACGAAGAATAAGCAGATAAACAAACGTATTAAGATGTTAATGTAAAAATGCGTAACTAAAGTTGCAAACAATTGTTAATATTAATATTCTGTGTATAACAGTTAAATTTATTTAATCATTAACAAACATCAAAGGGGTAATCATGATAGACAAACAACAACCACTAACTGATGCACCCAATATAAATCAGCTTCAACCTCAAAATGACAACCCAATTGACAAAAAGCACAAACAAAAAAAACTTACCAAAAAGAAATACTACAAAGAACTGGAAAAATTACAGGGAGAGATGGTTGCCCTACAAGAATGGGTAAAAGAATCCGGCCAAAAAGTATGCATCATTTTTGAAGGTCGTGATGGAGCAGGTAAAGGAGGTGCCATCAAAGCACTTACCGAAAGAGTCAGCCCGCGCATATTTCAGGTAGTAGCTCTTCCTGCGCCCAGTGAGCGCCAGAAAAGCCAGATGTACATGCAGCGCTATATTCCACATTTACCCGCTGCCGGAGAAGTCGTTATTTTCGACCGAAGCTGGTACAACCGTGCCGGTGTAGAGCGCGTAATGGGATTCTGCACCGAACAGGAAAGTAAAGAGTTTCTAGAAATCATTCCGTTTATGGAAAAAGCCATCATCAATTCCGGCATCATCCTGCTCAAATATTGGCTTGAAGTAAACATGAAAGAACAAGAAAAACGCATGCTTGGTCGCATAAACGATCCGCGTAAAATCTGGAAATTGTCACCCATGGACATCAAATCCTACAGCCGTTGGTACGATTATTCCCGAGCACGCGACGAAATGATCATGACCACTGATACCTCATGGGCCCCGTGGTATATCGTAGACTCCAACGACAAAAAAAAGGCTCGGCTCAACATCATTGAACACGTCCTTAGCGAAATTCCGTATAAAAAAACACCGCGCAAAAAAGTCGAATTACCTAAACGACAGGATAAAGGCGATTACCAAGAACCCAACTATCCTTATCGTTACATACCTGAAAAATACTAAATATAATATCAGCCAGTTGCTAAAACAGACTGGCTGAATTTTTCATGTTCACAAAGCTAATTCCCTTTACCCACGGAAATCCCCCCATAATGCCTGCATAGCAGCCAGTGCCGCCAGAGAAGCCGTTTCCGTACGTAATACTCGCGGTCCTAAGCTGAATGCCGAAAACCCATACCGAGTCGCTTGTTCTTCCTCAGATGTGCTCAACCCACCTTCAGGACCAATCAACAACGTCACCGCATGGGGCTGAGAAAATTCATTCAAAGCCAGCGGCCTACGCAAACTCATTAGCAGCTTCAAATCAGCATCAGCCACATCTTGCAATGCACTGGCTAAATCCATAATAGGCCTAATTTCCGGCACAACAGTTCGCCCGCATTGCTCACATGCTGCAATGGCAATATCCTGCCAACGTTCCCGCTTTTTCGTTGCCCGTTCACCACCTAAGCGCTGACTGCTTCGTTCAGACAATACCGGCTGAATCACAGACACCCCAAGTTCTACGCTTTTCTGAATCGTCATATCCATCCGCTCACTGCTCGACACTGATTGCAGCAATGTGGTTGTCAAAGTAGACTCAACCTTAACGGTTTTACAGTCATGAATCATTACATCCACATTTTTCTTGCCCATAGACATAATCTCAGCCTCATATACCAGACCTTGACCATTAAACAACTCAATCAGCTCTCCCGGCTGACAGCGTAAAACTTGTACATGGCGAGCAGTCGCATCAGGTAAAGAAAAAGCATTTACTTCACACAATTCTGCAGGAACATAAAAACGAGGCATAATCGTAAAATCACTATAAATAAAGAATAGCGCCAGCAACAATAACAAATTATAAGCTTAAATCATAAGCACAAATATCGACCAGCACACAATAACAAGAATCAAACACAATAATAAGAACTCATCAGAGCTAAATAGCAAAATATTAAAAAATAAATTACAACAAATAAAAATAATTAATCTATGACTCATGAATAGCACATTCAGGGTACTTTGCTTGAAAAATAACAAAAACATCAAACAACAAAATAAACTATACCTTTCAAACATGCATATCCCGCACTATTGGATCTATTTACACTTTTTCCTTAAACTTAAAAGCATTAAATCTGAATCATAAAATAAGTGGTAATAAAGGAAACATCATCAATAAATTAAAATAATAAAAAAGAAAGAGCCCCCCCCCCCCAATAATTACCTAACTCAGCAAGTGCAACAAAAGCAGTAAAGCCTTCTTATCGTCAAAAGAGTTACTTAAAATTGCAAAAAATTTGACCCATTTACTGAACCAATTGCAGCACAGATTTGGATAAAGTTAAAGAAAGCTTATATGGGTAACACAGACGATATCTCAGTTAAATAACAAAATTAATGCAGTAAAAAGTCATCAAAAGGGTGAAATAGAGACGAAGAACTAAATTAGGATCAAACCAAGGGTGATGGCGAAAAAATAAATCTTATTAGAACAGCGGTTTGGTAGATTGTATAAAAATAAGAGGAGGAAGTAGTTGACAGGGTGGATGTAGGGGCGTATAGTTCGCCTTCTTCGCTGAGACGCGAGCCGAAACGAACGAAACAGTTTAAAGTAGAACGCAGTCGAAAGCAACGCTCTTTAACAGAACAGATTACCGATAAGTGTGAGTGCGGATAAGCCTCACACTGATTCAGAGGGACAGGATAGTAATAAATCTTGTCAATAACTTTGAAGCAGACCAGTGATACTGAAGGGAACTTCAGGATTACAACAAGCTAAGATTAAACATAAGAGTTTGATCCTGGCTCAGATTGAACGCTGGCGGCATGCTTTACACATGCAAGTCGAACGGCAGCACGGAGAGCTTGCTCTCTGGTGGCGAGTGGCGAACGGGTGAGTAATGCATCGGAACGTACCGAGTAATGGGGGATAACTGTCCGAAAGGATGGCTAATACCGCATACGCCCTGAGGGGGAAAGCGGGGGATCTTAGGACCTCGCGTTATTTGAGCGGCCGATGTTGGATTAGCTAGTTGGTGGGGTAAAGGCCTACCAAGGCGACGATCCATAGCGGGTCTGAGAGGATGATCCGCCACATTGGGACTGAGACACGGCCCAAACTCCTACGGGAGGCAGCAGTGGGGAATTTTGGACAATGGGGGGAACCCTGATCCAGCCATGCCGCGTGTCTGAAGAAGGCCTTCGGGTTGTAAAGGACTTTTGTTAGGGAAGAAAAGCCGGGTGCTAATACCACCTGGTGCTGACGGTACCTAAAGAATAAGCACCGGCTAACTACGTGCCAGCAGCCGCGGTAATACGTAGGGTGCGAGCGTTAATCGGAATTACTGGGCGTAAAGCGAGCGCAGACGGTTAGATAAGTCAGATGTGAAATCCCCGAGCTCAACTTGGGACGTGCATTTGAAACTGTCTAACTAGAGTGTGTCAGAGGGAGGTAGAATTCCACGTGTAGCAGTGAAATGCGTAGAGATGTGGAGGAATACCGATGGCGAAGGCAGCCTCCTGGGATAACACTGACGTTCATGCTCGAAAGCGTGGGTAGCAAACAGGATTAGATACCCTGGTAGTCCACGCCCTAAACGATGACAATTAGCTGTTGGGGCACTAGATGTCTTAGTAGCGAAGCTAACGCGAGAAATTGTCCGCCTGGGGAGTACGGTCGCAAGATTAAAACTCAAAGGAATTGACGGGGACCCGCACAAGCGGTGGATGATGTGGATTAATTCGATGCAACGCGAAGAACCTTACCTGGTCTTGACATGTACGGAATCTCTTAGAGATAGGAGAGTGCCTTCGGGAACCGTAACACAGGTGCTGCATGGCTGTCGTCAGCTCGTGTCGTGAGATGTTGGGTTAAGTCCCGCAACGAGCGCAACCCTTGTCATTAGTTGCCATCATTAAGTTGGGCACTCTAATGAGACTGCCGGTGACAAACCGGAGGAAGGTGGGGATGACGTCAAGTCCTCATGGCCCTTATGACCAGGGCTTCACACGTCATACAATGGTCGGTACAGAGGGTAGCGAAGCCGCGAGGTGAAGCCAATCTCAGAAAGCCGATCGTAGTCCGGATTGCACTCTGCAACTCGAGTGCATGAAGTCGGAATCGCTAGTAATCGCAGGTCAGCATACTGCGGTGAATACGTTCCCGGGTCTTGTACACACCGCCCGTCACACCATGGGAGTGGGGGATACCAGAATTGGGTAGACTAACCGCAAGGGGGTCGCTTAACACGGTATGCTTCATGACTGGGGTGAAGTCGTAACAAGGTAGCCGTAGGGGAACCTGCGGCTGGATCACCTCCTTTCTAGAGAAAAGAAGAGGGTTATTCGCATTCACACTTATCGGTAAACTGAAAAGATGCGAGAAGAGACTGAATAAACTGGGTTTGTAGCTCAGCTGGTTAGAGCACACGCTTGATAAGCGTGGGGTCGGAGGTTCAAGTCCTCCCAGACCCACCACTTATTTAAGAAGAGAGGGGGCATAGCTCAGTTGGTAGAGCACCTGCTTTGCAAGCAGGGGGTCATCGGTTCGATCCCGTTTGCCTCCACCACACTTTACTTTGGAAATTAAATTGAGTTTATCTGGAAGCAGATGAAGCGGAAGCTGAATTTAATTTGCGAAGTAACGCATCGATCTTTAACAAATTGGAAAGCCGAAATCAACAAACAAAGATTGAGGCATGGAAGCAGAGTCTGGAGACGGATGAAGTGGAAGTGCTGAAAGAATTGGGTGATGATTGTATCGCTGAGCAACGAAGACAAAAGGCGTTGTTCAGACAACCAAGAAGTAAGCTTTATGAGAGTAGGGAGCTTAAGTCATGATTACAGGTCAACGGTAGTTGTGATGAAGTCAAGAGGTTCTTGAAATGATAGAGTCAAGTGAATAAGTGCATCAGGTGGATGCCTTGGCGATGATAGGCGAAGAAGGACGTGTAAGCCTGCGAAAAGCGTGGGGGAGCTGGCAATAGAGCTGTGATCCCGCGATATCCGAATGGGGAAACCCACCATGTAAAAGCATGGTATCCTAAACTGAATACATAGGTTTAGAGAAGCGAACCTGGAGAACTGAACCATCTAAGTACCCAGAGGAAAAGAAATCAACCGAGATTGCGCAAGTAGTGGCGAGCGAACGCGTAAGAGCCTGTATATGATAGTCACTGAGATAGAAGAACAAGCTGGGAAGCTTGGCCACAGAGGGTGATAGCCCCGTATTTGAAATTTCAGAGATGGTACTAAGTATACGAGAAGTAGGGCGGGACACGAGAAATCCTGTCTGAATATGGGGGGACCATCCTCCAAGGCTAAATACTCATCATCGACCGATAGTGAACCAGTACCGTGAGGGAAAGGCGAAAAGAACCCCGGGAGGGGAGTGAAACAGAACCTGAAACCTGATGCATACAAACAGTGGGAGCGGAGTAATCCGTGACTGCGTACCTTTTGTATAATGGGTCAACGACTTACATTCAGTAGCGAGCTTAACCGATTAGGGGAGGCGCAGGGAAACCGAGTCTTAATAGGGCGACGAGTTGCTGGGTGTAGACCCGAAACCGAGTGATCTATCCATGGCCAGGTTGAAGGTGCCGTAACAGGTACTGGAGGACCGAACCCACGCATGTTGCAAAATGCGGGGATGAGCTGTGGATAGGGGTGAAAGGCTAAACAAACTCGGAGATAGCTGGTTCTCCCCGAAAACTATTTAGGTAGTGCCTCGAGCAAGACACTGATGGGGGTAAAGCACTGTTATGGCTAGGGGGTCATTGCGACTTACCAACCCATGGCAAACTAAGAATACCATCAAGTGGTTCCTCGGGAGACAGACATCGGGTGCTAACGTCCGGTGTCAAGAGGGAAACAACCCAGACCGCCAGCTAAGGTCCCAAATGACAGATTAAGTGGTAAACGAAGTGGGAAGGCCGAGACAGCCAGGATGTTGGCTTAGAAGCAGCCATCATTTAAAGAAAGCGTAATAGCTCACTGGTCGAGTCGTCCTGCGCGGAAGATGTAACGGGGCTCAAATCTGTAACCGAAGCTGCGGATGTCAGGCAACTGACATGGTAGGGGAGCGTTCTGTAGGCCGAAGAAGGTGTGTTGAGAAGCATGCTGGAGGTATCAGAAGTGCGAATGTTGACATGAGTAGCGATAAACAGGGTGAAAAGCCCTGTCGCCGAAAACCCAAGGTTTCCTACGCAACGTTCATCGGCGTAGGGTGAGTCGGCCCCTAAGGCAAGGCAGAGATGCGTAGTCGATGGGAAACAGGTTAATATTCCTGTACTTGATTCAAATGCGATGTGGGGACGGAGAAGGTTAGGTCATCGATCTGTTGGAATAGATCGTTTAAGCCGGTAGGTGGAGCACTTAGGCAAATCCGGGTGCTTAACGCCGAGAAGTGATGACGAGTGTCTAAGGACACGAAGTGACTGATACCACGCTTCCAGGAAAAGCCACTAAGCTTCAGTTTGAATGAAACCGTACCGCAAACCGACACAGGTGGGTAGGATGAGAATTCTAAGGCGCTTGAGAGAACTCAGGAGAAGGAACTCGGCAAATTGATACCGTAACTTCGGGAGAAGGTATGCCTCTGATGGTGAAAGATTTACTCTGTAAGCTATTAGAGGTCGCAGAGAATAGGTGGCTGCGACTGTTTAATAAAAACACAGCACTCTGCAAACACGAAAGTGGACGTATAGGGTGTGACGCCTGCCCGGTGCTGGAAGGTTAATTGAAGATGTGCAAGCATCGGATCGAAGCCCCAGTAAACGGCGGCCGTAACTATAACGGTCCTAAGGTAGCGAAATTCCTTGTCGGGTAAGTTCCGACCCGCACGAATGGCGTAACGATGGCCACACTGTCTCCTCCTGAGACTCAGCGAAGTTGAAATGGTTGTGAAGATGCAATCTCCCCGCTGCTAGACGGAAAGACCCCGTGAACCTTTACTGTAGCTTTGCATTGGACTTTGAAGTCACTTGTGTAGGATAGGTGGGAGGCTAAGAAGCAGGAACGCTAGTTTCTGTGGAGCCGTCCTTGAAATACCACCCTGGTGACTTTGAGGTTCTAACCCGGATCCATTATCTGGATCGGGGACCGTGCATGGTAGGCAGTTTGACTGGGGCGGTCTCCTCCCAAAGAGTAACGGAGGAGTTCGAAGGTTACCTAGGTCCGGTCGGAAATCGGACTGATAGTACAATGGCACAAGGTAGCTTAACTGCGAGACCGACAAGTCGAGCAGGTGCGAAAGCAGGACATAGTGATCCGGTGGTTCTGAATGGAAGGGCCATCGCTCAACGGATAAAAGGTACTCCGGGGATAACAGGCTGATTCCGCCCAAGAGTTCATATCGACGGCGGAGTTTGGCACCTCGATGTCGGCTCATCACATCCTGGGGCTGTAGTCGGTCCCAAGGGTATGGCTGTTCGCCATTTAAAGTGGTACGTGAGCTGGGTTTAAAACGTCGTGAGACAGTTTGGTCCCTATCTGCAGTGGGCGTTGGAAGTTTGACGGGGGCTGCTCCTAGTACGAGAGGACCGGAGTGGACGAACCTCTGGTGTACCGGTTGTGACGCCAGTCGCATCGCCGGGTAGCTAAGTTCGGAAGAGATAAACGCTGAAAGCATCTAAGCGTGAAACTCGCCTGAAGATGAGACTTCCCTAGGGATTTAATCCCTCTAAAGAGACGTTCGAGACCAGGACGTTGATAGGTCGGGTGTGGAAGAGTGGTAACACTTGGAGCTAACCGATACTAATTGCTCGTGAGGCTTGACTCTATCATTTGAAGGACTTCGCACGCAGAAGATGTGCAAGGTAAATGATAAAGCTTACTGATGAGAATACAAGCATCACCAAGATTAAGGCTTTCTGATTTGACAGTTTAAAGTCTGGCGGCCATAGCGGGTTGGTCCCACGCCTTCCCATCCCGAACAGGACCGTGAAACGACCTAGCGCCGATGATAGTATGGATGCCCATGTGAAAGTAGGACACCGCCAGACACCCATTAAGAAGAACCCAGTAGATAGTCTACTGGGTTCTTTGCTTTGTAGCTGAGCGAAAAATGCGACGGGTTAAGACAAACCAGCGAACCCCTGCTGCCGTAGAGCTTCGTACACTACGATGGCTGCTGCGTTGGATAGATTCAATGAGCGGATATGGGAAGTCTGAGGGATACGCAGGCAGTGATCTGCTCTGGCCTGTGCGAACTCCTGGGAGAGTCCGGTGGTTTCGCGGCCAAAAGCGAACGGGTGTGTTATTACTGAATACAAAATTTGTTACGGTAAAAGAGGATGATTCTGTGCCGCTGGTTAAAAAAGCAAATTTGCTCAGTCATGAAAATTTGACTTGTTTATTGTATTGTTGTGAATCGGAGCAGTTAAATTTTACTAATATGTTGCGGACGCTGAGTAAGCTGCCGGCTGAACGTGATGGTCTGAGCAGTATGGCTATGGTCGATGCGGCAGAAATGCTACGTTTTACAGGCAATCTGAATACGCTAATCGGTGGTTTGAGTTTCTGTCTGGAGGAAATCGGACGGGAAACGAAGAAGATTAGTGATTATCTGCAAACTTCTGTTTGTAGATAAATTAGTTGTTATTATTTTAATAATCGCCGTGAATTGAATGTTATGAATCATCAGGATAAACAGTTATCTTTTAATCAGTTATTTCTTTCAGTCATTTTGATGGTGTCCGGTGCGCATTTGTGTAATGACTTGATTCAGTCAATGCTCACGGCCACTTATCCTTTACTGGAAGAAAAGTACCGCTTAACTTTTGCACAGGTGGGCTGTATTAGTCTGGTTTATCAGTTTACGGCTTCGATTTTGCAGCCAGTGATTGGTTTTTATACGGATAAACATCCGAAACCTTACTTGCTCCCTTTGGGAATGGTTTCGACGACATTTGGTTTGTGTCTGCTGGGTTTGGCAAATCAATTTTATTTGTTGCTGGTAGCAGCCGCTTTTCTAGGTGTTGGTTCGTCTACTTTCCATCCGGAAGCTTCGCGTGTGGCGCGTAATGCTTCGGCTGGCCGCTATGGTCTGGCACAATCGGCGTTTCAGGTAGGAGGTAATTTAGGTTCGTCACTGGGGCCGTTGCTGGTGAGTTTTGTGGTGCTGAAATATAACCGCCAAGCTAATATTCTGTGGTTTGTATGTATTGGTGTTTTGGCTATTGCTTTGCTCAGTCGGATAAGTGCATGGAGTGCTCATCATTTGGCAGCTAGCAAACACAAGAAGGCAGTAAATAGAGTTTTACCTTATGACCGTAATAAAACAGTTTTAGCATTATTTATTCTGGCTGTGCTGATTTTTTCCAAGTATTTTTATATGGCCAGTATGAGTAATTATTATAGTTTTTATTTAATAGAAAAATTTGCTTTGCCAAAGCAAACGGCGGTGCTGTTTCTGTTTTTGTTTTTAGCCTGTGTGGCGATTGGTACGTTTGCCGGCGGACCGATTGGTGATCGTGTCGGACGCAAGTATGTTATCTGGTTTTCTATTCTTGGGGCTGCGCCATTTACGCTGGCTTTGCCGTATGCCAATCTTTGGGGTACGGCGGTGCTGAGTTGTTTGATTGGTCTGATTATTTCTTCAGCTTTTGCGGCTATTGTTGTGTATGCACAGGAGTTGATACCGGGACGGGTAGGTTTGATTGCTGGACTGTTTTTTGGTCTGATGTTCGGTATGAGTGGTATTGCGGCTGCGGTGTTGGGTTATGTGGCCGATAAAACCAGTTTGCAGCTTATTTTTAAGTTCTGCTCTTTTTTGCCGTTGCTGGGCATGCTGACGGTTTTGTTACCGGATGTGGAGCACTATAAACGCTGAAATGATTAAAGGCCATGGTTGATGGCCTTTTTTGTTGTCTGCTGATGAACTGAGTCAAATGATTTTTAGCTGCTTGAGAGACAGTTTTAGAAAGGCGTAAAAAATGGGGGCAAATACAAGCCCAATTACACCAAACAAAGTTTCAGAAAATACCATGGCAATCAATAATTCGCAGATGCCTGCATGTATTTTGCTGCCGACAATTTTGGCGTTGAGTACATATTCGACTTTGTGAATGATAATTAAATAGATGAGTACAATTACTGCTATCCAGAAGGAAACTGTGAAGCCAACCAGACACATAATGGTATTGACAATTAAGTTGCCGATGATGGGTATGAGGCCGAGTACGAAAGTGGCAAGTATTAGGCTTTTACTGAAGGGCAGGTGTATGCCGAAGATGGGTAGAACAATTAATAGGAAGATGGCTGTCATGATAGCATTGAATAATGCAATGACTACCTGAGAGAAAGCAACGTATTGGAAAACCAGCACCAGACGGTCGAGGCCATCTTTGAGTGCCTGCATGTAGATGGTGGGAGAGGTTGAGGTTTCGTTGATACTGCGCTTGTTCTGCTGATAGCCGGCGATTAAACCGATTATCATGCCAATTATAATGATAAGTAGGGAGTGAAAAAGTTGTTTAATGACTGATTGCAAGTAAAGTACATGCTCTTTAATGAAGTTAAGAGCATTGGCGCGTAATTCTACGAGATCATCCGGAAGGTAATTACTTAATTCTTTTGGCAAGGCACTGGCGATGCTGTTAAAGAGATTCTGTATGTGAGTAAGAGTCTGCTGGGGGTCTTTGGCTACGCTGATTACCCAGCTGATAAGATAGCTGAAACCGCCTATGAGTAAGATCATGATGAGCAGTGACAGCAAAAGTACTGAAAAAATTTTGGCTTTGCTACCCCAGCGCTGCATTCTGGTGGCCAGATAATCTTCCAATTTCTGGGTAAGAGTATAGGTAAGGAGGCCGGAAATCACGCCAGACATCAGGTGTATTTGCATAAATATGATAAAAAATATTGAATACAATACGACGAAAAACAGGCCGATTTTTTGTTGTTCGTTTAACAGCATGGTTGATTTTTAATCCGATTCTGATAGGGCTTATGGGGTGACTTTGCGCTGAATATCATACTGCCTGCTGGTGTTATTCTGTGTAAACAGTATGAGGTTACTTTGCACACAAATTCGCAATACCTTTTATGTGCTTGATTGTGTAATGATTTAGCTATTATTAGGCTGTTTCTAATTTGGTTGATTGTTCGAACAAAATGCATCTTGCTGGCTGTCCTGCTGCCAGTGGTATTCGATTCTGGTGGCAATTTTTTCAGCGGTATTTTTATCCGTTCTGTTTTGCACAAATGCTAATGCCATGTCCATTCCGGCACTGATACCGGAAGAGGTGTAGTATTTGCCGTCTGTAATCCAGCGGGCTTTTTCTATCCATTTGGTTTTTGCTGATGAGGTTTTTACCCAGTCAAAGACGCGTTTGTTGGATGTAGCCTGACGTCCATCGAGTAATTCAGTTTTGGCCAGCAGGGCGCTGCCGGTACAAACGGTGAGCACATACTTGCTTTTTTGTGCTAGTGATTTTAGTTGCTGGATAAAATCAGTTTGCTGTATCAGGATACGTGTGCCGGGCCCACCGGGTATAAAAAGGGTATCTATATTCTGGGGAATGGATGCAAAGTTTTCAGTTGAGATACTGATGTTATCCTGATTGCAGATAAGACCACCGTTTTGTGAATAATACTGTATGTGCCAGTCCGGTACTTTGCCAAATATTTCTACTGGCCCGAATACATCTAGTGTTTCAAAGTCTGGGTAAAGCAAAATGGTAATTTGCATCTGATTTTCCTTTGTCATCTGTGGCAGAGATATATTAAGTTGCTGGGCATAATAAGCAATTTGTTGTACTAACAGAATAGCAGAATTCTCTGAGTTTTCTGAAAAATTTTTAATCAGATAAAAAGTAAAAAATTTTTTAGAATTTTGTAGCATAGTCTCTGCCGGTTAATATGCATAATAATTATTTAACGCAGGTTTTAGTAAAACAGATAAATCAGAAAAAAATTTTTTAATCAGGATAAAAATATTTTTGCAAAAAAAATAAGCATAGAATGGACAGCCAATATTTGCTGTTAGGCGCACATACTGGGAAGTAGTTAGAGCTAACGTTGCAAAATATAGAACCTTCCAGCTTTCATTGCCCATATTGCTGGAGGCAAAATTGGAGGCGTTTTCGGGACGGGTATCATGCTGGTGGGTTTTAAGTAATTTAAGCACTTACTTAGGTTAATGAGTGGGCTATCGGACGTGTATTCATAGGTGCGATTGGCGCTTTTGTCGTTTTATGCGGTACACCAGTTTGCGTTTCCATGCGCCATCTAGTCCGTATTTTTTGATTTCAGCCTCACTGGGGTAGGGCATTTCGTCTCGCATGGCGGCAAATGGTTCCCAGCCGCTGTGATTGCTGTTCATTATTGACCAACTTATTTTATGGTCGCTATTCGGACGGATGTTGCCTTTGATTAAACCACTCTGCTGTTGATAGGCTGAATAAAAAAATTTGCTGCCATCTGGCCGTTTGATGTTATGAGCATCTCGATTGGTGTAATAGGCCAATATATCGAACATACGGTTATCACTTTGGGCGAATAAGGCACCTGACCAATTGTTCTGGATATTGTTGCTGGCATGGGCATACTTGATTAGTGCGCCTATATTTTCACCTTCGCGCAAAAAGTCGCTGGCATCTTTGGTATCCAGTTTGATGGAACCGCCGAAGCCTCCGTTACTGACGGTGGGGTTATGCGGACCTTTGCTGACGGTAATTTTTGATGAGTTCGGGTTCGATGAAGACGAAACCTTGCCGGTATTTATCAAAAGTTTTGAGGGAACCGTCTACGGTTACAGGTACGTCTTCGGGGTCGCTTAATCCCCAAATATTGATTTTTTGTCCACCTGGTCGAGGTGAACCTACCATGCTGGTGCCGGGCAGATACTCGAGTAATGAGGCAATATTGTTGGACTGAATGGTGTCTAACTGTGGCTGTCTGAGGATGCTGGTGTTAACTAAATCTTTGTTGGGTTTGCTGGCGATGACTAATGGTGGGCAGGGCGTAGCTGTTAATGTTGTTGTGTTTACTTTGATCCTCGGCCAGAACCGGCTGCATAATAAATAAGCTGGCGTAAACAGTACAAACTGTAGAGAGAAAACGGGTATGACAGGCGGGTGCATGAGAGCCTGACTGGTAAAGGTTAAGATAAATTAAAATTATAATCATTCTTACTAGTATTTTAATTTAATTTGTTATGGGTGTATATTTATTTTAATTTTAAACTCAGATTATGGTTTTAATGCTGGTTTTTGTGCTAAATATGAAGCTTTTTGTTAATTGAAAAATATTTTGGAATGGAGTTGTAATATGGAAGATATTCGTTTAGAGATAGATCAGATTGATCACACTGTTATTAAGCTATTGGGCTCGCTTTGAATATGTTAATGCTGCTAGTGAATTTAAAAAAGTGCTAGTGCTGTACAAGCCAAGGCCCGTTTTGACACTATGCTTGAACAACGGAAGCTTTGGGCCAATGAGTTAGGACTAAATGGCGATATTATTAAAGACTTATATGCATATTTGGTTCGTTATTTTATTGATGAAGAATTAAAGCAGTTTAAAAATAAAGAAAATAAGGATAGTTTGCCCTATGGCTTATACCAGTAAACAACAGTTATTGAATGAAATAAACAAAACCGCTAAATTGTTTATTAAAGAATTTGATACGTTAACAGAATCTCAAAAAGATGAGTTAATTCATGGTGTAGATCGTACTCCTGCGCAAATGATTGCTTATCAGTTAGGATGGTTGGATCTTGTTAAGTCTTGGGATGATGATGAACTTGCAGGAAAAATCCCAACATTACCTGCAGAAGGCTACAAATGGAATCAGTTAGGTACATTATATCAACACTTTTATAAGATTTATCAGGATTATTCATTACAAGAATTGATTACATTATTTAACGAGAAACTTGTTATCTGGAATAATTGGATTGAATCTTTGGATGATGATACGTTATTTATTAAAGACACACGTAATTGGACTAAACCTTTCCCTGAATCTTGGACGGTAGCGCGCTTTATTCATATCAATTCTGTGGCACCGTTTAAATCATTTCGAACCAAAATCAGAAAGTGGAAAAAGTTAAGTGAACTAGTTTAAACGTAACTTAAAATTAATATCAATGTAATCAATTAGGAATGATATGGCTTTTTCAGAAACAGAGCCACAACTATTGTTACAACTAAAATTTGTGGGTAGCGAAATTATTGACAGACTTGAACAAATGGAACTTGATTCTTCTGATAAATTACGCCATGGCACTTTAGATGAAATTCTAAGCAATGGATTCGTTATGTTTGTGCGCTTTTGATTGTGGGGTACTGAAAAAATTTACAGTCAGGCTATTTGTGGCCTGACTGCTTGCATAAGAGGATGGGCTCAGTTGTTTTCTATTATGCGGTTGTTTAGCGGTTGCACGGGGCGGTTGTTATTTTTAGGTAGGTATTGTGCGATTTCTGCAATTTCTGCTTTGGATAACGTAATCGGTTGGCGGAATAATATCCATGTTACGGGTTCGCTGCATGGTGGAGTGGTCAAAGAGCCGGTATAGCGGTAATAGCTATGATTGTGCGGGTAGATGTGTTCGGGATTAAATAAGATATCAGTGTTTTCGCTACCATTTTTAGCCAGTTTTTTGAATACAGACAATTTTTCAAAATAGGAGTTTTGCTGACCTTCTTGTACAAATACTGCTACAACTAAATTGCTGTGGTCAGCGGCCTGATGTACAAAATGCAGCTCAAGAGGATAGCGTATGCCGTTGATAGTGTGTTCGGCTGGTTCGTGGGCATGGAATTGAACCAGTGTGTAAGTTTTATTGTTGTAGGTCAGGTTGCTGTTTGAGTCGAAATTGAACTGAAGGGAATGGCCGTTGTCGACTATCTGTTTAATATCGGCATGCCGATAGTCGAATTTCAGAGGTGGAAGTTTATGGTTGGTTTTGCTATCAAAGATGTCTATCGGGGATTGGGTTTTACCTGTGGAGCAGGTTTGCGCGTCCGACATTTTTCCCCAATTTTCCGGTGCATAGTCACCTTGATAACCCCAGTGAGTCTGAGCCATGGCAGAGCCAGCGAGTCCAAGGGTGAGACATAATCCTAAAATGCTTTTTTTCATGATTTAGTTTCCTTTTGTAAATTATGCGAATAGTTTAGTCTTCTTTGTTGGTGATGTGAATACTTGTGTTGGTTAATAAAAACTAATTGTTAAATTTGGTTGGATGGTTATATGATGATTTTTTCGTAGGTGAAAATTATGCTGAATCTGCAATCTAAGCTGCCCAATGTAGGAACAACGATTTTCAGTGTCATGTCGGCTTTGTCCGCAAAGTATGATGCGCTAAATTTGTCTCAGGGTTTTCCTGACTATACGGTAGATAAGCAATTAATCGAACTGATAGAGCATTATCTGCGTGCGGGAAATAATCAATATGCGCCTATGGCTGGTGTGGTGGGTTTGCGACTGCGTATCCAGGAAAAGTTTCAGCGGGTGCATGGGCTGAGTGTGGATGCGGAACAGGAAATTACGGTTACGGCAGGCGGAACGCAGGCGATTTTTACCACTATTGCAGCGCTGATTCGTCCGGATGATGAAGTAATTATTTTTGAGCCAGCTTATGATTGCTATGCACCTGCGGTTTCATTGTTTGGGGGTAAAGTGGTTCCGGTACAGCTGGCTGCACCAAATTTTTCAATAGACTGGGATTTCGTCCGATCGTTGGTTACGGCGCGTACACGGTTGATTATTGTGAATAATCCAAACAATCCGGCCTGTCGGGTATTCAATAAAGCTGATGTGACGGCTTTGGCTGAGATAGTGCTGAATAATGATATTTTTGTGTTAAGTGATGAAGTATATGAGCATCTGGTGTTTGATGATGCCCGACCACAAACTTTGCTGACACAGCCGCTGTTACGGGAGAGAACTTTTGTTGTGGGCTCGTTTGGCAAATTGTTGCATGCTACAGGCTGGAAAGTGGGCTACTGTGTGGCTGCGCCGGCCTTGATGGCTGAGTTTCGTAAGGTGCATCAGTTTAATGTATTTAGTGTGCATACTCCTACGCAATATGCGATTGCTGATTATCTGGCCGATGCGTCACACTACGAGAATCTGGGACACTTTTTTCAGCAAAAACGCGATTTTCTGCTGGCGGGTTTAAGCAATTCACGTTTTAAAGTCTATGTGCCGCAGGGTACGTATTTTATGCTTTTGGATTATAGTGCTATTAGTACTGCATCTGAAACTGAGTTTGTGCGTGAGCTAGTGGCTAAATATAAAGTGGCGACAATACCTTTGGCTGCGTTTTATCATGATGGTTTTAGCCAGCAATGTATACGGGTATGTTTTGCTAAGCGGCAGGAAACGTTGGAGCAGGCGGTAGAGTTGCTGTGTGCGGTGTGAGAAGAATACTTTGAGATGGGGGAAAAGACAGATTTTTGAATCTGTCTTGTTGCTTAGTATTAGTGGTGGAGCCAGCTGCTAAAGACCTGTAAATATAGCCAGCCGCCAAAGCCAATAAACGCAAAGCCGCCGATACGGTCGATAATCAGGCACCAGTTCAAGTAGTTGCGTTTGACCACGGGTAAAGAAAACAGCCACAACATCAAGCACAAGGTAAGAAGTACTTGTACCAGCAAAATAATCATAATTTCATATTTTAAAGTTGGCTTATGAACATCTGCCATGGCCATAGACATAACGCTGCCAAGATAAAGAACGATTTTGGGATTGGATAGGTTGGTAATCAGGCCTTTCCAAAAAAAATGTTTTTCTTGTAGGGGTTGAACAGTAACGTTATTTTTAGGAATAACGGTTTGTAACATTTGCCAGCCGCAATAAATGAGGTAGGAGCCGCCGGCCAGCATAAGAGTGTTTTGCAGCCATGGTAGCTGGTGCAGTATGGCACTATAGCCTTCAATGGTCAAAGTCAGCCAGAAAGCCACTCCGGTGGTGATGCCCAGCGCAACGAAGAATGCTGCCCGTCGTGAGTGGTTTAGAGCTGTTTTGCTGATTATCAGCATATCCGGCCCAGGGGACAGCTGGCCGAGCAGGTTAAGTAGCACGATGCTGACAATCATGGATTGGGTTTGACTAAGCATAATACAGATTCAGATAAAAACGGCTATTTGTTACGGCGTTTGGCACGTGGATGTGTATTGTCGTAAATCTGTGCCAAATGGTTGAAATCGAGTTTGGTATATTGCTGAGTTGTGCTGATGGATTTGTGTCCGAGCAGCTCCTGTACCGCGCGGATGTCGTGGGCGCTTTGTAATACATGGCTGGCAAAACTGTGCCGCAGCATATGCGGGGATAAATGGCGGTCGCTACCGTGAGTAATGGACCAGATATTCAGACGATTCTGAATTTGACGTGCGCTCAGGCGGGTGCCACGCCGGCTAGTAAATACTGCATTTTCTCCAGAAACTGCGTAGCGGTGCGGTAGATAATTCTGTAAAGCTTCGATACTTTTTTGTCCTAAAGGGACCTGACGTTGCTTATTGCCTTTACCTCGCACATGTACCCAATTTTCTTTCAGCATTAGATGGTGTAAGTCTAGTTGCACCAATTCGCTCAGACGTAATCCGCTGCCATACAATAATTCGAAAATAGCCTGATCCCGTAGGGACAGCGGGTCGCTGGCACAAGCATGGTCAAAAGCCTGATTGAGTTTTTCGGCCGGTACTGCTTTAGGCAAGCGGGCACCGGCTTTGGGTGCTTTGATGTTGCTGGTAGGGTTGGCGGTAATGTATCCCTGTTGTTGCAGAAAATTAAAGTAAGTCCGCCATGTACTGAGTTTGCGTGCCAGTGAGGCAGGCTTATCTCCCAGACCACTGAGTTTTTTTAGAGCGCCTACCAGATGCAGACGAGTGATATTCAATGGGCTAAGATTTTCCGGTAAAAGCTGACTCAGCTGAATTAAATCACGTTCGTAGGCAGTGCTGGTTAAGGGAGATAATCCGCGCTGTTGTAAATGCTGGAAAAACTCATTCCATAATGTCCAGTAAGAGGTAGAAGCTTGCTTCATTCAATTACCCAAGCGATGGCGCTGCGAAAAATTTCAGGTGTGCGGCTAATGCGCTGGCGCTCGTAATTAAAGAAAGCCATGCCGGTTTTTACCATTGCAATGGCGGCACCATCACGGGTGCGATGCAATTTGTATATCAGGGTAAAACCTGTATTGCTTAGGTTGGTAATTCCTAAGTCAAAATCCAGTTCATCGCCATAAAATCCCTGTCCCTGAAATTGCAGAGCGGCATCCAGCATAATCAGGCCGGTACCGCCAATATCTATTTCGTTGAATCCGTAACTTGAAAGTAGACGCATACGCGCTTCATGACAAAGGCGTAGTATGGCATCGTTTGAAAGATGGTTGCCGTAATTAATATCGCCTATCTGTACTTTGATGCGCGTGTGAAACAACCATTTTTCTGGCGTTTCAATTTGAATGCGACTCATGGGTTATCCTTTATGAATGCAAGCTAGATGGTAGCAGGTTTTAAAAGAAACGTTGATGGACTGGCGTTTACTTCAGGCAAATTTGTGCTAAGCTTTGCCAGTAGTTTTCTGGTTATATTGATGTTTTTCAGTTTAATTCAAATCAGGTTATGGTTTGTTGAGCAGGGAGAATAACGATGTATCACAAAATTATGGTACCGGTAGATGAAAGTGCGGCTGCGAAACGAGCCTTACAGGAAGCCATCATGCTGGCCAGATTGTGCCAAAATGCTGTTTTACGAGTAGTCAATGTGGTGGATCTAGCACAGTTTAGCTGGGGAGGTGTTGGTGCTTTGCCATCTGAAGAAGTGCGTAAAGCAGTCAATGCCGCCGGTAAGAAAGGACTGGAGCAAGCAGAAAAAATGCTTCAGGAATCCGGTCTGCAATACGAGGTTGAGGTGATTGAGAGTGCAGGTGATAAGGTGGCTGATATGTTGATTCAGGAAGCCACGGAGCATAATGTTGATTTACTAGTGATGGGTACCCATGGATTCAGTGGCTTCATGCATATTCTAATGGGTTCGGTAGCAGAAGGGGTATTGCGGCAATCTGATATTCCGGTGATGCTGTTACGGGTACGGGAAGATGATTAAAACTGACAAGCTAGTGTTTCCCATTCTGAAACGAGCTGGTGACAATAATTTTATGTTTTAATCATACTGGCAAAACACTATCCGCTATTGGCGCAGGTTTGGATTATGGTGCAGTGATTCGAGTGCAATATTGATAAAGTTTGGTGCAATGCTGGTGATATCGATATTGTGCGGGTCTGTTAGCCACAGGTTGGTCAATCCGATAAATAGTGCCTGAAAATACAAGGCTGCCTGCCGTATATTAATGTTTTCTGGCAGAATATGTTGTTGGCAACATACCTGAAACACAGCACATAAATTCTGCCACCATAGATTTTGGTATTTTTGCAACAACGCCACAATTGCGCGGTTGTCTTCAGTATGCTCACAATTTAAATGCAGGATATAGCAGAATTTTCGATAACGCTCATCATTGGCCATACGTTGGAACATCTGATTCAGTGCCCGCATAAGGTTGTGTAGTGCATCCGGCGAGCTGGTGTCAATATCATGGCGCAGCTGCTCACTCAGTTTACTGAAAACCTGTTGGAATAACGCGTCAAACAAGTCTTCCTTATTTTTAAAATGCCAATAGAGCGCACCACGTGTGACACCGGCCGCGCTGGCGATTTCCTGTAAAGATGCACGGCTGACGCCGCGCCGGTAAAAAATATCCAAAGCAGCGGCCATGAGGTCATCTCTGGTTTGCAAAGCTTCCTCTTTGGTCTTGCGCATAATAAATTTCCGTTTATCTGTACATTAAATTAGGCAAATCTGTATTTAATCCAGATTGACACATGTATTTTTGATTAAAATAACTAAGTTATAAATTTATTGCATCTGGTATACATACATTGTTGCATGTATAATGCGCAGCGTAAAGTTATTCCTGATTAAATCGTCTGTTGTCGCATAAGCAGGTTGTCGGATATTTTTATCTGACAGCCCGCAATGGCGTCACCAGCGCTATTTGTGTCATATTTATAGCGCAGCAGAGTAAAAATTCATTTAATTTTTAATTATATATGCACATATTGAGGTGAGTATGGGAACGAATCGAAGAGCAGATAAATGGCGCATCAGTGCGATAGTGCTGGCCAGTGTGCTGGCTTTAGCTGCATGTGGCAAAAAAGACAACGGACCAGCACCACAGGCGCCAATGGTCAGCGTGCTGACGGTACAACCACAGACGGTTACAGTAGACACTGAGTTGACCGGCCGTTTAAAGCCGATTCGCGAATCAGAAGTGCGTGCTCGTGTGGCCGGTATTCTGCTGAAACGCTTATTTACAGAAGGCGCTTATGTTAAGGAAGGGCAGCCACTGTTCCAGATTGACAATGCACCTTACCTAGCTTCATTACAGTCTGCCCGTGCAAGTTTGGCCACAGCACAAGCCAATGCAGTAAAAGCTGATGCAGACGTGGTTCGCTATCGTCCGCTGGTAGCCGCCAATGCCATCAGTAAACAGGAATTTGATCAGGCCATAGCTCAGCAGCGTCTGGCACATGCACAGATTGAAAGTGCACAGGCTGCGATAAAAACTGCGCAGATAAATGTAGGTTATGCTTATGTACGCGCACCAATTTCTGGCCGTATCGGCAAAGCTTTGGTGACTGAAGGCGCTTTGGTCGGACAGGGCGATGTAACGCAGCTGGCGCTGATTCAGCAAACACATACTTTATATGTGGATCTGACCCAGACTGCAGCTCAGGCTATGAAAATCCGTCAGGATATTGCTTCTGGCAAAATGAAAACTATCAATGGTGCAGTGGAAGTAGCTATCAAACTGGATGATGGCAGTGAATATCCTCAAAAAGGGCGTCTGCTGTTTACTGATATGACAGTAGACGAAGGCACGGGCGAAGTGAAAGTGCGTGCGGAAATTCCAAATGATGATGATATGTTACTGCCTGGGCAATTTGTACGGGTAGAAATTCCGCAAGCTGAAATTCAGAACGCTATCGTGTTGCCGCAGCAGGCAGTAACCCGTGGTGCCAGTGGTGATACGGTTACAGTAGTTAATGCCGATGGTAGTTTGGCTGTTCGTCCGGTAACTGTTGTACAGCAGAAAGGCACCAACTGGGTAATCAGTGGTGGTCTCCGCGCAGGGGATAAAGTTGCAATGGATGGCCTAGCACTGGTGCAGTTAACCGGAGCCAAGAAAGTACAAACTCAGCCATGGAAAGCGACCGCAGCCAGTGCACCAAGTGCGCCATCAGCCACAACCGCTTCCGCACCTAAGGCTTCTGCGGCATCTGCCTCACAAGCCAAGTAAGGATTAAGTAATATGTCACGATTTTTTATTAACCGACCGATTTTTGCATGGGTGGTGGCTTTGTTCATCATCATTGCCGGTATAGTGTGTATTACCAAGCTCCCTGTTGCACAGTATCCGACGGTAGCCCCTCCTTCTATTACCCTTACCATTTCCTATCCAGGTGCTGATGCCCAGACTATTGAAGATACGGTGTTGTCACGTATCGAACGTGAGATGAACGGTCTGGAAAATTTGGACTACATGGAAGCTAAATCTTTGTCCAATGGTACCGGTACCTTAACCTTAACCTTCTATCCAGGCACCGATGACGATATTGCGCAGATGAATGTGCAAAACGCTTTGTCGCGTGCTGAGCCGCGTCTGCCGGCTATGGTAAAACAAACCGGTGTACAGATTGCCAAATCACGCAGTAACTTCCTGATGGTAACCATGTATACCAGCGATAATCCCAATCTGACACCGGCAGATATGGCGGACTATGTGGCACGTAATATTCAGCCAGAGCTGCAACGTATTGATGGGGTGGGTAACGTGATGGTGTTCGGTTCCGAACGTGCCATACGTATTTGGCTGGATTCAGACAAACTGCGCAGTGTGAATCTGACACCGGCTGCAGTTAATGCTGCTGTGGCAGCACAGAATCAGCAGATTTCTGCCGGTAGCCTAGGTGCCTTACCCTCTCCAGATAATATTCAGACCACTGCAACTATTGTTGTTCCTGGTCAGCTAAAAACAGTTGAACAGTTTGAAAATATCATTGTTAAAGCCAATACTGATGGCTCACTGGTACGCCTGAAAGACGTTGCCCGCGTAGAGCTGGGTAAACAGGATTACTCAACTGGAGCTCGTTTGAATGGTAAAGACGTAGTCGGTGCTGGTATTCAGCTGACTACCAAAGGTAATGCACTGGCCACTGCCAATGCAGTTAAAGCCAAGCTGGCAGAATTACAGAAATATTTCCCGGCAGGCATGAGCTGGTCTGCACCGTATGATAGTTCTACTTTCGTCAGCATTTCTATTGAAAAAGTAGTACATACTCTGGTAGAAGCCATCGTACTGGTATTTTTGGTAATGCTGCTGTTCCTGCAAAACATTCGCTATACCCTGATACCGACCATCGTGGTGCCGATTGCATTGCTGGGTGCATTTACCATCATGTATTTTGCCGGCCTGTCGATTAACGTACTTACCATGTTTGCGATGGTGTTGGTAATTGGTATCGTGGTTGATGATGCCATTGTGGTGGTAGAAAACGTCGAACGTATCATGGCAGACGAACATTTACCACCAAAGCCAGCTACCGAAAAAGCTATGGGACAGATTTCAGGTGCTGTGGTGGGTATTACTGTCGTACTCATTACCGTATTTATCCCGATGGCGTTCTTTTCTGGGTCTACCGGTAATATTTATCGGCAGTTCTCTGTGGTGATGTCTGTAGCCATCTTCTTCTCCGCATTTCTTGCTTTGTCGCTGACACCGGCTTTATGTGCCACACTGCTCAAACCGATTACCGAGCAAGAAGAAGAGAAAAAAGGTTTCTTTGGTTGGTTTAACCGCAAATTTACCAGCGGTACCAAAAAATATGAATCCAAAGTAGCCTATGTACTGCATCGCAGCGTACGCATGTTTATCATCTATGTGGTTATTGCCGGCTGTGCACTGTTTGTCATGCTGCGTCTGCCTACTTCATTCCTGCCGGAAGAAGATCAGGGCTATTCCATTGCTCTGGTTCAATTGCCACCGGGCGCTACTCAGCACCGTACGCTGGATACCTTCAAAAAGATGGAGGACTTCACCCTCCGGCAGCCTGAAGTGAAAAACATGGTATCTGTACTTGGTTTCAGTATGACCGGCCAGGGACAGAACGTAGGTTTGAGCTTCCTCGTGTTGAAAGACTGGTCAGAACGCAGTGGGGCACAACACAGTGCCAATGCACTGGCCAACCGCATTACCGGAGCCATGATGGCATCCGTACGTGATGGTTACATCTTCGCGCTGGTGCCACCATCCATTCCTGAGCTGGGTACCAGTACTGGCTTTAGCTTCCGTCTGCAGGATCGTGGCGGTAAAGGCCATGAAGCATTGTTGGCTGCGCGTAATCAGCTACTGGGAATGGCGCGTGAAAGCAAGGTATTGACTCAGGTACGGCCAGATGGCATGGAAGATGAACCGCAATTGCAAATTGATATCGACCGTGATGCAGCCAATGCACAAGGCGTATCATTTGGCGATATTGCCACTGTACTAAGCACGGCACTGGGTTCCAACTACGTAAATGATTTCCCGAATAAAGGTCGTATGCAGCGGGTGATTGTGCAGGCTGATGTTGCTTCACGTATGACTCCGGAAGACCTGAACAAACTAACCGTTAACAATGCGCAAGGTCAGCTCGTACCATTGGCCGGCATTATCAAAACCCGCTGGATTACTGGTCCGGCTCAGACCATCCGTTATAACGGTTACACCGCGATGTCTATTACGGGTAATGCTGCACCTGGGTACAGTACCGGTGACGCTATGGCTGAAATGGAAAAAATTGCCAGCAAACTGCCTGATGGTTTTGGTTATGAGTGGACAGGATTGTCTAAAGAGGAAAAAGATGCAGGTAACCAGTCTACTATCCTCTATATGTTCTCACTACTGGCAGTTTTCTTGTGTCTGGCTGCATTGTATGAAAGTTGGACTATTCCATTATCAGTAATGTTAGTGGTACCACTGGGGCTGCTTGGCGTTGTATTGGGTACATGGCTACGCGGTATGGAAAACGACGTTTATTTTCAAGTGGGGCTAATTACCGTAATTGGTCTGAGTGCCAAAAACGCCATTCTGATTGTGGAATTTGCCAAAGACCTGCAAGAGCAGGGTAAAACACCGCTCGAAGCAGCACTAGCTGCCGCTCATCTGCGTTTCCGTCCAATTCTGATGACCTCTATTGCCTTCATCATGGGTGTAGTACCGTTGTATTTTGCCAATGGCGCTTCTTCTGCCAGTCAGCGTGCAATCGGTACCAGTGTATTGTGGGGCATGTTAGTTGGCACCTGTCTGGCCTTATTCTTTGTGCCTGTGTTCTATTCAACTGTACGTAGTCTGTTCAGCAGAAAAAAGAACGACCAAAATGGCAACACGCCTGACAATAGCAAAAACCTGCCAATTGCAGTAAACAGTGATGGCAGTGCCAGCATACAGTCCGGCAACCAGACAGACAAAGAGGATAAAGCATGAAACACTTAGTAAAACCTACCCTGTTGGCTGTATTAACTGCCGGGGTTATGTCTGCCTGTTCGATGGCGCCTCGCTATCACCAGCCAAAAGTTGAAATGGCAGAAACCTTCCCTGGTGCAGCAGCCAACAATCAGCGGGCCGGTGAAGTAGCGGCTGCCAATCTGGGTTGGCAGGATTACTTTGCTGATGAACGCCTGAAACAGATAATCAGTCTGGCTTTAGCCAATAACCGTGATTTACGCGTTGCTGCATTGAATGTCGAAGCTGTGCGCGCACAATACGTGATCCAACGGGCAGATCGTTTGCCGGCTCTAAGTGCCACCGGTAATGGCGGCCGCTCACGTGTAGCACAGGATTTAAGTGCTATGCGTGATGCAAGTGGCCGCCAAACCAGCTATATCGCTGAATCATACAACGTGGGTTTAGGCGTAACCGCTTTCGAGCTGGATCTGTTTGGGCGAGTGAAAAGCCTTTCTGATGCTGCACTGAATCAATACTTCCAGCAAAAGCAGGTGCGCGATTCTACCCAGATAAGTCTAATCGCCAGTGTGGCTAAAGCTTATTTTGATGAACGCATCGCCCAAGCTCAAATGGACTTATCCAGCCGCGTATTGACATCACGTGAAGAAAGCAAGCGTCTTACTGATTTGCAATTCAAATCCGGCGTGATTTCACAGGTAGACGTAGATGTAGCTGAAGCACAAATCGAAACCGCGCGTGCAGATTATGCAGCTGCCAAACAGGCACGGGATCAGGCACACAATGCCTTAACCCTGCTGGTTGGTAAACCTCTTCCAGATGACCTGCCTGCCGCGGCTCCATTAAGCCAGCAGTTTGTGAATGCTGAATTACCAGTTGGTTTGCCGTCAACCATCCTGTACCAGCGGCCTGATGTGCGTGCGGCAGAGTTTGCTCTTAAATCAGCCAATGCCAACATAGGCGCAGCTCGAGCAGCCTTTTTCCCGCGTATTAGTCTGATTGGTAGTATTGGTTCCGGTAGTAACGATATCGGCCACCTATTCAACGGTCCGAACCGTACATGGAGCTTTACTCCGCAGATTACACTGCCCATCTTCACCTGGGGACAAAACAAAGGTAATCTGGATTTAGCCACTGCTCGTAAAAATATTGCCGTAGCTCAATATGAGCAGACTGTACAAGCAGCTTTCCGCGATGTGGCTGATGCATTGGTGGCACGTGATTCGCTGAAAAAACAGTACGAGGCGAAACGTCGTGGCGAGCAAGCTCAGACCAACCGTTACAAACTAACCCAGCTGCGTTATAAACACGGTATTGCCAGCTCGCTTGAGCAGCTGGATGCTGAGCGTGACAGCTATGCAGCACAGCAGGCATTGCTCAGTACCCAGCAAACCCTACTGGAAAACCGTGCAGATATCTATAAAGCTCTGGGTGGTGGCCTGAACCAACAAATAGCAGAACCTGCTGCCAGTACCACCGTAACCACTACGACCACCACAAGCACAACCACCGTGCATTAATGGTGTTTTAGTCAGGATGGCTGCATTACCTCAGCCATCCTGTAGCTGTACAGGAAATATGCTGAAAATATAACCATTGGCTGTAACTTAAGCATTCAGCCAGCTGTTTTCGAGGCAAGGCTCAGGCTACCAGTCCTTGCTTCAGGCGCAACAATTTCACCTGTACATGCTATACAGAATGATTTAACCCTTGAATAGATTCTGCTTTTCATGGTATAAATCGCGTTTTACAAAATTATTAGAAGTTTGGAGTTAACCATGGCACGTGTATGTAAAGTGACCGGTAAGCGCCCGATGAGTGGCAACAACGTGTCACACGCCAACAACAAAACCAAACGCCGTTTCTTGCCTAACCTGCAATCACGTCGTTTCTGGGTTGAAAGTGAAAACCGTTGGGTACGCCTGCGCGTTTCTAACGCTGCCTTGCGCACCATCGACAAGGTAGGTATTGATGTAGTATTGGCCGACCTGCGCGCTCGCGGTGAAGCTTAATCATATAGTGATTTAAGGAAAGAGCAATGCGCGACAAAATCAAACTGGAATCCTCTGCTGGTACTGGCCATTTTTACACCACTACCAAAAACAAACGCACCATGTCTGGAAAATTCGAGATCAAAAAATTTGATCCAGTAGTGCGTAAACATGTACTGTACAAAGAAACCAAACTGAAATAATAGTTTCATACTGGTTTGAAAAACCTGAGCAGCCCAATTGCTCAGGTTTTTTTCATATTTAAAGAAATCAAAGCCTGAACCCATTACCTACAAAAAGCCGCACTATGGACAACATTACTGACAACCAAATGCAATGGCAGCGCCGCATCGAAGAACTGGAAATACAAAGCGCCCTACAAGAAGAAACCATTCAAAGCTTGAGCGATACCATAGCACGACTGCAACAAACCCTTGACTTACAACAGGCACAACTACGCCTGTTGTATCAGCGTTTACCGGATAAAGCGGACAGCAATAACGAACCATTCAATCCGGCCAATGAAATTCCGCCACATTATTAAATTGATTACTAACTAATTTGGTTTGATTATTTTAATAAATAATATTGAATTAAATCGTGTGGGTTTAAAAGTGATAAAGTAACAATATTTGATGAAAAATCATTGTTGTAGGAATAAGGAGATGAATTTTGTGTGTAGGAATAAACCCTTCATTAAAATAAAGCTAGAACTATTTCTAGAAAATTTAAGAAGCAATATGATAAGAATGTGCCAAAGAAATGGCAGACTCACCTCCTTAGCCTACAATGATAACTTTACCATATTTAATTTATTTTGTCTTTATTTGTTAGTTAATAAAGCAGTGTTTTATATAATTTTTTAAAGCACAGAGAAGCAGAGAGAACAATACAATCATCAAAAATAAAATAGTAAAGCACAAAATTAAAATTGGTGAATTAATTAAAAGTCATATTTGCATTGGGAAATTTGATTGATAATACTTTTTTATACTAATATATTAATAGAAAGTAAACTCAGTGCGAAAAAAGTTGCAAAACAAAATATAAATTTTATTTTATATTAAAATACGGTTAGACTAAATTTGCCTTAAACATTTAAAAATTAATTTATCCGGGGTGCCTTTGGCTGAGATTACACCCGTTGAACCTGATTCGGTTAATACCGACGAAGGGAGTTTAAAACAGGCTTTATAATTGAAAAGGCTGTTTTGATACTCCTTAATATTGATTATTAAAGGAGGTTTTATGCCATCATTTCAATCGCTTATCGAGTTCTGTCAGGATGACTGGAAACAATATACACAACATGAGTTTGTGCAGCAATTGGGTAAAGGAATTTTAGACAAATCATGTTTTCAGCACTATTTAAAACAGGATTATTTATTTCTGATTCAGTTTTCCCGTGCTTGGGGACTTGCGGTTTATAAAAGCCACGATATTTTTGAAATAAGGCAGGCTTTAGCTAGTCTTAAGGCTATTGTTGAGATTGAACTTGATCTGCATGTTGAGTATTGCAAGAAGTGGGGAATCAGTGAAAAAGAACTGAATAGCTTGCAGGAAGCGAAAGCCAACATAGCTTATACACGCTATATGCTTGATGCCGGCCAGCAGGGTGATTTATTGGATATTCATATTGCACTGGCACCTTGTATGATTGGCTATGGCAGAATAGCTTGTTGGATTGAGACCCAACCTTGGTATCAGTCTGAAAATAATCCTTATCAAAGTTGGTTAGACATGTACACAAGTGATGAATTTCAATTAGCTGTGCAAAAAGAGATAGAGTGGATTAATCAACATCTTTTTCATGTTGAGCCACAACGATTTGAGCAGTTAGCGATAATTTTCAGAAATGCAACTCGCTTAGAGGCTGATTTTTGGCAAATGGGTCTGGATAAAAACATCTGAAAATGGCAGTATTTGACATATCGATAAATCTCTATAATAGTAAAATTAATAATATGTAATTGAGTCATCGGAAAAGTCTAATTTAAGTCATTTCGTTTATTTGACAGGTTTAACGTTTATTATATTTATGCTTAATGTAATGATTTAATATTATATTTAATTTCTTGCTTTGCATTAAGTTAAGAAAATTTATATGCTAAAATTTATTTAAAAATAGATATATATTATTAATTAAGCGAGAATTGTATGGAGCGTCAAGCTTTCACTGAAAAGTCTTTAAATCAAATTCTGAAACACTATCGTATTAAAAAAAATATACAATTAAATGAGTCTGATGCCAGCACTATAGTCCAATCAGCTTTGCAAATGATTGAACGTTCAGAATTTGAAGAACTATCAATGTGCTCTTTTAATAAAAAAAATATTCAAGTATTTTGTTTACAGGATGAAAAATCTAAAATAATTGAACGAAAAATTGTTCTTAACCTTAGACAAGTATTTAATATACATACTGATAGCAGAAATTCAATTGTGCAAAAATTAAAACTTATACTTTGTGAAACAGTTCCCTATAAAGTATATCGACTAGATGTTAAAAATTTTTTTGAATCTTTTCAGCAAAAGGATATAGAGAACACAATTTTTAATAATATTAATTTAAGTCCGCAAACAAAAAAAATTTTAAGAATTTTATTGGATATTCATAAATTTCAAGACGGTGAAGGATGTCCTCGAGGATTAGCTATTAGTTCAGTAATAGCAGAGATATTAATGAAAAATTTTGACATTAATATTAAAAATCAACCGAATTGTTTTTTTTATGCACGCTACGTTGATGATATTATAATTATTACAACAATATCCGAAGCAGAAAATGAAGAAAAAAATAATCAAGAATTCCTAAAAGAACTAGCAAAATTTCTACCATCTGGTTTGGAGTTTAATAAAAAAAAATTTCAAACAATAACACTTTCAAATGATTCGCAAGGTAATAAAGATGAATCAAAATCATTTGATTTTCTAGGATATAAATTTATAATAGATAATCTGGTTAACAAAAACAAACAATTTAGAAAAATTTCAATTGATCTAGCCGATAACAAGTATAAAAAATATAAATTTAAACTATTTAGAACATTTTATGATTTCAAAAAAAATAAAGATTGGACTTTATTGGAAGAAAGAATAAAATTTCTGACATCTAATTTCGAAATTGAAAAATTAGGAAGCAGAAAAAAATTTAGCGGAATCTATTATAATTATACTGAGATTACTGAAGATAAATTTTTAAACGGTAATCTGAAAAAATTGGATAAGCTGTTAAGGGCTTTACTACTTAAAAAATTTGAAAATGATAGATTCACACAGTTGATATATCCTATTTTAAATCAAAGTGAAAAGGGGGAAAATAAGAAAAAACTTCTTAAATACTCATTTGTTCGAGGCTATAAAAATAAAATTATTATCATACCTAAATTACGTATTACTTTCATAAAAAAATGTTGGGAAAACTGAATTAAAATGTCAAAAAATAAAAACTTTATTAAAAAAACCGATTACGATAGAGTAATACTAACTGAAACATTGCCTTACGAAACCCCTATTATTTTTTCGAATGCGGGTTTATATATGCAAATAAAAAATAAAGGCGATGGGTTTAAAAAAGAATTATTAGAAAAATTAATTTTGAATGAAAAAGCGACAAAAACCAAACCTTTTTTTTTCAAAATAAAAAAAAACGAGCTTGAATATAGACGTTTGGCACTGCTACACCCTAATAGCCAAATTGAGATTAAAGAGTTTTATCAAAAATACGATAGTTTAATTGTTTATTTCTGTAACCAAAGTCCTGCTTCAATAAGAAGCCCTAAATCTGTTGCTGGGAGCTTTTATTTAGATAATTCACAGAAAGATAAATTTGAAGAGCAAGGACAGAATATAACCTTAGCTGACCAAGATATTAATATTAAACATATGCTTTCTTATTTTGCTTATAACGGTTATATTCGATTATATAAATTTTTCGTTTCAGAAGATTATCTTTTACTTGAAAAGAAATTTGCTGTGCAAATGACACTCGATGTATCAAAATGTTTTGATAGCATTTATACCCACTCCATTGGTTGGGCTACCAAAAATAAAGAATTTGCCAAAAATCATCTGTCAAATTCATCTTTTGGTGATAAATTTGATACTGTATTACGTTCTGGTAATGATAATGAGACAAATGGAATAGTTATTGGTCCGGAAGTAAGCAGAATTTTTGCAGAAATCATTTTCCAGAAAGTTGATAAAACGGTCATTGACACTCTTAATAAAAAAGGATTTTACTTCGACCAAAATTATGCTATCCGGCGATATGTGGATGACGTGTTTATTTTTGCATCTACGGAAGATGATGTTAAAAAAATATATAATGAATATGTAAATGTATTATGGAATTTCAATTTACATGCAAATACGGCCAAAACTATAATAAGCCATCGGCCTTTTGTGAGTAAAAAAACACGATTAATTCATCAAGCCAGTGAGGTTGTTAATAGTTATTTTAATAAAATGGTTACAAAAACAAAAGGTGATAATTTAATTTTAGCCAAAATAAATTCTGTAGCTAAATTTAAAAGAGCTTTCATTGATTCAATAAAAAATCTTTGTGCTCAATATGAAATGAAATATGATGATATAGCTTCATATATTATTTCAGTACAGGCACGGTGGGTGAAAGATCTTGTCAAATTACAAAAGAATATGCAAGAACTAAACAATAATTCAGGTTCTAATAATAGTCAAAATACAGAACAAATTAATCAAGAAGAAATTGAAATTCGCTGTTATAAAATTTTCAATATTATTATTGAAATTGCGTTTTTTTTATACAGCGTAGCTCCTACAGTAAATTCCTCGTATAAATTAAGTTCAATTATTATTCGCATAAATAATTTTGTAGTAAAAAATATGCCTTCATTTAAAGAGGAAATAGCCAATCAGTTATTCAATCTTACTTGCCAGCTATTTACAGCAAAATCGCAAAAACAAGAACTGGCACAAAATGAAGTAGTTAATTTAGAGCTAATCAATATTATGATAGCCGTATCAGTGCTAGAGGACCAATATAAGTTGCCAGAATATTTGATAAAAGAATTATTTTTTCAGTCAGAGAAAACAAATTATTTTTCTATAATTTCCTTGTTATTTTATATCAAAGATAAAGGTGAGTATCTTAGTTTAAAAGATGAACTAGTTAAAATTATTGAAATAAAATTGGCTGATTTAAACGATTTAAAATCAAGCAGTGAAAAAATTCATTTACTGTTGGATACTGTCAGCTGTCCTCATATTTCGAAGCAAGTTCGAAAAAGTATAATCAAAAAATTACTAGAGAAAATTAGTTTTGGTACAAAAAATATAGACAAAATTCTAGATGAAGTTAGTAAGTGTTATTGGTTTGTAAACTGGAACAAAGAAGTTAGTTTACTCAATTTTCTTGTGAAGAAAGAGATTCAGCAAGTATATTAACTCCAATTTATTTGAAATTATTCATAATAAAATGTAATAGCTTAATTTAATAGTAATTTTCATCTACAATCAGAACGCTTAGCGTATCGAAATACCTAAGCGCGCGGATTGTTAAACAGTATTATCAGCGGGCTTGCTGAATACTCAAACTCTGGGTGTGAATACGGTCAATACATTGATTTAGACTACTGATAAGATGCTGCATCAGGCCGGCATATCTAAGCATTTCATTGTGGTTAACCAGTTGCTGGCGCTAGCAGCAATTGGCTTAGGGTTGTCGAAAGCCGGTTGATAGTATTGCGGGTGAATTCACAGTTATTGATTATGCTGCTGATTTTCTCAGAACTGAGCATATTGCCCTTTTTGATTGTTCAGACCGCTTTCATGAACAATAGTAAGATAGGCGGCGTTGTCCCTTAATTTGGTAATGCCAAAATCAAGTAGTGTTGCTGAGTTGCTGTTATTTTATTCATTCAATTTTCTTTGTAAATTGGTTTTATACCCATGTGGGCTTGAAAGAGGTAATTAAACCCTAAACATGTTAAAAAAGGCTGGAATCATTTCCCATTGTGTGGGGCTTGAATTCATCGTGATCTT
The DNA here is from genome assembly GCF_040741455.2 of Snodgrassella alvi. Taxonomy (NCBI): domain Bacteria; kingdom Pseudomonadati; phylum Pseudomonadota; class Betaproteobacteria; order Neisseriales; family Neisseriaceae; genus Snodgrassella; species Snodgrassella alvi. The sequence continues at coordinate 1,727,108 of NZ_CP160328.2, forward strand.
GTCCGTAATATGAATAAAAAAATACAGGCACACTACAATTAGTATTTTGCATAGTTAAAAAATTACTACACTTTGTAAATCGGAAAAAGGTGGTTTTGGATTGTCAAGAAATTAGATTGTTACCTAATGGTGAAAAATCAATCTTTAGCATGTTCTTCCAATTTTACAATCTATCGAGATGTAATGCACTGATTGGTTTGGGCGTGCACTGGATACAGAGTAAACGGTTAAATTTGTGTGTGGATGTAAATAACCTGTTTAATCAGAAATGCTGGAATTGAACTGATATGGCTTATATGGTACCAGATGAGAATAGTCAGGCGCACCTTTTTCAACTCAAAATGGAGGCAGAGTGACGCGTTTAACCTGCAATAACGTGGTTTTTTAATAGACTACTGGTCACACATATAATTAATGCTGGCCTGCGTAATGCTTTTTGAGAATAGTTAATGAATAAAAATAAAAAATGTCGCCAATAAAATAGTAGTGTTCAAATGTTTTAACTAATTCGTTCAGCGTAATAAAGATAAGCATAAATCAGCTAGGCATGGTTTGTATCGGTCTGGTCTGAATGAACCGAAAATTAAACGATTTACCTGCTTAAATAATGATAAATAAATAATATTGTAGTTGGCTTTTGGCTATTTGATAATGGTTTTGATCTGTGAGTTGATAGTAGCTTACTTAATATGACTGTAAATTAATAAGAATAATTCCCATTTCCACTTGTATAAAAGAATCATTATTGATTACAATGCGCCATCTTTGCATTAATTTTTGTCAAAAGGGGTTAACTTTATATGTGTCGCTCACCCAAGATAATTGCGCTAGCTGTAACCTGTATCGGCTTCCCTGCAGCTGTTTATGCGGAGGGCGAGGCTCATTTGCCCACGATTAATGTTGAGGCTAAACGGGCTACTCCCAGTGTGTTTAAGGATACGACCGTTAAGGCTGAAACCATTGAAAAACATGGAGCGGTAGATTTAAAAACGGCACTGAAAGACATACCCGGAGTGGAGGTACTAGATACGCAGGGTACGCGGCAAGGAAATGACAGTGTGAATATTCGCGGGCTAAGTGGCAACCGGATCAGTATGACGATTGACGGTATTGATTTGCCTGAAGCGAATGAAATGAAGCATACAGGACAATATGCTATTTTCGGGCGGGGTAATTTTATGGATGTTTCTGCACTCAGTAGTGTGGATATCAGTAAAAATGCCCGCGGATTTGGTTTAGGAGGTGCTGTAGCCATGCATACTCTGACACCGGGCGAAATTTTACAGGGTGAGGATAAGGGCGGCTATATTGATACTCAGTATAACAGTGTCGATAAATCTACGGCAGTGACAGGAGCCGGTGCGCTGAGAAGTGGCAACTGGCGCGGCATGGTGTTGGGCACTTATCGCAAAGGTGATGAGGTGGATAACCGTGGTAATGTCGGTGGCCGTGGCGCATTACGTACCAAATCTGACCCAGTTGATCACAATAGCCGCTATTTCTTGACTAAGCATGAATTTGATATCAATGATAAAAACACCTTGAGTTTTACGGCAGAGTACCTAAACCGCAATCAGTGGACTGATTCTTTATCACAGGCGAATAGCTCCTATACAGATGTACGGGGCGTAGATGATAATAAGAAAACTCGATTTTCACTCGGGCATGAATATCACAGTGATAACGGGCTGATTCATTCAGGTAAAACGCAGATTTACTGGCAGCAGACTAAAACCGACTCCACTACGCATCGAGATTATGTTAAAGGCTGTACCAGCATGATTCCTGACCAGAATAATCGCTGTGTATTCGACTTTACCAATAAAGATAAAGTATGGGGGCTGACAAGTGACTGGTCATCACATTTTGATGGCGCTCAGCTGATGCAGGACTGGCGCTATGGTTTGAATGTGGCTCATCATGAACTGACCAGCGACTGGCAAGGCTATTATGCTCGTTCAAAACCTAATGCAGATAACAAAACCATACGAGCCAGTATTTATGTAGACGGAGATCTGCAATGGGGTAACCTGATTGTTAGCCCGGGATTATCTGCGTCTTACTATCATATGAAACCCGATTCAAAGGGATTTGTTACCGGTATCAACAATGAAATTGGTGAATTACGAAAAAAACATCAAAGTGCGCTGACTCCGCGTCTGGGCATTGCTTACCGCTTTGATCCACTATTGGTACCCTATTTCCAGTATGCTCGTGGCTTTAACGCTCCTTCTTCACAGCAACTGGCTTCTTCATGGAACCCAGGCAGCTATAGCTCATGGGGTAATCCGAATCTAAAGGCTGAAACCGCTAATAATTTTGAGCTGGGGTTGCGCGGTAAAAATGATGTGTTTGAATATGGCATTGCGGGATTTGATAATCACTATAAAAACTTCATTGATTACGTGAATATCTCTGGACAGGTAAAAATCCCAGCTGATGCAGTATGGAGCCGCCCTGGCAGTACGCAGATGCTAGTATTGCAGGCGCAGAACTTTAGTAAAGCGCATATTTATGGTGGTGAGGCTTATGCACGTTGGAAATTTGCTCCAGACTGGAAGGTAAATGGATCATTGGCGTATTCGCGTGGGTCTATCCGGCAGGAAGGTGTGGATCAACCACTGAATTCGGTAATGCCGGTTAAGCTGAAGCTGGGTCTGGCCTATGATAAGGAAATCTGGGGTGCTAATGTGGATTTCACTTATGTAGCCAAAAAAGACAATAGCGATATACAAGACGTACCCAAAGGAACAAGCTATTACAACCCATCCAGAAATTATGCATTGGTTGATCTGGGCGGCTTCTGGAAACCTACTAAGCACTTGAGTTTCCATGCCGGTATAAACAATGTCTTTAATAAGAAATACTGGAACTGGGCAGATATCGCCTACATGATGCCAAATGTCAACAGCCAGTCTGGTACTTCCGGTCAGAGTGATGGTAATGCCAGCAAATTGACCAAAGATAATGCAGATTTCTATTCAGCTCCAGGACGGACATTTAATGTTGGATTGCGCTACACGTTTTAAATCATTACTACCAATAAAAACTTTGTAAAGGAACGAACATGAGCTTATGGCAACAATATCAGGATAAGAAAGCAACCATCGAGGGAGGCATGTATTTCCCGCGTCAGGCTGCTGCTGATTTGGGTGTAAGTGAAGGTGCTTTAATGGCGGATGCGCCTGATTCAATTTATCTGGGTAACCAGATTCGTGAACTGGTACTGAAGCTGGAAACTTTAGGCGAAGTATTGAGCGTGGTGCGTAACGATGCTGCTGTACATGAAAAAATCGGCGTATATGAGCATGTTACGCTCACGGCGCGTAGCGGGCTGGCTTTGAATGTGGGTGGTCTGGATTTGCGTTTTTTCCTGCACAACTGGCATCATGCCCTAGCCACTACTGTGACTATCGGTGACAAAACCATGCGCTCTATTCAGTTTTATGATGAATATGGCATGAATATCGAAAAGGTATTTATGCGGGATGATACTAGATTGGCCGCATGGCAGGCTTTGATTGATGAATTTAAAACCAGTGGTAAGCCCGAATTTTTACCTGCACCAGAAGTGAATGTTACCGTACCTGAACCGTTATCTCCAGAACGGGAGCAGGCTTTTCAGGAGCGCTGGAATGAACTGAAAGATGTCCATCATTTTGGCGGTTTACTGGAAACATTCAAAATAGACCGGCAACAGTCTTATCGTCATGCGCCAGCCGGATGTACTAAACTGGTTGATCGCAGTGTCTGGGAACAGGTTCTGAATCATGTGCAGGCCAGTAAACAGGAAATTATGATTTTTGTTGGTAACCGTGGACTGGTACAAATTCAGACCGGTAAATTGCATAATGTGGTGCGTTCACATGGGTATCTGAATGTACTGGATGCTAAAGTACCGGAAGAAGGTTTTGATTTACATCTGCGTGATACAGATATTGTGGAAACATGGGTAGTGCGTCGCCCGATTAGTGAAGGTTATGTAACCTGCATTGAAGGTTTCGATAAAAATCGTCAGACAGTGGTACAGATTTTCGGCCGCCGCGAAGAGGGTAATGATGAAATGCAATCTTGGCATCAGCTTATGGATAGTTTGCTAGCTGGCTAATAAATTGCTCGGGCAGGCAGACATTAAATATGAGTATGAATCAATCCATATACAGAAATAAGTTTACCTGCCCATGTACTGCTTGTAATCAGAAGGGTAAATCATGAAAAAATTACTGTTGGCAGCGGCAATGTGCGCTGCTTTTCCGTTTGCATTTGCTGCCCGTATAGTGACATTGACCCCGGACGTAGCCGATGTTGTGGTTGAATTGGGCGGAGCTAAGGAAATAGTTGGCAGAGAAATGGCCTCAACTAATCCGGTCTTAAAAAATGTACCTAGTATCGGTTTGTTTCACGGGTTGAGCGTGGAGCCAATTGCGGCTAAAAAACCTACACTCGTTCTGGGTTCATGGATGGCACAGCCCGCCAGTATTTATGCCAATTTAAATCGAGTAGGGGTTAAAGCAATCAATGTTGCGCCCAAAGATGATTTAAACGGCTATGCTGCTGGTATTCGGCAGATTGGCCAACTGATTGGAAAAAACAAAGAAGCTAACGCTTTGGCTGACCGCTGGCTGAGTCAGGTAAAGCAGATGCCAAAAACCGGTAAACGCTATCTGATAAGCTACGACGGACGCTTTGTATCCGGACGTAATACCGCAGCAGATGAGCTGATTAAAAGAGCTGGCGGAGTGAATGCAGCAGCGGCGATTGAAGGTATGAAGCCGATGTCGAGAGAGGCTTGGCTAGCAGCAAAACCGGATATTATTTTGATTGCAGACCGTAATCAGAAACTGGTTGGTGGAGTACAGGGATTGACCAAACGGCCGGAAATTGCAGCTTCTCCCGCAGCTAAAAAGCAGAAAATCTTTTTCCTGCCCTCTAATGATCTTTTTCGTTACGGTCTGAATACGCCGCAAGTGATTCCTAAACTTTATCAACTGGCACAATAATTATGATGCAAGTGCAGCAAACGGCCAGCACACCTGAATCAATGATTGTCAGGGATGTGTTCTGGCCTAAATTAGTTTGGTTTATCACTGCTGTGACATTCAGCCTGCTACTGAGCTGGTTTTGCCTCGGGCTAGGCATGGGCGGCTGGCAATGGCCACAGTCTCTGGATGAAACCACCCTTGGTATCCGGCTGCCGCGGGTTCTGGTGGCGCTGATTGTAGGTGCCGCATTGTCTGCTTCCGGCGCAGCATTACAGGCCTTATTTGATAATCCGCTGGCAGATCCAAGTCTGATTGGTACTTCAGGCGGTGCCGCACTCGGGGTAATAGCCGTGTTGGCTTTTGGTTGGGGTGCGGTAACGGTACCTTTAGCGGCTTTTATCGGTGCACTTTTGGTATGCTTGCTGATACTGACGGTACATCGTCTGCTAGGTGGCGGTATGCTGGGTTTGCTGGTAATGGGTTTTGTAATCAGTGCTTTTTGTGGCGCACTGGTGAGCCTAATTTTGTTTATGTCGGATGATATGGTGCTACGTAGTGCTACTAACTGGCTGGCCGGCAGTTTGGCTGAATCAGGATTTACTTCACCTTGGTATGCGCTGGCAGTGATGGTGCTGGGTTTGGGCTTACTGGTGGTGGTCGGGCGCCGGCTGGATATTTTAATGCTGGGCGAAGAAACTGCTATTAGTATGGGTGTGGCGGTAGGCAGTACCCGTATGTGGACTGTGGTCGGCGCTGCACTACTAACAGGTGCCGCAGTCTCACTGGCTGGTATTATTGGTTTTCTGGGTATGATGGTGCCAAATGTAGTGGCCCGCAGCCGCGGTGGCAGTAGGCGTCGGATTATGGTGTTGTCAGCCTGGTTGGGTGCCATATTTTTATTATTGGTAGACAGTGTCGCTCGATGGCTAAGTTATCCGGTGGATTTACCAGTAGGTATTGTGATTGCTTTACTGGGCGGACCGTTTTTCCTGTGGCTGTTTTTACAGCCGTTACGGCGTTAGGAACAAAATATGGAAAATTTGTTTACTGTGCGTAATGTGCAGGTGCAGCCACGCGGCCGCTGCATTTTATCAGTGCCACATCTGGATATTCCGGCAAATCGACATACCAGCATTATTGGGCCAAATGGTGCAGGTAAATCTACATTGCTGCGCGCATTGTTAGGTTTGCATGGAGCAGGAGTAACTGTACACGGTGAATCCGTAAGCAGTTATTTAAAACGTGGCCAGATTGCATGGGTAGGTCAGCATGGACAATATAGTTTACCGCTGACGGTTACAGAATATGTTCAGCTTGGTTGTTATCCACACAGTGGCTGGTTTAAAAAAGCTCAGGCACCGGTTGAAAAATTACATCATTTGCTAGAGGTATTCGATTTGCGGGCACTGGCACAGCAACGGATTGGCAGCTTGTCTGGCGGTGAACAGCAGCGTGCCAATGTGGTACGAGCATTACTACAAAATGCACCTGTATTATTACTAGATGAACCGTGTAATCATCTGGATATTCGTCATCAGCACCGTTTAATGCATTATCTGCGCGAGCATCATGCCGATTTTTCGGTGGTAATGGTGTTGCACGATCTGACGATGGCTGCAAATCATTCAGACTATATTGTGCTGATGAATGAAGGCCAGATAGTGGTTTCAGGTACACCTGAAAATGTGATGCAGTCCGATATACTCAGTGAGGTGTATCAATGGCCTATCCGCCGCATCGAAGAAGAAGGGAAAATGTTTTTCCGTATGGCACATCATCCGGTGCAATCAGCCGCTGCCTGAGAACAATAAATCTTATTTTTACTCTTTTAGAAACAGAAAATTAAATCATGCTCTGAACTGCTTGATTACATAAAGGTTGCTTTTGGTTTGGAAAAAATTTTTTAAATCATATGTTTGATAAATTTTTTCCAGGCAAAGCTTACGCTTATTTCATATCATTAAAAAAGATGTGTTTTATAACTTCTGTTTAAGAAAAGGGATAGATATTGATATGGAAAAATCCATAGAAGGTTATGAACAGCTTCAGCTAGGATGAATACAATCAATATGATTTTGAAATGATTTTCTAAAAAAGCATATTAAATATAAATGCTGTTTGTCTAACTGCTTGAATCTTTTGAGTGAAAAAATTTATTTGATTTGGATTAAAAGAGTTTTGAAATAGCTATAATTTAAAAAATTATATATATTATTCATTTGATTAATTTTTAAGGTTGGTGTATTAACCTAAGGTGGTTTTGCCGTAGATAATACATTTATCACGTACTGATGAAAGTGTAAAGAAATTCCGGTATAGTGTATGACACGAATATCTATTTATATTGAATCAGGAATATTATATGCACAACGCCATGCGTAAATTTTTACTGGGCTCTGTGGTTGCGGTGGCGCTTGCTGCCTGTGGCGGAGAATCCGCTTCCGGTACAGCTTCTGACTCAACTGAGCACAATGGTAAAACAGTGGTTATGGGACTGGATGATAGCTTTCCGCCTATGGGTTTTCGTAACGAAAAAAATGAGCTGGTGGGTTTTGACATTGATATGGCACGTGAAGCAGCCAAACGTGCCGGTCTGACTGTAGAGCTGAAACCGATTGACTGGAGTGCCAAAGAATCTGAGCTCAATAGTAAGCGTGTAGATATGTTATGGAATGGGTTGACTATTACTCCACAGCGGCAGCAGCAGTTATTATTGTCTAAGCCGTATATGGATAATCATCAGATTATTGTGGTTCGTCCTGATGGTGGTATTAATACCAAAGCTGATCTGGCCGGCAAAATTGTTGGCGTACAGGACGGCAGCAGTGCGGTTGACGCTGTGGAAGCAGAACCGAATGTGGCCAAATCATTCAAAGAATTGAAAAAATATGCGGATAATGTGACAGCTTTAATGGATGTTTCAGCCAAAAGAGTAGATGCTTTGGTGGTGGATGAAGTGGTTGGCCGTTATTATGTATCCAAAAAGCCTAATGAATACAAAGTGCTGAGTGATAACTTTGGCACAGAGCAATACGCAGTGGCTTTCCGAAAAAATGATCAGGCATTGGAACAGAAAATTCAGAGTGCCTTGGATAGTATGAAAGTCGATGGTACATCTGCTAAAATTGCAACTAAATGGTTCGGTAAAGACATCGTCAAATAAATGTTGTCTTTGCCTTGGAATCAACGCTGCCTGAATAGAGTTTGTTCAGGCAGCGTTATTGTTGTTTTAAGGAATACACATGAACTATGTGTTCAATATGTTGCCTGAATTATGGACTGGGGCAAAAATTACCCTGAGTCTGTTTGCTATTACCCTGTTGCTGTCTATTCCATTGGGGCTGGTATTGGCGCTATTGCGCTTATCCGGTGTCAAGGTGCTGGATTACCTTGTTAATTTTTACATCTGGGTGATGCGTGGCACGCCGTTGATGTTGCAAATCTTCTTTATTTATTTTGCTCTGCCGGCTGTCAATATTTTACTGCCTGCCTACACCACTGCGATTGTTGCATTTGTGCTGAACTATGCAGCCTATTTTGCCGAGATTTTCCGTGCCGGTATTCAGGGTGTAGGTAAAGGGCAGTATGAGGCGGCAAAAACATTGGGTATGAGTTATGGCCAGACCATGCGCCGCATTGTGTTGCCTCAGATGTGGAAAAAAATCTTACCGCCACTGAGTAATGAAACCATTACGTTGGTTAAGGATACTTCGCTGGTGTATGTGTTGGCATTACAGGATGTAATGCGGGTTACTTATCAGCTGGTACAGCGTGAATTTAATCTGATGCCGTTTTTTGTAGCGGCTGCATTCTATCTGATTATGACCCTGATTCTGACCTGGGGATTCCAGAAAGCGGAGAAACGCTATGCACGCTACGATGACTGATTTGATGATAGACGCGCGAGGCATCTATAAAGCCTTTGGAAATGTAGAAGTGCTTAAAGGTGTGGATATACAGGTGGCACGTTCAGAAGTGGTGGCTATCATCGGTTCTTCTGGTTCGGGTAAATCTACTTTGCTTAGATGTCTGAATTATCTGGAAAAAATAGATGCTGGTAGCATTGCTATTGAAAATGATTTTCTGGTACAGAATAATATTCACAACCGTGCTCATTATGCGCCTGAACGTACAATAAAAAATATCTGTGCCCGTATGGGAATGGTGTTTCAGCAGTTTAATCTTTTTCCACACATGACGGTGTTACAGAACGTGATTGAAGCACCGGTTACGGTGAAAAAATTGAAACGTGACGAAATTGTGCCATTGGCACAAGAACTGTTACGTAAAGTAGGTTTAGAAAACAAACAGGATTGTTATCCGTCACAGTTATCGGGTGGGCAAAAACAGCGTGTGGCCATTGCCCGTGCACTGGCGATGCAGCCACAAATTATGCTGTTTGATGAGCCAACCTCTGCGCTTGATCCTGAATTAACCGGTGAAGTTTTAAAAACCATGCAGCAGCTGGCTGAAGACAAAATGACTATGGTGGTGGTCACCCATGAAATGGGTTTTGCGCGTGAAGTAGCTAACCAAGTGCTGTTTATGGACAAAGGTGTAATTGTAGAGTCTGGTGAAGCCAGCAGTTTTTTCGCTAATCCCCAACATGCAAGGACACAGGCGTTTTTAAGCTCGATGTTGAAATAATTACGCGTTAAATCTGGTGTGTATGAGAGGTGTTAAATTTTTGCGAGTGTATCTAACATCTCTTTAGTTTAAATTATCTGCTTGATTATTTGTTTTCATGCATAAAATCAAAAAGCAGGTTTGATCCATAACTGATGATTTTTTTGATCTATTCGGACACTGTATTTTTGCAGAAAATCTACGCCGAGCAAGCCGTCGGATTCGAATTCTGCCGGCATGCCATCCATAATGGCGGCACGAACAGGAATTTTTCGGATGGTTGGGTTGTCCGGGTAGATTTTAACTGTCATGGGATAACCACGTTTATTCAAACGCAGAGTTGTTTTTTCCGTATTGTCAGTGGTTATTTTTTTGCTATTACTGAGTTTTTCCGACCTTGATGTGCCTTTAAGAAAAGACATTGATGCTCCGGTATCAAGAATCAGGTTATATGTCTTTTTCTGGTCGGTAAATTTGATAACCATGCCTTCTTTCGGATGTATTTTATAAGGAAAAAATGTCCATTGGTGGCTTAATCGGTTTGGGTTGTTTCTATCATCAATAATTATTTTTCTGTGAGCTATATCCAGTGTCAGGATGTGATCTTGAAAAAGTGTTAACCCGACTACAGGTATGCTTTCATCTGGCACAGGCGGTTTTTTCTGTTCTGGATTGCTGGAATAATTCCAACCCCAAGGCTTTAATTCCATCGCTTCAATGTTTTGGAATTCGAGTCCGTTAATATTCAGATGTTTGATCAGAAATTGATCTGATTCTTTAATTTTTCCGCTTAAATCCAAGCTTTTGTTTGTAGTTGGTATTTGGATTGTTTCTGGAAGCTGTTTTAAAGTGTTGAGTGGTAAATGCAGTGCCGTCTGAGAGCCTGTATCAAGAATAAATTTTTCTGCTTTGCCGTTGATTTTTAATACAACTTCGGGAATATTAATATCTTTGATGAAAGTAAGCGGTAATTGAATTTCTTGAGCTAGAGCAGTTTTGGTGATGGCTAGAATGACCAGACTTGTAAAACATTTTAAACGCATGTTTTTCCTCTTTCTAAAATAATGAATATATTTAAGAGGATTTGTTTATATTATATTCATAGCTTATTTGGCAAAATCAAATTGTAGCAATAATGAATGAATCTATTTAATTTTTATTAGTGAGAAAAGAATAAAGGGAGATGATAAGAAAAAACTAGATAATATCAGATATTTTTTCAATAAAAAACCGTCTGATTAATTTCTGTCAGACGGTTTTTATTCGGGTGATTTATTCTGAGTCGGCGGCTTTGGCTACTGTTACCATAGCTGGACGCAATACGCGGTCAGATAGGGTATATCCTTTTTTCATTACAGAAACTACAGTATTGGGTTCCTGTTCACTTTCAACGCTTTGTAAAGCCTGATGACGATGCGGGTCAAGTTTATCGCCAGCTTTGGGATCGATTTCTTTGACATTGGATTGATCAAAAGCTTTTTGCAGTTCGGTAAGGGTCATTTGTACACCCATTTTAAGAGCATCAAAGTTGCCGCTTTGATCTTGCAGAGCCATTTCCAGATAGTCTTTAACAGGCAGCATTGCAGTGGCAAATTTCTGACCGGCAAATTTATGGGCACTTTCCAATTCTTCCTGATGGCGCCGGCGCAGATTCTGCTCAGTGGCCAATGAACGCAGTTGTTCATCTTTAAGCTGGCCTTCTAGCTCGTTGATGCGTTCTTGCAAATCTTCAATGGTGGCCTCTGGCGCAATAATTGGTTCGGTGTTTTCGGGCTCGTTTACCTGAGTTTCGTTTTCGGTGTTGTTTTCCGGTTGCATATTTTTTTCCTCTGCAAAAAGGTGAATTATTTAATTAAATTGGGTCGTGATACTGCTATTTCAAGCCAGTAGTACTAGTTTATGACGGATTTTGCTCTGAGTTGGCTATATTGCTGTTTTGTAATCTATATTGCCTTTTGTTTTTTCAGTTTTTTATTTAAATACCTTATTAAGCTCAGAAATGCAAACTAAGGAAATACTGATGATGAATATTTATAAAGCTGAACAGTAATTAAGACAAAGGTGTATTGTTTGCGCTGGTTTTTGCTTCAGCCTGTATTCCGTAATCCCTGAGCAATGCCGTTAATGGTTAGGTGGATGAGCTGGAGTAGCTCGCTGTTATCTGGTTGATGACGTAGTTGTTGCAACAGATGTATCTGAAGCCAATTTAGGGCGTTTAGGTAGGGGATACGCAAGGCAAGTGAGCGTGCGAGTGTTCGGTTGTCACTTAAGTAACGCTGGCGTTGCAGAATGCTAAGTAGTGCTTGTTTGCTACGCTCAAATTCATCAGCCAGCATGCTGTAAATAGTGTGGGCAGCTTCTTGATTGCTAGCCAGATTAACATAAGCCCGGGCAATGGTGAGGTCGGCTTTGGCCATTACTTGATCCATGTTGGAAAGCATGGTCTGGAAAAAAGGGCTGTGTTGTGCTTGCTGTTGCAATCGTTGCAGATTGGCGCTGTCCTGATTAATTAGTTCGGTGACCGCGCTGCCGAATCCATACCATGCTGGTAGCATGAGGCGATTCTGTGTCCATGAGAATACCCATGGAATGGCGCGTAAATCCTGAATTCTTGCCAGTGTTTTACGGCTGGCAGGACGGCTGCCGATATTGAGGCTGGCAATTTCTTGTATTGGGCTTGTTTGTAAAAAATATTCTATGAAACCGGGGCAGGTAATTAGTTTGCGATAGTGTCTGAATGCACTGGCCGATAAGGTATCCATGATTTGGTTATCCGGCTCGCTGTTCTGAGGGGGCAGTAGGGTGGCTTCAAGTGTGGCGGCAACCAGCGCTTCCAGATTGCGTTCGGCATTGGTGGGATCAGCATATTTGGCGGTAATCACCTCTCCTTGCTCGGTAATGCGTATTTGTCCGGCTACGCTGCCTGCAGGCTGAGCCATGATGGCGTCGAAAGAAGGGCCGCCGCCACGACCTACGCTGCCACCGCGACCATGAAATAGACGTAGGCGGATATGATGGTGAGCAAACAGTTTGACTAGCTGGGACTCCGCCAGATACAGGGACCACTGACTGGTCACGTAACCGCCATCTTTGTTGCTGTCGGAATATCCGAGCATGATTTCCTGCAAATTGTTGCGGCTGTGTAGAAATGCGCGATACCAGGGCAGGCTAAACAGTTTGTCCATAATATCTACGCTTTTCTGCAAGGCATCAATGGTTTCAAATAAGGGAACGATGTTGATGCGGCTGCTGGGTTTTTCATTGTTGATGCTCAGCAGACCAGTTTCTTTCAGCAGTAAGGCAACTACGAGTATGTCGCTGACACTTTCCGCATTCGAAATGATGCATTGATTAATGGCCGTTTCACCGTAATCATTTTTGATGCGGGCAGCCGTTTGAAAAACAGTCAGTTCACGCATGGCATCGTTGCTGTACTGAATGTAAGGACTGTACAGCGGGCGTTGAGTGCTCAGTTCGCGTAGTAATACTCGTTGTTTGGCTGCTTCACTCAGTGTTTTAAAATCTTCCAAATCAGCATGAGCAAATAATTCAGTCACTACCTCTGTGTGTTTGGCCGCATGCTGACGCAGGTCTACAGACATCAAATGAAAGCCAAATAAAGAAACTGAACGAATCAGATCTGCCAGTTTGCCCTCACTGAGCAGGGCACTGCCATTTTCCTGTAAGGATCTGGCGAGATGATTAAGCTCTTGCAGAAATTCCTCTGACTGTCGATAGAATGGTAAGCAGTAATGCTGATTGTACGGTTGTAAACCAAGTTGTTGCCCGGTAGCACTAAGGCGAGTCTGTATGTAAGCGATGGCGCGACGATACGGCTCTTCCTTGTGGGCGGTTGCGGTATCTGGTGACAGTTCTGCCATGTGTAGTACGCTGCTATTTACCTGAACACGGCGGGAAGATAGTGGCAATAGCTGATGGAGTTCATCCAGACACTGGTGGTAATGTTGAAATAAAGCTTTGGCCTGAAAGGAAAATGCTTCCTGTAATGTATCTGCATTGACATATGGATTGCCATCGCGATCACCTCCTACCCAGCCACCAATGGTGATTACATTAGGAAGGCTGACATCCGGATAGATACTGGTAAGCTGGCATTGTAGTTTACGGTAAAGTGCGGGTACGGCTTTAAAAAAACTTAATGGAAAATAGTTGATACTGTTGTAAATTTCATCGCTTACGCTGATCTGAAAATGACGGGTTTCGTCGGTTTGCCAAAGAGCCAGCATAATGGCTTCAGCCTGCTGTTGCAGTTGTTCGCTGTTGGGATGTTGCTGATGGTTGCGTTCATTGAGAATGCTGCGGATATGGCGGTGAAAGCACAAAATACATTGTCGTTGTACTTCGGTAGGGTGGGCAGTTAGTACAGCACTGATGCTGGTCTGTTGTAAGGATGTTTCCAATTCTGTGGTAGGTATTTGTTGCTGGCGAATCTGCTGTACAACATGATTAAAGCTGGTACGTCCGGAATGTTGACTGTTTTGTTCATATGTTTGACGCCGCCGTTCATGATGTACATCTTCTGCAATATTCAATACCTGTGCAAACAGACTACATGCGCGGATGAGATCTTGCTGCTGCCGTAAGTCAAGCGATGGCAGAGCTTGCTGGATGGTTATCTGCGGTTCTTTGCCATCGATAAGCTGGCTTAATACTGTTTGTACGGCTACGGTGGTTTCGTGAGCCAGCATATTCAATAATGCTTGGATCAGAAAGCTGATGTCAGCCGACAAGGGTGCATCTTTTTGTTCATCCAGAAGAGAAGCTGGCATTGTGTTCTCGCTATTGTAGATTGATATGTTTATGTTGAATAACTGTCTGCATGATATTACGTGGTGCAGGTGTCAGCAATACTGCTTTTCTGATAATGGGTTATAACTGTGACTTATTAAGTTACAAAAATATATTCTTTCTCATTTGTCTGTACGGCCTTTTATATTGTTGGCTGCCTATTGCAGAGCAGAATGCGGTAGTCTTTGTTGTTTTGTTCTGTTTGTCATTTTTAGCCACGTTATTGTAGGTATTTAGCCTAAATAGGACTGATTTCAATTTACCGGTATATTTTTCTTTAATGTTGCCGGTAATGTTTATAGCAGTCGGGCATATGGGAGAAAAATTATGCTGTTAATGAAACAGCCATCTGTATTGCCCGGATTCTCTCTTAGTCTGGGTGTAAGTGTACTATCGCTGTCATTACTGGTGTTATTGCCTTTTGCCATGCTGGTGTGGACTGTGACTGATTTGGGCTGGTCTGGCTTTATACGAGTGATTTCTGAGCCACGCACACTTGCAGCTGTGTGGCTCACTCTGAAAATGTCATTACTGGCTATGCTAGCCAGTGTGCTGCTAGGAACTTTAGTTGCTTGGGTACTGGTACGCTATCAGTTCTGGGGCAAGGATATGGTTAATGCATTAGTCGATTTGCCTTTTGCTTTACCAACAGCAGTAACGGGGGTGGCGCTGGCTACTTTATATGCTCCTACAGGCTGGATAGGCAGAATATTTACCAATATGGGCTTACAGGTAGCTTTTACCCCCACAGGTATTTGGCTGGCTTTATTGCTGGTTAGCTTGCCGTTTGTGGTACGAGCAGTACAACCTGTGCTGGCTGAATTATCGGGCGAATATGAAGAGGCCGCAGCAATTCTAGGCGCATCCAGATTCACTATAGTGTTTCGGGTATTATTGCCGGAAGTATTGCCAGCACTGGTGATGGGGGCAGGAATGGCATTTGCAAGGGCAACGGGGGAATATGGTTCTGTCATTTTTATTGCAGGTAATGTACCTTTTAAATCAGAAATTCTGCCGCTCATAATAGTTAGTAAATTTGAGCTTTTTGATTTACCGGCTGCAGCGGCTGTGGCGCTATTTATGTTGATAATATCTTTTGTTATTTTATTAACACTGAATTTATGGCAATGGCGCTTAAGCAGTCGTACACAGGGGCGCTACTGATGAGTATCGTGAAGACCAATGCATTGCTCACTGAGCCAAAATGGTTGCGTTATTTACTTATTGGCATAACTTTATTGTGTCTGAGTGTATTGCTGCTTCTACCCTTATTATCCGTATTTAGTTATGCGCTGGCAAAGGGCTGGGAACTATATATGGCTGCTTTGCTGGATGATGAAGCTCTGGCTGCCATGCGTCTGTCACTGTTGATTACCCTGATTGTGGTACCGATTAATGTGGTATTGGGTGTGGCTATGGCATGGCTGTTAACCCATTTTACATTTCGGGGTAAGCAGTTGTGGACAACATTACTGGATCTACCATTCGCTGTTTCTCCAGTTGTGGCTGGTCTGATGTTTGTATTGTTGTTTGGCAGCAATAGCTGGCTTGGAAGCTGGATGGAAGCGCATGGTGTGCAAGTTATCTTTGCTATTCCCGGCATGATATTGGCTACTTTGTTCGTTACTTTTCCCTTTGTGGCGCGGGAATTAATTCCATTAATGCAGGCTCAGGGTAGTAGTGAAGAGCAGGCGGCACTGATACTCGGTGCCAGTGGTTGGCAGATGTTTTGGCGTGTTACCTTACCGAATCTGAAATGGGCGCTGGTATACGGCATTATCCTGACAAATGCTCGTGCAATGGGAGAGTTTGGCGCAGTAAGTATGGTTTCCGGACATATTCGTGGCGAAACCAATACTATGCCGTTGCTGGTAGAGATGATGTACAACGAATACAACATGGTAGGTGCGTTTGCTGTATCCAGCCTTTTGGCCTTACTGGCCTTATGTACACTACTGTTGCAAAAGTATCTCGACTGGCGCCAGACACGTATGTATAGGGATGCACAACGTGCACGTATAGCAGTAACCAATTAAACAGTCAGGTACATAGCATTGAGTAGCGATTATGAGTATCCGTATCCAGCATTTGAATAAATCTTATGGCGAATATCCTGCCTTGCAGGATATCAATCTACAGGTGCCTAATGGTTCATTAACCGCTTTACTGGGACCTTCAGGTTGTGGCAAAACCACGTTGCTGCGTATCATTGCGGGGTTGGAATATGCAGATTCCGGTGAACTTTTTTTTGGAGATGAGGAGGTCAGCAATCTGCATATACGAGAACGGCGGGTGGGCTTTATGTTTCAGCACTATGCGCTGTTTCGCCATATGACCGTGTTTGAAAATGTTGCTTTCGGATTGAAAGTAATACCCCGACGTATACGCCCCGATAAAGATGAAATAGCAGCACGAGTGGAAGAGTTATTAAAGCTGGTACAGCTGGAATGGTTAGCCAAAGTGTACCCGCAGCAATTATCCGGCGGCCAACGTCAACGTATTGCACTGGCACGTGCTCTGGCTACCAAACCAAAATTGCTGTTGCTAGATGAACCTTTTGGTGCACTGGATGCTAAGGTACGTAAGGAATTGCGCCAGTGGCTGGTAGAAATACATCATCAATTGGGTATTACCAGTGTGCTGGTCACTCATGATCAGGAAGAGGCTCTGGAAATGGCTGATCAGATTGTGGTGATGAATCAGGGCAAAATCGAGCAAAGCGGTGCAGCAGCTTCTTTGTATGATCATCCTGAAAATGTTTTTGTGACGGAGTTTTTAGGTGAAGTAAATGTATTTGAAGATGCTTGTATTGAACAGGGGCAATTGTGTCTAGGGCACTATCGTGAACCTGTCACCACTGGTGAGCGGACACGCCAAAATGTAACTGTCTATGTGCGTCCGCAAGAACTACAAATATTAACGGAAAACCAAAGTAATGTCATAGATTCAGCTATAGTGGAAGAAATACATATTATTGGTGCACAAATAAGATTATGGCTGTGCCGTTATAATAATAAACAGCGAGTTCAAGTGTGGCTTTCTCCGGCTGAATTCCGTACACTGAATTTGCAACCAGAACAGATAGTCTGGTTTAAACCGCTACGCTTGACCATGTTTAGGCTGCCAGAAATGGTGGATTTTATGATTTAAAGCTTGCACGACACTCAAATCAACCATGATATAACCAGAAGTATCCTGCACAGGTAGCGGGATAAAACTTATAACCGTTGATTCAAATGTGCAGTGATTAAAATATGATTTCCTCCATTCCTAATTTTATTGTGTTGGCTGATAAATCGTGTTCATTTTACTTATTTGATTTAAGACAAGTATTGAGTGTATCACTGCTGGAAATTTTATGCTAATAAGATATTTTTCTGTATCAGTATGATTTATTTCTTATTTAGCATTGATTAGAAGTCTCAAACTGAATATTTTATAATTCTCTTAACATGCTATGAGTACAGATAATTAGATTCTGTAATATCTGAAGAAAAGCTTACTCTATAAATTTTTATAGAGTATTAATATTAATGTGGTGTAATTGAGCTATTGAACGATTCAAATAAAAACAAAAAGGGTGTGCGAAAATTTCCGTACACCCTTTTAATATTCGTGAATTTTTAATCGCTGACGCGCTCAATAATCGCGCCTACTCCACCCAGTTTTTGTTCGATATTTTCATAACCGCGATCCAGATGGTAAATACGCTCTACAATGGTTTCACCACTGGCCACCAGTCCGGCCAATACCAGACTGGCTGATGCGCGCAGGTCGGTAGCCATAACGGTGGTGCCGGATAGCTGCTCAACACCTTCTACAATGGCTGTGTTGCCTTCAGCGGATATTCTGGCACCCATGCGATTGAGTTCGGGTACGTGCATGAATCGGTTTTCAAAAATGGTTTCCACCACTTTGCTGTTACCGTTGGCTATGGTATTCATAACCATAAACTGTGCCTGCATATCGGTGGGAAATGCGGGATAAGGAAGGGTACGGATATCAACGGCGCGGGGGGGCTGTTGCATATCAATGCTGATCCAATCATCACCGGCTTCAATAATGGCTCCAGCTTCACCCAGTTTTTCCAGAATCGCCTGCATGGTTTTAGGGGCAGCGTTTCGTAGTACGACTTTACCGCCGGTCATGGCTACGGCACATAAAAATGTTCCGGCTTCAATGCGGTCAGGCACAACGCGGTGTGTGCAACCATGCAGTTTTTCCACTCCGGTAATGGTCAGAGTAGGTGTACCGATGCCTTGAATGTTGGCGCCCATTTTTACGAGACAATCGGCAAGGTCGGTGACTTCAGGCTCCATAGCTGCATTTTCTAGAATGGTAGTACCCTCTGCAAGGGTGGCTGCCATCAGCAGGTTTTCAGTACCAGTGACGGTCACCATATCCATGACGATATGAGCACCTTTTAATCTCTGGGCACGTGCTTTGACGTATCCGTGTTCAATAGTAATTTCGGCACCCATGGCTTCGAGCCCTTTTAAATGCTGATCTACTGGTCTTGAACCAATGGCGCATCCGCCCGGCAAGCTGACTTGAGCTTCACCAAAGTGTGCCAGTGTTGGTCCAAGCACCAAAATGGAGGCGCGCATGGTTTTGACCAATTCGTAGGGTGCACAGGTATTATTTATACCGCTACAGTTGATTTCAAATTCCTCTATATTGTCGGTCAGTACACGTGCCCCCATACCTTGTAATAGCTTTTGGGTAGTTTTAACATCGCGCAACATTGGTACATTGGTCAGATGCAGTGTTTCGCTTGTCAGTAAAGACGCGCACAGCAGGGGAAGTGCTGCATTTTTGGCGCCGGAGATAAAGATTTCGCCGTTTAATGCGCCATTAGCGCGGATTTTTAATTTTTCCATATTAATTCTCTAGATTTGGCAGAAATAGGTTTTTCTATATTGTTTATTGCTGTTTTTCTGCCCATTCAGACGGTGTTGCAGCTGTGGTGATGGAAAGTGCATGTAATTCATTACTGGCAATTTGTTGTGCGAGACCATCTTTTATCATGCGATGACGGGCCAGACGGTTTTTTCCGGTAAAGGCACCAGACACAATCCGAGCAAAGAAATGGTGTCCATCTCCTTCTACTTCGAGATATTCGCACGGTAACAGATTGGCAATCATGGCTTTTACCTCTTCAGGTGTTAACATGACGGGCTCCAGAAAAGCTAGTGATAAATGGCGGCTATTATAGCGTTTTAGTTTGTCTAATTGCGTAATTTCCAGCCAGATTTTAGGATGGCACAGACAAGAATACACAGAATAATGGCAAAGCTGCTCACTACGGTAAGTGCTAGCCATGGTGAGGAGTCACTCTGGCCAAAAAAGCCATATCTGAAGCCATCAATCATGTAAAAAACCGGATTGAAATGGCTGAGGGTTCGCCAGAATGAGGGTAGGCTATTAATGGAATAAAATACACCTGAAAGGAATGTTAAAGGCATAATCAGGAAGTTTTGGAAAGCAGCTAATTGGTCAAATTTTTCTGCGACTATGCCTGCTAACAGACCAAACATGCCCATGATGGCGCAGCCCAATAAGGCGAAGATGATTATCCAACCAAGATGGTGTGGAATGGGTAAACCGAAAAAGGCAGTGACAGCAATTACTCCGATGCCAACCATTAATCCGCGCAAAATTGAGGCGCCAACATAAGCGCAGAAGAATGCTGCTGTACCCAGAGGTGGTAATAGGATAAATATAAGATTACCGGTAATACGTGACTGAATTAGGCTGGAGGAGGAGTTGGCGAAGGCATTCTGTAGCATGGACATCATAGCCAAACCCGGTATCAGAAAGGCCGTATAGCTAACTCCAGGCAGGATATCTGGGCGTCCTTTCATGACTTGTGCAAATATCAGCTGATAAAGTAAAGCGGTCAAAATAGGTGCAGATAGGGTTTGAAACCCTACTTTCCAGAAGCGCAAGACTTCTTTTTTTAATAATGTGTAGCAACCAGTGATATTCATTTTTCATCTTTCATGTGGTCGCTGGTGAGGCGCAGGAAAACATTTTCAAGATCATTCTCCAGGATTTGTAGGTTTCTGACATTTATATTTTGGTTTTGCAGGCTTTGTAGCATAGTGGCCAATTGGCTGTAGTCTGCTAGTTTCAGAAGGTAGTTGTAGCCATCTTCTTTGATGATTTGCTGACGCAGATTTTCTGGTAATTTTTGATCAAGTGTTAAGGCCAGTTGTTTATCGGTTTCTGCGTGCAGCAGATTCTGGGTACTATCTAATGCCACAATTTCACCATGTTTCAGCATGGCGATCCGATTACACAATGATTGTGCTTCTTCAAGATAATGTGTGGTTAGAATGATGGTATGGCCGGCTTTGTTTAGTCTGGTAATGAATTGCCACAGGTTTTGGCGTAATTCTACGTCGACGCCAGCGGTGGGTTCATCCAGTACAATAACGGGTGGGCGGTGTACCAGAGCCAGTGCCACCATAACACGGCGTTTCATGCCACCGGAAAGGTTACGGGTATTGGTGTTGGCTTTATCTGCCAAGCCAAGATTGGTAATGATTTCATCAATCCATTCATCATTTTTATGTAAGCCGAAATAACCGGATTGAAACAGTAATGCTTCGCGCACGCTGAAAAATGGATCAAAAACCAGCTCCTGAGGTACAACACCAAGAAGTTTACGGGTGGTATTGGGTTCACGTTGTACATCGTGGCCGCAAATGCTGATGTGACCGGAAGTCAGACGGCTGAGTCCTGCCATTGCAGAGATAAGGGTGGTTTTGCCGGCACCATTAGGGCCAAGAAGGCCAAAAAACTCACCTGATTGAACGCTGAAACTGACGCCTTTCAGGGCGGTAAAACCGTTGGAGTAGGTTTTGACTGCCTGATGAATGCTAAGAGCGGGGGATGTCATAGGTTGAATGAATATTTGTAAGTGTTTGGGATAATGTAATCAATATAGGTTAATGCTTTGATGGTTTGAGTTCTTCGCTCAGAGGTTGATCTTCATCTGCCGGCAAGTTATAGCCTTCACTGGCCCATGCTCCCAAATCAATCATTTTACAGCGTTCGCAACAGAACGGCCGGAAACGGTTTGCTGTAATCCAGGCGACGTTTTGGCCACAAGTAGGACAAGTAACGGTGATGATTTTTTCAGTCATTATTTGATTACTGCATCGAAGCTACACATTACGAGCGTGAACGGAATGTCGGTGGTCAGTACTAATCCGCGTGCCTGTTGTTGTGATGCTTGTAAAAAGCGAATATGGGTGAAATATTTATTAGCAGAAACTTCTGGCAAAGCTGTTTCATGCTGGGCAACATTAATACCAAGCAAGTGGATATTCTGCCCCAAACTGTTGTGCTGATAGCTGCCTGCATTTGCTACACACTCTACCGACAGACTATTGTGACGCAGGATTTCCAGTAGTAGGCTGATGGCTTCATAAGTTGGGAGCAGGCTTTGAATCCATTGTCGTAGCTGGCTTTCGCGTTCTTCTGGATTTTTCTGCTGCCAGTAATAATATGAGGGTAAATCATATGGGCTGGTACCGCCAGGTACAAATATTCTTTGTTTGATGGCCATCAGCCATTCATTTTCGCGCAGATGTTGTCCAAATTTCTGTTGAACATTCTGTAGATTAGATATTGCCGTCTGAATGGTTTCCAGTGCATCCTTACCATCTTCACCCCGTTGTCGTGCCAGACCTTTTTGACGTTCCAGCTCCTGTAGAATATCCAATTTGAGCTCGGCACGCGCGGCAGCTTCCATGATTTCAAACAGTGAAAACAATGCACAGTGATGTGCCCAGACTTCCTTGCGTACTACGACTTCATGAAAGTGCCTGAACAAGTAGGCGATACGTAAAAAATTCCGCACGCGCTCGGACAAGGGATGTTCGAAATGGATTATATCTGTCATAACGTGGATGGTGGTAAAGCCTGATAGAAGTGATGGAGCTTCAGGACTTCCTGCTCAAGTTGTGGCCGGTTGCCATCATTAGTAATTGTGTCATCAGCAATAACTTTTCTGCTCTTGCTGTCAGCCTGTTGCGCCATAATAGCACGTATTGCGGATTCGTCTAGACCACTGCGTAGCTGAACTCTTTGTATACAAAGATTAACAGGAGCTTCGATGATAAGTATACGCTGCACCAGTTTTTGAAATTCGGGTTTTTCCGCCAGTAGTGGTATTTCAATAATGCCATATTGTTTGTCTGGAGAAATTTGCTGTTTGGCCTGTTGCAACCCTTGCCAGATGAGCGGATGAAGAATGTTTTCCAGTCGTTGGCGATGAGTTGAATCAGCAAATACCCAGTTACGCAGTTGGTTCCGATCCAGACTGCCGTCTGCCAGAAATAGCTGGCTGCCACATTGTTTTTTGATTTCAGGTAATGCCAAACCATGTGGTGCAGTAAGCTGATGGGCTATTTCATCGGCATTTATTACTGGTATACCTAAGCTAGCAAAACAACTGGCTACAGTGGTTTTACCGCTACCAATTCCACCGCTTAGTCCAACCCAGATTGTCATGCATCGAATCCAGAAAGTTGCAACCACCAGTGAATGAGCTGGCTAATTTGGCTGTTGGCCATCCAAACAATCCAGCCGGAGATGGCTAGAGCCGGGCCAAAAGCCATTGGCTGACTGCGGGCAACTTTGAGTATCAAAGAGGCAATGATGCCAACAATAGCAGCTATAAATACAATTAATGGCAATGCAGCAGCACCCATCCATGCGCCTAGAGCAGCCAGCAGTTTAAAATCACCATAACCCATGCCATCTTTTCCGGTTATGAGCTTGAATAGCCAAAACAGTGACCACAAGCTCATATAGCCTGCTACTGCTCCCCATATAGCTGCAGATAAGGATACAAATTCACTATACCAATTAAACAGTAATCCCAGCCACAGTAATGGTAAAGTAATCTGATCTGGCAAGAGCTGAGTATCAGCATCGATAAATGTTAATGTTATCAACGCAGCTGTCAAAACCAGACCACCGGCGGCAACTGGTGTTACATCATAGCGCC
Source organism: Snodgrassella alvi (assembly GCF_040741455.2). Classification (NCBI taxonomy): domain Bacteria; kingdom Pseudomonadati; phylum Pseudomonadota; class Betaproteobacteria; order Neisseriales; family Neisseriaceae; genus Snodgrassella; species Snodgrassella alvi. The sequence goes on from NZ_CP160328.2 coordinate 1,750,547, forward strand.
ATACTACTGCGGCAAACGCTAGTCCGGTAAGCAGTTCAACACAGAAATAGCGAGGGCTAATCGGTTTTGCACAAGCAGCACAACGACCATGTAAGATAAGATAGCTTATCAATGGTATATTTTGCCACCAGCGAATTTTATGCTGGCAATGAGGGCAGGCTGACGGGGGTACGCAAAGATTGAAACGGGCAAAGTTTTCTGCCGGTAATTGCAATGCCATTCGTGCTTCAGCCTGCCAGCTGCGTTCCATCATGATCGGCAGACGGTAGATGACTACGTTTAGAAAGCTGCCTACAGCTAAACCTGTTATTAATGCGATGATGGAGAAAAACAGTGTATCTGATAACATCTGATCTTAACCTACTGCATTACCGATGTTGAAGAGTGGTAAATACATAGCAACCAGAATAACACCGACGATCAAACCGAGTACTACCATGATAATGGGTTCCATCAAAGAGGATAGCTGTGAAACAGCAGTATCTACGTCTTCTTCATAAAATTCGGCTGATTTATTTAACATATCATCAAGTGATCCGGATTCTTCGCCAATAGAGGCCATTTGCATCACCATATTGGGAAATAATTCAGTAGCCTGCATGGCAGAGGTGAGGGAGATACCCTGATTAACCTTGGCCCGAATTTCCTGTGTCGCTTCTTCATATTTGATATTGCCCGCTGCTCCGGCAACTGAGTCAAGTACTTCTACTAAGGGTACGCCGGCAGCAAACAAGGTTGCTGTTGTGCGCGCCCAGCGGGCAATTGTGGCTTTACGTACGATCTGTCCAAAAATGGGCATCTTCAATAACATATAATCAAAACGTTTTTTCAAATCATCTGAGTTCTGATACCATTTTATTAGTCCAATTACACCTGCAATGAGTGCAATGATAATAAATACACCAAAGTGGACAAAGAAATTAGAAATATTCATCATGAATTGTGTAAGCCCTGGCAGAGGAACGCCCATGCCTTCGTAAACTTTACCGAATGATGGTAAAACGAACATCATCATGACGATTACCAGAGCAATTGCGACAACTACCACTACTACCGGATAGGTCAAAGCACTTTTAACCTTTTTCTTAATTCCTTGAGTTTTTTCTTTGTATACGGCCAGTTTATCTAATATGGCTTCCAATACACCGCCTGTTTCGCCTGCACGTACCAGATTGCAATAAAATCGATCAAAATACTTTGGATATTTGGCAAAAGAATCAGCTAATGATGTACCCTGCTCAACATCAGAACGGATTTGCATCAGCATTTGGGTCATAGCAGGGTTTGAGTGGCCTTTGGCTGCGATATCAAAAGCCTGCATCATCGGTAAACCGGATTTCATCATGGTTGATAATTGTCGAGTAAAGACTGTTATATCCGCCGGACTGATTTTTTTCTGACGCTGTTTTTTGACTTTGTTAATCTGAATGACACGAATCTGTCTTCGGTTAAGTTTGGCACGGGCTTCTGCCTCATCTTTTGCTACTACTTCGCCGCGTACAATCTGCTCAGTTTTGATGTTTTTTCCTTCAAAGCTGTAGCTGATGCCGGTAGATTTAGCTTTGGATACTGCTACTGGTTTGTTCATGGTTTTTCTCACAGTATTGTATTAATTGGATAAATGGGCGATGGATTTAATCGTTGGTGGTGGCAAGAATTTCGTCAAGCGAAGTGATGCCTTCCATAACTTTAAGCAGACCAGCATGACGCAAATCGACCAGTCCTTCTTTATGCGCCTGCTGACTGATATCGACTTCATTACCATTGTTCATGATGATTCGCTGCATTTCATCACTAATAGGCATTACTTCATAAACACCAGCGCGCCCCTTGTAACCTTTGCCTTTACAGCGCTCACAACCTACCGGCCGATAAAATGTCCATTCTTTAGCTAGATCTTCATCAGAGAAACCGGCTTTTTTGAGTGCGAATTCTGGTGGCCGTTCGGCTGGCGCTTTGCAGGTACATAAACGTCGAACCAAACGCTGTGCCATAATCAGATTCACTGAACTTGCTATGTTGAATGGAGCAACCCCCATATTCAGCATACGTGATAAGGTGGCAGGCGCATTATTGGTGTGCAGGGTAGAAAATACCATATGACCGGTTTGTGCTGCTTTGATGGCAATATCGGCCGTTTCTAAATCCCGGATTTCCCCCACCATGATGATGTCTGGATCCTGACGTAGGAAAGATTTTAGAGCTGCGGCAAATGTCAGTCCCTGTTTATCATTTACATTGACCTGATTGATACCGGGTAAATTAATTTCCGCAGGATCTTCTGCAGTAGAAATGTTCACACTGTCGGTATTCAGAATATTCAGGCAGGTGTAAAGGGATACAGTTTTACCGGAACCGGTTGGACCGGTAACCAGTACCATACCATACGGCCGGTGAATGGCTTCCAGCAGTAATTCTTTCTGAAATGGTTCGAAGCCGAGCTGTTCGATATTCAGGGTAGCGGCATCCGAATTCAGAATACGCATCACAATTTTTTCACCAAACAGGGTCGGAAGGGTGCTGACACGAAAATCAATCGGTTTGGCGCCTTTGCGGAATTGAATCTGAATTCGGCCATCCTGAGGTATACGTTTTTCTGAAATGTCCAGTTTAGCCATCACTTTAATACGGGAGGCAATCTGGTTTCTAATATTCAGTGGCATACGCACTACTTCCCGTAGCTGCCCGTCAATACGAAAACGTACTCGTGCCATTTCTTCGTAAAATTCAAAGTGAATATCTGAGGCGCCGCTGTTGAGTGCATCATTTAAAACTTTGAATACAAATCTGGCCACAGGGCCGTTTTCGCCCTCCTCATCATCGGCAGACATGGCATTATTGCCTGTTGCTTCAGCATCACCAACTGTATCCATTCCTTCTAGTAGGCTGGTGGATTCCTGTCCGAGATTTTCTAGTATCTGACGCAACTGATCATCGCGTACAATAACCAAATTCAGGATGCAGCCGGCATCTGTGGCAATTTTCTGATAATGCTGAATGGAAGTGGGGTCAGATACAGCCAGAAACAGACGATTTCCACGTTTGAAAATGGGCACGCAGATATATTGCTGCATGATTTTCAGATTGATTAAGTCCTGCGGTACAAGGCTTTGGTTATATAGTTCCAGATTGAGGTAAGGAATACTGAATACCTTGGACAGGAAGCTGGCCAGTTTGTCAGCATCGATGACACCAGACTGCAACAGCATCGGTATAACTGGACGTTTCTGCTCAAGCTCCTGACGCAGTTTTTCAGCTTTTTCTGCATCGATAATCTGGTGCTTATATAAAACTCGAATCAATCCTACACTCATACCAGTTAATTCCTGTCTTTATCTCTTTTTAAGTTTACACTTAGTTAATGGTGCATTCATCTGGCTGCCCCTCCTTTTAGCCTATCTGTTTGTGGCGTAATGGCCAATTACAGATACAGCAGCGGAAAAAAAGCCATGTTAATGTTTGATTGTGCTAATTATAAGTGAATTTATGTATTTAAACAGCCTGAATATCTCTTCAGGTACAATTTTCCCAGTAATCTGCATATAGCTGTAATTCAAGTTGCTGGCGCCATTCATTGGCAATAAGCCGATAAACCACGCGAATACGTTCAGGCAAAGTGACGTTGCACCGAAAAAACATGGCTTCACATTCGCAGTTGCTCTTGCGTAACACTGCCTTTACGTGACCAGTGCCAACGATTTGCTGGCTGACAACGTTGAATTCGTCGCAGAAAGAGGGTGGGGGAAAGCTTTGCCCCCACACCAACGCTGCCAGTTGCTGGGCTGTGGCTAAATTCAGATGCTGGGGTTCTAATGAACCATCGGTCTGGTATGTTTGATTCAGATCGGCTGGCTGGATAAGTTGCCGGCATACTGTTTCAAATTCACGCCGGAAAGCGGGTAATTGTGTTTCGGCAATGCTTAATCCAGCAGCCATGGCATGGCCGCCGAATTTCTGGATGATTTCCGGTTGTCTTTTGCTGACCATATCTAAAGCATCACGCAAATGCAGACCAGAGATGGAGCGACCAGATCCGCGCAGTATGCCGTTTTCAGCTTGTGCAAACACAATGCTCGGTCGATGAAAGGTTTCGCGCAAACGGCCGGCAACAATGCCGGTGACGCCCTGATGCCAGCTGTTGTGATAGGCGACAATACTGAAACTACTTTCGGTATTAATGTCTGCTAGCTGCAAATTGGCCTCATCTTGCATGCTGCGTTGTATTTGCCGGCGCTCCTGGTTTAAATCGTTCAGTTGTTCCGCTAAGTTTGCTGCGTTGTGTATATCATCTGATAAAAGGCAGGCTATGCCTAAACTCATATCATCCAGCCGGCCGGCAGCATTTAGCCGCGGACCAATGGCAAAGCCCAGATCGAATGCCTGAGCCTGATGTATTTTACGTTTGGCTACCTGAAATAGGGCGCGTATACCGGGTTGCATTTTATCGGCACGCATGCGCTTGAGCCCCTGTGCGACCAGAATACGGTTATTCTGATCAAGGGGGACGACATCGGCAACGGTACCTAATGCAACTAGATCAAGCCATTGTGCCAGATTTGGTTCGGGAACTTGGCTGAACTGGTTGTGCTGACGCAAATGGTGACGCAAGGCCATCAGTACGTAAAACATCACGCCGACACCGGCCAGTGCTTTGCTGGGAAATTCATCACCGGGCTGGTTAGGATTAACAATAATGCATTCAGGCAATTGCTCGGCGGGTAAGTGATGGTCGGTAATCAATACATCCATACCCAGTTGGTGTGCACGCTGTACACCATCTACACTGGCTATACCATTGTCCACTGTTAGCAGCAAATCGGCGCCGGCCTGAGCAGCAAGCTCAGCAATTTCTGCTGTCAGTCCGTATCCATGCTCAAAACGATTTGGTACGAAAAAGTCAGTTATGGCGCCCATGGCCTGTAAGCCTCGCATAGCCAGAGCACAGGCAGTAGCGCCATCGGCATCATAATCAGCCACAATCAGAATTTTTTCTTGTCGTGTGATTGCTTGTGCCAAGCGTTCACTGGCAGCATGAATATTCTTTAGATTATGAAATGGCAGCAGGGCAGACAGGCTGGATTCCGTTTCAAGTTTATTTTTAATGGCGCGTGTGGCATACAATCTTGCCAGTAAGGGTTCAACGCCCTGTGCTAGTAGGGTTTGTTCGGCATGGGTATCTACCGGACGGGTAACAATGCAGGCGGGCTTCATAGACTTAATCCGTTAAATGGTTTGGCTTTATGCCGGAAAAAGTTTAGCCAGGGTTTACGTATTTGAAGCAGGCCGTTTTCGCAATGAATATTTAGCTGCCGAAGTTGCTTGTTTTGCAGTGCGTTTAACAAGGGTTGCCACCAGTCCTGCTCCCATTGTTGCAGTATCTGGGTATAAAGGTATACATCGCCCTGATTGACGGCTGTGCATAATACATCATTAAACAACACAATTTTATTTTTATCTTTGCCAAACACGGTATCTGCTAATGCAGCATAATTAGCGGGTAGCTCATGTGTATTAACTGCCCAAGAGCTATTGGTATACAACGGAATTTTGTTGTCTGCTGTGCCTGCGCTGTCTGGCTCAAACCATAAGCTGTTGATGGTAGGCAGGCCGCGGGCACTGCGTTGCTGATTGATCGGGTGCTGATACAGCAGCATTTGCAGTTCGGTCTGTCGTTGTAAAATTAAGGGTGCATCGGTACCAGTTGGTTTTACTTCTGAGTTAATGCTGCCACCGAGATCCAGTATCGATGGCACGCTAAATGCCATTCTTTGTGAGGAGGTCAACAGCCACAAATTGGCTTTTACCGGATGAAACTGCCAATTTTCTGCCTGTAACCATTTATTCAATACACTACAGAAAGCGCTTGCATCTTCTATGGATAAAGAAAGAGATTTTCCATCAATATATTGCAGTTGATGCATTCCGGCTATCTGGCTGATGGGTGTGGCAATTAGGCTGTCACCACTCGAATCAAGGTTATACTGCCCACATACCTGTTGTACCCATGAACCTTGCCACAGGTACTGACGGAAAAGCTGGCTTCTACTAGAGGTTTTTGCGGAAAATTGACCCCAACGGCGTAACTTATCCAATGCCGGTAATGGTACTACCGGCACGATAATATCCTGATGCGGCCACAGTAAACCGGGCAGGACAAGAGTCAGATGTAAATCAGCTTGCATTAAATCTAGGATATTTGTAAAAATAAAATTATTGTTTCAGTCTGGCGGTTATTTTCGGCGTTGTGGCTGCAACCATTGTTGTAACAGCTGAGTATTGTCAATACTCAGCAGGGCTGTATCGTTTATTGCCGGTTGAGCCAATAAGCTGGATTGTCGCAGCAGGCCATCTCGGATAAAGTGAATCCGTACCGTTTCGCCGATATGGATACGTGCCCACTGCGTGCTAAAGTCCGTAATGATTTCATCATTGAGTGCGATGAGCTGATCACCGGCACTCAGGCCAGCATTTTCTGCACTACCCTGATTGAATACTTGTTGCAGGGTGATTCCGAGTGTTGCAGGCTTAAACCGTGCACCTAAATCGGCACAAGTCTGTTCGCTGGCTGTAGGCTCCTCTATGTAAGCGCCCCCATGCTGGAGTGGCAGAGCAGCCCAATGCAGTGATACACCAGTCTGATGTAATTTTTCAGCCATAGGTAAATCAGATGTGGTCATAATGTACTGCTGATAAACTTGTGTTAAATCAATACCGGTTGTGTCGCGCGCGATTTTGAGCCACTCATTTTCAGCCAGACCTAATCCTCGCTGCCGCCAGTCTTGATACAGTGCGCGCATCACGTCGTCTAGATTTTTCTGCTGGTTGGTGTGCTGGCGAATATGGTGATCCAGGCACATGGCAGCCAAAGCCCCTTTCTGGTAATAGCTGACAATGGCATTGGCGCTGTTCTCATTCTGTTTGTAGTATTTGGTCCACGCGGTAAGGCTGGATTCAGCCAGAGTTTGCTTAAGTCGTCCCGCTCCCTGCTGCACTCGTGTAATAGTTTTGGCTAGTAAATGCAGATATTGAGCTGGTGTAATGACGCCGCTGCGCACCAGAAACAAATCATCGTAGTAGGAAGTGATGCCCTCGAAAGCCCATAAGAGATGGGTATAGGCTTCGGTGTTCAATTCATTATTGGCAAATGCAGCTGGAATGATGGATTTTACATTCCATGCATGGAAATATTCGTGGCTGAATAATCCCAATAAAGTAATGTAAGCTTCGCTGTTTTTGCCATTTGTCTGCGGCAGATCATGCCGGGCGGCCATCAGTGCAGATGATGATCTATGTTCTAACCCGCCGTAAATGCCATTGCCGACGTGCAATAGAAAGCTGTAACGCTCAAAAGGTGGCGGTGCGTCAAACATAGCTATTTCACAGGCGCATATTCTAGCAACATCTTGGACGAGACGTTGCTGGTCAAACTGAGAAAAATGTCCGCTAATGACAATCTCATGTTCGATGCCTTGCGCAGTGAAGGGCAGACGCAACAGATAGCCCATTTCAACCGGATAGTCTATCAATGCACGATAGTTGCCAGTCTGATAAACCCGTGGCAATGAAGCCGCGGGCATAGTGGTAGCAATATCCCAGTTTTCCGGCAGACCGCTGATAATTAACTGGCAAGCTTCCTGCTGGCGTTGATTGTGGCGTAAAAACAGGCATGCACCATCGAAGAAGCCACGCTCGGTATTTAAAAATGATCCACGTACAGAACTGTCAAAAGCATAAACCAGATAGCTGATTTCCCATTTACCTGCCAGTCCTTTACAAGACCATGTATTTTTGTTTATCTGCTCTGCTGTTGCGGGGGAGTTGTTGCAACTGGCCGTTAAAGTAACGATATGGCGGGCAAAGTCACGAATCATATAGCTACCGGGCAACCAGTTGGGTAGGCTTAAGGTGAAATTCTGATTATCGAGCTGAGTGAAACTGAGACGAACATGCCACAAATGCTGGGTCAGTGAGTGGGGTTGCAAATGATAGTTAAGCATAATCTGTGCCTCAAGGAAGCAAAATGGAGAATCAGCGATTTGTTTGCTTGGAATTTAAATTAATAAAAGTGTCAGGTTTAGCGACCAGATCTTAATATTACGTGGATAGTGATACGCTAAGATTTGTGATTTTGTTTATGCGTTAGGACATACATAAATGTATTCAGGCTGCCTGAAAACTACATGGTTTCAGACAGCCTGCCATTATGCTGAGCGTAGCTCAGGCGAACGGTGTCACTTCCATGTTGAACATAGCGCGGGCTGTATTCAGCATCTGGCAGCTAAAGCCCCATTCATTATCGTACCATGCCAGTACTTTTACCATATTGCCGTTGGTAACTTTGGTGAGGGTACTGTCAAATACAGATGCCTGAGGTAAGTGATTGAAATCACTTGAAACCAATGGTAGGCTATTATAGCCCAGAATATGCTGCATACTGCCTTCACTGGCCGCTTTAACGATGGCATTCACTTCTTCAATGCTGGTGTCGCGAGCTGCCTCAAAAGTTAAATCTACCAGTGAAACATTAATAGTTGGTACACGCACAGAGAAGCCGTCGAATTTGCCCTGTAATTCCGGCAGTACCAGTCCTAAAGCTTTGGCGGCACCGGTTTTGGTTGGAATCAGGTTTTCCACTGCACTACGGGCACGACGTAAATCTTTATGCCGTACATCGGTCAGAACCTGATCGTTGGTAAATGCATGAATGGTTGTCATCAAACCTTTCACCATGCCCAGTCCGTCATTAATAGCTTTGGCTACCGGAGCCAGACAGTTGGTTGTGCAGGAACCATTGGATACTACAGTCATTTCTGGTGTGAGTACCTGATGATTCACGCCGTATACTACAGTGGCATCTACATCAGAACCACCGGGAGCGGATATCAAAACTTTCTTAGCACCGCTCTGTATATGGACGCTAGCTTTTTCTTTGCTGGTAAATGCACCAGTACATTCCAGTACCAGATCAATACCTAATTCACCCCAGGGCAGTTCTGCCGGATTGCGAGTAGCGAAAAAGCGGATGCGGTCGCCGTTGATAATTAAAGCATCATCATCAAATGAAACATCTGCGGTGAAACGGCCATGAACGGTATCGAATTTTGTCAGATGGGCACTGGTTTCCAATGTGCCACTGGCATTTATCGCGACAATTTCAAACTGGTTGCGCAGGTTATAGTCATAGATGGCACGCAATATCTGGCGGCCGATGCGGCCATAACCATTAATGGCAACTTTTAACGTCATGCTTATTCCTTTTCAAATCAACAAAACTGATTAGGTAAATTTCAAGTTTGGAATGCAAAATTGGTTAATTCAATTATCTGATTCGCATTAAAAACACCATGTATTATTATAGCGGAACCAGCTTAATTCCTCATCTGTTCAGCGTAAGCCGTTTTCGGCAGCAGGCAGTGTGACCATTTGCTGGAAAGACTGTGCCATAGTGTTTAAATCTAACCAACCCATGCCGCTGAAAATTAATAGAATTACACTGCCGGCTAGACAAGTGATGAAACAATAGACAATATAAGCCAAGGCTACTTTAAATACATTCTGCTGGCTAATGCGGACAAAACCACCTACTTGAACCACTATGGTCCAGATCATCCACGCCATTCCGGGCATGGCTAATGCGTGTGGAAAGTACAGTATAGCTACCATGGGCAGAGTTAGTGCTTCCGTGACCAGTATGTAACCATACCATTGTCCGGGCTGCCGGTTGTAGTAGCTAAGAATAGATTGCATGGAAAAACTCAGAACCGCCCAGCGCAATACAGTTAATACCATAATAAAAGCACTGATACCCGGTTGATGTCCGAGAAAGGGTGACATGTTCGCAATACTCATTAGGCCTAATGCCAAGAGTACGGCAATAAAGATAAACGGCGAATAACGATAATGCGTTTTAGGGTAAAACTGCATACGCAGTGCAGCCCAAGTGTCGATGAAAAACTGATACATTGAATCAATATCACTTTATGTTGTTGAATAAACCATAACAGCCATTTCATTAATCGTGCCAGCATTGTCTGGATTCGCATGCTATTTGGCAGAGTTTTCCGGTTATGATGGCGTTTTTTACGCCGTTTGGTTTTATTCTGTTGTTTATACGAAGATATGTTGGCTAATGGACTGATTGGTAAAATGTTAATGCTAACCTGAGTTTTCAGATCAGTTTTGCAAAATTGATTGCTGTCTGTACAGGTTTGCTGCTCATTTGATTTCCGAATCAGACCTGAAGGAAATTCAGTTTAGTTGAGTATCGTGTAGTTCAGCAGCTTGCAGCGTATTTTCCATCAAAGAGGCGATTGTCATGGGGCCGACGCCACCTGGCACTGGAGTTATCATTGCTGCACGCTCTCTAGCGTTGGCGAATGCTACATCACCGCATAACTGGCCGTTTTCCAACCGGTTTATTCCTACATCTATGACGATTGCGCCAGGTTTAATCCATTCACCTTTGACAAAATTCGGCTGGCCTACACCCACTACAACAATATCGGCTGCCGCGACTTCCTGTGCCAGATTCTGCGTCGCGCTGTGACAAACTGTAACCGTGGCTCGAGCCAGCAGAAGCTCTAAAGCCTGCGGTCTGCCAACGATATTTGATGCACCTACTACTACAGCTTTTTTACCGGCTACATCAATTTGATAAGCTTCCAGTAAGGACATTACACCTTTCGGTGTGCACGGACGCATTAGCGGCATCTTTACTGCCAGACGGCCTACATTATACGGATGGAATCCGTCGACATCTTTATGCGGCACAATCCGCTCCAGTACAAGCTGACCATTTATATGTTTTGGTAAAGGTAGCTGTACCAGAATACCATCTACGCCCTTGTCGGCATTCATTTCATCAATGAGTGCCAGCAATTCTGATTCACTGGTCTGAGTAGGTAGTTCATAACTGCGTGATTCAAAGCCGATGGTTTCGCAGGCACGTTTTTTATTGCGCACATATACAGCACTGGCTGGATCCTCGCCTACCAGTACGACCGCTAGGCAAGGACGGCGTAACTGATTATCCAGCCGCTGCTGCACACGACCCGCGAGTTTTTGCAGAATTTGTTCGGAAATTTTTTTGCCATCAATGAGTTGAGCGGTCATTAGCTAATTCCAGACAGAAAGATGAATAAAGAGGCTGTTGGCGGGCAACCAGCAGCTGAAACTCAGAAAAATGGCATTGTCGCATTTTTTAGCCTTGCTTTCATCTGCTTTTATTGATTGTGTGCAACCATAAATCGGCAATATTTCAAAAATATGGCAAAAAAATTAGGTTTACCTCTTGACGATGGTTTTTCAGAGCTGTATAGTTCGCCTCTCTCGTCGGGGTGTAGCGCAGCCTGGTTAGCGCATCTGCTTTGGGAGCAGAGGGTCGTGAGTTCGAATCCCACCACCCCGACCACATCGACTGAATCCTTATCCGGATAGATTTGAGAGTACGCGCCCGTAGCTCAACCGGATAGAGCACCGGCCTTCTAAGCCGGGGGTTACAGGTTCGATTCCTGTCGGGCGCACCAAGTTTGAAAAGTTTTAATGGTGGCTGTAGCTCAGTTGGTAGAGCCCTGGATTGTGATTCCAGTTGTCGTGGGTTCGAGCCCCATCAGCCACCCCAGATTAAAAGCCCAAGCCCTTTGCTTGGGCTTTTAGCTTTTATAGCCTTATCCTTTTACAGGTAGATATCGCCTGTTAAACTGGTAATCTTTAAAGCCTGACTCTGAGAGCTGTTTATCACTATGCTATCCCGCTATGAATAAAACTGCAACTGAACTGCCCTCGTTAACCATAGCCTTGTGTGCTGGGGAGGCGTCCGGTGACTTGCTTGGCGCCCATCTGATGAATGCCATACGTGCCCGTTATCCAAATGTGCAGTTTGTGGGTATCGGTGGGCCGCGTATGCTTGCTGCAGGTATTCGCAGTTTATATGATCAGGAAAAGCTGGCGGTACGTGGTTTTGTAGAAGTTGTAAAAAAACTTCCGGAAATTCTGGCCATTCGCCGAGGCCTAATTCATGCACTGAAAACGATTCGACCGCAGGTGTTTGTAGGAATAGATGCACCGGATTTTAATCTGGGTGTGGCAGAAAGTTTAAAACATGCCGGTATTGCCACTGTGCATTATGTTAGCCCGTCTGTGTGGGCCTGGCGGCGCAAGCGTGTAAAAAAAATCGTCAGACAAGTTGATGAAGTGCTGTGTTTGTTTCCGATGGAACCGGAATTATATCGACAAGCAGGCGGGCGAGCGCGTTTTGTAGGTCATCCATTGGCGCAGACATTGCCGTTGCAGGTTGATCGTCAGGCCAGACGCCAGCAATTGAAACTACCTGAGCAGGCTCCGGTATTTGTATTAATGCCGGGTAGTCGGGTGAGTGAAATTGATTTTATGGCGCCATTGTTTTTACAGGCAGCCGAAATCATCCGCCAGCGCTATCCGCAGGCTGAGTTTTTAATGCCATTGGCTACTGCGGCAACGCGGCAGCGGATGCAAACTTTGCTGGCGCAGCCGGCATGGCAAAAACTGCCAGTACGTTTGATGTCTGCACATGCGGAAATGGCATGTCAGGCTGCTGATGTGACTCTGGTAACCAGTGGTACGGCTACGCTAGAAGTAGCCTTGTGTCAGTGTCCAATGGTAATCAGTTATAAGATATCGCCATTAACCTATGCTTATGTAAAACATAAAATTAAAGTGCCTTATGTTGGGTTGCCTAATATTTTGTTAGACAGAGGCGTGGTGCCGGAGCTCTTACAGGGAAATGCTACTCCGCAGAAGCTGGCTCAGGCGGTGATCCATTGGTATGAATCGCCAAAGGAAATTGAAAGCTTGCGAACAGATTTTTTGGCACTGCATCAGCAGTTGCGTTTGAACACTGACGAACTAGCTGCACAGGCTGTGCTCCAGCACGCTATGGGGCAGGTATGAGCTTCGATTTAGGTATATTACCCGCTCATGCCGGTGTGGACGAAGCTGGACGTGGCCCTTTAGTGGGCAGTGTTTATGCCGCAGCCGTGATTCTGCCGGCAAATTATGATTTACCCGGTCTCACTGATTCCAAAAAATTATCTGAAAAAAAACGTGATGAGCTGGCGATACAGATTAAACAACAGGCAACTGCATGGTCTGTAGCCGCAGCCGATGTCAGTGAAATTCATCAGTATAATATTCTGTTTGCCACTATGCGCGCGATGGCTCGTGCGGTGATGAATTTGCATACTGTTCCTAGCAAAGTCTGGATAGATGGCAATCGCATACCTACTGATTTAACCTTGCCGGCAGAAGCTGTAGTAAAAGGGGATTTGAAAATAGCTGCTGTGTCGGCAGCTTCGATTCTGGCTAAAACGGCACGGGATGCAGAAATGTATGCGTTGCACCAGCAATACCCTCAATATGGTTTTGACCGGCACAAGGGCTATGGTACGGCCGCACATTTGGCTGCTCTCCGGCAATTTGGGGTATTACCCCAGCATCGTCAGGATTTTGCACCTGTAAAAGCTTTACTGCTACAGGGTAAATGCTTTGTAGAAATCTAATTTTTTTAGGTTTGATTTTGTCTGGTGATATGGGAATTACTGGTGGCAAAAAAAGTCTGAGACACTGCCTATAATTGCAAGCTTGATAAGCGGAATAGTTGAAACAATATTTCTGGCGGCAAATAAAAAAACGCTTTCTATTTCAGAAAACGTTTTTTGGTGCTAATCAATTCAGTATCAGTCCACAAACTGTTTTTTAATTCGCTCACGCCTTTCCTGTGCTTCGACAGACAGAGTTGCAGTCGGTCGAGCCAGTAAGCGTTTCAGGCCGATAGGTTCACCGGTATCTTGACAGAAGCCATAATCCCCTTCATCCAGTTGACGTAAAGAGGCTTGAATTTTGCTAAGTAGTTTGCGTTCGCGGTCACGGGTACGCAGCTCCAGAGCATATTCTTCTTCCAGTGTCGCACGGTCTGCCGGATCTGGAGTGGTAGATTGTTCCTGCAAATGACCGGCAGTATTATTGGCATTGTGAATCAGCTCATCCTGAAGTTTCAGCAGCAAATCACGGAAGAAGGCTTGATGTTCTTCATTCATGTACTCTTCTTCAGGGCCGTTCCAGGCTTGGATGTCTTGTTCAGTGAGTTTAGCCATTATACAGTCTTTCTTTTGCGTAGCTCATTTAAGCAATTAGCTCAGGAATTGACAACTAGCTCTGTTTTTGAACGACATAATCCAGTTGTCAGGCTGTTAAAAAAGTTCGGGCATGATAGCATGTTTTTATAATCTATTCGTAAATTTGCATTAGACAACACTATCCACTAATCAGCCAGTATGAAATTTTATTTGCTGCCAGCGGTAACCACCAATCTAGACATAGCCATAATACAATTAGAATCACTGTCGCAGAAAAATCATATTTACCTAAGCGCAGTACAGCAAAAGGGCGGGTAAGAGGGGTGAAAATGCGCTGTAGGGTCAATAAAAGCACTGAATATGGCTTGCACAGGCTTAAAAACATTCGTAATACCAGACCGATGAACAACGCGTAACACATGGCTCTGAGTGAAAACAGAACACTGGAAAATAAACTGGCTGCTATGCTACGCATATCTGGCTGTGTCCAGCCGAAAGTGGTAATGAGATTAATAACGGAAGCCAGAAAATAAATAATTAGGGTAGCCACAACGCAGGCGATATCCCATCTCCCTAGAGGTGGCACGATTCTGCGTAAAGGACGTATTAGCCAATTGGTTGTTCGTACACTGAATTGCGCCAGCGGATGTAAAAAAGGCAAATTTCCCCACTGTAGCAAAAGCCGTGCCCAGCACATGATGGCTAGGGCACTGGCTAACAGAAAAATAGTTTTACTGATCACAAGTTACCTTAAGGAGCTAGTTGTTGTTGCATTTCTTCTGCACGGGCAACACTGGCTGCCACGCCATCAGCCACAACTTTTGATAGCTGATGCTGGTCGAATACTGATGTGGCGGCAAAAGTGGTTCCCCCTTTGGAGGTGACATTTTTCTGTAACTGCACAAATTCAGTACCAGACTGTTCTGCCAGTGAAACTGCACCTTTGAATGTGCCCAGACTTAATTGATGAGCTTCTTTTGTGCTGAATCCTTGTTGTATGGCAGCCTGTTGTAAAGCATTAAGAAAATAGAATACATATGCTGGGCCACTGCCACTTATGCCAGCAATACGGTTAATGGCGCTTTCTTCGTCCAGCCAAACCACTTCTCCAGTGGTATGCATAATGTTTTCGGCCAGATTTTTATCTGCTGTATCAATATTAGATGGTGCGTACAAACCGGAAATACCTAGGCCAATCTGACAGGGTGTATTAGGCATAATGCGGATGATGCGGTGGTGATTTTGAAGAAACTGGCTCAATGTGTTGATGGTTAATCCGGCAGCGATACTCAGCACTAAAGCACCGTTTAACTCAATACCGGCAGTTGACTGCTGCATATCCTGTGGTTTAACTGCCAGTACAAGTACGTCATCAGCATTCAGGCTAGGTAATTTTTCACTACACCTAACCTGATAACAGCTGCTCAAATGTTGGCGTTTTTCCAGATTACGGTCAATCACTTCGATATCATAGCCGCCTTGTTTGCTCATTCCTGCAACGATGGCTGTTGCCATATTACCGCCACCCAGAAAATAAATACTCATTTCATTTCCTCTTTTTATTTATAAATATTAACAATTTGAATTCAACAATATTCCAGGCTTGAAGCGAATGAATATTGAATATGTAATTCAATATTATATTCAAGATTTCTTGATACCGGTAAATGATTAAAGAGAGTTGTGGACTGAATAATCAGTCTTAAAGTTGTGCGTAGTTTTGCCAACAATATAATTTTATTTGATAATTTCAAAGCTAAATACTATTTAAAATTACTACATAAGTTGGAATTTATTTAAGCTATATGTTAAATATATTATCTAATCTGATAAATAATGATAAATAAAGGTATTTATGTTGATAATAAATTCACAGCTAAGTAAAACCGGACGTTGTCTACTCGTGGCATGGGTTGTAGGGTTATTGAGCGCTTGTGGTTCAGTCCATACAGTAAATGATGCTAAAGGTAGGGTGAAGCAGGATGTTTCGGTAGCGGTCAATGCAGCGCCTAAGATAGGAAATTATGAATCCAGAATTGGCTTTAAAGGGGCTGAAACTTCACGCATATTTATGCAGACTGTGTACGAACATAATCAGTCAGATACAGCAAGGTATAAAAATTATTCAGATAATCCTATAAAACAAGTGATTACAGAGCCGGTAAGTACATTCAGTCTGGATATGGATACGGCCAGCTATGCAAATAGTCGGCGGTTTATAGCTAATGGAAGAATGCCGCATCCTGATGCTGTACGGGTTGAGGAATTTATTAATTATTTTCCGGATGTTTCGAATGAAGTATTGAAACCTCTCCTAGGCTCCCCGTTTGCTGCAACTTATGAACTGACACCCAGTCCATGGAATCCAAACAAGGTATTGCTGAGGGTAAATATCAAGGCTGAAAACGTCCAATTTAAAGAGTTACCGCCATCAAATCTGGTATTCTTGGTTGACACCTCTGGCTCGATGGAAGGGCCGGATAGGTTAGATTTATTAAAAAAATCATTAAAATTATTAGTGAGCAGATTACGCCCGCAGGATAGAGTCTCTATTGTTACTTATGCAGGTAGTGCAGGGGTGGCGCTGGAACCAACATCAGGAAGCAATAAAGCCAAAATACTGGCTGCAATTGATAAGTTTGAGGCTGGTGGCAGTACAGCTGGCGGTGAAGGACTGAAGCTGGCTTATAAAATAGCTGAACAAGCCAAGGTAAAGGGTGGGATAAATCGCATATTACTGGCTACTGATGGCGATTTTAATGTTGGTATAAACAATGATGAAGAATTAAAGGCACTCGTGAGCACTGAAAAAGATAAAGGGATAACCTTATCAACACTGGGTTTTGGAGATGATAATTTCAATGATGCAATGATGGTGCAGATTGCGGATGCAGGAAATGGAAACTATAGCTATATTGATAGTTTGCAGGAAGCCCAAAAGGTATTACAGGAAGAAATGAGTGCAACTTTAGTTACTGTGGCTAAAGATGCAAAAGCACAGATTGAATTCAATCCTCGCCAAGTACTGGAGTACCGTCAAATTGGTTATGAAAAACGGCAGTTGAAACAAGAAGATTTTAATAATGATAAGGTGGATGCTGGTGATATAGGTGCAGGTAAAAAGGTTACAGTGCTGTATGAGCTTACTCTTGCCGGAGCCAAACCAAGTATTGATCCTTTGCGTTATCAACGCAAAAAAACGGATTCTGCCGGTGCTCAGAATGGAGAAATTGCTTTTCTCAAATTACGTTGGAAAGAGCCTGGCAGTAAAAAAAGTGAAATGGTTTCTTTCCCAATAGAGAAGAAAGCGTTAGGAAGTTCTTTTGAGCAGGCAGGGGTTGAAACTCGTTTCTTAGCGGCTGTGGCAGCATTCGGACAGAAACTGCGCCATAACCCAGAACTTGCAGAGACTTCTTACCAGCAGATTGCTAACTGGGCAGATAATGCCAAGGGTAACGATCCTCAAGGCTATCGCAATGAGTTTGTCCGCTTGGTCAGAAAAGCTGCTGTTCTTGAAACAAGTAAATAGTAATGAAGTGGATAACGAAAAATAAAGCAAACGATTTTTGTCATACACTAGTAATCGATGGAACTATTTTGCAGCTTTTTCAATGTTTGTGAATTCGATTTCAACGAATAATCTCTTTTTGAAGCTTAAAAACCAGCTATAAAGGCTGGTTTTTTGTTTTCATTGTATCTGGTTTAGTTTTAAAAAAAGAAAAACCATTTCACAGGCATAAGAATACATGCTGCATATAACAAATTAGGTAATGAAAGCAAAATGCGCTGCCTATGGCGGAGGAAAAAATTTTAGTATGCAGGAATTACGATTACAATTTAATTAAATAATTAATGTTTAATCGGCAAAGTAGGTATTTTTCTGCTGATGTATGCTAGTGCACATTTATCAGAAAACCTGATTAAATCTTTAAATTAAGGTGGTCTAAGCAACCAATATAATTTTTATGTTGGCAATTGGTATGTATTGTTGTTAGAAAGAAAAATTGTGATTTAAGGTGTTGTGGTAGGTAAGTATTTATTCCTGCCTGCATAATCTGCGTATAATCGGCATAAATTTATATATGTCTGCTTACATAGCAGATTTTTAGCACATTTGATAATTCTTAGATTATCAGATTGTAAAATGGCAATATTATGAAAAATATACTTTCAATTCAGTCTCATGTGGTATTTGGTCATGCGGGTAACAGCGCAACGGTATTTCCTATCCGCCGATTAGGCGTTAATGTTTGGCCATTAAATACAGTCCAATTTTCTAATCACACACAGTACAGGCAGTGGCAGGGTACAGTGATGCCGGCTCAGCATTTACTGGATGTGGTTGATGGTATTGCGGCCATTGATGAACTGAAAAACTGTGATGCTGTATTAAGTGGATATATGGGTTCTGCCGAGCAAGGCAGTGCCATTATTGATATTGTCCGCAAAGTGAAGCAGGCCAATCCGCAGGCCATTTATTTCTGTGACCCAGTTATGGGCCATCCAGAAAAAGGCTGTATTGTTGCCGGAGGTGTGGCCGAATTCTTATGTGATGTAGCCTTGCCACAGAGCGATATGATTGCGCCTAATCTGTTTGAACTTGAAGAGTTGAACAACAGGCAATGCATTCATAATGTGGAAGAAGCGGTTGCTGCCTCTCGGGCTCTTTGTACAAAAGGTCCGCGTGCTGTGCTAGTGAAACATTTAAGTCGTGCTGGGTATCAAACCGACCGCTTTGAAATGCTGTTGGTTACGCCGGATTCAGCATGGCATATTCACCGGCCTCTGGTGGATTTTGGCGAACGTCAACCTGTAGGCGTGGGTGATATGACAAGTGGAATTTTTCTGGCAGATTTTCTTTCCGGTAAATCTTTGCTTGAAGCATTTGAACATACAACTTCAGCTGTCTATGCGGTTATGCAGGAAACTTTAAAACGCCGGCAGTATGAATTGCAAATTGTAGCCGCTCAGGATGAAATTGCCCATCCGTCACAGTGGTTTAAGGCAGAAAAAATAGCTTGAAGCAGTACTTGATTCAACTGACAATAATTTAGTAGAAAAACGGCCGGTGAGCAGAGCTTACCGGCCGTCTTGTAATCAATGTTAATGCTAACTAATCATATTTTGTCTGTGTATAGTGACGTTGACCAAAAATAGCACTGCCTATCCGAACATGAGTAGCTCCACTGGCAATAGCCGTATGCATGTCGGCACTCATTCCCATAGACAATACATCAACCGCGAATCCTGAATGATGCAGATGCTGGAATAAAGTCTGCATCATACCGAATTGCTGCCGCAATTCGGTTTCAGTACTATCTGCTTTGGCCACGCACATCAGCCCGCGAAATTGTAGACGTGGTAAAGTGCTGATGAAACTAGCTAATTTCAATAATTCTGTTATATTTGCTCTAATACCATGTTTATTTGTTTCAGCAGCAATGTTTATTTCAATACAAACATTCAAGGGTGGTAAGTGCTCTGGCCGCTGTTCATTTAAACGGCGAGCAATTTTTTCACGGTCAATCGTATGCACCCATTGTGCCCGTTCTGCCACAATCCGGCTTTTATTTGATTGAATGTGTCCGATCATATGCCAGACAATATCGTATTCGGACAGCATGCTGGTTTTATCACTAAACTCTTGAATGTAATTTTCACCAAAATCACGCTGACCAGCTTGATACAGTGTGGCTATATCACTGACAGGAAAGGTTTTGCTCACCGCAATCAGTTGAACGTTTTGTGGCGCTTCAGTTTGCTGGCGGATGCTGGCTATTTCAGCCAATACCTCACGCCAGTGTGTAATCAGAGAATCTGAATTTTTCATATCACATAGTTTTTTTCAGTTTTTTGAATTCAATTCGGCTGTCTTTGAAAAAATTTTTCCAGCATCACAAACATTTTCATTTTAAAGCTTCGACAACTTGATTAAAATAAGAGCAGAAATTTGTCCCTGCACATCGCAGGCAAGCATAACGGAGTAAATATGCAGCTAACCGATTTATTGGCCTTCGGCGTTAAAAACAAAGCTTCCGACTTGCATCTGAGTGCTGGTCTTCCTCCTATGATACGCGTTAATGGTGATATCCGCCGTATTAATCTGCCCGAACAGAGCGCAGAAGAAGTAGGTAAAATGATAGCTTCCATTATGAACGACTATCAACGTAAAGATTATCAGCAAAATCTGGAAACTGACTTTTCGTTCGAACTTCCCAATGTCTCTCGGTTTCGTGTCAATGCCTTTAACACCGAGCGCGGCCCAGCTGCAGTTATGCGTACCATTCCCAGTAAGGTACTGACGCTGGAAGAGCTCAAAGCGCCAGCAATTTTTCAAAAAATTGCTGAAATGCCACGTGGACTAGTGCTGGTAACAGGACCTACCGGCTCCGGTAAATCAACCACTTTGGCTGCAATGATTGATTACATCAATAATCACGATGCCGGCCATATTCTAACCATTGAAGATCCGATTGAGTTTGTGCATCAGAGTAAAAAATCGTTGGTAAACCAGCGTGAACTTCATCAGCATACACTCAGCTTTGCTAATGCACTGCGTTCAGCTTTGCGCGAAGACCCTGACGTGATTCTGGTAGGGGAAATGCGAGACCCTGAAACAATAGGTCTGGCACTGACAGCTGCTGAAACCGGTCACCTTGTGTTCGGTACTTTGCATACTACTGGTGCAGCAAAAACGGTAGACCGTATTGTGGACGTATTTCCTGCTGGTGAAAAAGAAATGGTGCGTTCTATGTTGTCTGAAAGTCTTCAGGCAGTAATTTCTCAGACTTTACTGAAAACTAAGGATGGCAATGGCCGTGTTGCAGCTCATGAAATCATGATCAGTACTCCGGCAGTGCGCAACCTGATTCGTGAGAACAAAATTGCTCAGATTAACTCTACTTTGCAGACGGGGCAGAAATTTGGTATGCAAACGTTAGACCAGTGTTTACAACAATTGCTGCGTGAAAATCGTATCAGTTTAGATGTAGCACGATCTAAAGCGGTCAGTCCTGATCAGCTGGCAGGATAGTAATTTATAGTTTTATATTCAGGAAAGCGTGTTGCCATGGATATGCTGAAAGACGCCTCAAAAGAGTCCAGCTTGTCTGATTTATTATCAGATATGGTTAACCACTATCAACATCCCACCGCTGCATCAGCAACAGCTACACCTTCTCCCATTGTGGCAGAAGCACCGTCAGCAAATACTGTAAAAACAGATGCAAATGTAGCGGCTATACCGATACAAAATACACCAGATTCGAGGTCGGCAGATAAAGAAACAAGCACAGCAATGATGCAGGCAACACCTGTTGCTGCAATAGAAACCAAATCTGTACCTGCAAACGAACAGATTCCGGTCTCATCGGTTTCATCTACTGTCGAGTCACGCCAGACAACTATACACAATAAAACAATGACAGATTCTTCTACCGCAGTGCCGGCTCCAGCTACAGCCGTCAGCACCCCAGCTCCAGTCACACTGGAACGGGAAGTAGTTCATATTCATCCAGTGCTGGAAAAAATGGCTGTTGAAGCCGTACGTCTGAATGCCGCTGATATTTTTATCAGTCCTAGTTTTCCACCATCATGGAAAATCGATGGCAAAATCACCCCCGCACCAACCAAACCTTTAACCGGAGAAGAAACTGCTAAGATTGCCATGTCTACCATGACAACCGTTCAGCGGCAGCGGTTTATGCAAGAACTGGATTTAAACTATTCCATTATTGCCAAAAATGGTGTGCGTTTCAGGGTTAATGCCTATCATGAACAAGGTAGGGTGGGTATGGTGCTGCGTCGGATTACTACCGATATCCCCACCACCCAGAGTCTGTTTTTACCACCAGTGCTGGATGAGCTGGTGATGAAAAAACGCGGGCTGATTATTCTTGCTGGTCCTACTGGTAGCGGTAAATCCACTACCATGGCCGCTATGCTGGATTATCGTAATGCCAATTCCGCCGGCCATATTCTCACCATTGAAGACCCGATAGAATACGTGCATAAACCCAAGAAAAGTATTATTACCCACCGTGAAGTCGGAGTGGACACTCTGAGCTGGGACAATGCAATGCAAAGTGCATTGCGTGAAGCACCAGATGTTGTTTGCGTAGGGGAGGTACGCAGTGATGAGAGCATGGCCTATGCACTGAAACTAGCGCAGACCGGTCACTTGTGTTTCTTTACTTTGCACGCCAGTAGTGCTAATCAGGCAATTGAGCGTATTCTGAATTTCTATCCTGAAGAACAGCATAAGCAAGTGCTGATGGACTTGGCACTGAATCTCGTTTGCATCATCGGCCAGCGGCTGGCTGTGAAAAAAGATGGTAAAGGCCGTCGGGCTGTTATTGACCTGTTAATTAACACCGCCACTGTTCAGGACTATATCTACAAAGGCGAACTAATGCAGATAAAAGAGCTGATGGCCAAAGCAGGTAATGATGGTATGCAAACGTTTGATCAGTGTTTGTTTCAGCTTTATGTTGATGGCGTTATTGATTTTGAAGAAGCTTTACGCCAATCAGACTCACCAAATGATTTGCGCCTGCGGATTAATTTATATGAGCAAGGTGAAAAAGGAACGGCAATCTTTAATAGTGGTACTGAGCTCAATCTGATTTAGATTGTCTGTTTCCATTAATCAATTATTATCCCTAATTTTCAGGCAAAGCTGATCGCTTTGCCTGTTGTATTATAGGCTGCAAAAATATCGAGGAATTTAATCATCATGAAAGCCATGATTCTTGCCGCAGGACGCGGTGAACGCATGCGTCCACTGACAGATACCTGTCCAAAACCATTACTAAAAGTAGGTGGAATACCATTAATCGAACATCATTTGCGCCGCCTACAGAAGGCAGGTTTTCGAGAAATTGTGATTAATCATGCTTGGTTGGGAGAACAAATTGAAAATTCTTTGGGAAACGGGCAAGCTTATGGTCTGGAAATTTCTTATTCTGCTGAAAAAGAAGGAGGGCTAGAGACAGCAGGTGGAATTGTTACTGCTTTACCTATGCTCGGCAATACACCGTTTTTGGTGATAAACGGAGATGTACTAACTGATATTGATTTTGTCGGGGCGTTAGAAATCAGTAACGAATTAGAACAGTCTGGTAATCTGGCTCACTTATGGCTAGTAGATAATCCATCTCATCATCCAGAAGGAGATTTCCATCTGTTGTCATCAGGAAAAATAACCGAACGTCAGACGAATACTTCAGCATTAACTTTTAGCGGAGTAGGTGTATATCATCCTGCCTTGTTTAAGGGTATTCAGGCTCATAACAGAGCAAAACTGGCTCCTTTATTGCGTAAAGCCATGCAAAATGATCTGGTTAGTGGGGAATATTACAATGGCTTCTGGCTGGATGTAGGAACAATTGAAAGATTACAGCAGGCCAATCAATGGTTCGAAACCAGACACGGCAAATGAACCACAAACAATGACTATATACGGTAACATTATTCTCATTCAAATAGATAAAATTAATTGACAGGCTATATTGTCTGTCACTTATTTTTAGCATATTTACTTTGATTTAGCAGTATAAACATGCAAATACAGCAGTCTGAACAATCCACTATCCGTATTCTTGGTGTCGACCCCGGCAGCCGTGTAACCGGCTTTGGCGTAATTGACGTAATCGGTCGCCAGCACATCTATGTTGCCTCTGGTTGCATAAAAACCGTTGTAGGCTCAACACTTGCAGAGCGCATCCGAGTTATAGTACAGAATTTACGCGAAGTGATCGCCACATATCAGCCCACCCAGACCGCAGTCGAACAGGTGTTTGTCAACGTTAATCCTGCGGCCACACTGGTATTGGGTCAGGCACGTGGAGCGGCCATAGCTGCACTGACATTAGGTGAGCTACCGGTATTCGAATACACAGCCCTGCAGGTAAAGCAGGCTGTCGTCGGGCAGGGTAAAGCGGCTAAGGAGCAGGTGCAGCATATGGTGGTACAAATGTTGTCTCTGTCTGGAACACCTCAGGCAGATGCTGCAGATGCCCTAGCAGTAGCATTAACCCATGCCTTACGCAATTATAGTCTGGCTTCGAAAATTCAACAGGGATTAACCATTAAATCCGGTCGTTTTCGTTAAATTAAAACAATCAGATTTATTCATAAACAATTTAGCAGCTGATAATCTAAATCTACTGCCAAATTCCAAATCGTTGCCCAACTATCTTTATTATCTATTTGCAATTATTTTATAAAGCAGTGGGTGGCAAATAAATGGTAAATTCATTAATAGGTTGAAGCAATACACTGTAGGGCTGTTGTTGTTCATCTTCTTGAACCAGTTTCATCCGGCTCAATAAAGCAAATTGTGCTGATTCAAGTGTAGCTGGTTTCACAGCCAATCGATCATGCCAAACCCGATAAGTTCCCAATTTACCATTACGTCGATAGTAAAAACCAGCCAATGGATGGGTCAGATAGACTAGTACCGTTTCGTTGTCAGCAAAACCTTGAAAATGAAATTGTTGTTCAGGTTGCTGCTTTAATTGTACTCTAGCCGGCGCCCACTTTGCCTTTGTATGCATTTCATAATGTCGATAGCAGCCTGATTGCTGGTCAAAGTCACAAATAAAACGCATTTTGCCCGGATGCCAAGGTAGTTTCCATATATGACGAGGTACCATAATGGTCCACGAATCCAATATCGTACCCAAAAACCAGACACAACGTTCGCCGGTTGTCGTATCAATTATATAAATTCGGTAATTGGTCTGTCCCATGCTGAATACAGGAAACGGATAAACTGCTGATGTAAAATCCTCGTCCATAAATGGCACAACTGAAAGCAAACCTTTTTCCTGACCATCAATAAAAATAGTATCCAGTTTGAAACGAGGGGGAAATAATCCTGCAAATCTATGTGCATCAACTGCATAAGTAATAATGGCAAAATGTTTTAATTTACAGTTAACATCGATTCCTGAAGGTGCTGGACGCGGATGTAGAAAATCCTTAAATTTAAGTGATATAGGCATATAATTATCCAAGACTTTCGATCCAAAAAGTTAATCAGTCTCAACCTACAGTGATATTCGCAAAATTAAATATACAGTAATAATTTACAAAAATAAATATAAATTAATAATAATTTGCTAAAAATTTACAAAATTATGTTTTTAAAAAACCAGACAAGAATATTGGATAATAAAATAAAACACAAAATTAAAATGTTATAAGTTTTATTTTAACAATATTATTTTATATGAATATTATTCGAATAATGCCATTGAATAATCAATTGTAATATAAATTATCCTTTGTCATAATTGATAAATTACAAACTGTAAAGAAAATGTGAATGAATGAGCTCGAGCGCTATGCTTGGATTGAGCTGGCATTAACCCCCTATATTGGCAGTGAAACATTTTTACGTATCTTAAAACATTTTGGTTCGGCACAAATCGCTTTGGCCGCAGATGTGGCTGAAATTAAACCTTTCCTGATTCGTTCTCGGGCCGGTCAATACTGGCGCAGTGAGGAAGCAAGAAAAGCAGCTGAAGCCGCCCTGCAATGGGAGCAAAAGCATGAAAATGCACGCTTATTATTGCTGGCTGAAAATGATTATCCACCATTGCTTTCTGAAGGTTTGACACCGCCTCCATTATTATTTATACGTGGTAACATCCATTATCTGCAACAGCCCTCATTGGCTATTGTTGGCAGCCGACATGCAACGCCACAAGCAATGCGTATTGCCCGTGATTTTGCCAAGGCATTAGCACAAAAAGAAATTGCTGTGATATCGGGCATGGCTGATGGTATAGATACCGCAGCCCATCAAGGTGCTTTACTTGGCAAAGGTACTACTGTTGCCGTCTGGGGCACAGGAATTGATCGCGTGTATCCGGCACGCAACAAATCATTGGCTGCTGAAATTGCCGAACATGGCTGTATAATTTCAGAATTTCCACTAGGCACTCGTTCTTTGGCCGGTAACTTTCCCCGTCGCAATCGCCTGATTGCAGCACTCAGCCAAGGTACCCTAGTGATAGAGGCTGCAACCGAATCTGGCTCCCTGATTACTGCGCGATTGGCCGGTGAAATGGGTCGTGAAGTTATGGCAATACCTGGTTCGATTGATAACCCATTAAGCAAAGGTTGTCATGCATTGATAAAACAGGGTGCCAAACTGGTTGAAAATCTAGATGATATACTTCATGAGTGCCCTTTCCTCTTGCAAAAAACGCAAGTGCATTCATATAGCCATCAATCTTCACAATTTATTCAATCAGATACACCTGTACTGCTTGTTGAAGAGACTGAAGATCTCTTATTAGACAAAACAGCTGTATCAGCACTCACATCGCCGGAGAAACAAATTTTGGATGGATTAGGTCATGGTATCGTACATCCAGATACACTGGTCTCAACACTTGGCATCCCTGCTACAGATGTGTATGCTAATCTTATGGCACTGGAGCTAGGTGGCTGGATTACCGCACTGCCGGGTGGTTGTTATCAACGCATTAAATCTTGAAAGGATTGCAAATGATTGATGTAATAGCGTTTTTGATTGAGCACTTTCAAGACGTTGATGCTTTTCCTCCACGTAAAGATCTAGGAGCGCTTTTGGAAGAGGTGGGTTTTAATGATGATGAGATAGGGGATGCCTTAACTTGTCTCGACGAGCTGCGTTTCGAACCCCTGATTCCGGCCGAAACCTTGCGCAGCAGTACCGGATTCCGAATTTTTAATGAAGAAGAGCTGGATGCACTCCCGTTGGATGTTCGTGGTCTAATACATTTTCTGGAACAGAATGGTGCACTCAATCCTGAACAACGTGAATTCGTACTCAATGCTTTAATGAATTTGCCGTATGACGACATTACTGTAGATCATGCTAAAGTACTGGCCTTACTGGTCTTGTGGGCACATCGGTCAGAATTGCCAGTACTCATTGGTGATGAATTAATGGCTGCGCTTAATGGTGAAGCCATGATGCAGTAAATTACTGACAGCGAAACGGCATTAAAGCTTTCAGTCAGAACGTCTGAAAGCTTTTTGCTTTGTCCGATTGTATTTATTAGAATAAAACAAACTACCAACATATCACAAATATTTAAATTACGAATGTGAGCCTGAGCGAATGGCAAAAAACCTGTTGATTGTTGAATCTCCATCAAAAGCGAAAACGCTGAAAAAATATCTTGGCAGCGACTTTGAAATTCTCGCTTCCTATGGACACGTGCGCGATCTGGTACCTAAAAGTGGTGCCGTCGATCCGGAAAATGACTTTGCCATGAAATACCAGCTGGTCAGCCGTAATGCCAAACATTTGGATGCGATTGTGTCAGCAGCAAAAGAAGCTGATGCACTTTATTTGGCAACCGACCCGGATAGAGAGGGTGAAGCTATTTCCTGGCATTTACAGGAAATACTCAAATCTAAGCGTGGCCTCAAAAACCTACACCCAAAGCGGGTAGTATTCCATGAAGTAACCAAAAAAGCCGTATTGGATGCGGTTGCTCATCCGCGTGAGTTGTCACAAACATTGGTGGATGCACAGCAGACACGGCGAGCTCTGGATTATCTGGTTGGTTTTAATCTGTCACCTTTATTATGGAAAAAAATTCGCCGAGGTCTATCTGCTGGCCGCGTACAAAGCCCAGCATTACGCATGATTTGCGAACGCGAACAAGAAATCCGTGATTTCACGGCACAGGAATATTGGACAGTTCATTTGGACAGCCACAAAGCGCGTACCAAATTCACCGCCAAACTCACACACTGGCAAGGACAGAAACTCGAGCAATTTGATATACCAGATGAAACTCAACAGCAGGAAATAGTCAGCGCCCTGCAGGGTCAGCCGGCACATGTTTCCAAGGTAGAAAAGAAAAAGCGCAGCCGTAATCCAGCTGCGCCATTTACCACCTCCACTATGCAGCAGGAAGCAGTGCGTAAACTTGGTATGACTACCGACCGTACCATGCGCACAGCCCAGCAATTATATGAAGGTGTAGACGTAGGGCAAGGTGCAGTGGGGCTGATTACCTATATGCGTACCGACTCCGTCAGCTTGTCAGATGATGCCGTTGTTGAAATACGCCATTATATTGATAACAAAATTGGCAGCGACTACCTACCATCTACAGCAAAGGTCTACAAAACCAAATCGAAAAATGCTCAGGAAGCACATGAAGCTATTCGGCCTACTTCGGTTTACCGTACACCAGAAGAAGTGAAACCCTTTCTGACTGCT
This sequence comes from Snodgrassella alvi, assembly GCF_040741455.2. NCBI lineage: Bacteria > Pseudomonadati > Pseudomonadota > Betaproteobacteria > Neisseriales > Neisseriaceae > Snodgrassella > Snodgrassella alvi. Next base: position 1,778,891 of record NZ_CP160328.2, read on the forward strand.
GATCAGTTTCGCCTGTATCAGATGATTTGGCAACGTGCGGTGGCCTGCCAGATGGCACCAGCTCGTTTCGATACCACCAGTGTCGATATTGTTGTAGGAAAAGGTGTTTTTCGAGTAACTGGACAGGTACAGACATTTGCTGGTTTTTTAAGCGTTTACGAAGAAGGTGTCGACGATAGCGAAGATGATGAAAATGCCAAAAAATTGCCTCCATTGCAGGAAGGAGATGATTTACCGGTAGATAAAATATTTGGCGAACAGCATTTTACTCAGCCACCACCCCGTTATTCTGAAGCCAGTTTGGTAAAAGCACTGGAAGAGTATGGCATTGGCCGTCCTTCAACCTATGCCAGCATTATTTCCACACTTAAAGAACGTGAGTACGTCACACTAGAACAAAAACGGTTTCTGCCCACCGATACCGGTGAAGTCGTCAATAAATTTCTTACCGAGCATTTCGGTCAATATGTAGATTACAACTTCACTGCCAGACTGGAAAATCAGCTGGATGATATTGCCGGCGGCAAACGAGAATGGAAGCCGGTAATGCAACAGTTCTGGAAAGGTTTTGACAAAGAGGTTAAAGCCAAGGAAGACATCCCACGCGCAGAGCTGACAGCAGAAAATCTGGATGAAATCTGCCCGAAATGTGGAGCTCACCAGCTACAGATTAAATTTGGCAAACGTGGGCGCTTTATTGCCTGTAGCGGTTATCCAGATTGCGATTACACCCGCAACGTGAATGAAACTGCTGAAGAGGCTGCCAAAGCTGCAGAAGAGCCTACCATCGTTGAAGGGCGCAGCTGTCCCAAATGTGAAGGACAACTGGTATACAAGCGTGGCCGTTATGGTAAATTCATTGGTTGCGCCAATTATCCCAAATGTAAATATATCGAACCTTTGGAAAAACCTAAAGATACCGGAATTGAATGTCCGAAGTGTCATCAAGGCAGCCTGATCGAACGCAAGAGCCGCTATGGCAAACTGTTTTACAGTTGCAATACTTATCCCGATTGTGACTATGCCGTGTGGAATCCGCCCATTAACGAACCCTGTCCGCAATGCGGTTGGCCGGTTCTGACCATCAAAACCACCAAACGGCGCGGAACCGAAAAAGTTTGTCCTCAAAAAGAGTGTGGCTATACCGAACAGATAGAACCTCCCGCACCCAAAGAATAGAGCAGGCTGCTCAAAATAAATAAAAAAACTTAAGACTTTCAGCATGCCTGAAAGTCTTTTTTTACCGGAAAAAACTGACATGGCCAGAATACTTCAGCAGCATCGCAATCAGGTACGCATTATTGGCGGTACCCATCGAGGCCGTAAAATAACATTTCCGACCGCCGAAGGTCTGCGTCCGACGGCAGATAGCGTGCGCGAACGTCTGTTTAATTGGCTGGGGCAAGACTTAACAGGTATGGCAGTACTGGATCTATTTGCCGGTAGTGGCGTAATGGGATTGGAAGCAGCTTCAAGAAGGGCTAAAACCGTTACGCTTATAGAAAAAAATCGTCTGGTGGCACAGGCAATAAAAAATAACCTTCAACAATTGAATTTCAATCAGGTAGAACTTATTTATACAGATGCACAGAATTTTCTCGCAACCAACAGCCGGCAGTTTGACATAATATTTCTCGATCCGCCTTACCAATGGCAGCAGTGGCCAGACCTTATGCAGGCCCTTGTCCCGCATCTGAGACCTCAAGCACATATCTATCTTGAAAGTAATACATTACCAACGCTGCCAAATGGGTGGCAGATACTGCGAGAGGGTAAATCAGGAATAAGTCGTTTTGAATTATTAACTTACTGTAAACCAGAAGCACCCTGATTAACAGACACTCAATAGGATACACACAAAATAATGGTATAATCCGCGCCCAACGGTTTTGAGTAAAATTTAACGATAAAGGAAGAACATGTCACTCTTGATAACAGATGAGTGCATTAATTGCGACGTATGCGAGCCTGAGTGCCCCAACAGCGCTATTTATCAGGGCGATGAAATTTATGAGATCACCCCGGAACGGTGCACACAATGTGTAGGCCATTATGATGAACCACAATGTCAGCAGGTTTGTCCGGTAGATTGCATCATCATTGATGAAGAACACCCGGAAAGCGAAGAAGAGCTGGAAGCTAAATATCAACGGCTGATGGCAGAAAAAGAATAAAACGACACAGGCTGAAGTGTATTTGAAACAGTTAATTACTCTTTTAAGTAAAAAAAATTGCTTAAGAAGCTTGACGAAGATACAAATCAACATTATCATGCCGTTCTCTTTTGGAGGGATTCCCGAGCGGCCAAAGGGGGCAGACTGTAAATCTGTTGCGAAAGCTTCGAAGGTTCGAATCCTTCTCCCTCCACCAAATTCCAGTCTTACTTGGAGTAGTTTTTTAAGTAAGTATGCGGGTGTAGCTCAATGGTAGAGCAGAAGCCTTCCAAGCTTACGGTGAGGGTTCGATTCCCTTCACCCGCTCCATATTAAGTAAATACCTACCGTAATGCCCATGTAGCTCAGGGGTAGAGCACTCCCTTGGTAAGGGAGAGGCCGACAGTTCAATTCTGTCCATGGGCACCACCTAAATTGATAAACCTAATCATCTTTAGATAGGAAGTAGCCATGGCTAAAGAAAAATTCGAGCGGAGTAAACCGCACGTAAACGTTGGCACCATCGGTCACGTTGACCATGGTAAAACCACATTGACCGCTGCAATCTGTACCATTCTGTCCAAAAAATTTGGTGGTGCAGCGAAAGCATACGATCAGATTGACAATGCCCCAGAAGAAAAAGCCCGTGGTATTACTATTAATACATCACACGTAGAATACGAAACCGCAGAGCGTCACTATGCACACGTAGATTGCCCGGGACACGCTGACTATGTGAAAAACATGATTACCGGTGCTGCACAGATGGACGGCGCCATTCTGGTGGTTTCAGCTGCTGACGGCCCAATGCCGCAAACCCGTGAGCACATTCTGCTGGCTCGTCAGGTAGGTGTACCATACATCATCGTTTACATGAACAAATGTGACATGGTAGACGACGAAGAATTGCTGGAACTGGTAGAAATGGAAATCCGTGATCTGCTGTCTAGCTACGAATTCCCAGGCGACGATGTTCCGTTGATTAAAGGTTCTGCACTGAAAGCACTGGAAGGTGACCAGTCTGATATTGGTGAAGCTTCTATTATGGCTTTGGCTGATGCATTAGACAGCTACATTCCGACACCGGAACGTGCTGTAGACAAACCATTCCTGTTGCCGATTGAAGACGTATTCTCAATTTCAGGTCGTGGTACTGTGGTTACCGGTCGTGTTGAACGCGGTGTAATCAACGTAGGCGATGAAATTGAAATCGTGGGTCTGAAAGACACCCAGAAAACTACTTGTACCGGTGTGGAAATGTTCCGCAAATTGCTGGATCAAGGTCAGGCTGGTGATAACGTAGGTGTATTGTTGCGTGGTACCAAACGTGAAGAAGTAGAACGTGGTCAGGTATTGGCAAAACCGGGCAGCATCACCCCGCACACCAAATTTAAAGCTGAAGTATACGTATTGAGCAAAGAAGAAGGTGGACGTCATACCCCATTCTTCGCAAACTACCGTCCGCAATTCTACTTCCGTACCACTGACGTAACAGGCGCAGTAAGTCTGGCAGAAGGTGTAGAAATGGTAATGCCGGGTGAAAATGTGACCATCGACGTAGAGTTGATTCACCCAATCGCAATGGAAGAAGGCTTGCGCTTTGCGATTCGTGAAGGTGGCCGAACAGTTGGTGCCGGTGTGGTTGCTAAAGTTATCGCTTAAAGTTTTGTAGGCCAGTAGCTCAATTGGTAGAGTATCGGTCTCCAAAACCGAGGGTTGGGGGTTCGAGACCCTCCTGGCCTGCCAAAAAACAGACTAATCGGCCATAGGTCGGTTAGTCTTTTTTGTATTAATAAAAAGGTGGTTGTATGGACAACAAAACATCGAAAGATGTGGGAGCCAAAACCAAAGCACAATTAAAAGCTGAAGCTAAGCAACAACAGCAACTGGAAATCAAGCGTAATAAACGTTTTGATTTTCTTAAATACACCTTTTCAGCCATACTGATTGCTGCAGGTATTCTGGCATTCTATACTTTGGATGCGCAATTACCGCTTTACATTCGTTATTTGTTTCCTTTAATCGGCGTAGTAGCGGCCATTGTAATCGTATTTTTCTGGAGTACGGGCGGTCGTGAACTGACTGCCTATGTGCGCGATTGTGTGTCAGAAGCCAGAAAAGTAGTATGGCCTGAGCGCAATGAAGCATTGCGCATGACCCTGTTTGTACTGATATTTGTAGCTGTCTTGTCTTTATTTATTTGGGGTGTTGACAGCCTGATTTCATGGTTGTTGTTCGACATCTTTATGAAGAGGAGTTAAACATGGCAAAACAGTGGTATGTAGTACACGCTTATTCCGGTTTTGAAAAAAATGTTCAGAAAACCCTGAAAGAACGGATAGAACGTGAAGGAATGGGTGATTATTTTGGTCAGATACTGGTGCCGGTTGAAGAGGTAGTAGATATAAAAAATGGGCGCCGCAGTATTACTGAGCGTAAATTTTTCCCTGGTTACGTTCTGGTCGAAATGGACATGACTGATGCTTCGTGGCATCTGGTTAAAAATACCCCGCGCGTTACTGGATTTATTGGTGGTACCGCTAATAAACCTTTGCCTATATCTGCTCGCGAAGTTGATGCTATTCTCCATCAGGTACAAAGTGGTGTAGAAAAACCGAAGCCTAAAGTTTTATTTGATGTGGGTCAGCAGGTACGCGTCAATGAAGGTCCATTTAAAGACTTTAATGGTGTCGTCGAAGAAGTTAATTACGAACGCAATAAATTGCGCGTTGCTGTACAGATATTCGGTCGTGAAACACCAGTAGAATTGGAATTTTCTCAAGTAGAAAAAATTTAACTGTAAAAAATACAACACGAATAAACCTGTGCTTGTAAGGGAAAGAAATTTTCTTTATAATCACGGGTCTTGCTTTTGGGGAGCAGTATTAACTGCGTCATACCCGTTTATTTGGAGTTTAAACAAGTGGCAAAAAAAATTGTAGGCTACATCAAACTGCAGATTCCTGCAGGTAAAGCCAATCCATCTCCTCCGGTTGGCCCGGCTTTGGGTCAGCGCGGCCTGAATATCATGGAATTCTGTAAAGCATTCAATGCAGCTACGCAGAATGTAGAACCTGGCTTGCCGGTTCCGGTAGTGATTACTGCTTTTGCAGATAAATCATTTACCTTCGTGATGAAAACTCCTCCAGCATCTATTTTGCTGAAAAAAGCAGCTGGATTGCAAAAAGGCAGCTCTAACCCACTAACACAAAAAGTGGGTAAGGTAACTCGTGCTCAGCTGGAAGAAATTGCTAAGGCTAAAGAGCCTGATTTAACTGCTGCTGATTTGGACGCAGCGGTACGCACCATCGCCGGTAGCGCCCGTTCAATGGGTTTAGATGTGGAGGGTGTGTAAATGGCTAAACTTTCTAAACGTATGCAAGCTATCCGCGCTGCTGTAGAAACAAACAAATTGTACGCCATTGATGAGGCATTGAATCTGGTAAAAGCCAATGCTACTGCTAAATTTGATGAATCTATTGATGTATCCTTTAATCTGGGCGTGGATGCACGTAAATCTGATCAGGTAATCCGTGGTTCAGTGGTATTACCTAAAGGTACCGGTAAAACCGTGCGTGTTGCGGTGTTTACTCAAGGTGCTAATGCTGAAGCAGCTAAGGCAGCTGGTGCTGACGTAGTAGGCTTTGATGATCTGGCTGCTGAAGTTAAAGCGGGTAATCTGAATTTTGATGTGGTAATTGCTTCACCAGATGCCATGCGTGTAGTTGGTCAGCTGGGTACCATTCTAGGTCCGCGTGGCCTGATGCCGAATCCTAAAGTAGGTACTGTTACCCCGAATGTGGCCGAAGCAGTGAAAAATGCTAAAGCTGGTCAGGTGCAGTATCGTACCGACAAAGCAGGTATTGTGCATGCTACTATTGGACGTGCTTCTTTCGAAGCTGCTGATTTGCGTGAAAACTTTAATGCATTGCTAGATGCTATTGTAAAAGCTAAACCAGCAGCAGCTAAAGGTCAATATCTGCGTAAAATTGCAGTTTCTAGCACTATGGGTGCTGGCCTGCGTGTTGACAGTGCTTCTGTAACTAATTAAGCAGTAAATATATATTATTGGCAGTCTGAATCAATTTTAGGCTGCCATCTAAATTCATATAAATGGTATGCATTTATATGTCGGGCTACTTAGAAATAAGTAGATGTCCAAGACCGTAGGGAATCTGTGCAAATTGTATAGATTTTAAAAATGTACCCTACGCAGACGGTAGTCCCAGATAATCTTAAGTAAGTGTGCTTACGGATGTCTTTTTGGGTTGCCGCGCTGGGTGGAGTAATACGTGTATTACTCTGTTTAAAAACAGTGGGAGGTAGACCTTGAGTCTCAATATTGAAACCAAGCAAGCAGCCGTAGCCGAAATCGTAGCAGCCATTGCTAACGCTCAAACTATGGTTATTGCCGAGTATCGTGGTATCAGTGTTGCCAGCATGACCGAACTGCGTGCCAATGCCCGTAAAGCAGGTGTATATCTGCATGTATTGAAAAATACATTGGCTCGTCGCGCTGTTGAAGGTACTTCATTTGCCGGATTAGCTGACCAGATGGTTGGTCCGTTGGTTTATGCGGTTTCTGAAGACCCGGTAGCTGCTGCAAAAGTACTGCACCAGTTCTCAAAAAAAGATGAAAAAATCGTATTGAAAGCAGGTTCATATAATGGTGACTTGCTGGACGTTGCTCAGGTAGCAGAGCTTGCTTCTATACCGAGCCGCGACGAATTGCTGGCCAAATTGCTGGGTATTATGCAAGCACCTGTTTCTGGCTTTGCCCGTGCACTGGCTGCTTTGGCCGAGAAAAAAGCCGGCGAAGAAGCTGCATAATTTTCATCCTCTATATATTTAAATTTACATTCTCAATTATTGGAGTTTAATAGCATGGCTATTACTAAAGAAGACATCCTGGAAGCAGTTGGTAACCTGACCGTAATGGAATTGAACGACCTGGTTAAAGCTTTTGAAGAAAAATTTGGTGTATCTGCAGCTGCTTTGGCTGTTGCTGGTGGCGGTGCTGCCGGTGGTGCTGCTGCCGCTGAAGAAAAAACTGAATTTGATGTAGTATTGACTTCTGCTGGTGCACAAAAAGTTGGCGTGATTAAAGTGGTTCGTGCCATCACTGGCTTGGGTCTGAAGGAAGCTAAAGACTTGGTAGATGGCGCACCTAAAACCCTTAAAGAAGGTGTATCTCAGGCTGAAGCTGACGATATCAAAAAACAACTGGAAGAAGCCGGCGCTTCTGTCGAAATTAAGTAATTTCAGTTGTGCTTTACAGGCTGGTAGCTTAGGCTACCAGCCTGCTTTCGCTTGTCTACCTAAAGTGAAATTTTATAAATATTTACATAAATAGCCATTATTTACTTAATTTTACCTTGTTAGTTTGGCTAATTGCCTGAGTATTTATAAAACCTTACTTGCCAAACCTCCCTACTGGAGACTGTTCATGTCCTACTCTTTTACTGAAAAAAAACGCATCCGTAAAAGCTTTGCCAAACGCGCCAATGTATTGGAAGTGCCGTTTTTATTGGCTACGCAGTTGGATTCTTATACACAGTTTTTGCAGATGGAAACGCCTTTTGACCAACGCGCCGACATGGGTCTTCAGGCGGCATTCCAGTCTATTTTTCCGATTATCAGTCATAACGGTTACGCACGTCTTGAATTCACGCATTATGTTTTAGGCGAGCCATTATTTGATATTCCTGAATGTCAATTACGCGGTATTACCTATGCTGCTCCATTACGAGCTCGTATCCGTCTAGTTATCTTGGACAAAGAGTCATCTAAACCGAATGTCGTAAAAGAAGTACGTGAAAATGAAGTTTACATGGGTGAAATACCATTGATGACACCGAGTGGTTCGTTCATCATCAATGGTACTGAGCGTGTGATTGTGTCACAGTTGCACCGTTCGCCTGGGGTATTCTTTGAGCACGATCGTGGTAAATCACATTCGTCTGGTAAGTTGCTGTTTTCAGCTCGAATTATTCCTTACCGTGGTTCATGGTTAGATTTTGAATTCGATCCAAAAGACCTGCTGTATTTCCGTATCGACCGTCGTCGCAAGATGCCGGTAACGATTTTGCTTAAAGCATTGGGTTTCACGCCAGAACAGATTCTAAACATGTTCTATGATCGTGAAAGCTACCATTTGTCTAAAGATGGCGTGCATACTAATCTGATTCCATCTCGTCTAAAAGGTGAAACTGCTAAATTTGATTTAGTCGACAAAGATGGCAAAGTGTTGGTGCAGAAAGGCAAACGCATCAATGCTAAAAATATTCGTGATATTGTTGCCGCTGATATTAAATGGTTAGAAGTTGAACCAGAAAGCCTGATAGGTAAGGTGCTGGCTACAGATGTCATCGTGCCGGATACTGGAGAAGTGCTAGCCAAAACCAACGATGAAATCACTGAAGAATTACTGGCTCAGTTTGATATTCAGGGAGTTAAAGAAATTTCTACTCTCTATATCAATGATCTGGATCAGGGTGGCTATGTATCCAATACTCTGCGCACCGATGAAACCGATGGGCAGCAGGCTGCACGCATTGCCATTTACCGCATGATGCGGCCTGGTGAGCCACCAACCGAAGATGCCGTTGAAGCATTATTTAATCGTTTGTTCTTCAACGAAGACAGTTATGACCTATCTCGTGTCGGCCGGATGAAATTCAATACTCGTACTTATCAGCAGAAACTGCTGGAAGCACAACAAGAATCTTGGTATGGCCGTCTGATGACACAGACTTTTGCTGACGCCGATAAAGAAGGCAATCATGTGCTGACTATTCCGGATATCGTGTCAGTCATTGCTACGTTGGTTGAACTGCGCAATGGTCATGGTGAAGTCGATGATATCGATCATCTGGGTAATCGTCGTGTGCGCTCCGTTGGCGAGCTGGCCGAAAATCAGTTTCGCAGTGGTCTGTCACGTGTAGAACGAGCTGTAAAAGAGCGTTTGAATCAGGCTGAATCCGAAAATCTGATGCCGCACGATTTGATTAACGCTAAGCCTGTATCTGCTGCGATAAAAGAATTTTTTGGATCCAGCCAGTTATCCCAGTTTATGGATCAGACCAATCCACTTTCTGAAATTACGCATAAGCGTCGTGTTTCTGCGCTGGGTCCGGGTGGTCTGACGCGTGAACGTGCCGGCTTTGAAGTACGTGACGTACATCCGACTCATTATGGTCGCGTGTGTCCGATTGAAACACCGGAAGGGCCGAACATTGGCTTGATTAACTCTCTGGCTGTCTATGCGCGTACCAATAAATATGGCTTCTTGGAAACCCCTTACCGTCGTGTTGTGGATGGTAAAGTAACCAATGATATTGACTACCTGTCTGCTATCGAAGAAGGTCGTTTTGTTATTGCTCAGGCCAATGCTGATTTGGATAATGAAGGACGCATTATTGGTGATCTGGTTACCTGTCGTGAAAAAGGTGAAACCATTATGGCTACCCCTGACCGCGTGCAATATATGGACGTGGCAACAGGGCAGGTAGTTTCCGTGGCAGCTTCATTGATTCCATTCTTGGAGCACGATGACGCGAACCGTGCCTTGATGGGTGCCAACATGCAACGTCAGGCTGTTCCTTGTCTGCGTGCAGAAAAACCACTAGTAGGTACCGGTATTGAGCGTTCTGTTGCGATTGACAGTGCGACTGCCATTGCCGCTAGCCGTGGTGGTGTCGTTGAATATGTTGATGCCAACCGTGTAGTAGTACGCGTTAACGACGATGAAGCCACTGCTGGTGAAGTGGGTGTGGATATTTACAATCTGGTGAAATTCACTCGTTCTAACCAGTCAACCAACATTAACCAGCGTCCGGCCGTACAAAAAGGTGACGTGATTGCCCGTGGTGATGTGATTGCCGACGGGGCATCAACCGATTTGGGCGAATTGGCACTGGGTCAGAACATGACCATCGCCTTCATGCCATGGAATGGTTACAACTATGAAGACTCAATTCTGATTTCAGAACGAGTGGTTGCAGGTGATCGTTATACCTCTATCCACATTGAAGAATTGAATGTGGTATCACGTGACACCAAGCTGGGGGCGGAAGAAATTACCCGTGATATTCCGAATTTATCCGAACGTATGCAGAATCGTCTGGATGAATCCGGTATTGTGTATATCGGTGCTGAAGTTGAAGCTGGTGACGTACTGGTGGGTAAAGTGACGCCTAAAGGTGAAACTCAGCTAACGCCAGAAGAAAAACTGCTGCGTGCTATTTTTGGTGAAAAAGCCAGTGATGTTAAAGATACTTCGCTGCGTATGCCTACCGGTATGAGCGGTACCGTGATTGACGTGCAGGTATTTACCCGTGAAGGCATTGAACGCGACAAACGTGCTAAAGCCATTATTGATGCAGAGCTAAAACGCTATCGCCAGAACCTGACTGACCAGTTGCGTATTTTCAATGACGATGCTTTTGACCGTATCGAACGCTTAATTTTGGGTCAGAAAGTAAATGGTGGTCCGCTGAAGCTGGCTAAAGGTAGTGAAGTGACTAAAGACTACCTAGCCTCATTGCCTAGTCGCCATGACTGGTTTGATATTCGCCTGAGTGATGAAAGCATTGCCAAGCAAGTGGAACTGATTAAAGAAAGTTTACAAGCTAAACATGAAGAATCAGACGCTCAGTACGAAATCAAGAAGAAAAAACTGACTCAGGGCGATGAACTGCAGCCGGGCGTACAGAAGATGGTTAAAGTCTTTATCGCCATCAAACGCCGCCTAAAAGCCGGTGACAAAATGGCCGGTCGTCACGGTAATAAAGGTGTGGTATCTCGCATTCTGCCAGTTGAAGACATGCCGTATATGGCTGACGGCCGTTCTGTGGACATTGTACTGAATCCACTGGGTGTGCCAAGCCGTATGAACATTGGTCAGATTCTGGAAGTGCATTTAGGTTGGGCTGCCAAAGGTATTGGTGAACGCATCGACCGCATGCTGACCGAAAAACGTGCTGCTGATGAAGTTCGTGCTTTCCTTGAGAAGGTATACAACAGCAGTGGTAAGAAAGAAGATTTGTCTCAGTTTAATGATGAAGAAATCATCAATCTGGCTCAACATCTGCGTAAAGGGATGACTGTAGCCACCCCAGTATTTGATGGTGCGGAAGAATCCGAAATCAAAAACATGTTGGCACTGGCCTATCCTGAAGACGATCCGGAAATCCAGAAACTGGGCTTTAACGATACCCGCACGCAGATGACCCTGTACGATGGTCGTACTGGTGAAGCTTTTGACCGTAAGGTCACCGTGGGTGTGATGCATTACCTCAAACTGCACCATTTGGTGGATGAAAAAATGCATGCCCGTTCAACTGGTCCGTACAGTCTGGTGACACAACAGCCGCTGGGTGGTAAAGCTCAGTTTGGTGGTCAGCGTTTTGGTGAGATGGAGGTATGGGCACTGGAAGCTTATGGTGCCGCTTATACCCTGCAGGAAATGTTGACTGTGAAATCAGATGACGTAAACGGTCGCACCAAAATGTACGAAAACATTGTTAAAGGCGAATACAAAATCGATGCCGGTATGCCGGAATCTTTCAATGTGTTGTTGAAGGAAATTCGCTCTTTGGGCTTGGATATGGATTTGGAACGTTATTAACCGACACCGGTCGCATGCAGTAGCTGCTACTGCATGCGGCATCGTCAGGAGCAAATATGAAAGCTTTATCAGACTTATTTAATCCGCTGCAAAATGCCAGTGCCGAAGAAGAATTTGACGCGATCAAAATCGGTATTGCATCGCCGGATACCATTCGTTCTTGGTCGTACGGTGAAGTGAAAAAGCCGGAAACGATTAATTACCGTACGTTCAAGCCAGAACGTGATGGTCTCTTCTGTGCCAAAATTTTCGGCCCGATCAAAGATTATGAATGCTTGTGTGGTAAATACAAACGCCTGAAATTTCGCGGGGTAACCTGTGAAAAATGTGGTGTGGAAGTAACCTTGTCCAAAGTGCGTCGCGAACGCATGGGACATATTGAATTGGCTGCACCAGTAGCGCATATCTGGTTTCTGAAATCGTTACCATCCCGTTTGGGTATGGTGCTGGATATGACATTGCGTGATATTGAACGCATTCTGTATTTTGAAGCTTATGTGGTTACAGACCCGGGCTTGACTTCATTGCAGCCGCGTCAACTGCTCAGTGAAGAAGAGTACATCAGCAAATATGAAGAGTTTGGCGGTGATTTCGAAGCCAAAATGGGTGCTGAAGGTATCCGTGACCTGTTGCGCGCTATGGATATTGCGCATGAAGTGACGGTATTACGGCAGGAATTGGATTCCACCAGCTCCGATACCAAAATCAAGAAAATTGCGAAACGTCTGAAAGTACTGGAAGCCTTCCAACGTTCCGGCATGAAGCTGGAATGGATGATTATGGACGTGTTGCCAGTATTGCCACCGGATCTGCGTCCGCTGGTACCGCTGGATGGTGGTCGTTTTGCTACTTCTGACTTGAATGATCTGTATCGCCGTGTCATCAACCGTAATAACCGTTTGAAACGCTTGCTTGAATTGCGTGCACCAGACATCATCGTACGCAATGAAAAACGTATGCTGCAAGAAGCGGTTGATTCACTTTTGGATAATGGTCGTCGTGGTAAAGCCATGACCGGGGCCAATAAGCGTCCGTTGAAATCACTGGCCGACATGATTAAAGGTAAGGGCGGTCGTTTCCGTCAAAACTTGCTGGGGAAACGTGTGGATTATTCCGGCCGTTCGGTGATTACCGTGGGACCGTATCTGCGTCTACACCAGTGTGGTCTGCCGAAAAAAATGGCTTTGGAGCTGTTCAAACCATTTATTTTCCATAAACTGGAACAACTTGACCCAACTGTCACCACCATCAAAAAAGCCAAAAAGATGGTGGAACAGGAAGAGCCGATTGTATGGGATATTCTCGAAGATGTGATTCGTGAACATCCAATATTGCTTAACCGTGCTCCAACCTTGCACCGTCTGGGTATTCAGGCGTTTGAACCGATTCTGATTGAAGGTAAGGCTATTCAGTTGCACCCATTGGTTTGTACTGCGTTCAATGCTGACTTTGACGGTGACCAGATGGCGGTACACGTACCATTGAGTCTGGAAGCGCAAATGGAAGCACGCACTCTGATGCTGGCTTCTAATAACGTGTTGTCACCAGCCAATGGTGATCCGATTATTGTACCGTCACAGGATATCGTCTTGGGTCTGTATTACATGACCCGCGACAAAATTAACGGTAAAGGTGAAGGTAGCCTGTTTGCCGATGTGAAAGAAGTTCATCGTGCTTATCAGACCCGTCAGGTTGAGCTCGGTACCAAAATTACCGTGCGTCTGCGCGAATGGGTGAAAAACGGTCAGGATGAGTTTGTGCCCGTGGTAAATCGCTACGAAACCACCGTTGGTCGTGCGTTGCTGTCAGAAATTTTGCCTAAAGGCCTGTCGTTCGAACACATTAACAAAACGCTGAAGAAAAAAGAAATTTCTAAGCTGATTAATGCTTCGTTCCGTCGTTGTGGCTTGCGCGATACCGTCATCTTTGCTGACCATCTGATGTATACCGGTTATGCGTTCTCTACTCGTGCTGGTATCTCCATCTGTGTAGATGACATGCTGGTGCCAGAAAGCAAACCACAGTTGCTGGCTGAAGCCAATGCCGAAGTGAAAGAGATTGAAGACCAGTACCGTCAGGGTTTGGTTACCAACGGCGAACGTTACAACAAAGTTGTCGATATCTGGGGTCGTACCGGTGATAAGATCGCCAAAGCGATGATGGATAATCTGTCTACCCAGAAAGTGGTTGACCGTGACGGCAATTTGGTTGATCAGGAATCCTTCAACTCCATCTACATGATGGCTGACTCAGGTGCCCGTGGTTCTGCGGCGCAGATTAAACAGCTATCTGGTATGCGTGGTTTGATGGCGAAACCAGATGGTTCCATTATTGAAACACCGATTACTTCCAACTTCCGCGAAGGCTTGACCGTATTACAGTACTTTATTTCTACCCACGGTGCACGTAAGGGTCTGGCCGATACGGCGCTGAAAACCGCGAACTCTGGTTATCTGACTCGCCGTCTGGTCGACGTGACTCAAGATTTGGTGGTGGTTGAAGATGATTGCGGTACCAATGATGGTTTCGTGATGAAAGCTGTGGTACAGGGTGGTGATATTATCGAATCCCTGCGTGACCGCGTTCTGGGTCGCGTCACTGCCGAAGATGTGGTGGATCCAACCAGCGGCGAAACATTGGTTGATGCTGGAACCTTGTTAAACGAAAGTCTGGTTGATTTAATCGATAATTCTGGTGTCGATGAAGTTAAAGTACGCACACCGATTACCTGTAAAACTCGCCATGGCTTGTGTGCCAAGTGTTATGGTCGAGATCTGGCGCGCGGTAAACTCGTGAATGCTGGTGAATCTGTCGGTGTGATTGCGGCGCAATCCATTGGTGAACCGGGTACCCAGTTGACCATGCGTACCTTCCACATTGGTGGTGCGGCGTCTCGAGCTGCTGCAGCCAGTCAGGTTGAAGCCAAATCCGGCGGTACCGTACGCTTCTCCAGCCAGATGCGCTACGTAGCCAACAATAAAGGTGAATTGGTTGTTATTGGTCGCTCATCTGAAATCGTGATTCATGACGATATCGGTCGTGAGCGTGAACGCCATAAAGTGCCTTACGGTGCACTGTTGCAGGTCAAAGATGGTGGCATAGTTAAAGCTGGTCAGACTCTGGCTACATGGGATCCGCATACCCGTCCGATGATCACCGAATTTGCCGGTCGTGTACGCTTCGAAAACATCGAAGAAGGCGTGACTGTAGCGAAACAGACCGATGATGTGACTGGTTTGTCTACGCTGGTGGTGATCGATGGTAAACGTCGCTCCTCTACCCAGTCTAAGCTATTGCGTCCAACCGTTAAGCTTTTGGATGACAAAGGCGAAGAAATTCGCATGGCCGGTAGCGAAACCGCCGTTTCCATGGCCTTCCCAGTGGGTGCGGTGATTACCGTGCGCGAAGGGCAGGAAGTGGGTAAAGGTGATGTGCTGGCACGTATTCCTCAGGCTTCATCTAAAACCCGTGATATTACCGGTGGTTTGCCACGTGTAGCTGAGTTGTTCGAAGCGCGCACCCCGAAAGACGTTGGCATGCTGGCCGAGGTAACCGGTACCGTATCTTTTGGTAAGGAAACCAAAGGCAAACAGCGTCTGATTATCACTGATGCAGATGGTGTAGCCTATGAAACCCTGATTTCCAAAGAAAAGCAGGTACTGGTACACGATGGTCAGGTGGTGAATCGTGGTGAAGTCATTGTTGATGGTGCGGTGGATCCACATGATATTCTGCGTTTGCAGGGTATTGAAGCGCTGGCGCGCTATATCGTACAGGAAGTACAGGAAGTGTACCGCCTGCAAGGTGTGAAGATTTCCGACAAACACATCGAAGTGATTATTCGCCAGATGCTGCGTCGTGTGAACATTGCTGATGCCGGTGATAGCCACTTCATTACTGGTGAGCAGGTTGAGCGTGGTGATGTGATGATTGCCAATGAAAAACTGTTGGCAGAAGGTAAAGAACCGGTGCGTTTTGATAACGTATTGTTGGGTATTACCAAAGCATCATTGTCTACCGACTCCTTCATCTCTGCGGCTTCCTTCCAGGAAACCACGCGCGTGTTAACTGAAGCTGCCATCATGGGTAAACGTGATGATTTACGCGGTCTGAAAGAAAACGTAATTGTGGGTCGTTTGATTCCGGCCGGTACCGGTCTGACCTATCACCGTAGCCGTCGTCAGAAATGGCAGGAGCAAGTGGCGGCTGAAGCGGCAGATAAAGGTGAGTAACCAAAATTGCTGCTGAAAGCTAAAACAAACCGCTGAAAATTTTTCAGCGGTTTGTTTTATGTTTATGGTTTTATATGATTGTTTTTCCAGCAGATATATTGGTACGGTAGCTTGATTATCTTGACCGGGTAATAAATCAAGTGTTAAAATAGCAGCTTTGCCGACATGGTGTCGGCATGTATTGACTCAACAGGATAAAGAGAAAATATGCCTACTATCAACCAATTGGTACGCAAAGGACGTCAGGCTCCGGTTTACGTCAACAAAGTACCTGCTCTGGAGGCTTGCCCTCAGAAACGTGGTGTATGCACCCGTGTATACACCACCACCCCTAAAAAACCTAACTCAGCTCTGCGTAAAGTATGCAAAGTGCGTCTGACCAACGGATATGAAGTAATTTCATACATCGGCGGTGAAGGCCACAACCTGCAAGAACACAGCGTAGTACTGATTCGCGGCGGTCGTGTAAAAGACTTGCCGGGTGTGCGTTATCACACCGTACGTGGTTCTCTGGACACTGCAGGTGTTAAAGACCGCAAACAGTCCCGTTCTAAATACGGTGCTAAACGTCCTAAATAATGGGACGCATCGGCAGGAAAACTGTCGAGTAAGTGAATATTTACATAAATATTCGTGGGTAAATCCCAGCTGAATAGTTTAAGGAAATTGAAATGCCAAGACGTAGAGAAGTCCCGAAACGTGACATATTGCCAGATCCGAAATTCGGCAGTATCGAATTATCTAAATTCATGAATGTGCTGATGATTGACGGTAAAAAATCTGTGGCTGAACGCATTGTATATGGTGCGCTGGAACAGATTGAAAAGAAAACCGGCAAAGAAGCCATTGAAGTGTTTAACGAAGCCATTGCCAACGCCAAACCGGTTGTAGAAGTAAAAAGCCGTCGTGTCGGTGGTGCAAACTATCAAGTTCCTGTTGAGGTTCGTCCTGCCCGCCGTCTGGCTCTGGCCATGCGCTGGGTACGTGATGCGGCTCGTAAACGCGGCGAAAAATCCATGGATTTGCGTCTGGCTGGTGAATTGATTGATGCGGCAGAAGGCCGCGGCGGTGCATTGAAAAAACGTGAGGAAGTACATCGTATGGCCGAAGCCAACAAAGCCTTCTCTCACTTCCGCTTCTAATGCAGAAAGGCAATTATCGTGGCTCGTAAAACCCCTATTGAGCAATACCGTAATATCGGTATTTCTGCACATATTGATGCTGGTAAAACCACCACTTCAGAACGTATTCTGTTTTACACCGGCATGACTCACAAACTGGGTGAAGTGCATGACGGTGCGGCCA
Source organism: Snodgrassella alvi (assembly GCF_040741455.2). Taxonomy (NCBI): domain Bacteria; kingdom Pseudomonadati; phylum Pseudomonadota; class Betaproteobacteria; order Neisseriales; family Neisseriaceae; genus Snodgrassella; species Snodgrassella alvi. The sequence continues at coordinate 1,796,209 of NZ_CP160328.2, forward strand.
CTACTGACTGGATGGAACAGGAACAGGAGCGCGGTATTACCATTACCTCGGCTGCTGTAACTACTTTCTGGAAAGGTATGGCCGGCCAGTTTAAAGAACATCGTTTAAATATTATTGATACCCCGGGACACGTAGACTTTACCGTTGAGGTAGAACGTTCTATGCGTGTTCTGGATGGCGCAGTGATGGTTTACTGCGCTGTGGGCGGTGTACAGCCTCAGTCTGAGACTGTATGGCGTCAGGCCAACAAATATAAAGTGCCTCGTCTGGCTTTCGTCAACAAAATGGACCGTCAGGGCGCTAACTTCTTCCGCGTGGTAGAACAGATGCAAACCCGTCTGCGTGCCAATCCAGTGCCGGTTGTGATTCCGGTGGGTGCGGAAGATGGCTTTGAAGGCGTAGTTGATTTGCTGAAAATGCAGGCTATCGTATGGGATGATGCTACTCAGGGTCTGAAATTTGAGTATGCGGATATTCCGGCTGATCTGAAAGACGTAGCTGAAGAATGGCGCGAAAAAATGGTGGAAGCTGCGGCTGAAGCCAACGAAGAACTGATGGAAAAATACCTTGGCGGCGAAGAGCTGAGCGAGGAAGAAATTGTTGCTGCACTGCGTGCACGTACACTGGCTGGCGAAATTCAGCCAGTATTGTGTGGTTCTGCGTTTAAGAACAAAGGTGTACAACGCTTATTGGATGCCGTGGTTGAGTATCTGCCTAGCCCGACAGACATTCCACCAGTTGCAGGTGAAACACCTGACGGTGAAAAAGACAGCCGTAAAGCCAGTGATGATGAGAAATTCTCTGCATTGGCGTTCAAGCTGATGAACGACAAATACGTTGGTCAGCTGACTTTCATCCGTGTGTATTCCGGCGTAGTAAAATCCGGTGATACCGTAGTGAACTCTGTGAAAGGCACCAAAGAACGTATTGGTCGTCTGGTACAGATGAAAGCGAACGACCGCGATGAAATCGAAGAAGTTCGTGCCGGCGACATTGCTGCAGTGATTGGTCTGAAAGATGTGACTACCGGTGAAACTCTGTGTGATACTGATGCGCCGATTATTTTGGAACGCATGGAATTCCCAGAACCCGTAATTCACGTTGCGGTTGAACCGAAAACCAAAGCTGACCAGGAAAAAATGGGTCTGGCTCTGAACCGTTTGGCTAAAGAAGACCCTTCTTTCCGCGTGAAAACCGACGAAGAATCTGGTCAGACCATTATTTCCGGTATGGGTGAATTGCATCTGGAAATTATTGTCGACCGTATGAAACGTGAATTTGGCGTAGAAGCCAATGTGGGTGCTCCACAAGTGGCTTATCGTGAAACCATTCGTAAATCAGTGGAATCCGAAGCTAAATACGTGAAACAGTCTGGCGGTAAAGGTCAGTATGGTCACGTAGTAATCACCATGGAACCTCTGGAACCAGGTGGTGTGAACTACGAATTCATCGACGAGATTAAAGGTGGTGTGATTCCACGCGAATTCATCCCGTCTGTGGATAAAGGTATCCGCGATACCATGACCAACGGTATTTTGGCTGGCTATCCAGTAGTGGATATTCGTGTACGTCTGACCTTCGGTTCTTACCATGATGTGGACTCTTCACAAATCGCATTTGAATTAGCCGGTTCTATGGCATTCAAAGACGGTATGCGTAAGGCTTCTCCAGTATTACTGGAGCCAATTATGGCTGTTGAAGTAGAAACACCGGAAGACTACATGGGCGATGTAATGGGCGACCTGAACCGTCGTCGTGGCATCGTACTGGGTATGGACGATGATGGTATTGGCGGCAAGAAAGTACGTGCCGAAGTACCGCTGGCAGAAATGTTCGGTTACTCAACTGACCTGCGTTCTGCTACTCAGGGTCGTGCTACCTACTCCATGGAATTCAAGAAATACGCCGAAGCACCGAATAATGTAGCTGAGCAGGTGATTGCTGCCCGCAAAGGCTAACTTATTTACCGATAACCTGAAAGACTTTGTGCTTTCAGGTTATCATCGTTCTTTAATCGATCTTTATTCAAGGAAACTTAGCTCATGGCTAAAGAAAAATTCGAGCGGAGTAAACCGCACGTAAACGTTGGCACCATCGGTCACGTTGACCATGGTAAAACCACATTGACCGCTGCAATCTGTACCATTCTGTCCAAAAAATTTGGTGGTGCAGCGAAAGCATACGATCAGATTGACAATGCCCCAGAAGAAAAAGCCCGTGGTATTACTATTAATACATCACACGTAGAATACGAAACCGCAGAGCGTCACTATGCACACGTAGATTGCCCGGGACACGCTGACTATGTGAAAAACATGATTACCGGTGCTGCACAGATGGACGGCGCCATTCTGGTGGTTTCAGCTGCTGACGGCCCAATGCCGCAAACCCGTGAGCACATTCTGCTGGCTCGTCAGGTAGGTGTACCATACATCATCGTTTACATGAACAAATGTGACATGGTAGACGACGAAGAATTGCTGGAACTGGTAGAAATGGAAATCCGTGATCTGCTGTCTAGCTACGAATTCCCAGGCGACGATGTTCCGTTGATTAAAGGTTCTGCACTGAAAGCACTGGAAGGTGACCAGTCTGATATTGGTGAAGCTTCTATTATGGCTTTGGCTGATGCATTAGACAGCTACATTCCGACACCGGAACGTGCTGTAGACAAACCATTCCTGTTGCCGATTGAAGACGTATTCTCAATTTCAGGTCGTGGTACTGTGGTTACCGGTCGTGTTGAACGCGGTGTAATCAACGTAGGCGATGAAATTGAAATCGTGGGTCTGAAAGACACCCAGAAAACTACTTGTACCGGTGTGGAAATGTTCCGCAAATTGCTGGATCAAGGTCAGGCTGGTGATAACGTAGGTGTATTGTTGCGTGGTACCAAACGTGAAGAAGTAGAACGTGGTCAGGTATTGGCAAAACCGGGCAGCATCACCCCGCACACCAAATTTAAAGCTGAAGTATACGTATTGAGCAAAGAAGAAGGTGGACGTCATACCCCATTCTTCGCAAACTACCGTCCGCAATTCTACTTCCGTACCACTGACGTAACAGGCGCAGTAAGTCTGGCAGAAGGTGTAGAAATGGTAATGCCGGGTGAAAATGTGACCATCGACGTAGAGTTGATTCACCCAATCGCAATGGAAGAAGGCTTGCGCTTTGCGATTCGTGAAGGTGGCCGAACAGTTGGTGCCGGTGTGGTTGCTAAAGTTATCGCTTAATCAGGAAGAATATAGATATGAAAAACCAGAAAATCCGTATTCGTCTGAAAGCTTATGACTACGCCCTGATTGACCGTTCTGCTCAGGAAATCGTGGATACTGCCAAACGTACTGGCGCTGTGGTAAAAGGCCCGATTCCTCTGCCTACTAAAATTGAACGTTTCAATCTGCTGCGTTCACCACATGTGAACAAAACTTCACGTGAACAGTTGGAAATCCGCACTCATCTGCGTCTGATGGACATTATCGACTGGACTGATAAAACCACTGATGCATTGATGAAACTGGACTTGCCAGCTGGCGTTGATGTAGAAATTAAAGTTCAATAATGAACTGAACGAAAAAAAACGGACTGGATTTTATTCAGTCCGTTTTTAATTAACCTCAGCATACTACTACTTTAGAAAAATCTCTGTTTGCCTAACGTTTGTGCTGATTAACTGCAAAAATTTCCATCTGATATACCTCAACACCAATACCTGCCGATATTGGTCAGTCAATGAATGATATCAAATTTACATCATCACTGTTTTTTCTTGCAGATGATGAATTCGATGAT